>CALRKB020000163.1:0-3100 GCA_943367755.1 Rhizobium sp. Q54 | reverse complement strand
TCAAAAAACGCTATTCCAAGCCTAGTAAAAAGGCCAAAACAGCAGCCTTGTAGCTGCACTCCTTCTCTTCTATCTTCTATCTCAATAGTTCCTATCTATTGGGATATTTCTTCCTGGGCTTTCTTAATCTTTTAGTCTAAACTCCAGTTACATCCCACGTCTGAACCGTGCGATCAGAACTGGCGCTGACTATAGTTTGACCGTTGGGACTGAATGCCACGGCACTAATCATATGACTGTAGCCTTGTAATGTTTTACTACATTTCCCAGATTGGATATCCCATATCTTAATGGCAAGATCGGAGCCTCCACTAACAAGCGTTAGATCGTTTGTACTGAGGGCAATCGATGGTATTCTACTTGTATGTCCTTGGAGGATTTTGAGGCATTGCCCAGTCTCTAAATCCCACAATCGTATTGTACGATCTTCACTAGCGCTGATCAAAGTTTTTCCGTCTGAACTAATTACAAGCGATCTAACCCAACTGCCGTGCCCTTCGAGAATCTTAAAACATTCTCCCTTAGCTACATCCCACAAACGAATCGTGCTATCTTTACTGCCACTAGCAAGGGTTCGACCGTCGGGAGTAAATTCCACTGTCCAGATCCAGCTACTATGCCCGTGTAAGGTTTTGAGGCATTCCCCAGTTTTTACATCCCAAAGACAAATCGTGGCATCGCTACTGCAACTAGCGAGGATTTGTCCATTCGGACTATATGTAGCATTTGCTATTCCACCAGTATGACCGTGCAATGTTCTAAAGCATTCCCCAGTGTTTACGTTCCAAAGCTGAATTTTACTGTCATGACCGGAAACAACGACAATCTGACCGCAGGGGCTGAATCGGATACCTCCAACTTCACTATGTCGAAAAGTTCTGAGACACTCCCCTGTGTGGGGATCCCATAGCTTAATGGTTTCATCGAAACTCGAACTGGCAAGTATTTTTCCATCCGGACTAAATGCCAGCGACCAAATCGAACCCTTATGACCCAGTAAAGTTAGTAAATGCTGACCTGTTGGCATTTGCCACAAACGAACTTCGGGATGGGTATCGCCCGTTGCTAAAAAGTTGCCATCGGGACTAAGCGCAACTGTATAAATACTACCTAAAGTTTCAGCGAACACCGATTTGGCGAAGTCGGTATAGGCAAAATTAACCTGATGGAGCGCCGTATCCTGAAGGTAAGCTTGCCAGATATTCATATGGGAGAAATCCCAGCCACTTAAATCGATCTGAAGTTGGCACAGCAGGTTGATTAAATTCCCGCCAGCATATCCAACTGAGTGGGGAAACTCCGTTAGCTCGCGTGGCGCAGCCAATCGCAGCTTGAATAAAATGCTTTTGAGTTGATATTCTACTTCTTTCTTCGATCGCCACTTACCAAGCAGTCGTTGGGCTAATGGCTCTAGAATGACGCGGATTTGACTCTCGCGGATGTAATCCTTCTCCTGTGCCTCGATTAAAGCATGACTGGTAAGTAGATTTAACTCCTGGGTTTCTATTTCCTCGCAAATACTTCCGAGCAAATGTTCCGTCACATATTCCATTACTACGGGTTGCAGTGTGAAATTGCCAGCACTTTTCTCGATCAGCGATCGCCGCACCAAAGAAAGTAAAGTCTCAAGCAGAATATGCTGTGGTGGGCTGGGGACGAAATCCTCACGCAGTTCTGCCAATGACACCCACTCGCGAGTGATCGCCAGCCAGTACATTACCTGCTTTTCCAGATCCGATAGGCGACGAAATTGTTCGTCGAGCAGTAAATTGATATCACCGAAGGCGATCGAACCTTGTGCTAAAAACTCCGCAATGTTACCATCAAATACATCTCTTACTGTGGTTGAAACAATTTTAAGGGCTAGAGGATTGCCAGCATAACTCTCTCTAATGCAATCCCAATCCGCTTCTGCTTGAGTGAAACAGCCATCAACCTTAAAGATTTCTTGCATCTCAACTGCACTCAATCCTGCTAAACTTAGCGTACGTACGGGTAAGGTTTTACCTTCTAATGGAGTCAGTATTTTAGGTTTCTCCCGGCTTGTCAGTAAGAGGCAACTGGAGTGAAGTTCGCTACCCAATTTCCCGAGAATCTCCTCATATTCCTCAAATCCTTCTCTACATTGACCTGCCAGAGATCTTTGCGATGAAACTGATTCATTAGTCCCTCTTAAAACTGCATCGAAGTTGTCGAATATCAACAGACAACGGTGGGATCGGAGATATTCGATAAGTTGGGCAATTAGATCCCCAATCGACATCGGGAGTGAGGGTTCCTGCTGCTTAGAAAGACATTGAATTGAGGTAGTCAATACCTCAGCGATCGGAGGGGCATTGCGTAAGGATTGCCAAATCACAAATTCGAATTCATTTCTTGTTTGTTCGACAAGTTTTGCTGCCAGCGTAGTTTTACCCATTCCCCCCATACCCAGTATAGCCACCAGGCGACAGCGATTCCTTTCAGGATGCGTACCGCCGCCAATAACCCACTGTTGTAGCTGCATGAGTTCTGTACTGCGACCGTAAAATGATGGGACGTCAATAATTTCTCCCCAATACTGGTTGCTAGCTTTCACTAATCCTATCGATGCTGGATCGGTGATAGTAATACCAGAATGGGGATTGCTTGCCTTCGCCAGTGGTGTTTCGGCATCTATGACCACAGATCCGAGTTCGGAGGAGCTAAGTGGTTCGGTAATAACTTGTCTCTGGGAAACTTGCCTCAATATTACTTTCTGCAAGTTCTTTTTAGTGACTTGCTCGCCTAATTCTTGAGTAAGTTGTCGCCACAATTCGTAACCGACATCGCGAATATAGCTGTCATCGTAACCGAGATGCTGGGCCATCTCTGGATACGTCCAGCCCTGCCAAGAATAGCGAAAGACCTGTTCCTGGACGTCTTTAAGCTTTGACCCTTGCAAAAGGGTATCGAGTAGGGCTAAGGCTTCGTCTGAAGTGGACCCAATCGACTGAACAACTTTGAGGGATCTCTAAGCTCTGAGAAATTGAGATCTCTAATTTCCTCATCAAGTGGTTTTAGGGAATAATTCTCCAGTGGAGACACTGCCTGAAAGCCTTTCCCAGTAAACAAGTTCTGG
>CALRKB020000162.1:0-3186 GCA_943367755.1 Rhizobium sp. Q54 | reverse complement strand
GCCATTCTACATAGAGGTTCCTTAGAAGCTCCGACAGGCGGTCATGTCATCTGCGTAGTTGGCAGGACTGAAGATGGCAACTACATCGTTAATGACCCTTTCGGGGATTGCAATGATGGCTATACCAGCGATGTCTACAACGGTAAGGGCGCAATCTACAGCAGAACCATGCTTAACGCCAGGTGGCTAGTAGAAGGCAGTAAAAGCGGCTGGGGAAGGCTATTTAGTGGGTGATGAATTATGACTGCAACTACTCTCTCTTGGAAAGTTGCTCAACTTGGGGAGACCCCAAGACCGCACTTTCCGCAAACTACTCAAGCAGAACCCGCACCGCAGATAACTTTCTCACCGTATGTCTGGCAGGATATTGGCATCATTGGGTTTGTGGTGGTGTCTCTGGCGATCGCGCTTGGTAAATGGCTACCCGACCACCTCAACCAAAGGTGGGAGGTTCGCAAAAAAGAGATCGAGCAAGCGATCGCTCTGCAAGAACAATCCATGAAAGCAGAACTGCTGCACAAAGAGCAATTGATGAAAGCAGAACTGTTGCGCGATGCCAGCGATCAAAAATTGCTGGCAGATTCATACAGCACAATGCTGGCAAAGCAATTACATGGATCTCATGAGTTGCTGGAAAACCTGGCTGTAACTCAGTTGAATATCTCCAGGATGGTCGAAGCTTTTGAAACGCAGCAGCAGTCGATCGCACTGGGATTTGAACAGTCCACCAAAAATCAAGCCAGAACGATCGCTTTGCTTGAAGGAATTCTGGAAGCACTATCGAAAGGCGATTAAGAGTATTCGGAAGTCAAAGCCCCCATTACTTTTGCGGCTTACCCACCCACCACCGCGCCGCATCTACTCCCCCAACCGCGATCGGTCACGGAAGCCGCGCCTACCCGCTTACCACCCAAATAAGAATTGGATTCGACCGTGCTTAGTGCATTAGTAGATGTCAAAGAGGATTAGTGAGGAAGCGATCGCACCGTCTCAACTTATTTGTTAGCTCAGTGCTGCAAGTATTCGCACCGAACAGATCGCTCCAAAGCCGCTGGGCTTGTCCCCTTCCATCCCCCACAGGGAAAAGTGGACGCGGTGGAACCGCGATTATTCTGCGCTCCATTTCGCAGGATACGTCAGCCTAGCACAGCAGTCATTCCGCAAAGAGGATCGCCCTTTAATAGTCAGATGTCTGTGGACGTGCCCGATGTTCTCTATTTATGGTTGGGCACGATTTGTTTATTGGCTTCCATCCTCGCTCCGCTGCGGTGTCCGCGATCCTAATTGTTGGGCGAATAGTTTTTTGGCTGCGCTGCGCTCCGCATTGCTGCATTTTGTGCCGTGCTTTATCGGCTGTCGTGTGCTTCATTCCGCGAACCAAGCTGACGCTACACGATTAGCTTTTGTGATGTGGTGTGGGGCATGTGGAGTGCGAGTGTAGCAGGGCTGTCAAGCCCGATACTGCCCGTTAAATCAGAGTTAGTTGCTTTTCGGTCAGCCAGTCTGGCAACTCGCAAGGTTCGATCAGCCATTGTAGCTCTACGGGTACGCCTTTGGCGATCGCATATCTTACAGTTCCCCAAGTTCCAGACCCAGCCCAAGAGTTCACAGTTACACCAGTAGGGCATGGCTTATTCGCAAAAGCAAGGAGCGTTCCATTCTCTTTTACTAGAGCATCCACCATGCGTTTACTTCTTTGCTGTAGCTGGTAGGGCTTTCTTCCTTCGGTTTCGTGCAGTTCTACTTCCATCCCTGCGTTTGCACATCTGCGCGCGAGATCGTCTATTCCCGTGGCATCTCCTACGTGCAGTTTAGTGGCTTTATCGAGTAGCGATCGCAGTTTTTTTGTCGCTTGTTCTGCTTGGCTCTCAGTTAGTTTGCGAGTTCCAGTTACTCCGACTACTTGCATTTGCTTTCCCATCTCAGTTTTTCCAATTATAACACGTAGGTTACGTAAGTTACATAGGTTCTGTTTATCCAAATCTCGCTTCCTATAAGCACTTAAGATAGGAAAAGTATTGCAATTTGTAGGTTACGTAAGTTACTATGGTGACACAAACAAATACATGGAGGTTCTTATCGATGGTGACTTCTCAAAACATTCTCTACTCTGCTTCAGCGATTGCTCGGATTTTTAACGTGGCGGCAAGTGCAGTAGTCAGGTTCGAGATTTGGGCGACTGGCGTATGGGTTTATGTCAAAGGTATGCTTCCCAGACTGGTTTCTTTCAAAGCATTTAAGCAACACTTCGTAGATCGCCGCAGATCTGAGGCTCAAAGTTTACAAGTAGTTCGCGCTCCTATGGTTGGCGGCTACGTAGTACGCAACCCGCAAAAAGACTCTCAATATATCGTTACTCCTACACCTACAGGTATCGAGTGTGCTTGTGATGACTACAAGAATCAGGTGAGATTCTTTGGACGTGGATGCTGCAAGCATGGATATGCCGTTCTGGCTCAACTCGGCTATACCGATCTGCGTTCCTATCTCACAGTGCAGGAATAACAAAAATCGTCCTGAGAAAGACGATAAAGGCACTCGCTCAAGACGACATCAAAACATATTTCTAGGATACCACGATGATTACTCCATGCACTCAGTTTCAATCTGCTCGTAACCTAAATCGCGTTCCCGTTCTGCCCTATCACGAATACATCTATGTGGATGACTTCGATCGCACTGAAACCCACTATCTGATCGTTGATTTTGACACCTATTGGTCGGATGGCAGAAACACTGGCTACTTTGCTAAAGCTGTTTCTCTGCCAGAGACCCAACCAACGGTCGAAGACTGGCAAGAATACGAGTTATGGCTTGACCAACAAGAAGAACGCCATAGGCTAGCAACCGAACTTGCCCAGGGTAACTGGTAATTCAACTGTCCGAATCGCGCGTCTTCGCGCGCTAGCGCAGGCGTATCGCAGTGATGACAATAAAAGCCTCTGCTAAACCAATCAATTCTATGCAATCAAAAGGAAAACAAACTATGACCGCACTGACTGTTTTTGGGACTAAGCCCCAAGATGCTATTTTTCTGCCTCCACAGCCCTTTGCTGTGAGGCTCAACTGCCAAACTGGGCAGATCGCCTTGAGTGAGAATGAGTTTCTGGGTGACTCGCTCGAAATTTCGATTATCAAAGTCGCTCGTTACTTCGGCGATTTAGGCAAAACCAAGCAAGCTGAATG
>CALRKB020000161.1:0-3419 GCA_943367755.1 Rhizobium sp. Q54 | reverse complement strand
GGGGGCGAATCTCATTGTTACCACAGCAAGGACATGGATGTGAGAAAAAATCCATCACGCAACTGAATTTAGATTGTTGTAACTCCTGATCGCTCTAAATTATATGCAGTAAAGGTTTTTCTGTCCCATGCGGCGGAACCAGTGCCGTCAGATCAAAAATGTAGAAAAAGGGGATGTCATGGGCCAGATCTCCTTCATCAATGAAATCTTCGGAGTTGCAGCATAAGTTACTACTTCCACAAAGGAAGTTTATAACTATTCAATATATTTGCAACAGAACCCTTATGCCTGCTTAAATTCATCTTTCAAACTGACCTGGGCTTGAATAACCTTCCAAGTCGTTTCATGCGGCGATTACTGACGCTTTTAATGATGCCTCTCATTCTGATATCTTTGGTTGGTTTGCTAAGTGTGACGACCGTACCATTCTCATTTGAAAACTGCTATACTAGCCTAAGCCTAAGCTGAAATCGATTTTACTTGCCCACTCTGGAAAATCAATGAGTGGGTTGCGGTTCCCCTGTTTTTTGAAGATGGCCATATTGCGATGTTTTTCATGTTCGGTTACTGGAAAAGCATTATGCCACTCCAATAATGTTTCTAAGTCGTCTGATTGATACTCTTTAACAGTGTTGTTAATTTTGCCGGGATAGCGCATCAGAAAATAGAGTGTTGCTCTTGCTCCTTCGCCTTTGCCATTATTGGGTTCAAATTTCATTTCATTTCTCTCAGATTTACCGCAATTACTTTGAATGGTTTCGCCAAAGTCTGTGAAATCAAAGTAAGGGGTGTTACCTCTAAAGCTATTACAGATTACTTCACATGCAAACAAATGATGTAAATCTCCCCTCATTGGCTCTCTTTTGTCAAACCATGATTGAGGCACGACATGTTCGCAGTTATAAGGCATCTGCGCTTCTAGTAGATCTAACTCCTCCTGAAACTTTGAAACGTCTTGAAAAGATTCAATTTGCATGAGTTCTTTTAAACGTGCATTTTTTTGCTGCTCGATCAAAAAATCTGCTTGAATGATTTCTTCTGGCTCGAATTCCAATTGTGAATAAATGCTGCGAATTTTAAAATTAGGTTGTAAGTCCACCCAAGGATAAAGGGTAGCACTGGGCTTATAGGATAGCTGATTAGTATGCGTTCTGGAGAGTAGTTCTTTTAAAGTATTAAAGAGCTTCTTAGAAGATAGAGAACTTGCATTGTCAATGAGTTCTCCATAATAGTCATCACGACTTTGCCGATCAGATGCGCTGTCATAGTAAGGGATTTCGCCGCGACGTACTCTTTCTAGTAATTGAAGTTCTTTTTGTAGATCTGGGTTGTCATCTTTGAATTGTTGAAAATCTTCAGCTTTTTTGTTTGGTGTAGTTACTGCTGAAGCGTTGACAGGAGTGGATAAGCTGATTTGTCCGAGGTTGACAGTTACTTGTAATGGAATGTTCCAAGTGACGCTGTGACTGGGGTTTAAAAATTCTTGGTTAGACATGGTTTGAGTTTCTGGTGTGACTGGAACAACTGGCGGAGAGTCTGGCAAGCGATCGAAGAGCTGATCGCGTAATTGTTTTTGGTCAATTGACAGGCTTTGTTTTTTAATGTGTTGGATAATGCGACTAATCCTTACTCCTTCATTGGCTAACCATTTCACACGCGATTCGCCCATGCCGGAACGCCAAATTTTGCCATCAATAGTCAGGATATTACCTTCACTATCTTTATCGGGAACCCCAGAGTGATGAATGCCTAATAATTCCCACTGATCGTTAAATACAGGAGCGCCAGAGGAACCGGGAGCTGTATCGGTGAGATAGTGTAAGAAATCATCTAATAGGTCTACAACTTGGTTCTCTCGCAATGCTAGCTGCTTGGGTTCGCCAGAAGGATGCTGAATGATATTAACGTATTCGCCAATAACAACTTTCCCCTCTTCTTCTATTAGTCGAGTCCAACCGAAGCTAGACAAGGAGGCTTGGCTGTCTTGCTTGTTTTTTACAGCGACAACTGTGTAATCGAGTTTTGGATTGGTAAGAAAGAAGGTGTCTGGATCTAGATCGAAGATCTGAGAAGAGTGCATTTCTCCATTAGGATCGCTTTGGTAATTAAATTCGATCTGACTGTATTGAGATTGACTAGTGTTTTGTAGTACGTGATTGTTGGTAATCATTAAACGGGGCGAAATCATCGAACCTGTCCCGTAACCAGTAATGCGACGGTTGGTGCTACGAATATTAACTCGCCCAACGGATTGAGAGACCCGCAATCCGTATTCTAGGTAGCTGACGGGCATCAAGTCATTCAGCCCTAGTACCCGTTCTTGAACTAACTGCTCGAACTCAGATCTAGAAAGAGGATCGGCACGATCTGGGATCATTTTTTGGTGCTCGGCTATCATCATTCGAGCTAGGGGATTCTGGGCGACTCGATCCAATCGCTTTTTTACTCTTTCTGGGGTATCAACACTGAGAACATTAGTGTCTGATAGTTTTTGTAAATTTGCTTTACGCTGATGTTCTCGATGCTGATAGCGAATACTAGCTTCGAGAAGTAGTTGTGCATCAATTTCCATTTCTTTGCTCGTTTTTATATAACTTATCAATTTCAAATAAATGTTATTTGGAGCGGATTTGGGAGTAATTTATGTAGTCTGATCAATTCAGACAGATGATGGAGTTTAAACCTATTGAGAAGTATAAGCTGTGTAACATCTAAGAATTATGTTTCGTTATATAAAATAATTATTTTTAAAGAAAATATGTGTTGATGGTATAGCTCTTGTCATATTGAGGCAGTCATACGCTATCTGACGAACAATCAATCGCGCATTGATTATCATCTCTATCTGTAACTGGGTTTAATGATTGGTTCTGACATGGTGGAAAGTTCTAACCATCAATGTCTTAAGAAATCTGTCATGTTTTGTTCACAACGCCCCCCAGTCAGCTATGACTCGATGTACCTGCTGTTGAAGTGACTCCATTTGTTGGCATGATTTCTAGTCTTATATCACTATCCTAACTTAACCGCACTTTTTTCGTTCACCCCTCTAAAAGCAATTTTGCTGTATTTACTCAAATAGATGCTATTATTGACAAACGCTGTTGGGTTCAATTGTATTATGAACAGACTACTGCTTATTCTAAGATGCGATTGGCATCTGACCATCAAATTAGATGAACGCAGGCATTCTAATCCCGCTCTTTCCTGGGACGACGGCTGTGAAGGACCTAGTATGCTCTGATCGACCTGGTAACTATTAGGGTTGTAGCTAGTGCAGGGTCACATCTAAACATTAGGGTTAACAAGTGTGTTCAAATCGGCGAAGGTGTATAAAGTAGGAGGTGCTTTATGCAGAAGAAATATATCGTCCGATTGACAGAAGAAGAGCGTTGCGAGCTTCGAGAAGTCATTAAAAA
>CALRKB020000160.1:0-3437 GCA_943367755.1 Rhizobium sp. Q54 | reverse complement strand
AACTACCCACTTTAGTGGGAGGCTTTAGCTGCTACACACTTCTATTCAGAATGTACGGGATGACAGATCGATATGTTTGCCATAAACCGACTCTTGGGACTTTTAGTCCCTTTCCAACCTCTGGACTTTCAGTCCAGAGTGGTTGAGTTGCGATCGGTCTTGTTAGTTTTGGGGCGACTTTGCTGACAAAACCGCAGTTGTTTACTAAGGACAAAGTTCTTCTTGAGCCATCAACGGTTTAAAGTCGATTCAGATCGCTCCAGTGGCACCAACTCCTCCCCCTCGATCTTCTGTTGCGTCTCGCGACTAAGGGACTTCAAACAGGGATCGAGGTAAGCCTGACTGCCGAATTATTGACTGCAGCGTGCCAATCCGTATCTCCGAATAGTTTGGCACGGGAATGGTAATAGTTGAATCCTCTGTTTTCTTCTGCATAATAATGTGGCTACCCCGTTGTCTTACCTTCATAAATCCTTGTTTTTCAAGGATTTGACAGACTGCTTGAGCTGATAAAACCCTTAGGCTACCCAACTGCGACCTCCAAACTGGTCACAAATATTTCCCCACGTAACCGACTCTCAATCTCCGAAGGATCGGCGGTTTCAAAAAAGAGTTCCAGCGCCTCAATTAGATTATTTCGCGATTCTTCAACTGTCTCTCCTTGACTAGCAATATCCAATTCTGGGCATAAGGAAACATATCCATTTCCTTCCCGTTCGATAATTGCTGTAAATAGTCGTTTTTGTTTCATAACTATAAGAGGTATCTGTTCGTAAAGAATGCTAGTAGTTAACATTTTAACTTGACAAGTGACTGCGATTAACTGCTAACAGCTATAAGGTCGAGTCAGATCGCTCCAGTGGCAGAGCAACAACTCCTCCTCGATCTTTTGTCGCGTCTCGCGACTGACGTAACAATCGCTGTTGAGACACTCCACCAAAAGCTTATTTGCTTCGTAATACTGTTGCCATTTCTGCTTCTGTTCGTTCGTAAACTGCCAGTCGTAACCGATATTGTGATGCTTGATGAGAACCTGACGGAACTCATCAAGCCATTTCTTTCCATTCTTCGACCACCATGTTTGGAATGCCGGCCGATCTTGTCGCGGATCGGGAAACTGAATTTTCAGGTCTTGCAAGTGTTGACATAATCGCTCCTCGCCGATGCGTTGGCAGCGGGTGAGGGCACGGTCGAAGCTAAGGGCACGGGCACGGTCACGGTCACGGGTAAGGTTGAAGTCGAGGGCTAGGGCATGGTCAAGGGCACGGTCAAGGTCACGGAGGAGGGCACGGGCAAGAGATGGAAAGAGGTCAAGGTCAAGGTCAAGGGGTTGGAGTGGGGTATCTCGGTAGCTGGAGGGGGTGAAGTAGTAGGTGCAGATGGAGGTGATTATATGGGGTGAATTTACCGATCGCGCCTTTTCATCCGCCCATTGCAGAAAGCTTTGCAATTTCTCATCCCCTGCCAGCAGATTATCGATCGCCGCCTTCATCCACAGCAATAGATCGTCTGCCTCCCGCGCCATTCCCACCGACAACAAAATCACCTCTCGCCAACGGGTTTCTGTTACGCGAGAAACCAACTTCTTCAGGGCAGTTTCTAATTTGCTCGGACTGGTAGACACCACAATCTGCCGCGCCGCAAAATATTCCTGATACGTCAGGTGCGAAAACGAATAGATTCCCCGCGCCCGTTCTACAAATAGCCCGTGTTGCGCTTCGATCGCTTTCAGAACCACTTCGCTATCCAGTTGCAGATCCTCTTCAGCAATCCTGGCATTGGGGGCATTACGGATGTAGTCGAAGATGTAATGCTCCAATTGTTTCTGCTTGAAAAAATAATCCCCCTTCTCAAACGTGGTCAGTGCGATCTGCGACAGCATATCCTCCTTTTTCTGCACTGACAGATCCTTATAGACGATATCCCGCCGAATTCCCCGCTTCGCATCCCACTTTTTTAGCAATGCATCCAATCCTTCCTTATACAGTTCCGAGCGATTCGCAGGAAAATTACCTGAGTTCTCAAACGTCAGACACAACAGGGTTAGCAACAGCGGACTCGTTGCCAATTCCCGCACGCGGCTGTTTCTCTTTAGTTCCTCTAATAGATCTTCTGCTTTGACTTGCTTGTTGCGAAACCAGTTATGGGCAAACGTTCCGATCTGCTCGTCATCAAAATCGGCAATTTCCACCTCTGTAAATTGCTCGAATATGTATTGCTTTGCTGCAATTCGACAGGTCAGTACGATCTGACATTGGTGGTACTGCTTGGCAAACTCCTCAATCTCTCGAATTACCCGCCCGTCATCCTTTTCCCGTACTTCATCCAACCCATCCAGTAATACCAGTATTCGCCCTTTGCGCAACAATACTTCTATTGGATTGGCATTGCGGTTGAACAAAGCATCAAAAAAATCTGTATTCACTCGTATGTTTCCGGTAATACCATAGTTCGTAAATTGTTGTGAAATGAATTCCAGCAATTTCGGTGTATTCGCAGCATCAGTAAAGTCCTTCAGCGTCACAAATACAGGCACGCGATCTGCGGAAAGGGTGCCTCCAATACATGACATTGCCAGAAACTTTAAAAACGTCGTCTTCCCCGCACCTGGTTTGCCGAGAATCATCAACTTGTCATGCCGTTCTACTGCCTCTAATCCTGTAATCCGTTTCTGCTTAACCCCTCCTGCTAGCCCCCATCGATAAAAATCCTCCCCCTCGCAATGTTCTAACAGTTCGTCAATTTCCCGCCGCTGGTTGCGCGTCAGCTTCTCTAGAATATTCACATCCGTATAAATCTCATTCAGTTCGATGGGCTGCTCCATATCCAGCACCCGCATTGTCCCGCATTGCTTCTGCACATCCTCCGCACACTGCTCCCGCACCAGTCGCACCAGTGCGTCGATGTCTAACGGTTTATCCTCTCCTTGCTCACTCGGCGAGGCAAGTCTTTTTTGTCCCGCTACTTCTTCCCAATCTAGATTGAGTACTTGGCAAATCTGCACAAAAATCTGTCGATCTACGGGCTTTCCCGTAAAGAATTTCGATACTGTTGCTCGAACGACTGGCAGATCGTTTGCTAATTTTTCCTGTGTCAACATTTTGCCTGTTAGCGCCCGGTTTGCCGATTCGATACCTGTCTGCGTTGCCGTCAGCGATCTTGTGCTCATCTCTATAGAACCCATTTGGTATCTTAGGATAAAGACTAAATGGGGCAAAGATGACATACACAAGCAGTTTAACCGATCAAGAGTGGGCAATCATAGAACCTCTGTTACCGCAAAAGCATAAGGGCACTGGTTCCGCCGCATGGGACAGAAAAACCTTTACTGCATATAATTTAGAGCGATCAGGAGTTACAACAATCTAAATTCAGTTGCGTGATGGATTTTTTCTCACATCCATGTCCTTGCTGTGGTAACAATGAGATTCGCCCCC
>CALRKB020000159.1:0-3440 GCA_943367755.1 Rhizobium sp. Q54 | reverse complement strand
AATCTCTTGAGCCAGGAGAAATCAGTTAAAGTTGGGCTTAAAGCAAAGCGTCTTCGGGCCGGTTGGGATGATGGTTATCTTCTTAAGGTGCTATCTCAGGCAGCAGGCTGTACCTCGAAATTGTAAAGAAACGTGTGCGTAAGCCCTGGGTGTGCTTGCCGCGTACTTTACTTTTCCTGCGATCAGTGTTGCTGTTTGCATGATGTTTATGGTGTAAATGTGTAGTGAGGTGGGCAGATAAGGCTCTGCCCAGGCACTGGTCTACCAAGGCAGTGAGGTAGTGCGTAAGTCCTCATAGTCTGCCTGTGCATCTTCTTCGCTGTCGCTGTAGGGGTCATCCTCACAGTTGTAGTGGTTTAGCCACTCCCTCTGCATTGCCCTAAAAGCTGGTGAAGGCTCAAATTTTTCCTCAAAATCTACCTCAAGACTGGCTCTAGCCTCTCGCAGGGTTACCTCAGTTTTCTGGGCTTTTTCCCAGGCCAGCGTTTCTAGTCCATCAAAATCTCGGACTTTGACCTCAATCTCCTGACCTGCGAGTCTAGAAGCAGTGCGAACAATGGCATCAACACCATATTTCTCGTTAATTGCCGTTGCAAACTGATTGGCTGCGTCTCTGGTGGTAAAACCAAAGTAACCAGCCTGCACCCGCGCCATCCTGCCACCTTTGCCCTTGCGCTTGAGTGCTTTCGTAATCAGTGCGACGCGATCGCATAGCTTTACCAGTGAGTAGTTGTTTTCCAGTGGTTGCACTTGTACTGCGATGCGTCCGTTTGCTGTTGCGTACATGGTTTATGATCCTTTTGAGTATGGTTTTACTTGCAAAGCGATCGCTAACTTTCGACGGGAGGCGATCGCTTTTGCCTTATGTACCATTATTGCATGTATACCAGTTAAAGCAACGCTATTTTGCTTATTCGTGTTCGCTACTCGCATAAGCAAAGATTATGAGATTTAAGCCTGTATACGTGCTAGTTTAAAGGGGCAGATACGAGTTTAATTATGGCAGGCACAAAAGGCAGCGGTCGCCCTGGCGGTAATCCTGATCTGGCTGCTCACCGCTTCAAGACAGATAGATCTGAGCCACTAGATGCACACTTACAGCTAAGGATTCCAGCTTCTATGAAAGTGGCGCTTGATGGTTTGGGAGATCGTCGCAATGAATTTATTCGGCAAGCGATTGCTGATGCACTTGCCTCAGATGTCTCAGAAGAGTAGCTAAAAGCCTAGGAAGTTGCTGACATGACTGGAACCACCACGCCCACTAGGTAAGCGCTTGAAGAGTGGAATGAGTGAGCTTGGCACTGAGAGCAGGGCGGCGGAGCCGCCCCTGCACCCAGCCGCCCGCACACACACCACACCATGAGCCTTGAGCCAATCTGTAGTAACAGCAGGAACGGGTGCAGCAAACCCCACGACAAAGCGATTGCCGCCGCGAGGGACACACCAGAGAAAGTGTGTATGTAGGTCGGGAGTCCGATCAAAAAGTGATAACTGAGTCATGGTTGCATACCTGAGAAGATATCTTATTTTAGCATGTATACAAACTTAAACAAGTACCTGACACCTTATCGAAATGAGCTACACTCACGCATTCCACACATGCACCACAAATGCGCGGTGCGAAACACACCCCCTTTGTGGTTGCACGGGCACAAAGCAAGCCTAAAATTCCAAATGGAGCAACATCCTTACTTGCGGAGGGAGAGCGCGCACCGGAGCAAATAAACAAACCGCGAAGCGACCAAACAGTGCGGAGCGATAGTGAAGCTCAACAAATAAAGGCGACGACCCCATGCGTAGTGACTGACTGTGCTAAACTCTCTCGTTCCCGTGTAGCACCGCGCTCTTTTAAGCCCATGGGCTAGCGCACGTAGGAGCAAGCGCACAAGGGCACAATCAAAGCTGAAGATCGCCTTTCCGTTTGACGCGAAATATTGCAATGACAGCTTTGTCAATATCGAATTAGGTTTCTTCTGCGATCGAGTCCATCAAATGCAGGGCTGTGGCAAAAGGCGATCGCAGCGACTAAGTTTCATCGGGCAACAGATAACTTTTTTGCCTAAAGCTCTGCCAAAAATAAACTGAAGCGGCGCTTCGCGGCTGAATCAATATTCTTCCAGTTCGCCATGCTGATTACCGAACCTAGGAATGCATGAACTCTTGTTCCCCCACTCGGGGGCGGCGTTAGCGGGGGTGGGGAGGGTGATTAGTATGAGAGAGGGATAGTCGTAGTCGAGTGAGGCACGGGAACCTACTCCTACGCTTTACTTTGTGTTCTGGAGCAGTGTACGAATATCACCCAATAACTCATATTGCTTTTCCTGGACTTCTAGCGATCGCGCGATATTCAACTGAGTCACAGCCAGGTTTTCTAGTAGCTCATGCGATCGCTGCAATTCTTTAGCCAGCAGAGTATTCGTCACCTCAGCCATCATTTTGCGATCGTGTTCATCCCGAATCGCCTCTGCCTCAGTTGCTTTTTGCCGAGAGACGATCGACGCTTCGATTTCTGCTTTGCAGACTTTCCAGCGTTCGTCAAGGTGAGAGGGTAACCACTTGCCGAGTGCGATCGCCAGACTAACTACAACAAAGCCAATTATGCCTAGATCCTTCCACAGCAGATATGGCGCGATGTTTGGATCGATCTGAGTAGGTGGATTCTGTGTCTGTACCTGCGCGAATTTCATATACCCTCATCATGCTTCTTGATAAACGCTGATATAAACTGTTCCTTTTTCCACCAGTGGCAACACCAGGTCTAACAGATCCCTGTTGTACATACGAATGCACCCGCATGTAGGAAACAATTTCTGATATTCTGCCCAAGCTCCTGGCCATCCGCAGTTACTGCCACCACCATGTAAGCAAATGCCTGCTCTACCTACTGATTGTTCCTGGTTTTCAAGCTCTTCTAGATCGAATGTATACCAGCCAAAGGATTGCTTGATGTGAGTGGGTATCTCATCTGCGTTTTCGTAGTCGCGGTACACCTCACCAATCTTGTACAGTCCTGGTGGAGTATCGCTATTTGGATCGCGCCAATTGTTGTCTTCCCACTGACCTCTGGCTAAACATGGTCTTTCCCAGAGTTTAACGCCCTGGTAGTCGAAGGCTTTGATGGTCTCTAGATCGTCATTGACGATCAAATGGCGATCGCCAAAACTGAACGCAAAGTCATGCGGTGTCTTTTTGGGGGCGATTAGCTGCCTCATAAATCCTCCTAAAATTAGAACTCCCCAAGCTGGGGAGTCAATATCATTTATTCGTCCTCGTCATCAACGCACTCATAGTCTGAGGTGGACCCCAAAAACTGGACAGGGGGTTAAGCTCTGAACCACTCGAAATAATGATAGGAGTAGTTCATGAGTAACAAACGCAAGCAGTACAATCCCAAATTCAAAGCAAAAGTCGCCCTGGAAGCTATTCGAGGCGAGAAGACA
>CALRKB020000158.1:0-3515 GCA_943367755.1 Rhizobium sp. Q54 | reverse complement strand
TATCGAAACGTTACGAAATGAAACCGCTGCTTGGTCAACCGATGTCAACACTACCCAACGTGGAGTTGATTGGCAAATGAAAATCGATGATGCTCGATGCAAGTTGACTTCCATCTACCCTAAAATTAAACTGTGACGCTCCACTAGCTCAACTTGAACCTGACTTTTCCTGCTAAGTCAGTCCTAAGGACTCATCGAAATGCCCAGATACAATATCTAACTCAATTTGTCTGGCTTTAGCTTCGGCAACTGCTCGGTTCGTCAAGCTATCGGGCAGCCCCAGCGCTAGACAGTGAAGCTTGCCACTATGACACCAGCGAAATCTTAAGCCGCGATCGCTCAGGGCCTCAATGCTAACAATACTTTTTTTGCTCATACGTTGGGTACGAAACACCGTACCCATATCGTACCTGCCCCCCCGAAAACCTGGCAAAGCCTAGCAAAATGTAGCAGTTCATTCTCAATAACGAAACATCCAATCAGTCTCATGGGAAAGCTGAAATTTTTACTGTAAAACATTTTTGTGGCTATCGGGATGAAAGGATTTGAACCTTCGACCCCCTCGTCCCGAACGAGGCTACTCAATGACCAAAAGAGCTACTGGATAATGGTTTTACTGATTCTTAATAATTTGTATACCACATTTATACCGATTTTCTGCCTCGTGGCTTAGGCTTGTTGCTTGGCAGTGAGGCTAGGTAATTATCGACTGCACGTTGATGAATGCCTGGATTTGGTTGGGTAGCTACAAAATCCCTGAGTAGTTCGGCATTGTAACGTACACATCTACTGCCGAAGCGTACCCAGTGAATACCTTCAACTAACTTCCCGCTCAACCGCCAGTCGCGTAGGGTTAATGCTGACAGTCCAGCTATCCTCGATGCTTCATGCTTATCACACCATTCCTGTAAGGATGGCAGAGTAACAGTACTATTTTGTTCGATAAGTTGTGCCATTGTCCTTACCTCAAATTCTCCAAATACAAAACTCGTTGCAGGGCGATCGCCGCTACGGCAGGGACAACTGCGTTGCCGATCGCGGCAAGTCTGTCCAATCTGCGGGAAAGCCCATGAGCCACTCCACAAATTGGGGGTTCAACACTTCGCCAGGGGGCAAGTATGGTTTGATTTCCTTCACTAGCCCGAATCCCTGCGATGCAGTTGGGGTCGGTAACAGCCGCAATCTGCGATCTAACTTGGTCTGCCCAGGGCGATGCTTGCCCGCATAGGCTACTGGCGTAGGCAGCCACAAAGATGCGTTCGCGCAGGTGGGGCGCTCCGACTGCCGCTGCCGATAGGATTTCCACATCGAAGCGATAGCCCAGTTGGCAGAGTCCGTGCAAAACTTCGGACAGTCCGCCCGTATAGAAAGCGCCTTTGACGTTTTCCCAGATAACGAATCTGGGCTTTGCTGCCTCGATGACTCGGAGCATCTCGAACCAGAGTCCAGAGCGACTGCCTGTAATTCCCGTGCGTTTGCCAGCGAGGCTGAGGTCTTGGCAGGGAGATCCGCCCGTAATGAGGTCGAATTGGTTTGGCTTGGCATGGAAAGTCCTGATATCTCTGTGGATGGGGATGGTGGGGAAGTTTTTTCGTAGAACATGGCAGCAGTAGGAGTTAATTTCGACAAATTGCACAGTCTCAATGCCCAGCGATTGGGCTGCAAGGGTAAACCCTCCGATGCCAGCGAACAGATCGAGATGCTTCATCTAAAATTCCTTACCATTTGGCATGGATAGTTTCTGGGTGAGGTTAGAAATTGTTTGCCCGTAGTTGAGCCGTTTAGATCTCTGGGATGCCCATGTATCCCAATCCGCTTTGTGCCACAGGTGCATACGTTCGCAGTGAGCGGTAGTCAGGCGGATGTCCCACTGAGCTTGATACTCACGGCTTGACATGGCTTCCCCGCCGTGCTTTTTGGCATATTCCTGCCGTTGAGCGTCAGATAGATAGTAGGCAGTACGGTATTTTTTCCCTTCCTCACAGTCAGGCCGCTGGCAGATGAATGGCTTGCCATTCTCTCCTAGTACAAAACAGCGGAGGTAAGGGTTAGACACCTTGCCAGAGTCACAGCAGCAAAAGCACTTCCACGGCGGTCTGACTGAACGATCTCGGACTGGTGCGGGAATCGCCGATATTATGGGCAAGTTTTCTTGAGTTTCCATAGTTACCTCCTGAAGGCAAAGTTGTAGCGTTCTTCGTATTCGGGACAGTCGGAGGGTACTTGTGACATGAGGTAGCTAACTCCACGCATGGGATCGTCGAGGATCGCTTCCCACTCGGCATATCTGCTGTCTGGTGAGGCAGTTTGCGGGTAGAGCCTTTCGTATTCAGCTTCCAGGTGTTCGAGGCAGGAGAGTATCCAGGCGATCGGATCGGCGGGGCGATTGGGTAGCTTGTCCACCTGTTGCCAGCAGAAATTTTTGAGGGTGTCATCCAGGTTTGCCCAGGCGCTGGCGGCGCGGCGAGATTTATCTTTACTTCTGGATTCCACAGAGGTTTGATCGGTGGGTTTTGAGTTATTTGAAAAATTTTCAAGATTCTCTCTCTCCACATTTTTTGTTGGCGCAGACAGAGAGAGATCTTTTTTAAATTCTTCTTCGTGGAATTCATTATTTATATGTGTGCGATTGCCCATAAATGGTTCGCCCATTTGTGGTAAACCTGAAAGTGGCTGAAGTGCTTTTTGGGCAAGCGGTAGAGTCAGTTGTTCGACTGGTTCAGACTTCTGAATTTTTCGACCTTCAGGTAGTGGGTCGATGGGTAAGGGACGCTCGTATACTTCATAATCCCAAGATTGAAATTGTCCCGACGGCGATCGCGTAATGACGCGGCGCACGTAACCAAAATTGATTAGCTCGTCGATCGCAGAACGGATAGCAGAGATCCCATCCTTGACGCGATCGGCAATCCAGTTCAGATCGAAGTGCCAATCTGAGGGAAAGCTGAGCAAGTAACTATGCAGGCCGTGGGCGCGGAAGGACAAGCGCTCGTCGCGCAAAATGTCATTGTCAATTTGGGTAAAGCGGTTGCTGTGAATGGCATGAATGACGGTCATAAATTACACTCCTGTTCAAAAAATCACTTATTTGGGTTTAGGGATTAGTCAACATAGGGATCGTCACCTTCTGGCATGTGTAGGGGACGTGGGTTGGTATTACGCTCCTTTGGACGGCGGGAGCCGTTTGCTTTCTTGCGCTGTTCGCGGGTGATAATTTTGCTGCCGATCGCTAAGCGGAGCGTCTTGACCAAACTTTCCAACTGAGGCAGAACCGCCTCGATGTCCTCGTCAGTGACCGTGCGGAAATTAACCTGAGCGCGCCACTGTTCAAGTTTTTTGACGGCGACTGTTACAGGCGCTTCTTTTGGCAATAGCGGAATGCGGAAGATTTTGCAGACTTCCTGGGCGTATTTGGCGACAGGAATGCGGTACTTTCCGCCCTTGGTAAATTCGGTCATCAGGCGCGTGGCAACACCGATCGCCCGTTGCCTGAGCGTTGGATCGAGCGGCAGTAA
>CALRKB020000157.1:0-3781 GCA_943367755.1 Rhizobium sp. Q54 | reverse complement strand
CTCGAATTCTGGTAAATCCAGTCCACTCAGACTCCTAAAAATGCGCGGTTTGTTTTGTAGTTTCGCGTAAGACAGCATATCCTGAACCAGCTTTTCGTGATTGCAGTTATTCTACCGACTCCGCCCGATTATTTCCAATGAAGTCTAGTTATTGGCGGTTTGGCATAACAGGCTTGCTTACAAATCTTTATTCCCTCCATTACACAATTTTCACGCCATTTTTGATTTATAGGCGCAAACATCTCTACCAACTGCCGCTTTGTCCACTCGTAGTTCTCTCCTGGCTTCGCCCACCAGTAAGCACAATTCTCTGCTGTTTTACGTAGATCTTGCTTGCCAGGTATACTTTTCTTAAAATTAGTTTTTAATTTTGTATTTATGGCTGCTACAAACACTACCCCCAGACTAGCTTCCCGCCTTGTGAATGGCATTCTAGCGATCGCGCCATTAGCCAGCTTTGCCAAACAGAAAGCCCGTCAAATGATGATCGATCGCGCTGAGGGTATGGGGGTACCCTGGCGCAAAATTGTGGCAGAGTGGCGATCGCGCGATTTAGATGCGGAATTACCCCTGGTAGAAAACCCTGATACCAAATATCCCGATTATTACCTCACATCTTTTCATGCCTATGACAAAGGCAATATGAGTTGGGAAGCAGCAACTGAGGTCGAAGTAGCAGCCTACGCCGTCCATTCAAAAATCTGGCAAGATTCTGGGTCGGATGGCGATGCCATGTTGCGAAGCAGCTATCATGACGTAGTTACGCATGAGATTAAATCTACTCCCAAAGATATCCTGGATATTGGCTGTAGCGTTGGTATGAGCACGTTTGCACTCCAGAATATTTATCCCCAAGCTCAAATTACAGGATTGGATTTATCGCCTTATTTTCTCGCGATCGCCAATTGTAATCTCCGTGATCGCCAAAGTGCTGAAAATATCAACAATATCAAATGGGTACATGCTGCTGCCGAAGCGACAGGATTACCCGATGCTTCCTTCGATCTAGTATCAATCTTTTTGGTGTGTCACGAACTCCCCCAAACTGCGACAAGAGAAATTCTGCGTGAAGCTCGTCGGGTTCTGCGTCCCGGCGGTCACATCGCAATTATGGATATGAATCCGCGATCGCAAATTTATGCGAAGATGCCCCCCTATATTCTCACCCTGCTCAAAAGTACCGAGCCATACCTCGATCAATACTTCGCACTCGATATCGCACAGGCGATCGCTGATGCTGGTTTTACCTATCCGAGCATTACCGAGAATACCCTACGACATCGGACAATAGTTGCTCAAGCGATCTAGGTTGGGATAACTTCGCCTGAGCATTCTGATGTGATCGTGGGGGCAATCCAAATCATCATCTATCGGTATCTATCGGTACATTTTTTAATTTTGGTTTCATGGATGAGGGGATCGCAAGATTCACCGTATTGGTGGTCGCCTTATTGTCAATTTGCTGTTAGCATTTGCTAACATTAAGGCTGCGAAAAAAACAACGTGCTTACTGCACTATTTTTCCTTCGCGATTAACTGATATTAGGAGATAGCTTTACAATAGTGGCGGTATGTTACATTTTTCCCCTCCGCCAGTACAGATAGCACAGCAGGCTACCCAGCCCACTGTTGCCCAAGTTAGATCTCAGTCGCCTCGGAATGAGTCGAATAGATTTTTAGTAGCTGCAGTTCCTGAGGCAATTCCCGCAGTGGTAGAAAGCGATATGCGATCGCTAATGCAATCGCTTTCTACTATAGAAATTACGCCCGACAGTATTATTGCCCAGGTGGGGCCAGTCAAACCCAATAGCCGCCCGCTACCAAAACCTACCGACCCAGCGCCTGCACCTCCAGCACCACAGACTACGAAGGGGCAGCCGTTAAATGTCAAGGCAGATCGTCAGGAATATAATGTCAAAACTCAAATATTTACTGCTACTGGGAACGTAGTGGTGATTTACCAACAGTCTGAGCTCAAAGCAGACAAGGTAGAGCTAAATCTCAAGACAAAACAAGCTGTTGCAGACGGCAACATATTCTTCACCCGTGGCGATCAAAAGCTGCGTGGCTCGCGCTTAGAGTATAACTATGCCAAGGTGCAGGGAACTCTGGCCGATGCCTCTGGCTCGATTAACTTTGGTACGCTTAGCAACCCTCAGCCCAGCCAATTACCTTCAGACCTAGCATCTAGCTCGCAGACAATTAGCATCGGCAGTGATGCTCCGAACAAGAAACAAGGCAAGGGGCTACGACGTTTAGGATTTAGGGCTGCTTGGCTTAAACTAGATGGCGATCGCTGGTCAGCCGAAAAGTTAAGGGTCACCAACGATCCATTTACTCCTCCCGAATTGGAACTAATTACCGATCTCGCTACACTGACGCCAGTTTCTCCCACTCAAGATCGACTGGAGGCTCAAGCGCCTACATTAGTTTTTGATGGGGTATTTTCACTGCCAGTGCCGATTAATACACTGACCTTAGATCGGTTTCAGCGATCGTTTCCGCTCCTGGTTGGCTACGATCGCACCGATCGGGGTGGCTTGTTTTATCAGCAAGACTTTGACCTAATTTCTCAACCGGATCTAAGCTTTCGGATTTCACCACAAGTATTCGTACAGAAGGGGTTACAAGGCGGAAATATCTTTGACTCAGGCTTGTTCGGCTTTGTTGCCAAACTAGAATCGATCTTGCCAGATGACCAATATCTAGCTGGTAGAGCGACCATATCGAGTTTAAACGCGAATGACTTTTCCAATAGCTTCCGGGCTAGCCTTTTGTACAATCGCCCTATATTTGGCGATCATCAGTTATCGCTGCAATATGGCTATCGCGAGCGGGTATTTAACGGCTCCTTAGGATTTCAAGATATCCGCAATACAATAGGATTCAACATATTTTCTCCCAATCGCGTACTGGGCGATACCGGCATTAACTTCAGCTATCAAGCTGGATTGCAGTACATTAATGCCGAACGAGGCGATCTTCAGCCTACAGCAGTTAGTGGCCTTGGGCGATTGCAAACAGCAGTAGCTTTTAGTCGTGGATTTCCACTGTGGAGAGGTGAATCCTTACCTGCGGAGAAGGAAACTGGTTTGAAATATTCCCCCGAACCAATTGTGCCAGGCGTAGATGCGGTAGTCGGCCTGACCGGTGCCTATTCAGCTTATTCGGTTGGTGCATCGCAGGCTTACCTAGCAGGAACGGTAGGCTTATCTGCTGTTTTGGGTAATTTCTCGCGGCCTTTTTTGGACTTTACCAAAATCAATGTCAGCTATACCCAAGGCTTGGTATCAGGTGAGTCGCCATTTTTCTTTGATCGCATTGCCGATCGCCAATCTATCACCGCCGGTATTCAGCAACAAATCTATGGCCCCATTCGCTTTGGGGTACAACAAACATGGAACCCTGGCACGGGTAAGGTCATAGACTCGAGTTATAGCCTGGAATACAGCCGCCGCACCTATGCGGTTGTTATTCGCTACAATCCCACTCGCGAAATCGGCGAGATTTTGCTGCGCATCAGTGACTTTAACTGGAACAACCCACCTTCAAATGTAACAACCGTGGAGGGTGGCATCGAACGTAGGGAACCGTAAGGGCCGGGCGCTAAACCAATCTGGGCAACCTTGCCCCTAAGAGCCTATCCGGAAAATACTAGGAGTTTACGACCGACAATTAAACAAGCCGCAATCTGGACAAATCCCAAATAAGACTGGGATGACTTTGCCCAACGAATCAATACCCCACGGAAGCGGTTAAACCAGGAATGTCCGACTTCGAC
>CALRKB020000156.1:0-3783 GCA_943367755.1 Rhizobium sp. Q54 | reverse complement strand
TCAACCGCAGCCCGTGCGACAGGTAGTAATACCGAAGCCACGAGGCGGCGAGAGAAAGTTGGGGATACCTTGTGTCATAGACCGGGTGATCCAGCAAGCCATCCTACAAGTGTTATCGCCAATCTTTGAGTCGGAATTCTCGGACTCAAGTTATGGCAGTCGACCAAAACGTTCTGCTCACGGAGCAATTCGGCAGATAAAGTCCGACATCAAGGCAGGGTATCGAGTCGCGGTAGACATTGATTTGGAGAAATTCTTTGACAATGTAGATCGCGATATATTGATGTCCCGCATCGCTCGGAAAGTAACCGATAAGGTGCTTCTGGGTTTAATCGGACGGTATCTCCGAGCAGGAGTTATGGTTGGTGACGCTTTCCAGGCAACGGATTGGGGTACTCCACAAGGGTCGCCACTGTCACCGTTGCTCGCCAACATCTTGTTGGATGACCTCGACAAAGAGCTAGAAGCAAGAGGGCGTCGCTTTGTGCGTTACATGGATGACTTGGTAATTCTGGTCAAAAGTAGACGGGCAGGTCAGAGGGTGATGGCTAATATCAGTCAGTACCTGAGCCAAAAGCTGAAGCTCAAAGTAAATCGGCAGAAAAGTCGCGTGGTTAAAACAGACAAATTAGAGTTCCTGGGATTTACGTTTCGAGGAATTCGGATTTGGTGGTCTGACCAAGCGTATCGCGATTTCATGCATCGACTGCGAGGTTTAACGTCTCGTAGTTGGGGTGTTTCAATGGCATACCGCATGGAACGTTTGAACCGATACTTACGGGGCTGGATGAACTACTACGGCATTTCCCAGCATTACAGTCCGATTGAGCAGTTGGATGGTTGGTTGCGGCGACGGATTCGTATGTGTTACTGGAAACAGTGGCGCAGACCTCGCACGCGTATCCGCCATCTGCTGGCATTAGGAACTAGTAAGCGCCAAGCGATTTTGACAGGCATTAGTCGCAAGGGCTATTGGCGTTTGTCAAAGACTCTGGCAACCCATACGGGAATGTCGAATCAGTGGTTACAGTTACAGGGATGGCTATCAGTGCGAGATCTTTGGATGAAAGTCCAAGGTTACGTCTGATTTTCCTTTGGGTTAGTTTGCGCGGCGATTATGAACCGCCTGGTGCGGACCCGCACGCCGGGTGGTGGTGCGATTCGTTGTCAGTGAATCACGGTAATCAGCCCGTACATAAACTGACCACTCCGGCTTCCCATGAAGCTCCCAAGGAGTGAACTGTCCGATTGATGTAGGTGAAAGTCCTATTCGTCAAACTCAGGCGTAACTCCTAATCTGCCCACGATGACCCGACTCGGAATTCGGGAGGTCGAAGCTGGGAACAGGGCGCAACCAGAGCTGAATTGCACAGCGCACTGGCGCTAATGGGGAGTTCCCACGGTGAAACAGAGCCTAGAAAAGCGACCTACGGCGAAGCGGGAGCAATCTAGAAGGACAACCTTCCCCGACTTGGCTAAGGAAAATCCCGCTGCATCTCACCACGATAGCAGCATGAGTCAGGGGTCTTAGCGGTTGAAATGGCTACACCTAAAGGAACAAATCAATCATCGGACGGAACGAATAAAAACGAACTCAGGGTCTGTGGACAGTCGAACCCACGGTAAGCCGGACGAGCGGACGAATCCCTTGACTTCGGGTAGGACGAGGCGTAATTGCCTTGAGGTATTCAGAAAACACCAAAACGGAGTATGAGCATGGTTAGCCACGCTAGCAATAGCAGTGAACTTTGGAAAAATCAACCGTGGAAGCAATTTCGCCGTAACTTATTCCGCCTACAATGTCGCGTGTTCAAAGCAGTTCAAAGAGGAGACAAGCGTAAAGCACGGTCACTGCAAAAACTGATTCTGAAATCCCAAGCTGCTCAATTACTGGCCATTCGTCAAGTGACTCAGCTTAATGCTGGCAAACAAACAGCGGGGATTGACGGCAAAGCTTCTCTCTCCTTTGAGGAACGCTTTACGCTCAGCGAACAACTGAGCAAAAACGTCAATTGTTGGAAACACCAGGGGCTACGAAAAATCCCAATTCCCAAAAAGGATGGAACTCATCGCCTGCTCAAAGTGCCAACCATGGCGGATCGAGCTTGGCAATGCCTCGCCAAATTCGCAATAGAACCCGCGCACGAAGCCACTTTCCACGAGAGGAGTTATGGTTTTAGGACAGGGCGCTCGGCTCATGACGCACAGAAAACCCTGTTCAACAATCTTCGCTCTCAATCCAATGGAATCGAAAAACGAGTCATCGAACTCGATATCGAAAAATGCTTCGACAGGATTTCACACTCAGCCATTATGAATAACCTGATTGCCCCAAGCGGGCTGAAGCTCGGAATCTTCCGATGCCTCAAGGCAGGCACAAATATTGGCTTTCCAGACCAAGGAACGCCCCAGGGTGGAGTAGCAAGTCCTGTACTCGCCAACATCGCACTCAACGGCATCGAGGAAATTCATACCAGTGTCCGATACGCGGACGACATGGTGATTATCTTAAAACCAAACGACGATGCGCAAGCCATCCTAGACGAAATTAGCCAGTTTTTAGCACAACGCGGTATGACCGTAAGTCAGAGCAAAACCCGTGTCACCGCTGCGACAGATGGATTTGACTTTCTTGGCTGGCACTTTAAGGTGCAACGCAACGGGAAGTTTAGATTCACTCCTTCACAGGAGAATTTCAACGCTTTTCGTAAAAAGGTCAAATCCATTGTCAATCATTCGAACTATGGTGCGAAGGTCAAGGCTGAAAAGCTGGCACCCATCGTTAGAGGTTGGAGAAACTACCATAGGTTCTGCAAAATGACGGGAGCGCGTCACTCGCTATCCCATCTCAGACTCAGAGCCTACAGAGTGTTTAATCGGGAGTCTAAGCAAAATCGCTTTTCTAGCACAACATTGCTAGAGAAGGCATTTCCATCAGTCCCCTGCTCCAACAAATACGTCAAAGTCAGGGGAGCTAAATCCCCTTATGATGGCGACTTACCGTACTGGAGCGAACGTAATAGTAAACTCTATGACGGCAATACCTCTAAAGCTCTTAAAAAGCAGAACCATTCATGTGCGAGATGCAGTCTTAAGTTCATGTCCGATGAGGCGGTTAACCTGCACCATATTGACGGAAATCACCAGAACTGGAAAACCTCCAACTTAGAGGCAATCCATGAATCGTGTCACGACTACATCCACATGAGCAAAAGCGAAAGCTCAGAATATCGGGAGCCGAATGCCGTCAAAGTGGCACGTTCGGATCTAACAGAGAGGGGCGAGGTCTAATAGCCTCCCTCGACTCTACCTGGGAGGGAAGGGTTAAACACCCTTCTCCACCCGATTTGCAACATTGTACAGGGCGTGAGTGGCGACCCTTGTGGAGTGCCCCAATCCGTTGCCTGGAAAGTGTGACCGACCATAACTCCTGCTCGCAGATACCGCCCGATTAGCCCCAGAAGCACCTTATCGGTTACTCTCCGAGCGATACGAGACATCAGAATATCGTGGTCTACATTGTCAAAGAATTTCTCCAAATCAATGTCTACCGCAACTCGATACCCTGCTTTGATGTCGGACTTTATCTGCCGAATTGCTCCGTGAGCGGAACGCTTGGGTCGGCTGCCAATCTTTGAGTCCGAGAATTCCGACTCAAAGATTGGCGATAACACTTGTAGGATGGCTTGCTGGATCACCCGGTCTATGACACAAGGTATCCCCAACTTTCTCTCGCCGCCTCGTGGCTTCGGTATTACTACCTGTCGCACGGGCTGCGGTTGA
>CALRKB020000155.1:0-3834 GCA_943367755.1 Rhizobium sp. Q54 | reverse complement strand
GAGTTTCTGGGTGACTCGCTCGAAATTTCGATTATCAAAGTCGCTCGTTACTTCGGCGATTTAGGCAAAACCAAGCAAGCTGAATGGCTGCAAATTTTCTTTGTGCCAGCCCCAGCCAGCAAGATTCTCCCTGCAAATACGGTGTGCGTAAGTTACATCAAAACGCGATCGCTGGCTCAGTTCGCCCAGACTATCACTCGCTTAATGGAGAATGGCGAACCCGCAGAGGGCATCTTTGTGCTTTCGTTCCTAAGCCACACGAACGCTCAAGGGCAACCTTACAAGTCTGTCAAGTTCGACTGGAGAGAGCGTAAGACGGCGACTGAGAAGAAGCAACTCGAATTAATTGCAGCTTTTATGCAGTCTAAACCTGCGCTTACTGACATGAACGGCACTCGCGAAATGGTTTGCCTTGATGCTGTGGCTGCCCCAGAGGTGCAACAAATAATCGCAGCGGTTAGGGAATAACCTTCATGAGTTTGGTAGTTCTCAGACAAAAACTACCACTTTTCTATTGACTTTCAAGACGACATCAAAACATTCAGGAATAATACTATGACAATTCGGACTTGGTATCGCAACTTAGGAACGGCGATCGCATCGGGCATGACCATCGACGAACAGCTAAAAGCGGCTGGACTCGATTGGACAGTCGAACTTTCACCGATTGGCTATGGCGACGACCTCTCTACAGAAGAATATCTTGCTGCCTATCGCAGCGACACTCAGGAGGTATTGAGCATCTATGGAAAATGGCGTAAGCCTTTTCAGAATCGACAGATTCTCGAAACCTTCCATACTTTCTGCGAACAGAACGACTTGCAGATCGATCGCATCGGTTGTCTCAAGGCAGGGAAAGAGCTATTTGCTTTTACCAAACTGCCCATCGAAATCGACGTGAAGAAAGTTGGCGATATCACAGAGACCCACTTGATGATTACTGAATCGCATGAATGCGGTAGGGGATTGCAGATCGATCTCTACTTCAATCGCCTTGTCTGCACCAACGGCATGACCAGACCTGTACGCCAGAGGCAGCAAATTATCAACCACGTCTCGGAATACAACAGCGAAACGCGCGGGCGCACTAGCATAGCGTCTCGCATTGCGGGAATCCTGACTCATGCGCTCAAAACAGTAAGAGACTACGAGGATGTATCGAATCGCCTTGCCGATGTTGCTCTTACTAAACAGGAAGCAGAGCTTCATCTCATCAAAGCTTTTGGCGATCCTAACAAACCACTAGAGGAGCAACCCAGAATCGTGCAGACTTGCCTGAAACTATTTCTGGGAGAAGGCAAGGGCAGCGATCTGCTGTCTGCCTACAACACGGCATACGGTTTATTGGAATCTGTAAAGGAGTATATCAACTGGCATTCGCCTGTCAGGGGCAGCCTTGAGACGGCATTCTCTAGTCTCTGCTACGGCAGTCGCAAACAAAAGCAGGATACCTTTATGCAACAGATCGTATCCGTTCACCTGTAAATCTTATGGGGATGGCGCGCTCATCCCCAATCAGCCTTCGCCTAAAATGCGAAACTTATCTTTTCATCTCGATTAGTGGGAACCGCGTTTTGAGTAGTGCTTTTGATGGTCTTAATATCTGCACTACCCTTACCTCGCCAAAAGATGATGGATCTGGAAGTTCAGGCAATGGCGTATCAAAAACAACTGAGTCGTTAATCGTAATTTTCTCCAAATGCTCGAAATAAAGCGTCAAAGCATCGATTCGGTTCAGCAGCTCGTCTTCAACGGCTTGCGAGCATAAAATAACCAGCGATCGCATCTCCATCGACCACTCACAGAGGCTCAGGTATATCTCTAGATACTCAAACCCCAACTTTGCCAGTTTTAGATTTTTTGAGTCCATTTAATTCTTTGGCAAGAACTTTAACCAGCTTCTTTAACTCTACTACTTCAGTCTGAAGTACCTCATAACCTTCTTCAAGTTTAGCAAGGCGATCTGGCTCTGTTTGCTTAACACTTTGAGATTCAATATCTAGCCATGCTTTTACCTCCTTCACTGTCTGACCTCGAAAGGTGGCGATCGCCTTAATTGTGTCATGGCGTAATGAGTCCACCTCTAACAATTGCAGGCTGCGTATTGCTGCACGAGAGATACCAAGCCGCTTGGCAAATTCCGTACTACCAAGCGCCTCAAGCTGTTCGTCAATCCAAGATTTTAGCTTCTGTTTGTCCATTGACATTAATATAGCAATCTTGCTAACGTTAGTTACGTAGATTACGTTAGTTACGTAAACTTCATGAAACAGCATATACCAAACGAACTGGCAACCCTGGTCACAAAACTCAAAGTGCTTCTGAAGCTAGAGAAGACGGGTTGCATTGATAACGCGATCCAACGTGTAGAGTCCACTATTTCCGACATGCTCAAGGAGGCAGCATGAGAAAACCACTGTTGCCTCTAGATCCGACGCTAAGGCAGCGAGCGATCGGCGTTGCCACGCGCCTGATGACTGAATTTACAAAAGGCGGAAAGTATCGCGTCCCCGTTGCCAAATACGCTCAGGAAATTTGCAAAATCTTCCGCATTCCCCTCTTGCCCAAAGAAGCGCCCGTAACAGTTGCGGTCAAAAAACTTGAGCAGTGGCGCGCCCAGGTCAACTTCCGCACGGTCACCAACGAGGACATCGAGGCGGTTCTGCCTCAGTTGGAATGTTTGGTCAAGACGATCCGCTTAGCGATCGGCAGCAAAATCATCACCCGCGAACAGCGTAAGCAGTCACACAGCCGACGAAGACCAAAGGAGCGCAACACCTGTCCAAGCCCCCTACATCACTTAGGAGACGACCCCTATGTTGACTAAAAAAGCCCTCGATCGAGCCCAGTATTTCAGCAGCCCAGTCACATACCTGGAGGTAAAAGCATGAGCATTATCAGAGTCAAGCATTCCAGCAATTTCACGATTATTGACAATGCCGTAATCAGAGACAGTCGCCTCAGCCTTAGAGCCAGAGGACTGCATCACCTGTTGCTCAGCTATCCCCACGACTGGGAAGTTTCCATCGAGTGGCTGCTGACCCAATGCAGTGAAGGGCGCAATGCCATCTATGCCGCCCTTGCCGAACTGGAAGAGTCTGGTTACCTGCGTCGTTACTTTTCGCGCGATCGCGGTCGGTTTGCAAAAATCGAGTACGAAATCTACGAGCACCCCTTGCCGATCGATCCTTGTCCTGGCGAGCCATTCCCAGAGACAGCTATCGAGCAAATGTCCCTCCCACTGGGAGATTCACCGTATCCCGATTTACCGTATGCGATTTCACCGTATCCCGTAAATCCGCAACATACAAATAATGTATTCAACAAAGAAGATCTAAACAAAGATCTCTCTCTGCCCGAGACAAAAATTGTGGAGAGAGAGAATCTTGAAAATTTTACAGATGTCTCAAAACCCACTGACAAAACCTCTGTGGAATCCAGAAGTAAAGATAAATCTCGCCGCGCCGCCAGCACTTGGGCAAACCTGGATGACACCTTTAAAAACTTCTGCTGGCAACAGGTAGACAAGCTACCCAACCGCCCCGCCGATCCGATCGCCTGGATACTCTCTCGCCTCGAACACCTGGAAGCTGAATACGAAAGGCTCTATCCGCAAACTGCCTCACCAGACAGCAGATATGCCGAGTGGGAAGCGATCCTCAGCGATCCGTTTAAGGGCATGACCCATCTGCTCACAGTCGGCATAGACCAAACTTCGCCCGAATACGAGGAGCGTTACCAGTTTGCCGTTGCTTATCAGAGAAGGAGGTAATTATGAGTGGCGAATTCGACGAAGGTGAAAAACTGATAGCTATTCCTGCTCCTTCGCGGTGC
>CALRKB020000154.1:0-3921 GCA_943367755.1 Rhizobium sp. Q54 | reverse complement strand
ACAATGGCTATTTTTGGAGTAAGTTTGACAGGCAGCCCAATTGCTGATGCTTTTGCCCCTGATGCAGGCCCTGGCCGCAAAACCACAGTTAACGATGATATAGTTTCTGGCTTGGGTGGCGATGACTACATAGATGGCGGTCTTGGTTTTGATACCCTGGGAGGCGGAGAAGGGGTTGATACTTTAATTGGCAACGTCGGTAATGATGTTCTCACTGGTGGAGCTGGTAATGATGCTTTTCAGTTTCTGAACTTTACGTCTGGTTCAGGTGAAGTAGACATAATTACTGACTACTTTAATCCTGGTGTGACTCTCACTAGCGGTGACAGACTGCAAATTAGTGCAAGTGGATTTGGTGGCAATCTATTCGCTGGACAAACTGGAGCTTTTAACCCTGTCTTTGGTGCAAACTTTGGTTTCAGAGAAGGTGCAGGTGGGGTAGATGGCCTCAATGCCCCTACAACCATAGGTATTGGCAGTATCTACTACGATAATACTGGTGGCGGACTCTACTTTGACCGTGATGGCGCTGGCACAGGCTCTACCTACGAAATGTTTGCCATGCTCTCTCCCGCCCCACAACTTGGTAACAGACCTGTAGTTGGCACGATTGAAATTGTTGCTTAACTGTTGCACTAGCTTTAGTTTAATTTACTCAGTCAATAGATTTAGCAGGTTGGGAACTTCCCAACCTGTTTGTTTATATCACAGACTTCTGACCTATCCATGTTGAGATGGAGTTGCGATCGCACCAAATTCTCTGTTTGTAAGCGATCTGGATCACCTAATCGAAGTGAAAATGTCGCTGGCTATAGCAGTTTTCAAATGAGAAAAGCATGGTAAAATCAAGAGAAAAATGCCAAAAGGAATAACAATCTCTCAAGACTTGCGTCAGCGGGTAGTTGAAGCATATAAAGCAGGACAAAGCACGATGCAGGAAGTAGCGGATCGCTTTGCAGTGAAACGTGGTTGGGTAAACGAAATCGTGCAGCGATATAACCAAACAGGCAGTGTTGCTGCTAGTCCACGCGGAGGAGGAGCAACGGCTAAACTAATTGACGAAGACTACCAAGTTATTGCCGAGATTATCAAGCATCAAAACGATGCTACGTTAGCAGAAATCGCCGCACAGTTGGCCCAACGGACAGGAACAGTAGTTAGCCTGCCGACAATTTGTCGAGCATTACAAAAAATGGGTTTAAGTCGAAAAAAAAATTCTGCACGCTGATAAACGAGATACAGATGCCGTGCGAGAGTTACGCCTGGAATATCAACTCCTGTTCTGGGCGATTGAAACCGATAACCTGATCTTTATAGATGAAGCAGGAGTAAACCAGAGCATGACAAGTACGTATGCACGTTCAGAGAAAGGACAACGTGCCCATGGCAGTAAACCTGATCGCCGAGGTAAAAACTTGACGATGATTGCGGCACTGGCAATGTCTGGCATCATTGCAGCCTTAACTTTTTAAGGTCAAAGCTATCCTACGTTCGATAGCCCCCAGGACTAAGGATGAGCTTCATGCTGCGATTACTGATGCTTTTAATGTTGTCTCTAATTCTGATATCTCTGGTTGGTTTGCTGAGTGTGATGCCCGTACCATTCTCATCTGAAAATTGCTATAGTCCCGTTTGTACCCCAATGTGCTTCCAGCCCAAAACTGTTTCTGCTTTACGGGCTGAGCCATTAAAGTAGTCTTCTGTGACTTTTGCCATGAAGTCTCTTTTTCGATAACCTGTCAGCTTTTTGGCTGCATCTTTGAATGTTGCTTTCACTTCTTCTGTCAACATCTACCCATTCATCTATACTAATATTATAATTGCATGGTACCTTATTTGACTGCTAGTCCCTTAGGGCATTAGGAGTTGAACCTGATGTTTAGAGTGCTTTTAACTGATTTATCGCTTCAGCACGCACCGCAGTAAGTAGTTCTTCGATCCTGTTGGGACTAACGTGTCCTCCAAACACAGTGCGATCGCAAGCTTGTGAGAGAAAGTCGAGAATTTCGGGTGGTAGTTTCAGGGTTAGTCCGTACTTGATATGTAACTCTAATATTTGCACGCCGTTGAGTAAAGGCCAGCTACCATATAGTTCACTCAGGCTGGGGATGGCTTGTCCAGAGCTATCAAAATATTGGAGAGAGACGGTGCGATAGCTGGGGTAAGCTGCCTCGGTGGCATAGCCATTTAACTCTGCGATCGCCCACTGTGATAAAGCCGTCTGTCCGTTAGCTTGGGCAAAATCATGTAGTTTGAGCAGTGCGGCGCTCAACGAGCCTTCCTGTATCCCATTCCCTGTTTCGTCTAATGCCTCTGCTGGTGGCTCAGACTCCAAGGCTAGTAAAACCGTATCAAAGCTATGAGCATCAAGCATATCTCGATCTGTGAATGTGTGGCATCGAGTTTAGATGCCATTATGCATACTAAAGTATAAATGTAAGTCCTAGTAAAATTAGCAACCTAAGCAAACAATGTCGGCGAAACCACCTGATACCACCTCTAACAACGCCCGTACCCGCCAAATGTTGGGGATGAAAGGCGCTGATGTCCAAGAAACTTCGATTTGGAAGATACGACTGCAATTGATGAAGCCAATCACCTGGATTCCGCTGATCTGGGGTGTAGTTTGTGGTGCAGCTTCGTCAGGGAACTATACCTGGTCGTTAGAAAACGTCTTGATAGCTGCTGCTTGTATGTTGATGTCAGGGCCTTTACTAGCAGGCTATACGCAGACGATGAATGATTTCTATGATCGCGAGATCGATGCAATTAATGAACCGTACCGCCCCATTCCCTCTGGGGCAATTCCGCTCAATCAAGTAATTGCCCAAATTTGGATTTTGCTATTGGCCGGACTCGCCGTGGCCTTTGGCCTGGATCTGTGGGCGGGACACGATTTTCCCATAATGACGGCGTTAGCGATCGGAGGTTCTTTCGTCTCCTACATTTATTCAGCACCACCATTAAAGCTGAAGCAGAATGGCTGGCTGGGTAACTATGCCCTTGGCGCTAGCTATATCGCTTTACCTTGGTGGGCAGGTCATGCTTTATTTGGTGATTTGAACTGGACGGTGGTAGCCCTAACGCTATTTTATAGCTTGGCAGGTTTGGGTATTGCTGTCGTTAATGATTTTAAGAGTGTAGAAGGCGATCGCGAGCTGGGCTTAAATTCATTGCCAGTGATGTTTGGTGTAGATAAAGCTGCGCTCATTTCTGCCACGATGATTGATGTATTTCAAATTGGTATTGCTGTTTACCTGGTTGGTGCAGGCGAGCAACTACTAGCCAGTCTCCTAGTGCTTTTAGTAATTCCTCAGATTACATTTCAAGACATGTATTTCCTGCGCGATCCACTCAAAAATGATGTCAAATATCAAGCTAGCGCCCAACCTTTTTTAGTTTTAGGAATGCTAGTTGCAGGTATCGCGATGGGACATGCAGGCATCTAAATTAAGTAGCGATCGCAGCCAACCCAAATTTTGTCGTTCTGATTAGATCCATTTAGGCAAGACATGCGTACTAATAACAACAGGTAAATTGGCTTAGCAATATCTCAATTGCCATCTACCTGGTTAATTTCTTGAACGCTCGCTATCTCCCAATTACTATAACAGAAATTGCAAGGAGAAAGGTTATGTCTGAGTTTGCAAAATGTACTTCTAGAACAATTAAAACACTGGGTTGGCGGTTGGCATTACCTTTAGCACTGTTAGCCAGTAGCTTCACTCCTGTAGCTGCTCAAGCTAAGGTCAACGAAGTGAGTTCAGTAAGTCGGCACTGGTTCCGCCGCATGGGACAGAAAAACCTTTACTGCATATAATTTAGAGCGATCAGGAGTTACAACAATCTAAATTCAGTTGCGTGATGGATTTTTTCTCACATCCATGTCCTTGCTGTGGTAACAATGAGATTCGCCCCCAC
>CALRKB020000153.1:0-3998 GCA_943367755.1 Rhizobium sp. Q54 | reverse complement strand
ACACGACTTGGAAGGTTATTGCTGAAATCCTCTTCAGCAGGGATAATAGAGTCAAAACCGCATAAGCAGTCCTTGCTCATTAACGTCCAGTTTTTATGAGTTTGTACAGCAGTGATCGCTAAGAGTCACACCAACCATATGAGGAAGGTGACCTAAGAAACGGCCTCCTGTTGAGTTATATCGTCGTGATGTGTGGCATTACGTAAGTCCAGCTATAGGCAGAATCTGAGGATTGGAATAGATCAAGAGAAGAAACCCTTGAAGTTGTTAAGCTTGGGCATTTGTGGTCATAGGCTGTTACTTCTAGATATTGCTAGAAGAGATTTTGTGTGCAAATAATTTATTGATGGTCTGAATAACCTACCAAGTCGTGTGAGGAAGTCTTTCATTTTTTAGCTATCAGCTATCAGCTATTAGCGTTCAGCTTTGGTCGCCCCATCTCTACGCCCGCTGAGTCCCGTTTCAGTCCCCTTGCGGGGTTATGGTCTTGCAACAGTTCTTACATTTGTCCGCAACAATACACAGGAGACGTTTCAGTCCCCTTGCGGGGTTATGGTCTTGCAACTCCAACGACAACGCTCAAGGTGGTACCAACCTGCAGGCCGTTGTTTCAGTCCCCTTGCGGGGTTATGGTCTTGCAACCTTCAAGGCTCGAGCTAAGTGTAGAGTTCTCTTCGAAGACGGTTTCAGTCCCCTTGCGGGGTTATGGTCTTGCAACTTTAGCAGATAAGTTTAAATCTCAGTCCGCATCTAAGCCGTTTCAGTCCCCTTGCGGGGTTATGGTCTTGCAACCGGGGCCAACGAGGTATTCTCGCCAATAATAATGGCGAAGGTTTCAGTCCCCTTGCGGGGTTATGGTCTTGCAACCTATAAGCTCGCCCCAGTGGTAGCGTTACACGGTCAAGGGTTTCAGTCCCCTTGCGGGGTTATGGTCTTGCAACTTTAGGCAACTGGAATTTCACTTCTGAGCCGTTTGACAAGTGTTTCAGTCCCCTTGCGGGGTTATGGTCTTGCAACCTCAGCGGCGAAAGATGCTCCTTCCCTTGAGGAGGTACAGTTTCAGTCCCCTTGCGGGGTTATGGTCTTGCAACACTGTAAACATTCCAGCATATATCCATATCCTCGGCCACTGGTGTTTCAGTCCCCTTGCGGGGTTATGGTCTTGCAACACGGTGCAATTCAACCTACACGATTGAGGTAGATTGTTTCAGTCCCCTTGCGGGGTTATGGTCTTGCAACTCTTTTGAGTCCGAAAAGCTAGCCGCCCCCACCTGGTGGGGTTTCAGTCCCCTTGCGGGGTTATGGTCTTGCAACAGGGAGAGCTGATAAATATAGAAAGCGATAAAAATGCTCCCAAGTTTCAGTCCCCTTGCGGGGTTATGGTCTTGCAACACAAGGTGTTCCACCCTACATCTTGCCTAGATGGTAGATACGTTTCAGTCCCCTTGCGGGGTTATGGTCTTGCAACCCTGTGCAAGGACCTGCACTATCTCCGTCAGTATCGGGAGTTTCAGTCCCCTTGCGGGGTTATGGTCTTGCAACTTTTTTTGGAGTTTAATTTTAGTGGTGAAAAATGGTAATGTTTCAGTCCCCTTGCGGGGTTATGGTCTTGCAACTCGCCGATCAAATTAGCGGTTTAGGCGGCAACGACGGTTTCAGTCCCCTTGCGGGGTTATGGTCTTGCAACCCGCGTGCGAATCTGGTTACAATTTTGCCGCAGTAAGGTTTCAGTCCCCTTGCGGGGTTATGGTCTTGCAACCTTGGGTGGTACTGACTTCTATTGTACTTACCTTACGTTTCAGTCCCCTTGCGGGGTTATGGTCTTGCAACAACGACAACTCCAATCTCGTTGAGTCCATTGTAATTTCGTTTCAGTCCCCTTGCGGGGTTATGGTCTTGCAACCGTTTTTACGATGATTACGAGGACTGTAGCTACGACCCAGTTTCAGTCCCCTTGCGGGGTTATGGTCTTGCAACTTGCCCATCCCAATGGCATCACAAAATTAGAATGGCCTACCGTTTCAGTCCCCTTGCGGGGTTATGGTCTTGCAACCTGTCTATTTTGTAAGTTTGGAGTATTTATTGATGGAGTTTCAGTCCCCTTGCGGGGTTATGGTCTTGCAACCCGATGGCTTCATCAGCGCAAATCCAGCTGCCGTTATGTTTCAGTCCCCTTGCGGGGTTATGGTCTTGCAACCAAAATGATATCGCAGCTTGTCAGTCTACATATGTAGTGTTTCAGTCCCCTTGCGGGGTTATGGTCTTGCAACCGTTCCTGAATACGACCGATATCGTGTACGTCCGCAAGTTTCAGTCCCCTTGCGGGGTTATGGTCTTGCAACAATGGCGAGTTTATAATCGTTAAATGCGAACAAGCACTGTTTCAGTCCCCTTGCGGGGTTATGGTCTTGCAACTGGAGATCAGATTAGTATTCTACCTTATCGCCCGGTTTCAGTCCCCTTGCGGGGTTATGGTCTTGCAACTGTGGCATGCCGGAGTACATGGTTTCCCCGTCGAAAGTTTCAGTCCCCTTGCGGGGTTATGGTCTTGCAACACGCCGGCCGGAAAAGTTCGATTGGTCTAATTTCGTGTTTCAGTCCCCTTGCGGGGTTATGGTCTTGCAACGCAAAAATCTGCACTGCAGCAAACTTGGATAACCCAAGGTTTCAGTCCCCTTGCGGGGTTATGGTCTTGCAACCTCTTGGTGTTTTGAAGTGCTATGACTATAACGGCAGGGTATATGGTTTCAGTCCCCTTGCGGGGTTATGGTCTTGCAACTTGCATGGAAAAAACTTGCACACATTACACAGGAGTAATGTTTCAGTCCCCTTGCGGGGTTATGGTCTTGCAACGGTACAAACAATCGCATAAACCTAAACATTGTTCCTGGTTTCAGTCCCCTTGCGGGGTTATGGTCTTGCAACATGCATTCTATGCGTTCACCCAACAACTGGTGTCACAACGTTTCAGTCCCCTTGCGGGGTTATGGTCTTGCAACCAACTCGTTCAAGATGGTGAAGACTTAGCTATTATTTCTTGTTTCAGTCCCCTTGCGGGGTTATGGTCTTGCAACATGTCAAAGCTAACCATGGCGTCGGTGGAGATGCTGGTGTTTCAGTCCCCTTGCGGGGTTATGGTCTTGCAACACCTCGTTCAGGAGGTACTACCTAGTATAAGTTTCAGAGGTCAAATCTCCATAGGTCATTTTAGTGTCAATAAATGCAGCTTTATTTGCAAAAAACAAGAAACTAAAAAGCCTGAAATCCTTATGGAGAGAGCGACCTCCAGAGGTCAACGAAATAATGCGGTTTTCAAGGATCGGGCTACCTATGGAGGTAATGTGTTTAATCATAGAGATCGAAGTCACCATTTAGCCAGACAATCGTTAAATAATGTAATACTTTGGTGGCGGTTGGGGCAAATCACTACCAATCGTTAAAGTTTTAGGCAAAGCATCCGAAGGTATCCAGTAAAAACGCACATTATCCTCCTCTGGTTTCACCCGCTTTTGCACCTTTTCATAAAGCTTGCTCAGATGATCCAGACTAATAAAGCACTCAAAAGCACTTTCCTGCACACGCCGCCCATAGCCCTCCAGAAAATTTGACAGCTTAAGACGGCGTTTGTTGTCAGCAATATCGTAAATAACCAGCACGAGCATTAATCTTGCCTCAAAAATGGTTCGTAGGGCTTATCACCAAGCAAAGCCCCCCTATAAAGTCGCACCTGTAACTGGATCGCGCGTCGATAAGACACAGTCTCCTGCACATCAGGGTGGGAAATCTTTAGCGAGATGCGCTCCTCAAACTCCCGCAGAAATACCCGCCTTGCCGTATCGATCAGGTAAGTACACGACTTGGTAGGTTATTCAGACCATCAATAAATTATTTGCACACAAAATCTCTTCTAGCAATATCTAGAAGTAACAGCCTATGACCACAAATGCCCAAGCTTAACAACTTCAAGGGTTTCTTCTCTTGATCTATTCCAATCCTCA
>CALRKB020000152.1:0-4056 GCA_943367755.1 Rhizobium sp. Q54 | reverse complement strand
TTGTCGCTTTGTCCATTTTGGTGGTCTTGTCTTATGCTTTTGCGGTAACAGAGGTTCAATGATTGCCCACTCTTGATCGGTTAAACTGCTTGTGTATGTCATCTTTGCGCCATTTAGTCTTTATCCTAAGATACCAAATGGGTTCTATATGCTGAGTCTAGCTTGTGTACGCAAATTAATAGATTGGGGCATAAGATCGCTCAGATAAATGAATTGGCTGAACGTCTTGAAATACAGGATAGAAAACTAGTGGCAGATTTCTCTTCCTTAATTAACTCAATATATCCATTAACTGTATCTTTAAGTGAAACTCATAAACTTCAGGGGTTTATGTGGGAAAGAGAGTGGAGGCTACCTAGTAGTGATGGATTGTCTTTTCATTACTCTGATATAAAAGTAGTTTGTTGTCCTTCTGAAGAGACCAGTACAATAAAAGAAATACTTGTTGGTTACGAACAAAATATACAATTTGTAAATACTTGGATTGAGTATAATGAAGTTACAGATTATCTTGTTAATAGAGAAAGAAATCATCAATTTCAAAGTAGAGAGAATGCAACTAATCAACAAGTCTTAAACAGTGCTAAAAAATCTGTAAAACAAATGAAACGAACAATTTCAGAGCTTGAACGTTACATGAGTGTAACCAATAGATTTAGAGAACATTCAAATGAAATTCAAGACAATATCAACAATATAAAACAACAAATTTTAGAGAGAGAAGTGCAAATGAAAAAATTGGAGAAAACTAACAATAAATAGCTGAAAGTATTAACTAATTTGTAGATGATCGCATTTTACTTTTTGGTGGTTGATTGGGCGATCGCAATTAGTAAAGCTCAAGACAATCTATCGTTATGCTGTTTGCCAATTCCTGAATCACTTCCACTCCAGAACGTAATATTTGTTCAGCCTGACTCGTTGGAACATTTCCGCAACGCAGCCAGATTACCTTGGGCGGAGAGCCATATAAACGACTTCTCTCTGCAAAGTCTGCATCTTGGGTCACAATATAGAATCCATTTGTTTTGGAGAACTCCCATATCTCAGTATCAGTTTTATCTGCTAGATCGTGAAACTGAACATGACTACAATCGGGAAAAAGATCGATCAATCGTCCCACAAGTTTACGACTCAAATTTTGATCGAAAAGTAGCCTCACGCAGCACCCACAAAAGCTACCAGACTATGTTCTCTATCAGCAGCGAATTCCAAACAAGCTCTGATATCTTGCTCCGTCAGTTCTGGAAAATCATCTAAAATCTCTGCGTGGGACATTCCTGCCGCTAACCATCCCAAAACATCATATACAGTAATACGCATGCGCCGAATGCAAGGCTTACCACCTCGTTTATCTGGTTCAATTGTAATGATGTTTCGGTAGTTCATATTTACTTTTCATTTAAATAACCACACTATTTAAGCCTAGCACAATAACAGAGAGTATATGGATCATGGGTGATGGAGCGATCGCACTGTTTTTGATGTGGTTGATTAGGCGATCGCGTTATACTTTTTTCTCAAAAATCAGCGATATAATATGTTTAAAGATAAACTTGTACATTTTGTGATGGCGTATGAGTCTTACAATCAATTACGATCAAGCACTTAATCAGTTCTCAGAAATTTGCGATCGCGTGATTGCAGAAAACAACTTTGTCATTTTGGAACGTGGCGATCGCGAAAATGTTGCGGTAATTTCAGCTAAAGAGCTATCAAGTTTGCTTGAAACCTTGCATTTACTTAAATCTCCTAAAAATGCAATTCGTTTATTTGAAGCTTTAGAAGAAGCGGATTCGAGAACAGTGTTGCCAAAAACTTTGGATCAACTCAGTCAGGAGGTGGGACTTGGCAGTGCCAAAGAAACCGCGTGATGCAGTTTTTGTGTCACAATTCAGGCAAGATCTAGTGTATTGGGTAAATACGGATCGCAAAATTGCTATCCGAGCGATGGAATTAGTTGAATCTGTTCTTGATGATCCATTTAAGGGAATTGGCAAGCCTGAACCTCTCAAATATGTTGGTGAAAACACATGGTCAAGAAGATTAACTCAAGAACATCGAATGGTCTATCGCATTAAAGATGATCGCATTGAGTTTCTTCAAGCTCGTTATCACTATTAGGCGATCGCCCTTTCCTTGTTGATAGGTTTAAGATTGTGGCGATCGCGTTTTTTGTGAGGTGGCGATTTGGCGTGCGCGTTGTACTTTTATTGGGGATTATTGGGCGATCACGTTTTTATGAGGGGATGGTTGGGCGATCGCGTTGTGCTTTGGGGTGGGGTGAATGATGGGGCGATTACATTGTGGTGAGGTGGATGATTGGGCGATCGCTTGATATAGGTTGCTAGAATATTAAAGATAAACTTAATAAAATGAATTAAGTTATGGGTACTCTAATAAATCGTCTCAAGGCTTCAATGGAAGATCAATTTAAAAGGATGACTAAATATACAAATCGCTCAATCTCAGAAGTTTGGAACTGTCCCGAAGCCTTTGAATTTCTTTGCAGTAAAAAATGGAATGAATTAAACCCAACTGATATCCCAAACGTTAGACACTGTGGAGTATGCAGCGAGAGTGTCTATTGGAGTGCCAATCCTGAAGAGTTTGTTGCTAATGCTAAACTTGGCAGATGTGTTGCTGTACCTACCCAAGGACTGCATCTAGATGGGGCAATTGGAGGTAGGGTAAGTCTTGAATATTATGAAGAGAGCAGAAAAGACGTAGAACAGTATCAGTTTTGGAGAAGTAGTTGGAATCTGATTCTCAATCAAGATCCATTTTTTATCATATTTTTAATTCGCAAAGGCTATCCTGATGCGCTTGAAATGTTTATTGAAATCGCTAATCATTTTCCAGAAGAACAAGAGCTTTTACGCCAAGCATACCTATTGTTATCTAAATCAGAGAATAGAGATAAGTTTGTACTATATCTGGTGGATATCGGACAAATTGACCAAGCGATCGCGATCACGAGAACTTTTAAAGACAGTTCACAAGTGCAAACGGTGATTTGGAAATTGGTACAAACAAATAGGTTTAACGAAGCTCTAGGATTATTACCTATGCTTGAGTATAGCCGTACTAAATATATGCTTATCCCCCAAATTGCCGACAAAATGGCAGAATCAGGGCAAATCAAGCAAGCACTCGACCTCTGTAATCAGCATCTCCACTATGCTCAAAAAGGTTTTCAAGAAATTGAAGAATATATTCTCAATTGGATAACTCATCTGCAACCATTGGACATTTTTCATGATTTGTCTCTTGAGTTTCCTGTAGCAAAAGATCTTGCGGTCAAAGCTTTAGAATTATTTCCTGACGAAAAAAGCAGAAGAGACTTTGCATTGCATCTTGTAAAAATTGAGCGCTTCGAGCAAGCGATCGCAATCGTTGAGACTCTCAAGGAAAATTCCAATTTTCTGAGATATATGGTGGCGAAGTTGAGTAAAGTAAATAAATTTGAGGAAGCTAAACAAATTCTTTTTATGTTTGAATCGGGGAAAGCTCCGATTGATGGACTTAACATAATTGTTAATGGAATGGTATCTCTAGGGCAATTTGAAAATGCTATTGATGTCTGTGAATGGTATGTCGCCAATGTTGGCAATATGCTAGACGATTCTGTACGTCAAGTTTCATTAACATTAAACTACTTAAACCAAAAGATCGCTGAAAGAAATCTAATCTAGCAAACTACTTAGCTGTTTAGGCTGCGTTTAGTTGGTGTTTCGTTAGCGATCGCCGCATGTCTGCTGATAAGTTTGCGAATATCGCAATCGCTGGTTATGAGAGATTGGATAGGCAATCGCGGTTTTGGGAGGGCTATGCTTAGGCGATCGCGTTTTTTGTGAGTGGTTGGGCGATCGCGTTTTGGATGAGGTGAGTGATTGAGCGATCGCGTTTCAATACTGTTCGGTTAAGCCAGGGAGTTGGTAAATTAGCTATTGTCGCGCTAATCTGCTTGCCAAGCTTATGCAACTAAAAGAGTTTACCTTGACCTCTGCCGAGATTGAACCAGGAGAGGTATTCCAAGCGCTCGAAACAGTTATT
>CALRKB020000151.1:0-4066 GCA_943367755.1 Rhizobium sp. Q54 | reverse complement strand
TGGGGGCGAATCTCATTGTTACCACAGCAAGGACATGGATGTGAGAAAAAATCCATCACGCAACTGAATTTAGATTGTTGTAACTCCTGATCGCTCTAAATTATATGCAGTAAAGGTTTTTCTGTCCCATGCGGCGGAACCAGTGCCGTACAGGCCCTGCTGTTACTAAACTTCAAGTTGAAGGAGCTATTTGCGGTAAAGGAATCTTCAATTATTACACGACTAAAGATGTTCTTGGGGGAAAGAAAGGGACTTTTGCGGGCGGTTGGATTAGTCAAAATCAGATAACTCAAGGATCTATTAATCGCGCGGATACTAGCACTCCAGGATCCACAATTGAATGGGAACTAGATGAGGACGATCGCTGGGGTGTCTATTATCAGGATCTTCAGTTATTGGTCGGTGGCTGGTGGTATCACACAGATACAGGCACTTTTACCGCTAAGATCCAATACTTCAATAGCAACACAGGTAGCTGGGTAGATGGCTGTACCTTTAGTAGTTATGGAGTTTTCAACTGTCCTTGCCCTATTCCTGGAAACAACCCTCCCTATGCTACAAAAGTACGACTATTGGTAGACTCTATTACTGCTGGTAGCTATGCTCGATTTGGATACATACAGCTCTTTAGCACCCGAAATCTTTTTGGTTGGATCAAAAATCTAGAGGCAGCTAAAAACATTTTTGCCGAAAACATTACGGCTTCAAATTTTACTGCAGTCACTAAAAATTTTTTAATCGACCATCCACTAGACCCAGACAATAAAGATTTATTCCATTCATCGCTTGAAGGACCAGAAATAGCTGTTTTTTATCGTGGAGAAGCACAATTGTCCTATGGGAAAGTTGTAATCCCCCTGCCTGATTATTTTGAAGCTTTGACTCGGCAAGAGAATCGGACAGTTTTAATAACACCGCAATTTGATGATGATGAGCCAATTTCTATGCTGGCAGCTTCTGCTGTAAAGGAAGGGAAATTCATTGTAAGAGCGATTGATAGTCAAAATCTATCCCAAAAATTTTATTGGGAGGTTAAAGCTATTAGAGCGGATATTGAAGAGTTGAAGGTTGAAGAGTCGAAGTCAATTCCTGGCAGCAGGAGAGCAAAAAAGAATATAGACTTCAGTGAAAGAGAAATTGAGATGTTCCTTGGGAAGGATACTAGAACCTCAAACACAGAGTAACTCGATCCCTTCTTTACCTGCATCAACTGCAGATACAGACAAACAGCCCTAACTCCCTAATTCCAAGGAATAAACATAGCATTAATCAGGAGAAATCAATGCCTACATATCGAATTTTTGCCACTTCTTCAGAACTGGAAACTCTGCCATCAGGGATAGAGGTAAAAGAGCGGTATCCCGCTTTTGTGGTTGTATCAGGCACAGAGGAAGCCGTTGCTCCACTTCGCCAACGTTACCCCGTTGAAGAATTAGAATCCGGCAGTCCATCCAAGGCCATTCCCGCTATTCCCAGTTTGGCAACTGCAGTAGGAACACCACAAGAAGAGCAAGCAGTAATCGTTCGCTTCCATGCGCCAATTCGAGAAAGTTGGCTGGAAACCATTAGAAACGCTGGTGCTACCATTCATGAATTCTTGGGCGGTTTGGCCGTCGTTGCATTTACCCCCAATGCCGAAGTTCGGAATGTCCTCAACAATCTTCCTGAGGTTGAGCCAGTTGAGGCTTATGTTCCTACCTTTCGGGTTAGATCCGAGTTTTTGCAAGAACTTGGAACGACCGAAGCGACTGAAGAACAAATTAACGCAGCGGCATTGCGGCTAGCGAGGGGCGAGGTTCCTCCGCCAAGTTCGCAAGAAAAGACCATACCTGGTGCTTTAGTCGTAGAATTCTTATCGGAAATAGATTGTGAAGAAGCCTTCAATCGCTTTTCCGAGGAAGGCATCGAAATTTCCGCTCGCCCTTCACCTACACGCCTCATCCTAAACCTCAAGACTGCACCAAAACCAGAAGATGCCTTTGAAATTGTTGCTTTACAAAAAGGTTTGCGATCGCTTGAGGAAAAAACGATCAAGAAACTTTCAAACAGTGTCGCTCGCAACGTCATCGGGTGATCGGTTATTATCAGCGACGGTTCGGGGGCCATGCCTCAAGCAGGACTCAATCTAACTGGTAAAGGAGAAATTGTTGCGATCGCCGATACAGGTTTAGATACAGGAGTCCCTGCAACCCTTCATCTTGATTTTCAAGGGAGACTAAAAAATATCCAGAGCTTCCCAATTGTTCCTTCCCTGTCCAGTTATGTGACTAACCCCGGTGGTGATGATGGGCCAATCGATCAATATTCCGGACATGGTACCCACGTAGCCGGAAGTGTTTTAGGTAATGGGGCACGGGCAAAAGCTCTAGGACTTACACCCGTGATGGGTATGGCTCCAGAAGCCGATCTAGTTTTTCAAGCCATCGAACAAACACCCAAATGGACCTCAGCAGCCCAGCTAGATTTTCTCCGTCGTGGCGAACAAGCCCCTACTTCAGGTTTATACGGTATTCCTGACAATCTCAAGCAACTGTTTCAGCAAGCCTACGATCTCGGTGCGAGAATTCACTCTAACTCTTGGGGAGGAGGGACACCTGGCGAATACGATACCCAGTGTGAAGATTTAGATCGATTTATGTGGGAGAACAAGGACTTTCTGGTACTCGTGGCAGCGGGAAACTCAGGGGCGGATCGTTCGCCTACAGATGGCAGCATCGACCCAGGTAGTGTGGATTCTCCTGGTACGGCGAAAAACTGCCTGACAGTTGGGGCGAGCGAGAATAATCGCCCGGGTGAATTTTCTGCCATATATGGTCAGTGGTGGACTGATAAATTCCCGGGAACCACGAATATCTCAAAGGATTCGATGATCGATAATCCTGACGATATTGTTGCGTTCAGCAGCAGAGGTCCTTGTACCACTGGTCGCCGCAAACCGGACGTAGTAGCACCTGGCACTTTTATTTTATCGGCGAGATCGTCTAAAATTGCCAATAATAACTTTGCCTGGGCAGCCTTTCCACCTGCTAAACAAGATTACATGTTTATGGGTGGAACATCGATGGCAACCCCTCTAGTTGCTGGCGCAGCAGTTTTAGTACGTCAATACCTCCGCACAACTGCCGGGCATACAAATCCTAGCGCCGCCCTAATCAAAGCAACCATTATTCACTCTGCACAATATCTAAACTATCGGTACGCCCACCCTTCGTCATCTCGCTGGGCAGATAACGAGCAAGGATGGGGGCGAGTTACGCTTGAAAAAGTCCTGGTTCCTCAACTCCCCACTAAGGTTCTGTTCGTTGATGAGTCGAGTGGTTTGAAAACAGGTGAATTCCGGGAATATAGCATTCAAGTGCAAGATTCTACAGTTCCACTACGAGTCACGCTGGTCTATACGGACTACCCCGGTGAGAAATTAGTTAACAATTTGAATCTGATTGTTTCCAACCCAGGTAATACTACTTTTTCTCTCGGTAATGATTTTACCAAGACAGGAGTGCCAGATGCGCTAAACAATGTTGAGGGAGTTGTTGTCGATACGCCAGCGACTGGACTATGGAAAATTAGGATCGTCGCATCAGAGGTTCAACGTGACGAGCAAGACTTTGCGCTTGTAATCTCTGGAGTAGACATTTCAAAGCAATAAGCCAGCTTTTGAAGCGCATCTCATACCAAATCTGGTTTATAACCTCCTTAATCTGAATTATCTGCGCAGGCGAATTTTTTCGTGGCTCAGACGTTCTCCTTTAGATTAAAAGGGATTTATAGTGCGGATTTGGTATCAGAAATAACTTTTTTGGCAGCAATTATCATGTACTTCATGCAGAGCTAATAAAGCATTGTCTTGCTAAGAGACGTTGCAGAGCCTAGCGGGAAAGAAGAGAACGTATCAAATGCAACAAACATAGCATTGGCACAGCAATTCTCATTATGGAAATTTAACTACTGTTAAGCGGGAGATCAAGCTCTAAGCCTTGAATCATAAAAGTCAGAAGATGATCCCAACTATCAAAAACAAGATACCGAGTTAAGGCTCGTAAATCGTTAAAAAAGGTTTTGCGAG
>CALRKB020000150.1:0-4174 GCA_943367755.1 Rhizobium sp. Q54 | reverse complement strand
GACAATTATGTAGATATCGTGCTGGAAACTGCTTGTGGATTGCATAACTTCAGAGTCACTCAACGTCAGATGGTAGCTGGTTAAGTTGAGGGTGAAGATAGGAAATCACTGATTCTAGATCCACCCTCTTATTGCCGATAAAGTCTAGTGGTTACAGAGGAAAAAGTTAGACACTTTATGATTTTGTTTAAGGAAAAGACATTTGAGTGTATTGCCTCCTCATTAGTTATCGAAAGGTACTGCGAAACCTCTGATGAGGCATATGCATATGTGCTGAAGAAAATTTAACTACTAACCTATAAATGTTTGAGAAAAGTATCAAGGGTGGGCATTGCTCACAACATGATCTTATGATCGCCTCATCACCGAAACCAACGCCTTAGGCAAAACCCGCTCGTTCACATACGATCCCGCAGGCAACCGCACAGGTATCACAGATCGCAACGGCAAAACCCGCCGCTTTAGCTTCGACGCACGCGATCGCCTCACTAAAGCGATCCCGTTTTTAGTTTTCCGTAAACCGGCGATCGCTTCGATGATTGATTTTTGGGGTAGCGATTACCTTCGGTATGCATACTGCCGCGATCAAGGAATATTTGCAGAGCGATCGCTTTTGTTGTGATTGTCTGAGCGATCACACATGCTAACGCCTAAGGGATTTCATCAGGATTAATGCCCAGCGATCTGAGGTATGCTTTTAGCCTTTCCTTTTCCTGACGTTCTTGAAGTGCGATCGCTTCAGCTTGTTCCTTGGCTATACGCTCTTGGATAGCGATCGCTTCCGCCTCTTGTTTGGCAGTACGCTCCCGTTCAGCAACCTCGTTAGTAGTTAAATATCGATTACCATCCTCATCATACAAATACAACCACTCTCTTTCCCAAGTAGCAAACGACCTGACTTCACATCCCATTCCCAAGCCGATTTCTGGCATCCATACAATACCCTGTTTATTAGCAGGAACTAGTCGATAATTACCATCAACCAGCTTGTATATTTCCAACGACAAGCGATCTTTATACTTTCTCTTACTCTGTGTCAAGGGATTATAAATGGCATAGTACAAAATTCCTACATCCTGATAGATTTCCAACTTTTTCTTATATTCACTGTTATATTCCTCCGAGATTACTTCTAACGCTAGTACTGGAATGACATTTTCTTCTTGCCATAGCAGATAGCTCAACCGCCCTCCTGCGCTTTTATATCTCGGCACTCCCAAAGCCAAAAAACCATCAGGCACGATCGCAGGTGTACCAACACGATAGTGAATTGCCATATCCACACCAAAGAACCAATCCTGACGTTCCTCCCAAATCAGGCGCAGGAGATTAAGGATGAAGTTAGGGATGTCGTTCTGGAGTTCGTTGTCCACAGGAGTGTCGTCTGAGTGGGGCAGTTCCTCAGCCGTAGGTAGTTTCAGTAATGGGTCATAGGAAAGGTTAAGCATAGCTTTCCATGAATGAATGAGGTTGAGTTTATTGTGCCATATATAATCATGCTTAAGCATTGCTTACTAGCAAGATTTACTTTTGTCACTAGCGATCGCAACGATTGAATTTCATCGGGGTTAATGCCAAGCTATCTAAGGTATGCTGCCAGTCTTTCCTTTTCTTGGCGTTCTTGTAATTTTTCCTGGCGTTCTTGAAGGGCGATCGCCTCAGCTTGTTGTTTTGAGATACGTTCTTAGATAGCGATCAAACGTTCTTGGAGCGCGATCTCCACAGGATTTATTCAGGAATATCACCAAAGCGATCGCGGTATTTTTTCAGCAACGCCTCAGCTTCTTCTTTAGCAAGACGTTCTTGCAGTTTTTCCTGACGTTCTTGGAGCGCGATCGCTTCAGCTTCTTCTTTAGCAAGACGTTCTTGGAGCGCGATCACTTCAGCTTGAAGTCTGTCCTGCTCCGCTTCCTCATATGAACGCAAAATCTGATTTGATTTGGGGTCAAAGAAACGGAACCTTTTATTTGGATACAAACGTAGGTCTAAACCTAATACTTCACTATGCAAAGACAAGACACCATCAGGCAGAATAGCAGGAGTGATCGTCACATAATTGCCTTTCACAAGACGCACTCCTTGTAGTGACAACGGTTTTAAATAGTCTCCCGATGGATCGTACTGAAAATATTCCTTTACCCCCAAAGCTCGGTAAATTAATGGGTTTTGCTCGCGGTCTTTTGTTACCGTTCCCTTAGAAGTAGTTTCCAAGACAAAATCAGGCGCTTTGCCACCTTCTGCCCCTATCTTGTAACTAACTCGATCTTCCTTGCTCATGCCAAACACGACAAACGTATCTGGTGCGACTCTTTTCTCCGTTTTGTTTTCCTCATAAATGATAAACAAATTCCCAGACACATAGACATTCTCTTTCTGATCAAACCAAAGTCTCAGTGCCTCAGTCGTATAGCTGAGATTCCGCCGCTGTTTATCGCCTTCTGGCATTGGCTCAAAGTCCTCGTCAGGGTATTCAATTGTGGGGTTAAGCTTGAGTTCGCCAGAGACTAACATAGTGGTACTCCAAGGCAGATGGTTTCTGAAACTAAATTAGCATATTCGGGAGTAAGCTGAATTTAGTCGCAGAATCTAAATTCAAATGCGATCGCCTAATCAGTGAAACAAACGCCTTAGGCAAAACCCGCACATTCACCTATGATGCCGCAGGCAACCGCACCAGCCTCACAGATCGCAATGGTAAAACCCGCCGCTTTAGCTTTGACGCACTCAACCGCCTCACTAAAGCGATCGCGTTTTTAGTTTTCTGTAAACCGGCGATCGCTTTTGTTGTGATTGTCTGAGCGATCGGCTACGTAACTCAAGTGATCGCCTATGGAATTTCGTCAGGATTAATACCAATCGATCTGAGATATGCTGCCAGCCTCTCCTTTTCTTGGCGTTCTTGCAACTTTTCCTGACGTTCTTGGATAGTGATCGCGTTTTTAGTTTTCAGTAAACCAGCGATCGAGATCGGTAATGCTAGTGAAATCTAATAGAGCCTCGCTGAGTGCTTCCATTGGCTCAAGGGCAAGATTGCTGATTTGGGTTTGGTAGCGATCGCTTAAAGTGCCGAACTTTTTAGAGAGGAGGCGTAATAATAGCGATCGAGCCTCATTTCTTTGCCCTTCTTGTCGCCCTTCATCTAAGGCCTCAGTCCGAATTTCCTGGTAAATCACCGATTCTTTCATAACATCGCTCCTGAAAATACGTTGAATTACGCTCTGCTCTAATACTAACCCAGCCAGAATTGCACTCGATGCCGTCACATTACTTTGTAATCTGCGATCGGAAATTGACTCAATTTGCTGTGCCACTTGCCTCAAAGTTCCGGCTTGGTCATTTGTCTTAGCCAGTGCCGCAAATGAAGCCAGAAAACCTGGATATTCGAGTCACGGGGCCAAATAGCTACAGCCAGAAAGCCAAGGCGATCAAGACGAAGTGGAATGGGCAGAAAATCGCTGTCATCTACTCAATTGGTGCGCCTGATGGTCTATGGGATGCAACTGCGGACGGTCAGTATCTAATTGAACTCTTTACTGGACAAATTACTGATGCTCATGGCAATGCAATTGGAGCAGGTGCGATCTCCTCGTTGTTTATCTGCAATGTGTCTGGTACTTGGACTCCTCCACCTCACCTTGGCTAAGCTTTCATGCGTAAATCCGTTGAGAAGAAAGGAGATAGCCTGTGACAACACTCTTAGACTTTCTGGCTGTGAATGAAGCCACACTCAAATCAATGTCGATCGGCGATCGACTCAAACTCTCTCACCACCTGATTGAAGCTGTTACGAATGCTCTGTTTGGAGTGCAGGACAGTTCAAGCAATTACTGATAACCCTATACGAAGATTAATCAATTAAGCCAGTCTTTCAACTGGCTGATTAATTTCTAGGAAGTGTTCTACAGTGAAAGGTGAAAACCCCCATAAACAATTTGCTTGTGAAAATCTCTACGCCAGGATCGCGATCGGGAATTTGGTTGCCGATCGCTACTCTCTTCGCCATTTTCGGTACGCTGGTTACAAATAGTAGACTTCATTGGAAATAATCGGGCGGAGTCGGTAGAATAACTGCAATCACGAAAAGCTGGTTCAGGATATGCTGTCTTACGCGAAACTACAAAACAAACCGCGCATTTTTAGGAGTCTGAGTGGACTGGATTTACCAGAATTCGAG
>CALRKB020000149.1:0-4473 GCA_943367755.1 Rhizobium sp. Q54 | reverse complement strand
AGAAGGCAACCGGAATCGGGAAGAAAAAGACGATGAATCCGAATGAACCCACTGGCCTGACGATTATTGCTAATTGTATAGCGAAGGCAAGATAAAGCACAACGGTATATAGTAGGGATGGATGCCCCGCGATCGGCCAACTGAATAGGGATGCGGGCAGACACCAAGCCGCCCAGAACAATCCTGAAAGCCAGAGTAAAACCGCCAGCATCCGCACCCAGGAGACTTCCCCAGCTGCCGTCGCAAAATTTTTGTTGAAACCAACAACAAGGTCGCGTAGCCCACCGGGGTACATACGATAGTCCAGATGACCATGACCAATGTATGCACTCGCTGGCAGACCTGCACTCTCATAGAGATGAGCCATGAACCAGTCCTCTACAACATATCCTGCCACAGCATCGTGGCCACCGACCTTCTCATAGTCGTCCTTACTGGTGGCCATAGCCGGTCCGAAGGCCACACCCCCTTTTGCTCCAAGTTTGATGGCCATCAAGCCGACAAGATTGAACAGAACCGCTAATAGTTCGTAGGGCTTTTCCGTGCGGTGATAGGGCTGAACCGAGACGAGACCACCTAAGTGTTGAACAGTTGCCACCAGCCTACGGAGCATATCCTTCCCCGGTTCAGTGTCGGCATCGAGAAATACGAGAATGTCGCCGGATGAGGCTGCATATCCGGTTTTGAGTGCCCAGTTTTTCCCTGTCCAACCTGTGGGCAAAGGGCTAGTTTGCACTACCCCGGCCTGTTTGGCGATCTGTGGGGTAGCATCGACGGACTGGTCATCGATGAGAATGATTTCGTAGGGCTTGAATGTTTGCTGCTTTAAGGCTGTTAGGAGATTAGGGAGGGTACTCTCTTCATTCCTCGCCGGAATCAAGACCGATACCTTAGGCGAACCGACGACTGAAAGGTCTGGAAGTCGCGGCAACCGCCACATCAATCCCCAGCCTATTAGCCAGCGCACCACCAGTGTGATAGACATGAAATCCATAATGATTCAACCGTTCCTCCTGTCTAGAGCATCACCTTTATTATCTACTAACCTTTCCTGGCGTTACTGGGTTTTCTGCGTTTGCTCCAGATACTTCTGTACACTCTGTCCCATCTGCACCAGATTCGGTTCAATTTTTTTGGCTAGAAGCCCTTCGACCAGGTTAACCAACTGACTGAGCAAGAAGGGTGGTACACCGTGAATTGCGCTGAGGTCAATCCTCACTTCGCCTCGGCTTTCGACCAATGTGCAATTGCCTCGATCCAGAAAGCGGTTCTTGCCAGCGCAAAACACCGCCTCTCGGTAGGCATGGGTTTCAATTCGCCAGTCTACAGTAAACTCATTGTTGTCCCAGATATCGTATTCCGTCCAAGTGAACAGTTCTTCACTCAAAAGTGCCCGAGCAGCGGCTGGGATGTCCCCACCCCCATGCCATTCCAACACCAGTCGCACCTGTCGATCCGCTTCCTGGCGAGACTTGAGCTGAAGCGATCGCACATTGGGCAGATACGGCCCCAACTCCATGAGCTTGTCCCGATAGGTGGCATAAACCAAGGTTCGAGAAAACGACACCTGTGAATCAACGGAAATTTTGATCATCTTTGGGCTCCAACGGCATGGGGCAAGATATGCAGTTTAACGCGGGTATGAAGTACTTTTAGCCTGTGCTTCTCGGCGATCGCCCCCACCACATCTCTCCGAACCTCTCCCTCAAACCAACACCGCCATTGTATCCAACCTTCCCCTCACCACCAAAAATGTTTCTGGACTTGTAACGGCTCTTGCTCACTTTTGGTGATCGGGGGGAGCAGAAGCGCGATCGCCAGACCTGCACTCTAAATTCTGGAACCTTTGGTTAACAAGCGAGCACTTACCATTCCAGATCGGGCAGATCCCGGAACACTTTGCGTACGCCCTCGCTCCAGTCCGCGCTCAGTGCCGTGAAATAAGCGTCGCCCTCGTTGAAGCGGCGCCGCATACGGATCTCCAGGCTGTCCCGCTCGTAGCAAACCAGATCGATGGGCATGCCCACAGACAAGTTGCTGCGCATGGTCGAATCGAATGAAACGAGAATGCATTTGGTGGCATCCGCGAGCGTGGTGGTGGGTGCGAGGACCCGATCAATGATCGGCTTTCCGTATTTGGCTTCGCCAGTCTGTAGAAACGGTGTATCGTCTCCAGCTTCGATGAAGTTGCCCTCTGAGTAGATGCGAAACAGCCGCGGCGGCTCGCCTTTGAGTTGTCCACCGACGATGAAAGAGGCGTTGAACGAAATCGCACCGCCTTCCAGGAAGGGCGCGTCGCGACGCTCGATGTCGCGCACGGCATCCGAAACGAGGACTACTACATCGAACATGGTGCGCGCAGTCCACAGATTGGGCGGGCCATCCGTGACATCACTGCGCTGCTTCAGCAAGCTGATCACGGCTTGCGTCCCAGCCAAGTTGCCAGAGCTCAGCAGAATGAGCACACGATCTCCAGCCCGCTCGAACACGGTCATTTTGCAGAACTTGGCGAAGTTATCCACGCCGGCGTTCGTACGCGAGTCGGACGCGAGAACGATCCCATCCTTTAGCAACATACCGACACAATACGTCATACCCTGACTTTCTCCACTGGCGAAACTCAACTTCGACTGCCCGTAGGGCGCACTTCAGCTCGCGCTGATCTCATCCGTCCACACCTTGAAGCTTACCAGCTTCGAGGGTCCGAAGCTAGTTGTGAGTGCGACATCCGCCGCGTCTCTGCCTCTGGCGATCAGGATACGCCCGATGCGGGGCGTATTGTTGCGAGGATCGAAGGTGTACCAGCCGTCGCCGAGATAGGCCTCAAACCAAGCCGCAAAGTCCATGGGCGAATAGGGGGGAGTCCTGCCGATATCGCTGAGATAGCCAGTGCAGTAACGCGCCGGGATATTCATGCAACGGCAGAGCGTAATGGCGAGATGGGCAAAGTCGCGACACACGCCCTCGCGGTCCTGAAAAGCTTGAAAAGCCGACTTGGTTGGGCTCGAAAGGCCGTAGCCGAACTGAATGTGTTGATGCACGAAATCGCAGATGGCCTGGACGCGATTCCAGCCAGTCGGCTCCGCATCGAACAAGCGCCATGCAGTCTCCGACAACAGGTCGGTCTCGCAATACCTGCTACCGAGCAGGAAGAGCAATGCCTCTTCGGGGAGCGCCTCTACGGCCCGCTGCTCGAGCCAAGGCACTACCGGGTCGGGGTCGCCAATGTCGGATACGATAGCATTGCTGCTCAGCCGGAGCTGTCCCGCGGGTGCCACGATGCGGCTGCACCAGTTGCCGTAAGAGTCCCGATAGGCCGCGACCGGAATGGACGGAGTGAACAACAGGTGGCCGCCCTTGATGATGTCCGAGACGCGGCTGTAGTGAATACTCAACATGACGACCATCGGCATCGGTCGTGGGCACTCATAGACCAGCTCGTAGCCAACTTGAATCTGCATGTGTAGCACCTCTATCTCAATAGACATCTCCAATAACCCAGATTCGACCCTTATGATACAAGGCTTTGAGGTTCATTTCTGGAGATGTCTAATATATAACCCATCTTTTCCACAAAGCTACGTGGGTCAGGTTCAAAAGTCTCAACATTATGGTAACATTTTGGGGTGATTGTTAGACTTACAGCAAATTGAGATCAAAAGTAGCTACCGTAACAGAATAATTCCAAAAAAAGCGATGCCGTAAAACCCAAATGAGTGGTCTATCAATTTAATCTCCTTGCCATTCCCGCTCTTCGAGTTCCTTTTGAGGTAACAGCAATGTGGCTTCAATTTCCTCACAGATTGCCTTGATGGATCAATAGAAGCAGATGCTGGAGGCGAAGCCGGTTGTAACGCTGTACCCATAAACAAGGCAGGTTGAAGGCCGTTCCCACAGCCAAGTTTACCAGCACTCCCCAGCCAGGAGTCCAGAGCATCGTCACTAACCAGAACAGCCAGATGACGATGTGAACGTATTCCGCCCGACGGGTTTCAGCCAAGAAACGGGACATTACTGCACAGTCCCCACCGCCAATGGAGCTTTTTCGAAAACCCCCTTGAAAGAAATCCCCTGCTTCTGGCAACCGATCCTTCCAGCGCTTGATCCACAGTACCCGATTGTACGAGTGTCTATCTTCCCCCCAGATACGTGGCCGAGTCAGGCAGGTGTCTGTTTCTAGAAGTTTCAAAGGAATTCGATGACCTAAAAAACCGATCGCAAGCGACCAGGCTACCCAACCGATCGCACACAGTGCCGCGATTACCCCGTCCGGTAGCTGTAGCATAGGCGAGATCGTTAACCTTTCCATTGGGTGCTTATCATTCGTCCTTTCCATTCAATTTGGCCACGTTTGAGATTCAGAATTGCCAGCACAAACACCGCAATGAAGAAGGCAACCGGAATCGGGAAGAAAAAGACGATGAATCCGAATGAACCCACTGGCCTGACGATTATTGCTAATTGTATAGCGAA
>CALRKB020000148.1:0-4585 GCA_943367755.1 Rhizobium sp. Q54 | reverse complement strand
CTCGAATTCTGGTAAATCCAGTCCACTCAGACTCCTAAAAATGCGCGGTTTGTTTTGTAGTTTCGCGTAAGACAGCATATCCTGAACCAGCTTTTCGTGATTGCAGTTATTCTACCGACTCCGCCCGATTATTTCCAATGAAGTCTATTCTTAAGTTCTTGAGGCGCAAACAAATGGACATTTGTAGCCTTAATATCTTTTGGCAGCACGCCTTTAGTAAATATCGGCAGCCGATCGCTCAGATTATTAAGCATCAATACCCGATCTGTTGCATCCGCAGGTGGATTCATCGCTTTATACCACTCACTCGAAAAGTCGTGCTTAAGGTCGAAGAAGGCAAATAAGCCTTCATCTTTGCTCAGCTCTTCAACACTTTTGATGTACGCCTTCACTGAGTCTGCCGCAGCCTTTTTGAGGTTATCTCCACCCTCAACAGATGTGTAGCGGATATGGATAACTGCATCTGAGATAGTCTCATAGTCGAATTGCCGAAAGTCTGGTAGCTCTAGTCGCCATTTGCTGATGGCACCTGCTCCTTCAAAGGGGATATAGCGCTCATCTTTGAAGTTGAGTTCAAATACCCCGCTATCGTTTTGCCCTGAGCTAACTGCAATAGAGGTGATCGGCACATTTAAGGTGCTGAAGCGATCGTCGGTTTCGTCTGTCTTTTTAGGGTAATCATTGCCCTTTGCAATGGCGCTTAACCGAAACTCGTGTTCTAGTAACCGCAGAGTGCAATTTAGGCTAGTGTAGGGGCCAACTACACAGGGAACCGTCAGCGCCACGGATTTAATTCGGCGCATGTAGTCACCGGGGCGATCCATGTCGAATAAGACTTCTGGTAGGACGAATTCGCATTTTCCGGTTTCTCTAAGATTAATAAGCGCTAGGGGGTTCACCTGACGCAGCGAAACATGTTTGGTTATTTCATAATCGTAACCGCGCTTTTCTAGGTAAGCGGCTTCGAGTTGTTTGAGGCCAATATACATGCGCTCGCCTGAAAGCAGACCGTCGTGGGCGGCATCCCAGTAGCCAAACTGGATGAAGTTGGGCGTTGCGGCGGTTGTTAGCCCTCGCTCGAAGCGGAAGACTTTTTCGGCTTTCTTGGCTAGGTCATAGGCTAGGTTATAGGCTTGATGATAAAGAGTCTGGATGGAATCTTGCATCCACAGATATAGTTCTTCGTTGGTGTATTTGTTGCGGAGGTATTCCTCGACTTTTTGGGCATTGTCAATATTTTTTTGCTGGTTTGTAATTTCCAGGTTTGTAATAGCGATCCGAATTTGCTGGGTTAGTATTTGTTTATCGATATTTTTGATTTCATACCCCGCTACATTAGCTTGTTGAACACGGTCTTGTAATTGGCGTAGGAAACCTGCTTTACGGGACGCACGAGATGATTCATGTTGCTTATAGACTGACGCTAATTGAAGCACATCAGCCGCAACTCGGGCTATGCCAGCCAAATTTGTGCCTCCGAATGTAGCAGCTATTCCAATACCGATAGGCTCGACGGACGCCTCTAAACTAGGAATAGCATGAAAGATACCTTCAAGAACCTTTGGAATGCCTGCAAAAAGGGCCAATTCTGCTGAAGTATCTGCTTTATCCATCTCCTCCCTTTCGTACCCAATCAACTTCAGCCCACTTTCGTCAACGGGTTGTTCGATCTGGTTAGGCAGTTCGCTAAAGTCAGTATTGTCACCTGGTACTTTGCCTGTATCCTCTCCAATGAGTTTGAGGTAGTACTGCATACGAGATGCTGGCCCATTCCGACTCTGTTTCAATGCCTCTAGTGACCTGCTGGCTTCTTCGACTTGCTGTTTTTTTACTTCCATCACCAAGTTATGCATAGTACTTTCATGCTTGGCGCGAAGTTTAGAAAGTGATTCCCCATCCCCCTTCTCTTTTGCTGATAGGAAGGCGTTGCCCAGAGCCTTCAATTCTGAGCAAAGTTCAAGAGCTTTTTGGAGTAGGTAATTGAAGCGGTAGTTTGGCATTGGGCTGTTCAGGTCGTTCAGCACGCTCGATAGGCTGAGTCCCTGTGCAGCAGCCTGCACTAGCAAGCCTGGATCGATGGGTGGCTCAAACAGCGGCAATTTACGGAACACACCTTCAATGTCCTGGCAATGCCGTATTTTGAATAAGCGATCATCGATCGTGTCCCGTAGACCCCGCAGTTTTGGATTGTCGGGAATACAGAAGTACAACGTCGTGGCAAAGCCGAAGACATTAGCCAACCCCACCACGCCATTGCTTACACCAATCGGAAATGGGGTCTGGTTACTGAAGGGAAATGCCAGTTCCATCTCGACCATCGCATTACCGAACGCATCCCATTTTTCTAAAAGTGAAAGGTAGGTCTGTGGTTTAACTTTGCCGCGTTTTGGAATTTTTTGTCCTCGTGGGCCGTAGATATGGGAAGCCAACACGTAACATTGAATTGCTAGTGGAATGGTTTCGAGCGTGTTCTGACGGAAATAATAATCGCCGTAGGCAATCAGGATTTCGATATACTTCATCACCACCCATTTCATGTAGGCGGATGGGCGCGATCGGGCGACGACATGGGGCTGGAAGGGTTTATCGCGCCATTCATTAATGTCATGATCTGGCTTACCTGGTATTAATTTCGTGAATAAATTTTCCAGTACGTTCTCAGCATTAACTTCCTTGAAAGGTGGAAACTGCCAGAATCGTTTTTCATCAACGCCTTTTGCCAAGGGATTGAAGACGTAGTGGCACATCTTCAGTGCCTGGTCAAACTGTTGTGACTTGAGCAAGCGATCGACCATTAGCATCGGAGCATGGAATGCAGCCTCCCAGTTATAAAGGGAGTAAGCCCTTTTTAATTCATGATAGGACGCCTTCCCGCCAGATTCCTTCACGTAACTCCCGTAAGTGTCGGCCTTGTCAAACTTCCCATTGGCGTAACTTTCTAAGTAGTACTTAAATAGGGCATCGAGGTTACCAGTCGTTAACTTTCCTAATAATTCATGGACAAAGGGGTGGTCAAAACTCTGCTCTGAAGTACTTGTATCCACCTTTACAAGTACACCTGTCTTTTGATCGTCGAAATAAGGCTCTGTAATAGATAGAAATGGAAGGTCACTATTCTTAGCCTGTAATGAATGAATGGATGGCAGAGGTGGTGTCTTTGTTGTATCGGACGTATAGTGAAAAGTCGGTGCACTTGTCCTAATAAAGAGTCCCAGCGCACTGACTTCGAAAAGCTGACTGCCTGTAAAAGAAAATGCCCCTTTGTCGAGATCATTTTGGTAAATGACAATAACGATTTTTGAGTCGTTGGTAATGAGTCTGGGAATAAATTGGTACTCTCTAATATCCTCCAAAGAGAAATCGTACAAAGCTTCCGCCGAAATCTGCTTCTGTGTCCATTTTCCATTGCGATATTCACTCCAAGCCATCTTGATTTCCCAGTATTCAAGGGGCTTGTTGTCAGATACCTTTGTACCTCCAATATCTCTGATATTTGTATCTTTGTTGCGTTGGTTTGGAGCTGTTTTCTTCATAAACTGTGGGAAGAAAACTAGCAGTCGCTTATTCCAGACTACTGGAATTAAGTATGTACCATTCTCTATGATTTGACCTTTTTCATCCTCCACGTCATAACTTGGGATATCCACCTGCATTTTTTCCCACGGATACCAATTTTGTTCTTTTGTGTCGAAATATCGGTAGTAGTAGAAATATGGTGCATTTCGTGTTCGAGAAAAGATATATAGTTTGTTTTCTTCTTCATCCAGAAACAACCCTACCACTTTTAGGTTCGCAACCTCATCTACTTTGAACAGGTAGTTTTTTAGCGCATCTTGAACCGTTTGTGGGTTGATATCCTTTTGCAGTAATTCTGATTCCAGTTCTTTGTAGAACGGGCTTTTATCGTCTCGCAGTGATGGCTCAATCCAGTTTTCTGGGTAGAGAAATACTTTGCGATTGGCTTCCCAAACGCGGTAAAGCTGCATCCAATTTTCCCATCGCGGACGATCGAGTGCTTCATTGGGCACACCAATTTGATTTCCCGCACTATCTTGTTTATCTTCCAAACCCAGAAAGCAGCGCTGAACGAAAAGTTGTACAGATGAGATCGCCTGCTTGATGCGCGAGGTTTCCATGCAGGCATCCATTTGCACGTCAATCAGGAAAAACTCGAATAAACTATCGGCATCTACCACGCCCCACTCAATCAGAGCGGGTTGTACCAACAGGTAGGCAACCAGGGCTAACTTTTGATGTTCGCGGAGTTGATCATTCAGGGGTTTGACGACCTGTTCCCAGTCCTCCTGGTCGTATCGGGCACGAATCGCCCTACGGATGTCTTCGGCAATCTGGTGAGTGGCCCAGAATTTTGTTCCTGGCTTTGCCCAATCGAACAGGCGATCGATGTCCATCCCGATTTTGTCGGCGACCACCAACGCGGCACTGGTTCCGCCGCATGGGACAGAAAAACCTTTACTGCATATAATTTAGAGCGATCAGGAGTTACAACAATCTAAATTCAGTTGCGTGATGGATTTTTTCTCACATCCATGTCCTTGCTGTGGTAACAATGAGATTCGCCCCC
>CALRKB020000147.1:0-5011 GCA_943367755.1 Rhizobium sp. Q54 | reverse complement strand
GCAAACTGGGCGGTAACAGGTGGTGCCACCAATCCTGCCAACGCTGCCGATTTTGGCGGCACACTTCCCACAGGCATTGTTAGTTTCGGGATCGGAGAAACTACAAAAGCAATCGCAGTTAATGTCAGTGGTGATACCCTTGGCGAACTGGATGAGAACTTCAATATCACGCTTTCCAATCCATCTATTCCCGCTACCATCACTACCGCGACGGCGGCGGGCAGCATTCGCAACGATGATAATGCCCTAGTCGTCAATCCTACCAATGCCACCCAAGCCGAGGGTAACAGTGGTCTGAAAGCCTTCACCTTCACGATTAATCGCACGGGTGCCACCAATATCACTACCGATTTGAAGTGGACGGTAACGGGTAGCGGTGCCAATCCTGCCAACGCCGCAGACTTTGAGGCTGGCATCCTGCCTCTAGGCAAGGTGAGATTTTTGCCAGGTGAGACTAGTAAACAGATTTCCGTGAATGTTAGAGGTGATACAACCGTGGAATCCGATGAGACTTTCTCCGTCTCGATCTCAGCCTTTACGGGTGGTTCTACTCCAGTGACAATCGGTACTGGCACAATTGTGAATGATGATGGAGTGGCTGCAGGCCTCACTGCTGGCAATCGCAATAATGGGATTCTCGGAACAACAGGTAACGATACACTTCTGGGAACCGCTGGGAATGACACCTTGATTGGAGTCGATCCCCTTAATGGAGCGGGCATCGGTGAAGTCGATAGATTGACTGGTGGTGAAGGTAGTGATCGCTTTATCCTGGGAGATTCAAATAGAACCTATTACCTGGGTGGTGGGATATCTGACTTTGCGCTCATTACTGATTTTGGAGCGGGCGATGTCATTCAAACCCATACGGGCGATGTCTTGACGATTGGAGGTGCTTTGCCCGCAGGCATCACTTCTGGCAGGGCTTTGTATCTGGGCACCGACCTAGTCGCAGTGGTGCAGGGAACTATTCCAACCATTGCTTCTTTTGTAGCGGTATAGATTCAAGATCGCATTATGGATGAAGGGGCGATCACTAATTCTTCTTGCTATTGGAGGGATTAAGCGATCACCCCATGCTAAAATCAGTCAATGCGAACTGATACAATTTTTTACCAGTTATTTTTGATTTGCCATTCTCTGTTGTTCGATCTACTGAATCAGCCAGCAGAGGATGCTGAGGGCTATGAATTTATCTCGGCAGAAGTCAAAGAGAAAGCATTTCGGTTTGATGGCATCTTCTTCCCGCCATGTGAAGAGAAAAACAAGCCGATCTATTTTGTAGAGGTGCAGTTCCAGAAGAAACCAGATTTTTATTGGGATTTGATTGCTGAGATATCGATGTATATGCAGCAGTATAAGCCCAAACAGCAATGGAAAGCGATCGCCATCTTTGCCAAGCGTAGTCACGATCCAGGTAAATTAGCACAATTTGAGGAGATGTTTGAGAGTGGGCGAATAATTCGCCTCTATCTAGACGAATTAGCGCAACGGTCGGGAACTTCACTAGGTATTGGAATAGTCCAACTGGTAGTAGCAAAACCAGGAGATGCGGTAAATTTGGTCAAGAATTTAGTGACGCTCTCCAAAGCTGAGGCAGAAGCATTAAAATTAATTGAGACAGTGTTGGTGTATAAGTTCCCGAAATTAAGCAGGCAGGAGATAGAAGCAATGTTTACGATTGGCGATCTGAAAAAAACTAGAGTTTATCAAGAAGCTAAGCAAGAGGGTCGGCAAGAGGGTCGGCAAGAAGGCAGGCAAGAGGGTCGGCAAGAAGGCAGGCAAGAAGGCAGGCAAGAAGGTCGGCAAGAGGGTGAACGCCAAAAAGCTCAGTCGCTAGTTTTACGGTTACTGGCTCGGCGGTTGGGCAAGTTGAATAGTCGACTGACTAAGGCTGTTGAAAAATTGGAAATTGCCCAATTAGATGAACTTGCCGAAGCATTGCTAGATTTTACGGATGTGAGCGATCTAGAGGGTTGGCTCAAAAAATAATGGTGTGATTAAGAATTATTGAAAAAGAATGGGGCATCAATCGTTATTTGCGGATAACGAATGGAATTTCCTGCCCTTCTTCTAGATTAATGAGACTTCGATCGCGAACATCATCTAACCGCTCTGCAAAACCAGATTGCCTCCTCCAAAACAAACATACAGGTAGCGATCGCCCCTAACATCAAAAATCCGGAAGTATGGATCGCAGAGTTGCTGCCAGAATCTGAGGTGTTACTGCTGTCACGGGTAAGTCATGACATTTATTCGGACGATCGCTTAAGACCATTGCAGTAAGGGAGCCTGAGCGCGTTGCTGCCAAGTGGCATGGCGCTATCCATCTCGCAACATTCGGAAATTTGGCAGGATTAATTTTTTGTAACAAATAATGCAAACTGCTGGATTTCAGGATATCAATAATTGTGCGATCGCAGCTCGGATTACCCGTCACGCGGCAGCAACTGATGGTAATGGGGTTTAGTCATCCCGGCGATCACTGGTTGAATGGAGAGAAACCTCCGCTTGTTTTTCACTATTTCAATCGATACGCTCGTTCAAAACAGATCGAATTTTACCTAAAGTCGCTTTAGCTGACCGATTCCCAATCTGCCTTGAAAAGCGCTGTAGCGTAATTGTTTTACCCATACTTCCAGGAGACACCCCTATGGCACTCAACTTTAGCTCCCAAACCTTTGCTGTGGGGAATTTCCCCCAATCCGTCAGCATCGGTGACTTCAACGGCGATGGCAAATCTGACCTCGCTGTAGCGAACATATCCACAGGTGTCAGCATCCTGTTAGGGGATGGGTCGGGCGGTTTTGGTGCTGCCAACAATTTTTCATCAGGGGGGGATGCTTATTCCGTCGCCATAGGCGACTTTAACGGTGACGGCAAAACCGACCTCGCTGTGGCGAACAGGGTCAGATCAAACGTCGGTATTCTCTTAGGGAATGGGTCGGGCAGTTTTGGAACTGCTACCACTTTTGCTGTGGGGACTTATCCCATTTCAGTCAGCGTCGGCGACTTCAACGGTGACGGCAAAACCGACCTCGTTGTGGCAAACTTGGGCTACGACCCTGTAAGCGTCGACAATGTAAGCGTCCTGTTAGGGAATGGGTCGGGTAGTTTTGGAACTGCTACCAATTTTGCTGTGGGTGAACGTCCCACTTCAGTTAGCGTTGGCGACTTCAACGGTGACAGCAAACTCGACCTCGCTGTAGCAAACTTTGGCTCCGCCGATGTAAGCGTCCTGTTAGGGAATGGGTCGGGCAGTTTTGGAACTGCTACCAATTTTTATTTGGGAACCCGTCTCAGATCCGTCAGCATCGGGGACTTCAACGGCGATCGCAAACTAGACCTCGCTGTAACAGCCATTGAATATGACAAAGTCTATATCCTGTTGGGGAATGGGTCGGGCAGTTTTGGAGCTGCCACCAGTTTTGCGGTGGGGAGTGGGCCCATTTCAGTTAGCGTCGGCGACTTTAACGACTTCAATGGTGACGGTAAACTCGACCTCGCTGTAGCAAACTTTGGCTCCGCCAACGTCAGCGTCTTGCTAGGGAGCGGGTCGGGCAGTTTTGGATCTGCTACCAATTTTGCTGTGGGTGAACGTCCCACTTCAGTTAGTGTTGGCGACTTCAACGGTGACGGCAAATTCGACCTTGCTGCGACTTCTATAACAAGCTTTTCCTCCGCTAACGTCTCAATATTGCTAAATTCATCCACTTCAGATTTAGCGATCGCAGCGAATGCCGATGCCACGGGTACGGAAGGCAACAGCGGCACCAAAGCTTTTACATTTACCGTAACTCGTACGAGTTTTCTCAGCAGTACCTCTGCAGCGAATTGGGCGGTGAATGGCAGTGGAGCGAATCCCGCTAATGCTACAGACTTTGGCGGTACGCTTCCCACAGGTACGGTTAACTTCGCTGCGAATGAGACTAGCAAAACCATTACCGTCAGTGTCAGCGGTGACACCACTGTAGAACCAAATGAGAACTTCACAGTAACTCTCTCCAACGCATCTGGAGCTACCATTACTACACCTAGAGCGACGGGCACGATTTTGAACGACGACACGGATCTGGCGATCGCTGCGACGAACGCCTCGCAAACAGAAGGCAACAGTGGGACTAAAGCCTTTACGTTTACGGTGACGCGTTTGGGAAATATCAGCGGTGCATCCTCTGCCAATTGGACAGTAGGTGGAACGGGAGCCAATCCCGCCGATGCGACTGACCTTGGTGGTACGTTTGCATCGGGCACGGTAAACTTTGCCGCTAACGAGACGAGCAAAACGATAACGGTCGCTGTCAGCGGCGACACGGTGGTGGAACCAGATGAGAACTTCACCGTGACGCTTTCCAATGCAACTGGAGCTAACATCGCGACATCGATAGCTACGGGTACGATTCTGAATGACGACGCGAATCTGGCGATCGCCGCTACGAATGCCATCCAAACTGAAGGCAATAGCGGCACCAAAGCCTTTACCTTTACAGTGACGCGATCGGGCGATACTAGCGGTGCCACTACCGCCGATTGGGAAGTTACGGGTACAGGTGCCAATCCTGCCAATGCTGGCGATTTTGGTGGCACGCTTCCCACTGGTACTGTTAACTTTGCTGCTAACGAAACCAGTAAGGTCATCACTATTAATGTCAGCGGCGACACGGTGGTAGAACCAGATGAGAACTTCACCGTCACGCTCTCCAATCCATCCAATGCGGCTACGATTACAACAGCTACTGCATCGGGCACGATTCAAAATGATGATATTGCACTAGCGATCGCCGCTACGAACGCCATTCAACCCGAAGGCAATAGCGGCACAAAAGCCTTTACCTTCACAGTCACGAGATCGGGCGATCCTAGCGGTGCCACTACCGCCGATTGGGAAGTTACGGGTACAGGTGTCAATCCTGCCAATGCTGGCGATTTTGGCGGCACGCTTCCCACTGGCACAGTGAGCTTCGCTGCCAACGAAACCAACAAGGTCATCACCGTTAATGTCAGCGGCGAC
>CALRKB020000146.1:0-5087 GCA_943367755.1 Rhizobium sp. Q54 | reverse complement strand
TGTTGAAATGTTCTGCTAGCGCGGCAACGGGTGAATCAGTCATAGAAATAAGGAGTGACCCTGTATAGTTATTGCCTTATCCTATGCTGGTCAAACGCTTGTCAACCTTTACTTCCCTTAATTGTTAAGAAACGTGTGCGTAAGCCCTGATCATTAGCGTAGGCTTATTGACAAACTATAACGAGGCAATAGGGTTTTCAGGCTGCAATATCAACTCCAGATTTACCCTTTAAAAAGATAGTGGGAAAAGTCAGGTGCTAGAAACCATGCTCCAGATCCAGCAAGAACTTCAAAACAGCCAATTAAAGCAGGCTGAAGAGACTGTTAGTCTGAAAGAAGAAATTAAGGACTTGAAAAACTCCAGCATCGCCCTCAGAAGTGCTATTGACCGTTTGGCGGATATTTGCACAGGCCATGAACGCAGAGTTTCTCGCATGGAAGGCAGAGAAATTGATTGGTGGGGTGACTACCTCACGCTAACTGAACGAGTGGAAGCTCTGGAAGCATGGTATCGAGAAGCCAAAGGAAATTAGATCGTACCAGCAGCCACTCTTTTGCCTGTTGGCTCCAATGGTGCTGTCGTCGTACTCTTCGTCACAAAAATACCCGTTGTTTTTGTACCTTGCGGGGGGAGTTGGGGTGGATTGATACTCACAAATACCGAACCGCTAGCATTAGTATTAAATTCACCACAAAAGATCGTTTGATTATTGTCCAACGATAGCCACAGCCGATATACCTCCCCTGAAGGTAGTGGTGGTAAGTCAGATAAAGACAGAACTACCTGTTGCCATTTCCCTTTTCTAAATAGCAATGTTCCAGAAGCATTCGCGTTATTCTCTTGACCAGCGATCGCGACTAAACGACTATCAGGCTTTTGCAATAGAGTGGCTACTGTATCTGCATCAGAGCCTTGAGCAACGGACAATTCTTGGCGGAGACGAAAATTATCAATACCAAGCCCAATTGCTGTAATCGCAGAAATTGCGGCGATCGCGGCAACTACTTTCCCCCAAGATTTAGGGGGTTGAGTTGCGACTGCCGGACGGCGTGTACTTTGTAATTCTCTTCGGCTCTCCAGTTGTGGCCCTCTCAGTGTGAGACTGATTGCAGCCATATCGAGAGTTTTTTGACGCAAATGAGCAGGAGGCTCGATCATTGGTACGTTGTAGGAGAGCATGCCCATGGTTTCCTGGAATGTTTTGAGTTCCTGGCGCAGTTCAGGATTCTCAATCATCAATTGTTCCATGTGCTCCTTCTCTTCGGCGCTGAGGTCATCAAGGACATATCCAGCCGCCAGTGCTTGAAATTCTTCTGAGTATCTAGGAAGTGTCATATCTTTTCCCCCAACTATCCGCACATACCTTGTAAAAGTTTTCTTAATTCGATAATGCCCTGCCGGGAGCGATGTTTCACAACTCCCAAGGACAAGTTTAGTTCCTGAGAGATTTTAGCTTGACTCAATCCTTCGTAATAGTTCATTTCTAAAATCTGCCTCTGCTCATCTGAGATTTGCTGCATTGCCTGTTGCACCGCCTCTTGGCACTCCTCCATCGAAGCTCGTTCCAAGGGTATTGGATCGGACGATTCCTCAGTTACGATCTTTTGCCATCGTTCTAGGAAATTATTCGTAGTATTGCGCTTGCGAATTTTATCTACGGCGCGCGATCGCGTCAGCAAGCCAAGAAAGCTTTTTAATGAACCCCTGGAGGGATCGAAACTGTCCTGCTGCCAAAATGTAACAAATATATCTTGAGTTAAGTCTTCTGCCTCCTGGGAGTTTCCTAAAATTTTGTATGCAATGCTATAAACTAGGCCAACATAGCGATCATAGATCGCTTCAAGTGCCTTCTGCTGTCCTGCTCTCAAACTGCGAACCAAATCAGCATCTGAGGAATCTGCAAATCCCATATAACCTAACCTAAACTATCTTTTACATACAGCAACCCAACGACATTTTGCGAGAAACTGAAGCTTTCTATAGGAACGTATCATATAGCACTTCGGTAACTAGCATGTGTGTAGAAAGATTTCCTTAGGGATGGATCTAATGTTAATAATTGCAGCCTCAGGGTTCATAACATTCCTACAATTAGTACGCGATCGCTCAGGTGATGGATCGTTACTCACAGAGTATTTTTTGTAGTTAAAATGCGAGAAAGCCCACACAGGGCAGTATGGGCTAATTATGAACTTAAGAGGAATCTAGAAATCTAGACTTAGAGGATGTCTGAAGACTGATTCAAGGCAGTTGAATTAGAGTTCTCATTCATCTCTTGTAATTAGTACGCAAGTGTCAAGTAGATGGATCGAATTTCGAATAATTTCTCAGGCATAGAAACAAAAAACTCTACTGCAATTCTCGCAGTAGAGTTTAGATATACCCAAGAAGCTGAAGATGAACTCAAAGCAATCTTATCTGAAAGATCGCAACTACCTCATTAGTCCCTTTGCGGACGATCGTGGCATTTGTTGACGATGAACCCACCCTATTATCAAATCTAATTGTGTAGAGATCTGAACTGCCGTGCGGTTCTACTTTGACATCAGTAGACGTGTCTGCAAAGTGAGGCATATTTTCTCCTTAATAATTTTGGGTTAGTCCAAGGAATGCCTTAGTGACAAAGCTAGATGACTTAAACTTGTTAAAGTTGGAGATCTAATTCGTCTGCTACTACTAATACGCCAAGACTGAAGTAGTAGATCTGTTTCGGAGAAATTCTCATATTTGCATTATTTCCGAAAGGCACTGGTTCCGCCGCATGGGAAAGCTACAAGCATTGTCTACAATGAGTTAGATCGCATATCGCATCGTTAGTAATTGCGACCAAGATAACCCAGTCTCCAAAATTCCTAGCTTTACAGCAGGAACAACTTTAGTGGTGAAATGAATTCGAACAAAGTTGTGAACCAACCAAAACACATCGAGTGTTCTTTGTAGGTTTCCTCTCGATTTGGCATAGGTGCACGACTTGGAAGGTTATGAAGGGTGGGAAATAAAACAGATGTTATTTCTAGGTAGGCATCAACACCTCCATGATTTGCTCCACAGACTTCCCTTGATGCAGCAAGGACTGGGTGAACTGAACCACCTGCTGCACAGCTTCGCGTGAAAGGGAGTAGAGTCGTTGGCCAATGGTTTGCTCATGGTTATCAGCAAAGCCAAACCGCTCAGAATTTTGACCACTACAACTGGCTTGCTGAAGCACAGACTGCGCGACGCAACTTAAGCAGAAGTGGCGTTTTACCGCTTCCTCATTACGTAGCTGAGCGTCTTCCAATCCGGTCAGTTGTTTGGCAAACTGATGAAAGGTTTCTACTGGCCACCGAAAACTCCAGGTCGCAAATACCCGTGAGGAGTCCCAGTGGAGGGCATCGGTTAATAAAAATCGGGGTGGGTCGCTTAGGTCAGCCATTTCATGGATGATCGTCAGTCGTTTACGACCATATTTCTTCAGACGTACAACTTTAGAAAAAGCCCATATCTCTCGAATCTCGTGATTGCGGCAGCGTACCTGCTTGAGTCGAAAACTTTCTGGATGTTCTTGCCTCAAATGTTTTGCTAAAGCCTGTACCTGCTGCCATTGCCCGTACCACAAAATAAGTCGAGTCTTTTCAACCTCACTGACCCAATGTTTGCCTACCGATTCGATTAGGGTCGTTAATGGATGACTTAAGACCCCCTGGTCAAACGCATAATCTGCTTGGGGATACAATCCTTCCGCTTCGATTTGCTTCACCACATCAACAGCCATCTCGGTGCGCTTGCGATAGCTCAGTTGATGAGAACGATAATGCAGCAACTCTAACAGACGCTCGCGTACCTGCTCCATTTGGTCGTAATTATCCTGTTGAGTCATCTTCAAATAGGCTAACTCTTCTTTCTGATAGTTCGGCTGTTGGACTTCTACCGCCAAACCATCCACTCGATGCGGATTTGACACAACGGCGGTCACGACCGTTTGATAGCAACTCCAACCCCCATGCACATAATCATAAGCTTCCTTTGCGCCATAGATCTTCTCACTGTAAGGATGGTAAGCAAATGTCCAGTCCAGACTTATTACTGCTCTGCCTCGGCCGCGATAATCAGGGGCGATGTTTTGCCGATGACACTGCATCAGACTATCCCGACTCCAACCTGATTCAAACACCGCTTCATGCATTGCTCGGCGGCTTACTTGCTTGCCCTCAGGCCACACGATTTGGGCGTAGATCCCTTGCAAGGTCTTGTTTGCACTCAGTAGCAGTCCATTGATATAGCGGCTGACATGCTCAAACCCTGCCTCTCGGCAGAACACCTCTCGGTACGCGAGCATGAATTTTTGGAGTGTTGCGCCTATTCCCACTAACGGCCAATACATGCTGTTGGCTATTCCGATGACGACTTCATCATTGTCCCAGAGGTTTGACTCCTATTAACCTTCCAAGTCGTGCATCAGATCCGAAACTTGTGCTTCTAGCAGATCGATCTGGTATTGACCGTTAGCGGTAAAGTCCCACACGCCACCAGGAGCGCCGACGGCATAGGTAACGATCCGTCCTTTCTTGTCGGCAGTAGCTTTAGTTCTCGTGGCTCTGGCGAGTTGGTTGAAACCGTTGGGGCCAGTCACGCGCACATCGAGTTCGCCGAGTTCGCTATTCTTGCCGCCGATAGTAGAGGCTTTGATGTCCACATCGTCGCTGAACTGAACGGTGAAGTAGTAGGGCTTGTCACCAGGAGCGATGATATCGGAGATAGTACCAGGAGAGACCGTAGGACTGGATTGATCCAGCGGCACGGCTTCGACGCGCTCTTTAAAGGCTTTATAGATTTTGAAGGACGCTGACCAGCGGGCGGGAACGTTAAACGGTTCGCCAGTTGCAGGACTCGTACCAGTGCGCGGAGCGTTAGGGACACGCAAGAAAATAAGATCCCAGTCAAGTTGGGACAATCGTTAGACTTCATTGGAAATAATCGGGCGGAGTCGGTAGAATAACTGTAATCACGAAAAGCTGGTTCAGGATATGCTGTCTTACGCGAAACTACAAAACAAACCGCGCATTTTTAGGAGTCTGAGTGGACTGGATTTACCAGAATTCGAGAA
>CALRKB020000145.1:0-5298 GCA_943367755.1 Rhizobium sp. Q54 | reverse complement strand
CCTAAGTTGCGATACCAAGTCCGAGTTGTCATAGTGTTATTCCTGAATGTTTTGATGTCGTCTTGAAAGTCAATAGAAAAGTGGTAGTTTTTGTTGGAGAACTACCAAACTCAAACAGGCTATTTCTCAGCAGCTACAGCATCAAGGCAGACCATCTCGCGAGTACCGTTCATGTCAGAAAGCGCAGGTTTAGACTGCATAAAAGCTGCAATTAATTCGAGTTGCTTCTTCTCAGTCGCCGTCTTACGCTCTCTCCAGTCGAACTTGACAGACTTGTAAGGTTGCCCTTGATCGTTCTTGTGGCTCAGGAATGAGAGCACAAAGATACCTTCTCCAGGTTCGCCATTCTCCATCAAGCGGGTGATAGTTTGGGCAAATTGAGCTAGCGATCGCGTTTTGATGTAGCTCACGCACACCGTATTTGCAGGGAGAATCTTGCTGGCTGGAGCAGGGACAAAGAAAATTTGCAGCCATTCAGCTTGCTTGGTTTTACCTAAATCGCCGAAGTAACGAGCGACTTTGATAATCGAAATTTCGAGCGAGTCACCCAGAAACTCATTCTCACTCAACGCGATCTGACCCGTTTGGCAGTTCAAGCGCACAGCAAAGGGCTGTGGAGGGAGAAAAATAGCGTCTTGGGGTTTAGTCCCAAAAACAGTAAGTGCGGTCATCGTTTGGTTTTCCTTGTGATTGCATAGAATTGATTGATTTAGCAGCGGCTTTTAATGTCATCACTGCAATCGGACAGTTGAATTACCAGTTGCCATAAGCCAGTTCGGTGGCTAGCCTATGGCGTTCCTCTTGTTCGTCAAGCCATAACTCGTATTCTTGCCAGTCTTCGACCGTCGGTTGAGGCTCTGGCAGAGAAACAGCTTTGGCAAAGTAGCCAGTATTTCTGCCATCCGACCAATAGGTGTCAAAATCAACGATCAGGTAGTGGGTTTCGGTGCGATCAAAATCATCGTCATAGATGTATTCGTGATAGGGCAGAACGGGAACGCGATCGCGGTTACGAGCCGATTGAAACTGAGTGCAAGAAGTAATCATCGTGGTATCCTGGAAATATGTTTTGATGTCGTCTTGAGCGAGCGCCTTTTTCGTCTTGCTCAGGACGATTTTGTTATGGCTGCGCTGCCAGATATGAGCGTAGATCTGTGTAGCCGAGTTGAGCCAGAACAGCGTAATTGTGCTTGCAGCAACCACGCCCAAAGAATCTCACCTGATTTTGGTAATCCTCACACTCGCAGACCAAACCAGAAGCGATCGCCTGTACCTGATAGAAAGTACCCTTTGACTCGTTGCGCACCGTGAAATGGGAATGCTCAAAAGCATGGCGAGTAACAGTCAAACCTCTAGCTTCAGCCTTACGGCGATCTACAAAATGCTGGGTGAATAGCTTTTTAGACAAGAATTTTGGACGTTGCCCCTTGATGTAAACCCAAATAACCTTTGTGAACACATCGAATTTGACTACTGCACTTGCAGCAACATTGAGAACACGAGCGATCGCTGAAGAAGAGTAGAGAATATTTTGAGAAGTGACCATGTTTGGAAGTCCGTTTATTGATTAGTTTATATAAATATTGTATGCTACCAGCCAATAGCTAGCAAGACTTAGTCTATTTGTAGTACCTATCAAAGAAGGTTCTTATATAGGTAATGCATATCTAGCGAGTATCTATCAAATATCTGGTGATGGTACAATAGAAACAGTTAGATCGATGAAATCAAATGCATGTAGTCGGAATCACTGGAACTCGTAAACTAACTGAGAGCGAAGTGGCAAAAGCCACAAGAGAATTGAGATCGCTACTCGATAAAGCCACTAAATTGCATGTAGGAGATGCCAGAGGAATAGATGCTCTCGCTCGCAGATATGCAAACGCGGCGATGGAAGTAGAACTACACAAGACCGAAGGCAGAAAACCGTACCAACTTCAGCAACGCAGCAAAAAAATGGTAGATGCTCTCAAGGCTGATAATGGAACTCTGTTCGCTTTTGTAAATAAGCCTTGCCCTACTGGTGTAACTGTGAACTCGTGGGCGGGATCTGGAACTTGGGGGACAGTGCGATACGCGATCGCCAAAGGCGTACCCGTAGAACTGCACTGGCTGATCGAACCTTGCGAGCTGCCAGACTGGATGGTGGAGCATCAGCTAACTCTGATTTAACGGGCAAGATCGGGCTTGACAGCCCTGCTACACTCACATTCCACATGCACCACACCACATCACAAAAATCAATCGCGTAGCGTCAACTTGGTTCGCGGAATGAAGCACACGACAGCCAATAAAGCGCGGCACAAAGGCAGCGCATTTGATATGGATTGGAACAACAACTTTCTGATTTGCTGTCGGAGCACAGCGGATGTCAGCAAAAATAAACAAATGTGAGCGCACGTAGCAACAACAGGGTAATTACAAAATTGCGAAGTGCGCGAACTCCAAACAGTGCGGAGCGATAGTGAAGCTCAACAAATAAAGGTGACTTCTATGAAGCGCTGCTGACTGCTGTGCTAGGCTGGCGTATCCTGCGGAATGAAGCGCAGAATAATCGCGGTTATACCGCGTCCGCTTTTCCCCGTGGGGGACTAAGGGGACAAGCCCAGCGGCTTTGGAGCGATCTGCTCGGTGCGAATACTTGCAGCACTGAGCTAAAAAATAAACTGAGACGGTGCGGCGGAACGCATACCAAAGGTAATCGCTTCCTCACCAATCCACTTTGATATCTACTAATACACTAAGCACGGTCGAATCCGATTCGATTCTTATTGGGAAGGAATGCAGGCAGGCGCGGCTTCCGTGACTGGTCGCGGTTGGGGGAGTAGATGCGGCGCGGCGGTGGGTGGGTAAGCCGCTAAATTAAAAGGGGGCAAAGCCCCCACAAGACTACCGACGAACGGCGACGTAGATGTAACCCGCACGAGAACGAGCCACACGCGCACCAGGGTAATGAGCGGCAAACGCATGAGCGGTAGCAAAGTCGTGGAACCAAGCCAAGTAGGCATCGGCAGCGATAGCGACCTTGAAAGCACCCCAACGACGAGCAAAACTGAGAGACATATAAGAACCTTTAGAAACTACGCCTAAAGCGATCGCCACATTTTTTAGATGCCAGCGAGGCTCAGGGACGTGGAATAATGATTTATGCCGCGAAAGCCCTGAACGACTCTTGCATCTCTTCGGTGTGGCAAGCTAAAAGGCGGGTTGCGAGGTGATATGTCTGACCAGTTTCTCGTCTGGGTGCCACTGGTTGCTATGCCAGATGCCGACTGCGGTTCGCGGCGATACTGCTGCGTTTGCCGTTTCCCCTGTGCGTGGCTCCAGAATGCGGGTATCTGTGGCTGTGTCGATAGGCTGGGGGCTTTGCCGTCCGATTGAGTTTTATTCTCCTTTCTCTACGTCTGCACTTGCCCGATCGCTTTGCTGTAATTCTATCTCTGCCGTAATAGTTGCCAATTCTATCTCCAACTGCTCGATAGTTGGCAGGTTCTGCTTTAACGATTCCAATTGATAGGTCGAAACGCCAATGGGTTGCTGCATACCTTGCAAGGCGTACTCAACAATCGTTTTATCTTTTGACTTACACAAGACAATTCCAATCGTAGGGCGATCGTCTGGATGTCGCAATAAATCGTCTACAACTGCAATGTAGAAGTTCATCTTGCCTGAATGTTCGGGCTGAAACCCAGTCATTTTAAGGTCGATCACCACATAGCAGCGTAGTTTGAGGTGATAGAAGAGAAGATCGATATAAAAGTCTTGCTCGCCTACTTCCAGGTGATATTGACTGCCTACAAACGCAAAACCCAATCCCAGCTCCAGTAAAAAATCGCGCATACGATCGACGAGTGCCCGTTCTAAATCTCGTTCCTGTGCTTCCTTGCCCAGACTAAGAAAATCGAAATTGTAGGGGTCTTTGAGTAGCTGTCGTGCCAGATCGGATTGTGGTTGGGGTAACGTGCGATCGAAATTCGTGGTTGCTTTGCCTTGGCGATCGTATAACTGCGTTTCGATCTGATGCTCAAGAACATTACGACTCCAGCCATACTCAAAGGTTGATTGTACGTACCAAAGGCGTTCTTGAGTACTTTTTACCTTGTCTAAAATGCGTACATTATGCCCCCAAGGAATTTGTGCAACAGCCTGTTGCACTATTTGCTCGTCAGGATAAGCTTCAGCAAAAGCCCTCATGTACTTAAGGTTTCGAGACGAGAATCCTTTCATATCAGGGAACTCTTGTTGCAAGTCCTTTGCTAGTTGCTCGATTACCTTTGCCCCCCACCCCTGCTGTTGCTGGCGGCTGAGAATGTCGCGCCCGATTTGCCAATAAAGTAGCACCAATTCTCGATTTACGGCCAGTGCTGCCCGTACTTGTGCCGTACGGATGCGATTTTTTAGATCGCGCAGAAAGTCTTCATAGTCACCATTAAGCTTCAATAGGTCGGCTGCCATTACTTAAGCAAAATCAATATCCTTAAGCTTTATACCAGAAGTTAGGCATAGAATGTTCGGATGCAAAGGTTCTTGCAGCGTCAATCTTTAGAGGATAAGAGCGATCGCCTTGGCGATTGAGATTGCCGTTAATCATGCTTCAAGGCTGTTAAGATTGCTTCGAGTACCTCGATCGTTCTGGCTTGATTTTGGGTGGACTGCTCAAATCCACGCGAGATCGCCTCGAATTGTTGTTGCTGAATTCCCTGTGTTTCGGCGATTCGCTGTTGCGTTTCAGCTAGATTTTCCAGGAGTTCCTCAGAGCGCTGTAACTCTTTGGCTAGCAAAGTATTTGTAAAGTCAGCCAGTAGCTTCTGGTCGCGTTCGTCGCGCAGGAGTTCTGCCTTCATGGATTGTTCTTTGCCAGTGATCGCTAGTTCGATCTCCTTTTGTCGCAGTGCCCAGCGTTTATCGAGATAGGAAGGCAACCATTTCCCCAACGCGATCGCGAAAGAAACAACCACGAACCCAATGATTCCAATATCCTGCCAGGCATACGGTGATAGGACTGGGAATTGTGGCTGTTGTGGTTGTGGCTGTGTTTGGATCTGAGCTTGAGTCGTCATAAATATTTCCTCAAGACGATCGCGATCAAAAGAAACACAATCCCAATTGCTCCAATGTCATGCCAGTTATCTGGCGAGAGAGTTGGAAATTGGATTAGAGTCATCATTAGTACCTCCAGAATTAACGCAGAAGAATGAAGAGGGAAGTCTATATTTCTTTACTCTTCCCTCTTCGTTTTTAGTAATCCTCTTCCTCAATGCACTCGTAATTCGCGTCATCATCACCAGTCTCAGAAGC
>CALRKB020000144.1:0-5357 GCA_943367755.1 Rhizobium sp. Q54 | reverse complement strand
CGCCAAAGCAGAAGTAATCCCCGCGTAGTTAAAAAGCCAAGGTCGAAGTTCCCAGCCAGGAAGCGACTACACAGAGGCACCGGCACCAACTTAGAGAAACTAACCTTTACCATTCCCAGCACTGCCTAACGCTTATCCGAACAGTATTGGATCGCGGTGGGCATTTTCTGAGTTTAGAGCGATCATTTAATGGTCTGAAATTTGGAGCCAAGATCTTTCAAATTGCTACTGGTAGCGCCAATGATATTTCTAGCATACCGAGTCTGAGAGATAATCCTGGTAAAGTTAAACCTATTCGCAAACAACTATTATTCGATCTGGATGAACTAGGTATCAGACTAGATAATTTAGAAGGAATGACGCTTGGGCGATCGCTTGCAGATGGAAGCCAAAGTTTAATCCTGGTGAGCGATGACAACTTCCAGAATGTTCAAGTCAATCAGTTTTTGCTGTTTCGCTATAGGCAGAAACGCTAGGGGATACTATCTGCTGTAAATACTTTTCGCCCCATGCGTGCATGGAATCCAGAATTGGCTTTAAGGTCTCTCCCATGGGTGTCAGCGAATATTCCACTTTGGGGGGTACCTGAGGGTATACATAGCGATTGATAATGCCATCCTGCTCTAGCTCGCGCAGTTGTTGTGTAAGCATTTTTTGGGTAATGCCATGTAGAGCACGGTGCAATTCGCCAAACCGTCGAGTGTCGCGAAAAAGTTCGCGCAAAATTAATACTTTCCAGCGTCCTCCAATCGCTTTGAGGGCATACTCAACTGGGCAGGTGCTGCGCTCTATACTTTCGTGAGTTTCGAGATCGCTTTCATTGGGTTCGATCGCTAATTTCATGGTATCTTTTTGGGTAGTATCTTACTAAAAAGTGCATACTTTACATTAGTATTATATATCCATTAAAGTTTATACAGTGAAATTAATCGATCGTGCAAGCGATCGCTGAGCGCACAAAGTAACAAACTTGGAGCTAAGCATTCTTTCCAAGCAACGATCGGAAAACTTAAAGGAGAACAAAATGCTGACATTACGCAAAGCCGAAGAAAGAGGACATGCTAATCATGGTTGGTTAGATAGCTACCATACTTTTTCCTTTGCTAGTTATTACGACCCCGCCCATATGGGATTTCGGAGCTTGAGAGTAATCAATCAGGATCGCGTTCAGGGCGGTATGGGGTTTGGTACGCACCCTCACAGAGATATGGAAATTATTTCCTATGTATTGGAGGGGGCACTAGAGCACAAAGACAGTATGGGTAACGGCTCGGTGATCCAAGCAGGTGAAGTACAGCGGCTCACCGCAGGTACGGGCATCACCCATAGTGAATTCAACCATTCCAAAACCGATCGCGCCCACTTCCTGCAAATCTGGATCTTGCCCAGTCAGGAAAATTTGGAGCCGGGCTACGAACAAAAGCACTATTCTCAGGCGGAAAAGCGCGATCGCTTACTTCTAATTGCCTCTTCCGATGGTCGCGATGGCTCGGTCACTGTCAATCAGGATATCAGCCTCTATGCCACGGTTTTGAGTAATGGCGCTCAGGTAACTCATGCCGTCGAACCCGGACGCCATGCCTGGGTACAGGTGGCGCGAGGTGAAGCACTGCTGAATGGTGAGACTGTTAAAGAAGGAGATGGCATAGCGGTGAGTCAGGCGGGTGACTTGAATCTGATTGGTAAGGACAATGCCGAAATTCTAGTTTTCGATCTGGCGTAGTCCTGAATTAGCGACAAATCAACCCCTTTATTGGTAATGGCAGACGTATAGGTCTGCCTTATTTGTATCAATTTTGTATCGATCGCTAAGCAGCTCGTGGCTGGGAAAGTTAAATGAGTCGGGCGGTAATACCGAGCGATCGCGATCTGGGCCAGAGCAAAGAAGCAAATATTGAGTTGATATTGACAGTGGGTGTACACTTTTAGCGGTCATGTCAGCTAAAAATATCTTGCAAAATCGAGAGTATTTTTACGCATGCTGTTAATTTTTCCTCAAACCTAAAAATATAGTGACTATTTCTAGGCATAATGCCATGAGAACGTTAAGTGTAGCTAAATCTAATCTTGCCTTATTTTTCTACTTAGGAATTATTGCGGCTGTTGTTTATGGAGCATGGCGTTACGTAATTTTGCCGTATCGTACGCTGCCCACTAAACCTATGTATGCAAATGATTACAAAAAATCAGCAAAAAAGAAATCTTTGGCTTTTGCCCCCCCAGCTACACAGTCCAAGCCGCAACCGAAAGCGCAGCCCAAGCGTGACTCTAAATCCCCACTAAAATCGGCACTTGATGCTAAGTATAAAGGAACCGTTAATTCGGGTATTGGGCTTGTCCTCAGATCTGAACCTAGTCAGGATGGTAATAAGATTGGTGGCGCTGACTACAATGCCACCCTGTCCGTCTTAAAAGAAAGCCCTGACCGAGAATGGGTGTATGTGCGACAAGAAAATACGCAGGAGGAAGGCTGGATTAGGACCGGCAACCTCAATCGTAACTAGTTTACTGTCATTGGCTATGGGCTAGTTTGATGAGCTAACCTCGCCGTACAGTAAAATAGTCTATATGCAATTTATAGATCGAGTTGAAATTCAAGTTAAAGCTGGCGATGGCGGTGACGGCGTCGTTGCTTTTCGTCGTGAGAAGTATGTGCCCGCGGGTGGACCGTCCGGTGGCAATGGTGGTTGGGGCGGCTCTGTGATCCTGGAGACAACCACTGACCTGCAAACATTGCTGGACTTTCGGTTTGAGCACATTTTTAAAGCCGAAAATGGCAAGCGCGGTGGCGGAAACAATATGACTGGGGCCCAGGGAAAGGATCGCATTATCAAAGTTCCCTGTGGCACAGTGGTAATCAATATTGCGAATGAGGAAATTATTGGCGATCTCACTGAACCAAATCAACAACTCTTGATTGCCAAAGGCGGTAAGGGTGGTTTAGGCAATAAGTTCTTTCTTAGTAACCACAATCGCGCTCCCGAACATGCTCTGCCAGGTTTGCCAGGTGATGAATTGCAACTGCGCTTAGAACTAAAACTAATTGCGGAAGTAGGGATTATTGGGTTGCCCAATGCGGGGAAATCTACTTTGATTTCGGTAGTGTCCTCAGCACGCCCTAAGGTGGCAGACTATCCATTCACAACGCTAACTCCTAACTTGGGTGTAGTGTCCAAGCCTAGTGGCGATGGTGTGGTGTTTGCGGATATTCCAGGTCTGATCGAAGGGGCGCATACTGGTATTGGTTTAGGACATGAATTCCTGCGCCATGTCGAACGTACGCGCGTTCTGGTCCATCTGGTCGATATGACAGCTGAGCAACCATGGGAGAGTTACGAGACGATCCAGGGCGAGCTAGAAGCATACGGTCACGGGCTAAGCGATAAACCCCAGATTTTGGTGCTAAATAAATCTGATGCAGTGACCGCAGAAGATGCTGAGGCGATCGCCGCCCAGTTTTTTGAGCGCCTGCAGATCCAACCGCTGATTATTTCGGCGGCAGCAAGAAAAGGACTGGATCGACTTTTAAATATAGTTTGGCAGAGGCTAGACCCGCCCGATGCAGATGGGTAATCGATGAAGAAAATCGTCCTCACCGGTGGTGGGACTGCCGGACATGTCTCTCCAAATATAGCGCTGTTACCTAGCCTGCAAAAGTCAGGCTGGCAGGTTGAATATATCGGTTCTTATGATGGCATCGAACGCCAACTAATTAGCGACATTGGTATTACCTATTACGGCATTGCCTCGGGGAAACTGAGGCGATATATCGATTTCCAAAATTTTACTGACCCTTTGAACGTGATCAAAGGGATATGGGAAGCTTTCTGGTTGTTGCGTAAAATTAAGCCTACCGTAGTATTTTCCAAGGGTGGTTTTGTTACAGTCCCCGTAATTATGGCGAGCTGGCTAAATCGCATTCCTGTAATTATTCACGAATCCGATCTATCGCCGGGGCTGGCGAATAAAATTTCCATGCCATTCGCTACCAAAATCTGCGTGACGTTCCCTGAAACGCTTAAATATGCTCCCAAAGCCATCTGCACAGGACTGCCAATTCGACAGAAAATCCTATCGGGTGATGCGATCGCAGGCATGAAACTGTGCGGCTTCGATCGCTCGCTACCAATTTTATTAGTAATCGGTGGTAGCACTGGCGCTCAGCGGATTAACCAGGTGGTGAGAGCCTGTTTAGATCGACTCACACCTAAATTTCAGATCGTGCATGCCTGCGGTAAAGGTCAGAGCGATCGCCAATTGGAAAATCGCCAAAATTATCGGCAATTTGAATATTTAGGCGCGGAACTGGCAGATATTCTGGCTATGACCGATGTCGTAGTTTCGAGAGCTGGAGCTAATGCCATTTTTGAATTTCTAGCGTTACAGAAACCAAATCTCCTGATTCCACTTTCTAAAGCTGCCAGTCGCGGCGATCAGATTCTCAACGCGCGCTCCTTTGCCAATATGGGTTACAGTGCCGTACTGCCTGAAGAAGATCTAAGTGAGTCGAGTCTCGTAGACTCAATCGATCGTCTATTTGCCTCCAAGCAAGATTACATCGCTAAAATGCGCGATTGCTCTGGTGAAGATAGCATCGCCCAAATTATGCAACTAATCGAGATGACGGCTGTCATGCAAAAACGGAGGCAAGACTAAACTAATGGCAATTTCTGTAAGCGCGCAAAGCGATCTATCTCGTGCTGCCTTTGTCGCCCATGATGCTGTTGTGATTGGTGATGTACGGGTAGCAGATCGGGTAAGTATTTGGTATACAGCGGTGATCCGAGCCGACCTGAACCCAATTCATATTGGTGCCTGTAGCAATATTCAGGATGGCGCAATTTTGCATGGCGATCTTGGGCCGCCTTTAGCGATCGCCGACCATGTCACGATAGGACATCGCGCTGTGATTCATGGCCTTGAGATTGGCCGAGGCAGCTTGATTGGGATTGGCGCAGTTATCCTTGAAGGCGTACGGGTTGGCGCAGGAAGTATTGTCGGGGCGGGGGCTGTAGTTACCAAAGATGTGCCGCCTGGAACTGTGGTGGCAGGCATTCCAGCAAAAGTGATGCGATCGCTTTCCCAGCCAGAAATTGCTGCCCTGATCGAACACGCGCAAAAATACTATAATCTCGCGCTGGTTCATGCTGGTCAAGCACCAGATAGCGACATGCCTGCTTGGAAGTGAGAATGCACATTCTCACTTAGGACTAAGAGCCTATCCGAAAAGTCAGAGGGAGTCTGATTAATTCCTATGTTGATGTAAAAGTTGTGGGTTAGGAAGACGGTTATTTCTCCAGCAGATTACGGGAAACCTGTCTACCAAATTTGGCACCGGATGAACTAAATAGGAATAG
>CALRKB020000143.1:2500-5368 GCA_943367755.1 Rhizobium sp. Q54 | reverse complement strand
TAAGATTAACCTGGCACCGAGCTATTTTCCCGCAGAGCTACCCCTGAAGTATCTTGGCCGTAACGACGTTTCACAACTGAGTTCGAGATGGGTCAGAGTGGGTCCATCGCACCATAGGCACCAGGAAGACTGGTGGGCAGAGCCCTGAAAGCTGCACAGCAATAGTCATTAAGTAAAGTAAACATCAATGCTTCGTTTCAATTAATTGAGGACAAGCCCTCGGTCTATTAGTACGGCTCAGCTGCATACATTACTGCACTTCCACTTACCGCCTATCAAACGGGTAATCTTCCCGTGACCTTACTGGCTTTTGCCATGAGAGCACTCATCTTGAGGTGGGCTTCCCACTTAGATGCTTTCAGCGGTTATCCTCTCCGCACATAGCTACCCAGCGTTTACCGTTGGCACGATAACTGGTACACCAGCGGTGCGTTCCTCCCGGTCCTCTCGTACTAAGGAGGAGTCCTCTCAATGCTCTTGCGCTTGCACCGGATATGGACCGAACTGTCTCACGACGTTCTGAACCCAGCTCACGTACCGCTTTAATGGGCGAACAGCCCAACCCTTGGCACGTACTTCCGCACCAGGTTGCGATGAGCCGACATCGAGGTGCCAAACCTCCCCGTCGATGTGAACTCTTGGGGGAGATCAGCCTGTTATCCCTAGAGTAACTTTTATCCGTTGAGCGACGGCCATTCCACGCTGTGCCGTCGGATCACTAAAGCCGACTTTCGTCCCTGCTCGACTTGTTGGTCTTGCAGTCAAGCTCCCTTATGCTTTTACACTCTGCGGCTGATTTCCGACCAGCCTGAGGGAACCTTTGCGCGCCTCCGTTACCTTTTAGGAGGCGACCGCCCCAGTCAAACTACCCGCCTGAAACTGTTCCCTTCCCAGATAATGGGTAAGGGTTAGAATCCTAGCCTCTCCAGAGTGGTATCTCACCGTTGACTCCACTACCCCCACAAGGGCAGCTTCATAGTCTCCCACCTATCCTGCGCAGAAGAAGCCCGAACCCAATTCCAAGTTATAGTAAAGCTTCATAGGGTCTTTCTGTCCGGGTGCAAGTAGTCCGTATCTTCACAGACATTCCTATTTCGCCGAGTCTCTCTCCGAGACAGCATCCAAATCGTTACGCCTTTCGTGCGGGTCGGAACTTACCCGACAAGGAATTTCGCTACCTTAGGACCGTTATAGTTACGGCCGCCGTTCACCGGGGCTTCAGTCGCTAGCTTTAGGATTGCTCCCTGACCAACTTCCTTAACCTTCCGGCACTGGGCAGGCGTCAGCCCCCATATTTCCTCTTGCGAGTTTGCGGAGACCTGTGTTTTTGGTAAACAGTCGCTTGGATCATTTCACTGCGGCCCACGTCTGAGGTGGGCACCCCTTCTCCCGAAGTTACGGGGCCATTTTGCCGAGTTCCTTAGAGAGAGTTATCTCGCGCCCCTTAGTATTCTCTACCTACCCACCTGTGTCGGTTTTGGGTACAGGTAATATTGGCTTAACGTGTTTAGAGCTTTTCTTGGCAGCATGACTACATCACTTCGAGTCCGTAGACTCTCGTACTCACATCTCAGCTCAGGACGTTTTCGCCGTCCCTCATCACCTCGAATGCTTGAACCGCAATCCATCACGCGGCTGATGCTCGCCTCCTGCGTCCCTCTGCACAAACCAATATCAGTATCGGAATATTGACCGATTATCCATCGACTACGTCTTTCGACCTCGCCTTAGGTCCTGACTAACTCTACGTGGACGAGCCTTGCGTAGAAAACCTTGGGTTTTCGGGGCATTGGATTCTCACCAATGTTTGCGCTACTCAAGCCGACATTCTCACTTCTGCTTCGTCCACATCTGCTCACGCTAATGCTTCTCACTATCGCAGAACGCTCCCCTACCGATAATATTCTTATCCCACAGCTTCGGTGAATCGCTTAGTCCCGTTCATTTTCGGCGCAGGAACACTTGACCAGTGAGCTATTACGCACTCTTTTAAGGATGGCTGCTTCTAGGCAAACCTCCTGGTTGTCTCTGTATTCCTACCTCCTTATCCACTTAGCGATTGCTTGGGGACCTTAGCTGGTGATCTGGGCTGTTTCCCTCTTGACCATGGAACTTATCTCCCACAGTCTGACTGGATGTGTGTGCATCTGGTATTCAGAGTTTGATTCGATTTGGTACCGGTCTCCCAGCCCGCACCGATTCAGTGCTTTACCCCCAGACTATAATCACACCCGCTATGCCTCAACATATTTCGGGGAGAACCAGCTAGCTCCGGGTTCGATTGGCATTTCACCCCTAACCACAAGTCATCCGCTGATTTTTCAACATCAGTCGGTTCGGACCTTCACTTGGTGTTACCCAAGCTTCATCCTGCCCATGGTTAGATCACCCGGGTTCGGGTCTATAAACAGTGACTATCGCCCTATTCAGACTCGCTTTCGCTTTGGCTCCAGCATTTTCGCCTTAACCTGCCACTGCCTATAAGTCGCCGGCTCATTCTTCAACAGGCACACGGTCAGACGTTAAATCGTCCTCCCATTGCTTGTAAGCTTACGGTTTCATGTTCTATTTCACTCCCCTTCCGGGGTTCTTTTCACCTTTCCCTCGCGGTACTTGTTCACTATCGGTCACAGGTGAGTATTTAGCCTTACGAGGTGGTCCTCGCGAATTCACACGGAATTTCTCGTGTACCGTGCTACTCAGGATTCAGCTAGCCAGATCCAATTTTCGATTACGAGGCTTTCACTCTCTTTGGCGTGCCTTTCAAACACTTCATCTAATCTTCTCTGTACAGTATCGCTGTCCTATAACCCCAATCAGTCATGCCGATTGGTTTGGGCTCTTTCCCGTTCGCTCGCCGCTACTGAG
>CALRKB020000142.1:0-5380 GCA_943367755.1 Rhizobium sp. Q54 | reverse complement strand
ACTTTCACCGTGCGGGTTTTCTGAGTCTTGGTAGTCGTGCGCCTGAACGTAATAGAGCGATCGCCCACATCTTCTCTCTTTAATTGGATGGCTTCGGCGATGCGGCAGCCGGTGAAATAGCAAATGCCAAACAGGAGACGGTAGCGATTGGGCATGACGTTAAACAGATCACCCAGGCGATCGCGCGACAGAATTTCCGCCTGACCATTTCTATTGACTTTCATTTTGAAGCGACCTTAGGGACTCGCATAGAAATAGAATACCAAGCAAACAATCTAGATTCACAGGAATCCAAAACTGGATTGGGACATTATTAGACCTCTTGCACATTAGGTCTTAAACAGTCTGAGCCAGACTGCTTCTAGCTAAATCTGACAAAACTTAGCCTGAATTTTAGCCTTTAGCCAGTCAGACAAAAGTGTTGAAACCTACGATCTTCGTTAATTTGCAAGAGGTCTATTAAATCGCGAGTCCCTTACTACTTCTTAACCGAAAAACCGGATGGCATGCCGACAGAGTTTTCCATCAAGGACGTTTGGAGTCGTGATCGCTCTCCTCCCGCTGGATTTGGCTGTTTTCTACCAGAAGCAATAATTGGGTTAGGATAAAGTCGCATTATCTTCTGACGGCACAGCGCTGAACTCATTCATGATTTACACTCTTGGAGCTCTCCCCGGTTGGCTTAAGCTCTGGCTTCTATTCCCTCTGCTTTTTTTGAATGGCTGGCTGTTGTTGCTCTTGATTGATTATCTGCAGCCGTTTATTGGCATTCTGGTTTTGGCAGCAATTTTTGCTTTTCTGCTAAATTTGCCGGCTCAATTTTTGCAAAAGCGTGGCGTTCTACGTCCTTGGGCGCGCGCTATTATATTACTGATCGCGCTGTTGGCGCTGGGAGGTTTGGCGTTAACGATTGGGCCGCTGATTGTAGAGCAGTTAAGTGCCCTGGTTTCTAATCTGCCTCAACTGGTGGAATCGGGCGATAATCAGCTGCAAACCCTTAAGAACTTTGCGATCGCTCAAAATCTGCCGATTGACTTGACCGATTTGTTGAATCGGGCGATCGATCAGCTGGGTAGTGTGTTTCAGCTTGCCAGTAGTCAACTCCTGAATGTCTTGACAGGAACCATTAGTAGCCTGATCAATATTCTGTCTTTTCTAGTGTTGACGCTGTTTATGATTATTGGGGGTGAGAGTGCCTGGGATGGTATTTTTAGTTGGCTCCCCTCACCCTGGAATGAAACGTTGCAGGAATCAATTCAAACCACCTTTCGTCGTTACTTTGGTACCCAGGCCCTACTGGCGGGTCTGATCGGTATGGCCCAAACCCTGAGCCTGGTGTTTTTTGGCGTTCCCTATGCCGTTCTCTTTGGCGTAATGATTGGTTTGACGACTCTCGTTCCCTATGCCAGCGCCTTTACTATCATGCTGGTCAGTATTATTGTTGCTCTGCAGGATTTTGGTCTGGGCGTGAAGGTGCTGATTGCAGCGATCGCCATTGGGCAGATTAACGACATTCTCATATCACCTCGCCTCATGGGCGAAACTATTGGGTTAAATCCCATCTGGCTGATCGCCGCCCTTTTTGTAGGCGGCAAGGTCGGTGGTGTGTTAGGACTGTTGGTTGCCGTGCCTGTAGCCAGTGTGATTAAAAGTACGGCAGATAAATTGCGATCGCCCATTAGCTATCCCATTGAACGACCCGCATCTGTTTGACACTAGGAACCGGGAGCACTCCCGCAAATTAATGGCAGCAATTGACCAGCTCAACCATAAATTTGGCACTGGTACGGTGCAACTGATATTCCGCACTTCCTAACACACCTCCACACTTCGTAATTTGATGATTTTACGAAGTCTATTTTGTTGATTCTACAAGGTTTTAGGAGTAACGCGATCACAAAAACATAATTTACTGATAGCTAATTGCAATAGTATTTACACTCACATAATTATCTGTAATTAGGTTAAAAGTGTCTTTATGTACATACGGGAATGTCGGTGTACCCCTATTTATTGCAATGCATTTATTTCCAACTAATTCAGATTTTAGTAATAAGTTGTTTTAAATTGACTATGCCTTCTTTACTTTTTGGGCGGCTAAAGATAAAAGCTGTTGATCTGAGCTTTAACTCCACAAATTTTCTAGGGTTGATTTCTATCACAATAACCCCAACTTCGGTGACCGATCCAGCAACCAACTGCAATCAAACAACACCCCCCTGCACCAGAAGAGTGAGAAGTTTAAGAAAAGCAAAGTCTTACTCAATACGCTGAAGTTATTTTACCAAGTGCCAACTTTTCCTAGAACCCTCGTCCCACCTCACAAGATAGTCATAGCCAGATTGCTCCCACCAACGCCTTCTTATCTCAACAATCGTCCCTTTGTAACCAGGCTCAGGAAAGGTAAAGACAATCTGCTTAACCGTTTCTGCAACAGTTCCTATGTGAGGTATTGGTACTTTTGCCACGACATCTGTATGATGGTCATGATACCGCTGGTGAGCGCGTGTTCCTTCTTCAGTGATTTCTACACGATCTCCAACAGACAGAGCTTTTACTTTGTTCATATGAAATACATGCCAATCTTTTAAGACTCGCTCGCGATGAAAAATCATCGTAGCTACAACATTCCAGATGAATGATTACTAAAAATCTTACATCTGCTGTCAGGATTTTACGGGTTGGTGAATAATCCAGGTTAACCCCCTGTACGGATACAAAAAATGAGATGGTATGATCGCGCGCCAACTGCCTCAACTCCGCAACCGATAACTCAGACATCTCTTGGTGAATCTTTCTTAGTTAAGGTCAAATTGTATGTACTTTCCTGGATCTTTGCAGCTTTTGCTTCCTTCTCCCTTATCTCCATCAATTAAAACATAGGCTGTCTTATCTACTATCGCTAGTCCTTCCGATGAATCTGGCAAGACACTGATAACCTCTGGTTTTAGTTCCGCATTTGGCTTGAGGGCTTCTTTAGGAAATCTCCACAACACGAAATTATGCATTTCATCCTCGGGACCTCCTGCAATTCCCCAAACCCAACTCTTGTCTAACGTTAACTCTCTAATCCCTCGTCCGCCTAAGTCTAAAAAGGCTACTGCATCAAATTGATATTCTTGCAGGCTTTTCGCTCGCAGCAAGACGGCGTTTTTTTCTGAATTTAAGTCAACTAAAGGCGATCTCAAACCAATCCAGACTTTATCATCAGCAATAGACACAGCTCCTTCCGCATTAAAAGCATTTACTTTTGCACATGCTGTCTCGTTTCCCTTTGCTAGGTCTGCTGCTTTTTCGGCCTCGTCGATAGTAAGGCTTACTAATGCCAAATTTTTGTTCTTAGCTAGATCGACTCCCTCGAATAAGAGTTTGGATTGAATCTCTGGACTTTCTCTAACCGGATTGATCGCCTCTAGCCTGTCACTCAAAACTTTTACTTTCAGGAGGCGTCTCCTTTTTTCTTTGGTTATACACTTTTTGTTGCGACTGTGAGAGCCCAAAATTAGCACTCGATTCATATCTAGTTTGGCAAGTGCTTCGATATCCCCAACATTTAAGCCTCCTAACAAGAGTTCTTTTTGGGACTCAGACTCTAATTTTTTGGAATTGAGTCGATAGAGGTACAAGGCATCATCATTTTCATTGTCACCAACTAACAGACAAGTCCCGATTGAGTCCGGACAAGCTGACGCAACTGCGGCTGAGAGTTCGCAGGCAGGATATTTCCCAAGAGTTTCTGGTATGGAGAAAGCATTAGCTGTAAACAGGCACCAACAACTTATAACTAGAACTAATGTTACTAACAATTGTTTTAGAGTTTTCATTAAATTTAAGAAATTAAACTAATTTGATGCTACCTCGTTAAAACTAGCGAGCTATAAAATCTTGGGTTCTGTTGCAAAAATGAAGCTGTACTGGTTTGATCGTCAAGCCCACAGTCTGAGCCGCCTTCCGTATGAACTAGCAGCAGCCCTTTAAGTGGCGACACTTTTTGCCTGAAGTTATTCTACTAAATGTGCGCTGGTATTCTCGCTATTCATTGAGCTACCGAAATTTAGAGGAAATGATGCTTAAACGAGGGGTTGAGGTAGATCATACGACCGTTTTATCGATGGGTTCAAGCCTATGCCCCTGAACTGGACAAACGCATTCGGCCCCATCTGAATTCCACCAATGACTCCTGGAAAATCGATGAAACTTACATAAAAGTCAAAGGGGCGTGGAAGTACCTATACCGGGCAATCGACTCGCAGGGCAATACCTTGGACTTTATGCTCAGTGCCAAACGAGACGCAAAGGCGGCTAAACGATTCTTTAAGAAAGTCCTTAAGGGTAAGCATACTGTGGTACCCAGAGTCATCAATGCGGACAAGAATGCGGCTTATCCTCCGTCTATAGAAGCGCTGAAAAAAGCAGAAGAACTGACACAGGAAACAGAATTGAGACAGGTCAAGTATCTGAATAATCTGATCGAACAAGACCACCGATTTATCAAGAGGCGGCCGAATCCGGGATTAGGATTCGGTTCGTTCAACACCGCTCGAAGAACGATCCAGGGGTATGAAGCGATGAATACGATCCGGAAGGGTCAGATTCAAAATGTGAAAAAAGGAGATATCATGGGACAGATCTATTTCATCAATGAAATCTTCGGAGCAGCGGTTTAAATCACTACTTCCCTCAAGCAAGTTTATTGCTACTGATTATATTTGCAACACAGCCATTTACAGAGGAGTTTTAAGTATGCCCCTTGAATCGGTTCCTGATACCTCGCTCAATTACTACCTGATCAACTTTGATGCGTTAGGTAATGAGCGTAATGAACCTGATGGTAGCAAACTGAGTCAAACGGTCTTGGAAGTGCTGGCGCAGGAACCTATTACTGATGTCTTTATCTTTAGCCATGGTTGGTTAGGCGATGTACCTGCTGCTCGTCGTCAGTACAACAAATGGATTGGAGCGATGGCAGGACAAAAAGATGATATAGAACAGATCCGGCAGATAAGACCAGAATTCCGTCCTCTCCTGATTGGGTTGCACTGGCCTAGCTTGCCTTGGGGCGATGAAGAACTAGGAGCTTCCTCTACAAGTTTTGAACCCGTAACTGTCACCCCGGTAGAACAGTTGATTGACCAGTATGCTGAACTGAAGTGAAAAACTGCGCTTTTGTGAGCTGATTATGGCGATCGACCTAGGTTGTTGGCTTAGTTGGAAGTTATGCAAAACGCAAAACTAGTGGAGCGTCACAGTTTAATTTTAGGGTAGATGGAAGTCAACTTGCATCGAGCATCATCGATTTTCATTTGCCAATCAACTCCACGTTGGGTAGTGTTGACATCGGTTGACCAAGCAGCGGTTTCATTTCGTAACGTTTCGATAT
>CALRKB020000141.1:0-5644 GCA_943367755.1 Rhizobium sp. Q54 | reverse complement strand
TGGGTTTGAGTTGCGGCCCGATCGCATTCGTGAATTGGTCGAAATGTTGACAGATACTGCAGCGATATTGACTAGAGATGTTGAGGCTTTTTGTGAGTTTCTGTTAGACCTAGAGAAAAGTATATAAAGCGTGACCCTATTCAGCTCCTCGCCTGAGATAGTCAAAGCCCACGCACGACATGCCATCTGCGACAGCGAATAGTTGCTTCCTTTAGCGGTCTGTACGGCTACAGTCTTTAGAAGCTTTGCCCATAAACAAACTCAGACCCAGTGATTGCAAGGCTTGTTATCTTTTTCTATGGAAGTTATAGTTTCTATAGAAACTATATTTTTTAGAGAGGTTTCTATGGCTGGCAAAACAATATCTGCCTACACTGATGCGGAAACGGCTAGCCTCGTTGCCGATCTGGCTAGGCTAGAACATCGCCCACAGGCTCAGATTGCGGGGCAAGCACTCAAACTTTTTGTGCGGCTTCCGAAAGAGGCGCATGATGCCTTGCGTCAGATCGAGATGCTCGGCTCGCCCGAAGATTTTGACGAGATCGCCCGATCTATTACCCGTACAGTAATGCACGCTCAGTATGAATTGGCTCATCGTCAGGTGATGGAGACCATACAGGTTCGAGACATAGAGCAGCTTGAAACAGAAGACGATATTTTGAACGCTGCAATCGCTTTAACCCGTTAGACTCCTGTTATGCCAAGCGTGCTGAGGTTGTGTCTCGAGCTGAATATTTGGTGTGCCGCCCTGATTGCGGATCGAAAAGGGAGGCAGGGTACTGCATCTCAATCTCTGGTTGAAATTGTGCGGCAAGGTCATTGTGTGATCGGGTCGGTGCAACTCGTAATCTCTTGGGGAATGCTGAACCGTTTGCGAACAGTGCTGGAGAGGAGTTTGAATGTCCCCCATCTGGCTGCCGACCTTTATATAGATACGATTAGAGGATATGCCCAGCTTGGACCAACTGGCGCAAGCCCACAGTTAACTTTAGGCGGTGTGGGCGTGATTGCCTTGCAGGATGTAGAAGACGCTCATGTTCTGGAGACAGCTCTGGCTGGCAAAGCAAACGTACTGGTAACGGCTAATTTCAGGGATTTTATATCAAACGATACGCACGTTATTGTTCCTGAACGTCATGCAGTGCATGTAGCAGCCACGCATGTGGTTCGCATCGTTCATCCCTATCTGATGATGGACTGGCTACGTCAGGGGCATATACCAATTCCAAAACTGCCTAGCTGAAAAAGGTTTGCAGCTTTCTAGCTCCTTGTCTCCTTGCGTTTTAGAAGCAGGGCGATCGCCTCAGGTTGATTTAAGTTGGCGCTGTTCAAACTGAAGCTGGCTAAAAGTACTTTATTTTTTGGCGTATAGCAGATTGGCTTTGGCATCTGCTACCGCCCATATACCCGTAGCCTCTATCCAAAGATCGCTGAAAAAATGTTGGTGCAGTGTACAGTTGTTACTTTTATTGCTTTAATAGCCGCATGAATGAACTCAGGACACTAGTTAATGATTCACAATAGCATTGCGATCGCAGCTAGGAAGGGAGGAGTTGGTAAAACAACGGTTGCTTGTGGATTAGCGTCAGTTCTTGCAACTGAAGGTCATAAAGTATTAGTGGTTGATCTAGACCCACAATCAAATGCTGCTTTTGCGCTAGGTGTAGATCCGACTGCGGATGGTACGGCAGAACTATTGATGGGTGAAAATCCTCAGCCGCTTAAGGCTGCTAATGATTTGTATGTGTTCCCTGGTGGCCCCAACTTAACTAGTCAGATCGTCCAATCTTTGCATCCGGAAGATTTAGCGGATGCGCTCAAAGCGTTACCCTATGACATAGCTATCTGCGATTGCCCCCCAGGGAACGAAAATCTGGAACGTCTCGGTTTAGTTGCTGCTAATGTTGCTCTGGTCATTACCAATGCGCATCCCTTTGCAATTATGGGTGCTAATCGAGTGATGGGCATTCTAGAGAGCTACCGTAGCAAAGACCGTAGGGGTGCGAAACATTGGGCATTGATTGCCTCGCAAGTTGACGAAAGACGCAGCTTAGATAAGCACATTCCCGCTCAGCTAATGCAGAAATATCCAGAGGCGAAGCATTTTGTTGTTCATCAAGATACGAGCTTATCTCTTGCGGGCGCACAACAGACTCCCTTAATGAGCTTTGCGCCGCGATCGAGGCCTGCAGAAGAGTTGGCTTTAATTGCCAAGTGGATAGTTGAGATTCGATAGGAGTAGTGGCAATGGCTAAGCGCAAGACTGCAGCAGAAATTTTAGATACAGCCCACTTGATAGGTAATGCTATTCAGTTGAAAGATCGGGCGGCAGAGGCTAGAGCAGAATCAGAACAGTCGATTAAGGCAGCAATGCCTTTAGATAAAATTCTCAATCGCACGCAAGATACGCGAAATTTGCAGTTGCAGCACGTTGCTAGTCTCGCTGAGTCGATTGCTGTACTTGGCTTAGTCGAGCCTCTGGTAGTTGATCGCAAGGGGCGATTACTTGCAGGAGGACATCGTAAAGCTGCGATTCAAGTACTCAAAGAGCAAGACTCAGAAGCCTATGCCAAGCATTTCCCTAGCGACCTTGTACCTGTTAGAGTGATCGATATTGATGCCGATCTAGATCCTGATCGGGCACTGCAAATCGAAATTAGTGAAAATGAAAAGCGCAGAGACTATACAGCAAGTGAGGTAAGAACATTGGCAGATCGGCTGCGCGATGCGGGATATATTGATGTTAAAGGTAGACCCGCCAGAGATCAGAAAGCTCTCAGGCCAGCTCTAGAGGTAATTGTAGGTAAGAGCATACGTACTATCAGGCGCTACTTGAATCTTGAGGATCCCGAAAGTAGGACAAATGTCCGCCTTTTTGAAGACGAACAAGTAAAAGCCTTTCCCATACAGGATTTAAAACGATTGCGATTTGCTCTGATGCGCTGGCAAAAAGCAAGTATTGAAAGTGATTTGGTGGAAATACAGTCTCTTGGCAAAGATGTGACTAAGCTTTTAAAACGGGTTGATTCAGCTTTAATAAAGATAGAAAACTGACTCATTATCGTTTTACTGCTCCTAACTTACAACGTGTCATCCATCCACCCGCACACCTCGCAGTACCAATGCAATCGCTCGGTGTTATGGGGGAAAGGTGCATGCATCTCAAAAAAATTTTGGTCTTGCTACGAATTAGCGTTCAAGTTTTCTGATTGGTTCAATGTCTTGCGGGCTAATTTGCAATAGGATTTGACTGTCTCATAGGGTATTTCTAAATCTAGTGCGATCGCCTGTAAAGATTCTCCTAATTCCCGTCTTGCTAGAATTGTTGCCCAAGTAGATGCAATGGTTAGGGTGCGATCACTTTCGGGACTTTTCCGTGTGTGGCGAAATACCTCTGTCAAATATTGTACCCGCACAAACAAATGCTCTTTGAGGAGAGAGCTGGCTGAAGATGCAATATTCTCGACTTCGTGCGCTCCCAATCGTGTTTGCCCCAAACCAAATGTGGTCTTATAACCGGTGCTGCAATAGGGAGCGAGACGAATGAGGGCATAGAGCAAGCGCTCGAACTCGGGATTGTTTTTGGCTCTGTAATTGACCCCAAACTCTACTGTGCCTGTAAAGCCTGTGACGAAGCCTTGCTTGCCAACTGCTGTTTTAGCACAGTTCAGGTTGTAGTTACTGACAAACACATTCTGGTCTACCCACGCCAGGAAACTCTCCTGGTCGAAAGATTGGGGGGCGAAGTTATTCCAACGACGCAGGTAACTGTGAAAGATATTTTCGGGGATTGGTAATGGGAGGTGGTGACCTTTGTGGCGAAAACTGGTAGGCGTTAGGAATGTAAGGCTAAAATTCCGTTGCGTGGGCAGCGGCTCTGACCAGAGTTGACTATAGGTAGCGGGTGGCAATGCGATCGCCACTCGATCAAGCTTAAAAACAGTATTACAGATATCGACGGTTTTGGGTGGCTGAGACAACCAGCGATCGCACCATTGACATAGGGGCTGACATAAAGCTGCGATCGACCATGTATAGATATTTCCTGCAATTACCTGTAAGTTTGTCGCATTAGTTTGAAACTGCCCTTGCAGGGGAGAGATGGCAAAGGGTTTTTCGGCTTGCCCGTCGTGTAGATATGCGGACAGTTGAGGGTTATTGTCGCGCACCTGGTGCAGGAACCAGGCATGGAGCCCGATTGTATAATTATCGGGGAGAATGCTATTTGCAGAAGCTTTGAGGCTAAGGGTGAGGCAGACAAGCTCGGTATCCTGACTCCAGTTTGGTTTTGGTAGCTTCTTGTGTGGGGGCATTTTGAGAGGAGAAGATAAGAGCTTTCAGCTTTCAGCTTTCAGCTTTCAGCTTTCAGCTTTTGGATGAAGGCGGCAAGCATGCGTACTGTATTACCATATATTTCTTTTGATTAAAACCAAGGGTTAACTATCTCAATTTGAGTGTCTTTAAAATCATCGACATTTCGAGTGGCGAGCATAGCGTTATGGGCTAGACAAATAGCAGCAATTTGGGCATCAGCTTGAGAAATAGGTTTGCCAATTTTCTTGCGTGTTGCCGAGATTTCAGCAAAACATTCAGCCGCTTTTGATTCAAAGGCAAGAATATGTCCGATAAATTCCTGGATAAACATGGCGTGTGCAGATTCTCTTAAAGCATCTCTACGCTTGCCATCGGGTAAAATTGCAATGCCATAGAGAATCTCTGCTTGGTTGATGCTGGTTATGAATAAGTCTTCTCTAGGATGTGAGGCAACCCAATTTTTGACTGTGATTAAGCCTTTGGGATTCATGAGTTCGGATAATACGTTGGTATCAAGAACAGTTTTCATACTGCCGCTTATTCAAAAGTAGGTGTTGTTCTCATAGGCTCTCTAGTAATTTCGGGTAGTTCAAAATCGTCTAGATGGACAAAGTGTTTTTCTATGGCTTTGGCAAGGTTAGGTTCAGTTGGTGTGTCAGAGGCTAATACGTTTTGAAGGATGGCTTTGATTTCGGCTTCGATGCTATGCCCATTCGCGATCGCACGTTGCTCTAAACGTTGAGTTAAATCAGGTTCTAGCTGGTGAAGGGTGATGTTAGACATAGCGATTTGGCAATTAGGTTAGTTAATTTTTGGCGGTCAGCGGTCAGCGGTCAGCTCTCAGCTTTCAGCTTTTGGAGGAAGGCGGCAAGCATGCGTTTGGTTGCTTGGACTTCTATGTTTAGGCTTTCGTAGTGCTTGCTCTCTATATATCCTAAGTCTAGCGAAAGTAAAAGCTGATATTCTAGCTCTGAAGCTGAACCCATGGCATTTTGTAGGAATCTGGCGAAATCTGCATCTGTTCCTCTACCGCATCCTTCGGCAATGTTGGTCGGAATTGAAGAGGAAGAACGCCGCATCTGACTTATTAATCCGTACATTTCTTCCTTTGGAACGGTTTTGCTGGCAGCATATACTTCCAAAGTTAGCTTGTGGCTTTTTTGCCATACTTTTAGGGTGAGGACACGACTTGGAAGGTTATTGCTGAAATCCTCTTCAGCAGGGATAATAGAGTCAAAACCGCATAAGCAGTCCTTGCTCATTAACGTCCAGTTTTTATGAGTTTGTACAGCAGTGATCGCTAAGAGTCACACCAACCATATGAGGAAGG
>CALRKB020000140.1:0-5664 GCA_943367755.1 Rhizobium sp. Q54 | reverse complement strand
CAGGGCTTACGCACACGTTTCTTAACAATTAAGGGAAGTAAAGGTTGACAAGCGTTTGACCAGCATAGGATAAGGCAATAACTATACAGGGTCACTCCTTATTTCTATGACTGATTCACCCGTTGCCGCGCTAGCAGAACATTTCAACAACATTAAGGATCCGCGAGCCCAACACAGCATCGCGCATTTTTTGATCGATATAGTCATAATCACAATTTGTGCTGTAATTTGTGGAGCGGATAGCTGGCCGGAGGTGGAGAGTTATGGTCATGCCAAACAGGAGTGGCTATCAACTTTTCTGGCATTGCCAAACGGTATTCCGTCTCACGATACTTTTGAACGGGTGTTTGCGCGGTTGAAGCCACAGGAATTGCAGCAATGTTTCCTAAACTGGGTACAAGCTGTTTTCCACATCACGGTAGGTCAGGTGATTGCTATTGATGGTAAAACTCTACGAGGGGCGTATGAACGGGGAGCAGAGCGTGGGATGATCCACATGGTCAGCGCATGGGCAACTCAAAACCAGTTAGTTCTGGGACAACGCAAGGTAGATGAGAAATCGAATGAGATTACGGCGATTCCAGAATTACTCAAAATTCTGGAGTTGGAAGGAGCATTAGTGAGTATTGATGCTATGGGCTGTCAAACCAAGATTGCTCAGACGATTGTCGATCAAGGTGCTGACTATGTTCTAGCACTCAAAGCCAATCAGGGAAATCTCTATGAGGATGTAACACAGTTGTTTGAGCAGGCTCGTCGACAAGATTTCAAAGAGATTGAGCATGACTTCCACCAAACTATTGATAAAGGTCACGGACGCATAGAGATTCGTAACTACTGGATCATGGGACAGACGCAGTACTTGTTAGGTGCGGAGAATTGGGCGGGATTGCAAAGTATTGGTTGTGTTGAATCAGAGCGTCGAATCAAAGGCAACACAACTCTGGAACGTCGTTACTACTTGCTCAGTATCCCCAGTGATGCCAAACTGTTTGCTAGCGCGGTACGCAGCCATTGGGGCATTGAAAATCAACTGCATTGGATTTTGGATGTAGGTTTTCGTGAAGATGAATCTAGGGCTTGTCAAGGCTACAGTGCTGAAAATATGGCTGTTGTTCGCCACATCGCTGTCAATCTCTTGAGCCAGGAGAAATCAGTTAAAGTTGGGCTTAAAGCAAAGCGTCTTCGGGCCGGTTGGGATGATGGTTATCTTCTTAAGGTGCTATCTCAGGCAGCAGGCTGTACCTCGAAATTGTAAAGAAACGTGTGCGTAAGCCCTGCGCTAATGATAATAAGTCTTGGATCTAAAATCTTTGTGTAGCAAGGGTTCTAGGACTTAGTAGGAAAAGTCAGTTTCTAGCACTTGTTGCATTTCTTCAAAGCTCATTGCCATCTTCCATCAATTCGCGTGTCAATTTTTTGTGAATCAAGCCAATAACAATATACTCTAGAACTTTAGCGGGGATCGCTGCCAGTCTGCTCAGGTGAACCTGTGCCTAGTTAGAAACATCACAAAAAACAAGACAAGATAGGGTTAGCCCCAATGGACTAATGCAGATGGGCAAGAAACGAGATAAAATCTAGTCATACTTTTATGTGCAACCTATGTACAACTTTGGGATCAGGAATTAAGGCATGAGGTTAAGCTGATTTGCCCCCAGCCACATTAAGTGTCGAGTACTTTATTACCACATTAATCACAATTACCAATACCCATGGGTTTCTGGAAAAGCTTATTTAGTGTCTCAGATACTGCTGAAACTCCCAAAAAGCCTAGACTGCGTCAAGTTGCGAATCAAAGCGGACAAGTATTTTTTAGTACCGAGCGAGATATCGATCTCTATGAACTTGAGGAACTCTGCGACTCTGTGGGTTGGTCGCGACGGCCTATTCGTAAAGTACGCAAAGCGATCGAGCATAGCTTTGTCGTGATCTCAGTGCGGGAGCATCGGGGGGGATTTAACCGATTGATCGGCTTTGCCCGTGCAACTTCCGATCATGCCTTTAATGCTACGATCTGGGATGTAGTTGTCCATCCTGAATTTCAAGGCAAGGGTCTTGGTAAAGCTTTGATGCAGGAAGTTGTCAAAGAACTCAGACGCGCCGATATCAGTAATATCAGTTTATTTGCGGACGCCCATGTCGTAGATTTTTATCGCCAACTCGGATTTAATGCTGACCCTGAAGGGATTAAGGGTATGTTTTGGTATCCGCCCTAATAGATCTGTCAAGTTTTTTAGTCAACAATTGGCAAACCACTACAGCTAAAGTTATAAGCCTGTGCTAGGCTAGAAAAGCTGGAATTCTAAGATCTAATCAAAATGCCCAAGCCTAATATTCATCCTCAATGGTATCCCGAAGCAAAGGTCATATGCAACGGAGAAGTGGTAGCAACTGTAGGCTCTACCCAACCCGAACTGCATGTAGATATGTGGTCGGGCAACCACCCCTTCTATACTGGTACGCAAAAGATTATTGATACTGAAGGACGCGTAGAGCGCTTCCTACGTAAGTATGGCATGCTAGAAGAATCGGCTGACGCTGATAAGACCAGTACTGCCAAGAAAAAGTAAGTAGTAAGTAACGCAGCGCTAGGGTTCACCAGAAATTAGCTCTAGCATGTAGCAGCCATACGCTAGTAATTCGACACTAGTACCCCTAGACTGGTACTCCGCGAGACTGGCAACCTGACATGATTCATCACCACCACCACATATGCCTGCTCAGTACTTACTCAACAAGCTCGACTCCGTAGAGCAGACCTTCAACGAACTGACACGTCGCATGGCCGATCCTGATGTGGCAACAGATCCCACTGAGTTTCAGCGCATTGCTAAAGCCAGATCGTCACTTGAGGAAACTGTAAATACCTACGAAGCTTGGCGTAAGGCAAGTACAGACTTGGAAGAAGCTCAGCAAATCTTGAAGGAATCTAACGATCCTGAGTTAAGGGAAATTGCTGAGTTAGAAGTACAGGAACTGACGGACAAGTCCGAGCATCTTGAGGCGCGCATGAAGGTTTTACTGCTGCCCCAAGATCCGAATGATGATAAAAACATCATGCTGGAAATCCGTGCTGGTACTGGGGGCGAAGAGGCCAGTATTTGGGCCGCCGATCTGGTGCGCTTGTATTCTCGCTATGCTGAGCGTCAAGGTTGGCGGATCAAGTTAGTCAGCGAGTCGCTTGCCGATCTAGGTGGCTTTAAAGAGGCTGTCATGGAAATTCAAGGCGATCACGTCTACAGCAAGCTGAAATTTGAATCAGGCGTTCACCGCGTGCAGCGCGTACCTGCGACGGAAGCTTCAGGGCGAGTGCATACCTCAACGGCAACAGTTGCAGTTATGCCTGAGGTGGATGCGGTAGAAGTACATATCGATCCCAAGGATATCGAAATGTCCACGGCCAGATCGGGTGGTGCTGGCGGTCAGAACGTCAACAAGGTGGAAACTGCGGCGGATTTGCTGCACAAACCTACTGGTATTCGGGTTTTTTGTACGGAAGAGCGATCGCAGTTAAAGAACAAAGAACGGGCGATGCAAATTCTGCGGGCAAAGCTTTACGAGATAAAGCTTCGCGAGCAGCAGGATGCAGTTACCAGTATGCGGCGATCGCAGGTAGGTACGGGTGCGCGCTCTGAAAAAATTCGTACTTACAACTACAAAGATAGTCGTCTCACCGATCACCGCTTGGGTGAAAATTTCTCGCTACCACAAGTGCTGGATGGCGATCTAGAAGATGTGATCCAGAGCTGTATCTCGCAAGATCAGCAAGAGATGCTACGAGAGCTAGCTACTTCAGAGGCGGAAGCTTCATAAACCTAATTTCGTGAATATTTTTTAAGCATATGGTAGCGATCGCAGTTGACTTTGGCAGCAGCAATACTGTCATTGCTACTTGGAACGCGATCTTAAATCAACCGCAGACGCTCAAACTCCCGGATCTAGTGCGAGGCTACCCGCAAGATTTTCTGATTCCCTCGATCGTCTATGTCGAGGATGCCAAACGCGATCGCGTTTGTATCGGCCAGGAGGTAATTAGCAAAGGCTATAGCCAGCGATCGCCTCGTTATTTCAGCGATCTCAAGCGGCGCTTAGCAGTGCCGACTGGTTTTGTACCACAGATCGACGGCGTGGAATTAGGGCCTGAATTGTTAGGCAAGCTATTTTTGCGCGAACTATTTAACCGTTTGCAGGCTCAGCAGCTTGACGTAAGGGAAGCAATTTTTGCCGTACCTGTGCAGTCCTACGAGCGTTATTTGCGTTGGCTGGAGTCTTGCGGTGCCGATCTGCTCAAACATGTACCAGGATCCCGCCTGCGCACAATTGACGAGCCGACAGCAGCGGCACTAGGTTATGCGATCGCCCAACCTGAACTGGTAATTCTGGTAATTGATTTTGGTGGTGGAACCCTCGACCTATCACTAGTCAGAACACCGGGTAATGACAACATTGCCAACTGGGGTAGTTATGTGGGAGAAGATTCGCAAAATATAGATACAGACGCTGGGACAACACAGGTTGAGGTAATTGCCAAAACAGGGCAAACCTTGGGTGGAATTGATATCGATCGCTGGTTATTGGAGGATTATCTAGCTAGCCATCAATCAATGCAGCCAGAGCCTGCCGCCGTAAATTTCCTACTCTCGCTGATGGAGCGCCTTAAAGTTGCACTTTCTAATGCTGAGTCGGCAACAGAGGTATGGTTCAATACTGAAACACTGGAAGCCCATGAGATTAGCTATAGCCAAGCTCAGTTGGAAAGTATATTGCGATCGCGAGGATTTTATCGGGTTTTAAAGACTGCTATTGATGAGGTGATTCACTTTGCAGCAGGCAAAGGCATCCTCAAAATGGATATCAAACATGTCGCACTGATCGGTGGCTCCACTCAGATTCCCTCGGTACAAAATCTACTCGCTCAGTATTTTCCAAGCGCCACAATTTATAGCGACAAACCCTTTGAGGCAGTAGCCCACGGTGCATTAAGACTGAGTCATGGTACCGCAATCAAAGATTATTTATTCCATTCCTACGCAATCCGCTACTGGCAAAGCCAGACGCAGCAGTGGCAATATCAACCGCTCTTTCTCAAAGGGCAAGCCTATCCCACTACACGTTCTACTGAGTTATTGTTATGTGCATCTCATAATAATCAAGCAACAATTGAGTTAGTCATCGGCGAACTAGAAAAGCGATCGCCAAATTCCGTAGAGGTAATTTTCGAAGGCGATCGCCTGGTCACCATTGTGAATCAAAATCCCCAAGAGATATTTGTCCCTCTGTCCGAGCATGGTAGTCCGCAAGCGATCGCTACACTGGAACCACCCGGTCAGCCAGGCAGCGATCGGCTCAAGGTATTGTTTAGTGTTGATGCATATCGGCGGTTACTGATAACGGCGATCGACCTGGAAACCCAGAAACAGATTTTAACTAACCAACCAGTAGCCACACTTCATTAGACGGCAATTTATGTACACTATAACTGGTCTTCATCCTGACTTTTCCTACTATCTTTTTGAGGGGTAAATCTGGAGTTGCTATCGCAGCCTAAGAGCCTTATTGTCTCGTTATTACTTGTCAATAAGCCCAGTCTAATGACAATAAGTCTTAGATCTGAAATCAAGGTATAGCAAGGGTTCTAGGACTTAGTAGGAAAAGTCAGGT
>CALRKB020000139.1:0-5727 GCA_943367755.1 Rhizobium sp. Q54 | reverse complement strand
AGGCTATCCTGCGTTCTATAGCTCCCAGGACGAAAGATGAGCTTCATGCTGCGATTACTGAGGCTTTCAATGCTGTTTCTGATTCTGATATCTCTGGTTGGTTTGCGGAGTGCGATGCCCGTACCGTTCTCATTTGAAAACCGCTATAGCCAAGCTGCGATAGTCCTAATTTGCCCTGTGGGTCATAGAATAGATTTTCTTTGTCTGCGGTATCCCAGACGGAAATGTGTGTATGAAAGCCATTGCCAGTTAGATGTGTAAACGGTTTTGGCATGAATGTGGCGCGCAGTCCATGCTTCTCGGCGATTGATTTCACCATGTACTTAAAGAAAGCTTGGCGATCAGCTGTAATTAATGCATCCGCGTACATCCAATTCATCTCAAACTGTCCGTTGCCATCTTCGTGATCGTTCTGATAAGCTCCCCAACCTAGCGATAGCATTCCATCACAGATTTCACGGATCACGTCATAACGGCGCATCAAAGATTGCTGATCGTAACAAGGCTTAGTTTGGCGATCGCGCAAATCAGAGATCGCTTCACCATCCGCGCTCAACAAAAAGTACTCACACTCCACCCCAATCTTCACCCGATATCCCAAATCTTGCGCCTGCTGCAACACGCGTTTCAGCACCACTCTGGGTGCTTGTGCCAAAGGTTCCCCTGTAATTGCGTGCAGATCCGCAGTCATCCAAGCCACATCAGGCTGCCAAGGGAGCTGGATCAAGCTCTCTGGGTCTGGGATCGCTAAGATGTCTGGATCGGCAGGAGTCATGTCGAGCCAAGCCGCAAACCCCGCAAACCCTGCACCGCTTGCTGCCATGTAGTCAATGCTCTCAGCAGGCACTAATTTCGAGCGCTGCACTCCAAACAAATCTGTAAATGAAATTAAGAAGTAGCGAATCTCTCTTTCGTGGGCGATTTGGGAAAGTGTGGTCATAGTTCTTTGATGCCGAGTAGGATTTGAATCTGCGATCGGATAAAAGTTTCGTCAACTGTATTTTGGTAAGGATTGCCAGCGCGATGTCCCCAAATGGAGTGAATGGGATAATACTCAGCACCCGGAATTAATGCTGCTTCTGCAGCACAATCTTCGGGAGTGAAGTAGAGGTCAGTGGTGGCAGGCATGACGAATGTTTTGGCTCGGATGGTACTCAAAGCAGCTTTGTAGTTGCCTTGATATTGGGGATTATCGCTCAGATCGCAATGAAGCCAAGTATCAATCATTGCCAAAAGATTGTGAGGATCGCGTTTGCGATAGCTGGCTTCCCATGCTCGGACTATGTAATCTTCGAGCGAAGCATAGCCTAGTTTGTAGTAGATACCTTCACGGTAAAAGGCTTGTGATGCTGCCCAACTAGCGTAAATCTGAGCAAAGGTGCGAAATCCGCGATCGGGAATTTTCTCAAATCCCGTGCCTGTCCAGGCTGGATCGGCGATTAAAGCACTGCGTAAGCTTTGCAGAAAGATACGATTGTGATCGGTCGTGCGAGCGGTGCCACAGAGGGCAGCAATTCGTTGAACTCGATTGGGAAATAGTGCACCCCAGTGATACGCCTGTTGTGCGCCCATTGACCAACCATAGATCAGGGCAAGATTTTCGATCTGAAAGACTTCTTGCAATAGCTGTTTCTGCGCGCGCACATTATCAAAATGACTAAACCAAAATCCTTGTTCCTTTAACCCACAATCACTGTTGCTGGGAGAGGTTGAAAGTCCATTTCCAAACATATTGGGAATAATCACAAACCAGTGAGTCGGATCTAAGATTCCATCTGGACGAACTAACCAATCAATGTCTGAATGCTGCGCGCCGTATGAGGTTGGATAGAGAATAGCATTGGTGCGATCGCGATTTAAATTCCCATAGGTTTGATAGATAATCTGGGTCTCAGGAAGGCTGATGCCGCACTGAAATTCAAAGTTTCTGAGCGTAAAGCAATGAGCCATATCAATGGTTTGCAAACGGTTTATACGACGGGATTAAAACCAGCGATGATATCGCGATTGACTTTGATATAGCCCGCAGCGACATGGGTGAAAAGCCGCTGTAATTGTTGATGCGCGTTTGGGAGTTGGTAGAAAGGAATCGAAGGATAGAGATGATGTTCGGCATGGAAAGGCATATTCCACATCAAAAACCTTAGTGGAAATAGCGTAATAGTCGATCGCGTATTAGTGAACGGATTGCGATCTTGACTGCATCCTGTATGTTCGGCTAGCAAGATAAATCGCAGAATTGGCTGTCCGATCGATAGGGGTAAGAGCCAATACAACAGGAACCAGGGGTGCCAAGCGATCGCGGAGATGAGAATGGCGATCGCATAAACGGCAAGTTGTAATCGAGTCGAGCGGATCACCTCAGCACGGGCACTGGCAGGAATGAATACATAGCTTTCTAACTGTCCCCAAGCAACACGAATATGGGTTTGCAGTTTACCCCACCACCATGGTAGACCGCTGATGGTTAAGAGATAATCTCCCATTGTTTGCGGGATCGGATCGCAGAGTTCTGGATCTTTGTCTGGATCTTGGGTATAGCGATGATGCCATTTGTGATAGCGGCGAAAGAAGGCACTGTTATAGAAAGAGAGCACGCCAGCCATCCAACACACAGCGTCACTAAGCGTGTTATTGGCAAAGGCGGTACGGTGGGAACATTCATGTAAGGGTGCAAACATCGCAGCAAGAGAAAATCCGTAGATTACTAGAGCAGACAGTGCGATCGCCCAATTTTGCCCCAAACTTGCACCCCAGATGTAGCCGCTGATACCGAGAATGAGGAAATGGGCAGCAAGATGGAGTAGCCCTTTTGTTGTTGATCGCGTATTCAGTGCTTTTAGGGTATCGCTCTCTAAAACTACGCGACTTACCGAAGATTCGATTGAGGTAGACTCAGAGACAAGCGGATTCACAGGTTGTTTCCTTTTTAACTTGTTATGACAAGTTTAATTTTACCCTGATCGCAGGTCTGTATTCGAGGCTACTGAACTTCAAGATGGTATTTCCTTTACATTTGGCGATTTCTGAGCAATTACGCGATCGCATTCTCAATGGACAGTATAAACCTGGCGATCGACTTCCCAGCGAGCATCAGTTAATGGCTGAGTTTGAAGTGAGTCGGATTACGGCTAGACGTGCGATCGCAAATCTAACGCAACAAGGATTGGTCACAGTACGTCGAGGGAAGGGGGTCTTTGTAGCAATCCAGCAAAAAGTCACCTATTCACTTTCTAGTCCGTTGATATTTTTAGAGGCAGATATTGCACGTCAAGGGATTGAGGTTACGGTGAAGACATTGGTATTTGAGTCTGTGACCGCCCCAGTTGAAGTTCAGGCGATTTTGAACTCTGCGATCGCCTTTTTACAAAAGAAAGTCTTGCTATTCAACGGTATTCCAGGCTGTGTGGATGTGACCTACATTTTGCCAAAGTTTGGTCAAGCCTATGCCAAAGATTTGTGTCAGCAAATGACTTTTACAACTTTAGAAAAGTATGGCATTAATATTGAAAAAATTGATGCTGCGATCGAGTGTACTCAGGCAGATTACGAAACCAGTGCGCAGTTAGAAGTTCCACTTGGGCATCCGCTGATTGTTTATCGGCATACCGCATATACAGATGGAAATTGCGCGATCGTCCATGGTGAATCGATTTCGCGCGGCGATCGCTTTTGTTATTCGGTGCAGGTTAAGCGAGAGTTTTAGCTTTATGCCTGAACTCTTTGTCAAACTGTATGCAAAACTGAGATGCACCCGTTTTTGTTCGTCGAATATTATGAGTGAAGGCAAATATAAAGCATTGTGGTTAGAGGGCGATCGCCTGGTAGTAATCGATCAGACTCAGCTCCCCTTTAGCTATACAACTAAGCAGTTAATTTCTCCCCAAGATGCGATTGAGGCGATCGCAGATATGACGGTGCGCGGTGCAGGGGTAATTGGTAATGTGGGGGCTTTTGGGGTTTATCTAGCCGCGATCGCAACGGGTGGCAATCTAGGGCAAATCCAAGTCATTGCGCAACAGATCCGTGCGGCCAGACCAACAGCCGTTAATTTGGCCTGGGCAGTAGACCGAATGTTACGAGTTTTAGCAACATCCCCCGATCCGATCGCCGATGCCCGTGCCGAGGCAATTAAAATCTGTGATGAGGATGTTGAGAATACATTAAAGATCGGCAAGTATGGCTGTGATGCGATCGCCAAATTAGCCACCACCAAGGCAGGCAAAACCGTAAATATTCTGACCCATTGCAACGCAGGTTGGTTAGCGATCGTCGATCGTGGTACGGCTTTAGCTCCCATTTATGAAGCGCAGGACAGAGGGATTGACGTGCATGTTTGGGTGGATGAAACCAGACCGCGCAACCAAGGAGCTAACCTCACAGCTTGGGAGTTAGGACAACAGGGCATTAAACATACGCTGATTGCGGATAATACAGGTGGTCTATTGATGCAGTCCGGCATGGTAGATATGTGCATTGTGGGAGCCGATCGCGTTACTCGCGCGGGTGATGTCGCGAATAAAATTGGCACTTACCTCAAAGCCTTAGCGGCACATGATAATCAGGTGCCTTTTTATGTGGCTCTACCAGCTTCGACTCTGGATATGGCGATCGCCGATGGCAAAGATGTACCGATTGAGACTAGAAGTAGTGATGAAGTTCTCTATATGCAGGGAATGAATGACGCGCAGCAATTAACTAAAATTAGAATTGCCCCCAATCTCACTCCAGCACTTAACTATGGTTTCGATATCACACCTGCAAGGCTAGTTACGGGGCTAATCACGGAAAGAGGAATCTGCCAGGCCAACGAACAAGCAATTAAGGAAATGTTCTCAGATCTATTGTAGGCAGGTACTCCTGAAAGCCCAGATTTAGGTTATGCTTATACTGATGACATTATAGGCATCAAACCAAGCATCAATTGAGGTGTAAGCTTATGCAATCTCAAAACACACGTACAACGCTGACTCTGCCTAATGAGTTGTTAGAGGCGACTGATAAAGCTGTGCAGCAGGGTAAAGCCAAGAGTCGTAATGAATTTGTAGCTCAGGCACTGCGTCGAGAACTAGCAGCACAAAAACGGGCTGAAGTAGATGCTGCATTGGCAGAAATGGCAAACGATCCGGATTATCAGGCAGAGGTTCTAAAAATTGAAGCGGAGTTCGCCTCAGCGCAATGGGAGGCACTAGAGCTAGGAGAATCCTCTGAATGAGACGGGGTGAAGTCTATGATGCTCGTTTAGATCCAACTGAAGGATCTGAGCAAGGAGGAACTCGTCCGGTGATTATTGTAAGCCGAGATGCGATTAATGCTTCGAGTCCTGTTATTTTGGCAGTCCCCTGTACGACTTATCGCTCAGGCAAGCAAGTTTACCCAACTCAGGTGTTAATTCTGCTGCCAGATGGAGGACTTGCGAACGATTCAATCGCAATGGCAGATCAGGTGCGCGTGCTATCCAAGCGTCGCTTATTGCGATTACGAGGAGTGCTTTCTTCTGAAGCACTATCGAGTTTAGATCGGGCGCTCTTAACAGCTTTGGATTTACCAGGTCAGACTTAGATGTGTCGAACCCTTATATAGAACCCATTTGGTATCTTAGGAAGCAGCCGCAAGGCGCTTAAGCATAAGCCGGATAAAGCAAAGATTGAGTTTAGCCTCAGCATTAACCAGAGTTCTGTCAAAGTTCTTGACCAAGCTTTTACATCTCTCCACCCAAGCATTGGA
>CALRKB020000138.1:0-5862 GCA_943367755.1 Rhizobium sp. Q54 | reverse complement strand
TTGGCGAGAGAGTGTAACCAGCAGCCGTATTATTGCTAAAGAAATTAACTGTTGAACCTGTGAAGCTTGGAGATGCAGTGAAATTGGCTGTGTATAGTTTGGTTGGCAAAGCTACATTTGGCCAGTTACCACTAAAGTTCGTCCATGCTACATTGACAAAACTATCAGTGGAAGCATCGCCGTCTTGGTTAGTGGTATCTGGCTGTGGAGTACCTTGGGCGAGAAGATCGTTTGAGAGCACATTAGTCAAACTTGTATAGTTCAACTGGGTGCTGTTGTAAAACAAGCGAAGACCCAGTCCAGGCAATGTATTGTCATTGTCTGAGGTTGAATAGTTAACATCAAAACTGACGGGATTATTGGGTCTAAAGCCTCTGGTGGTCTGATTTCCTACTGTGATGCTATCGAAGTCGGGCGTAACCTGTTGTAGTAGTCCTGATGGGGTATCGTCATTCAGGATGCTGTAGGTAGCTGTACTTTGACTGCCTAAGGTTGCTCCTCCTGTCGGTGTCCCAAGTTGTAGGTTGATAGTTTCGATAGGTTCGTTGACAGTGTCGCCTATGATGGGGATGGATACTGTTTTGCTGGTGGTGTCGCCGTTGGCAAAATTAACTGTAATGGGGAAAATATTGGTATAGTCACTCCCTGCTGTGGCTGTACCTGGAGAGGCTGCTAGCTGAACGGGAACGCTAATCGCACCACTACTACCACCTGTTCTCTGGACTGTAGCGACGACTTGATTAACTGCACTGCCACTGTTGCCTTCGTTACCACTAGTGGTAGAAGTAGTGAATGAGATAACATTAGTAGTAACTGTTGTAGTATCAGAGGCACTATTATTATTAAGAGTAGTGTCAGTAATACCTGTAGCAGAAATATCAGCGCTGCTAACAATGTTTGTCCCAGAAGATATACCAGATCCGACTGTACCGCTAATGGTGTAAGTCACTGTAGCATTAACAGGAAGATTAACCCCTACATCTGTAAGGTTAGTACCTGCAGCTCCTAAAAAATCGAATCCAGAAGCTCCTCCAGTACCTGTAACACCAACGTATGTAATGCTATTAAAAATTAAATTAGCTAAATTGATGTTGACAGTAGCATTACTAACTGGATTTGGTCCATTATTGCTTGCAGTAATTGTGTAATTTAGATTACCTCCTGCAACCACACTAGTAGCATTGTCTGTAATAGAAATGCCTAAATCTGTTTGAGTAGTAGATGCAGACACAATTCGTCCCGCAGAAAACTCCGAAGTACCAGGGTTATAGGAAGAGCCATTGGTTGTAGTTGTAGCGGTGATGTATTGCCCTACAGGAACATTAGTAGGAAATGTACTGTTGAAAGTGGCATTGCCGCTACTATCAGTATTAACACTTATAAAGCCAAGATAGTTCTGTCCCTCTCCGTACCCTGATGGGTCTAAAGAGCTATTAGAGAAAAATTCTATATAAAAGGCGGAATTAGGAGTGCTATTAAGTGTGCCGCCAATAGTTGTATTACTTCCATTTGATGTTGCAGAGTTTATGACTGGGAAGTTTTGATAGTCATTAGGTCCTGTGTCAGTGTCATTAGGGTCGTTAGGTGTTACGCCGTTAGTACCAAGTTCGATACCTAGACCACCATTAGAAAAAATAGAATTGCTAACAACTCTATTATTTGCCCCAGAGTTTATATGAATTCCATCTAATCCATTGAAAGCTATTGTGTTACCTCCACCGACTGAGTTATCAGAGGACTGGGTAATTACAACACCATTATAGGCATTGCCTAGGGCACTGAGTCCATTAGCTTGAGTGCCAATATAATTGCCACCTATGTAATTGTTTGCACTATTAGCTCCGCCCGCTCCGGAAATAAGAATCCCATTTCTGTTGCCTGATATAACATTGCGAAGATTGCTTGCTAAACCTCCAATTGTATTATTAGGTCCATTTATGCTAATTCCAACGATGGAACCTAATGCAAGGGTACCTGTAGCATCTGTGCCAATATAGTTGCCTTGGATTATATTGCCGCTACTACTAGGCTGTATAAATATTCCAACGGTACCAAAACGGTTAATCACTAAGCCCTTGATGGTATTATTGCTGGCAGTGAGACTCAGACCATTATCAGGAGAAGCAATCCCATTTAGCTCGATAATTGGAGCACCAGAAAAACCTGGTTGAGTAGTACCATCAATAGTTACAGGATCGGTGATGACTGGTAATTCTGACAGAGGTGTGATTGTCTGAACACCAGATCCAGGGATATTAAATGAGATTGTATCTGTGCCTACATTAGAGTTGGCATTGAGAATCGCCTGTCTCAATGAGCCAGCACCACTATCGTTTGTGTTTGTAACAACCGTGCTACCAGGGTTAAGAGATAACCCTAAATTGATGTTGCCAGTAAAACTACTAAAGCCATCTACAGCGATCTTATAGTCAGTGCCAGCAGTTGTTGGGAAAGTGACACTACTTGTGCCCGAACCTCCAGAATCATCATCACCAGCAATTGTTGTCAACCCAGAAACAGAACTGCCTGTATAAACACCTAGGGTTGTATCAAAGTTGCTCCCTATAGTGTTAATCGTTGCGTTGCCTGACGAAGGAGCTGTCCAATTCCACCAAACTGAATTAAGAGTACCAGAGGCATTTGCATGATTAGGCTCTCCTATCTCACCCGTAGCATTAACATTTGTGCCAGTGGTGCTGGTTGATGAGCCGCTAAGTGTAACGCGATTGGCAAAGTTATCATTGGATGGAGGTGTAAGAGCAAGAATTGCATTTCCTAACCCAGGCATATCAACACGCTTAAAGTTCAGCCCAGTGTTAGTGACGTTATCATCTTCATTATCTCCATCATTAATCGTAATGCCGCCAGTTTGTAAAGCATTAACAAATTCTGCTTGAGTTAATCTACGTCCGAATTTTTGTACTGCCAACTGCTGGGCTAATACAGCAATGCCAGCAATGTGAGGTGAGGCTTGGCTGGTACCAGATTCATTTAATGTTCCAGTACCACTCGCGGCTGCTCCAGTAATTACAGCACCTGGAGCAAAGATATCCGTTTGTGTGCTACTTCTCTGTGAGAAACTAGTGATTCGATCGGCACCCGTTGTATTGTCAACTGCACCGTTGAACCAGTTAAAGGGACCACCATTGTTGCCATCCCAAACTGCGCCTACAGAAAGAGAGTTAGGATCGGCTGCGGGATAGGAATTACCCTGAACACTATTGGGGAAGAAATCATTACCTGAAGCAGATACAACCGTAACTCGCAAAGCTGCGAGTGCAGCAAGTTCATCATTGATACCGTACAGTGTTTGGTCAGTGTTATAGTTACCACCATCACCAAGCGACATATTTACACTGGCAATGTTGTAAGTGGCAGCGTTGGCAACTACCCACTGTAAGGCTTGCTCAACATATGAGAAATTTCCAGCTCCCGTATCATCCAATACTTTGAGAGAAATAATATTTGCATTTGGTGCCATTCCCCTATAGGTGCTATCTTGAGAAGCCACGATGCTAGTAACATTGGAACCATGCCCATTAAAGTCTTGAGCGTTAGAATCGCCGTAGGCAAAGTCATATTGATAAACAATGCGATCGGAAATACCATCAGCATTAGTATCTGGGCCGAAGAATGGATGATTGCGGTTAATGCCAGTGTCCAGAATAACTGTAGCAAAGCCGTTACCATTGATCCCAGCAAAGCGTGGGTCGGCACGAAACTGATCGATTCTGATTAGTGGGCCAGATTGAGCAGTCTGAGGAATAACAGTTCCATTTTGCCCAGTGGGAACATCGCTTAAGGAAACAGGAGCACTGGAATTTGTGGTTGTAAGTAAAGGGAGCAACTGATTGATTAGTGCTTGTGGTGGTCTACCTGAAGCGTCAGTTTGTCCTGAGAAACTGTTTCCTAAGGCATTGATAAGACCGATCTTGTCACTACCAGCCAGACTGATCTTGTCACTTTTAGTCATATTGTTTGTATTTGATTGAGTTTACGTGATTTCTGTTTTATCTAGTCACAAGTCTATTGTTCATATGAGAACCAATCGAGATAAAACTTGACTTTCAGGCTTAGCCCCCTGTAAGACAGCAATTAGTTCGTCATTAGCAGTCAGCCCAAGCAATCCATCATCGTCAATAAAAAGTGCTATCCCAGAGGTTAGCCCAACAGGAGATGGACCAATCAGGTATTTAGGCCCTGCTCTAAGCCAAAGGTAATCTTCATTTATATTGAAGTCTGTAATCAGAGCATAGTCACTCAGCCCAGGCACAGTTGTGTCACCGTCTTGATAGAAGGTGTTAACTGTAGTGCTTAGCACAAAGTTATCTATGCCATTGCCACCACTTAAGGTATCTATCTGTCCAAAGCCTGGATTGCTTTCCCCCAAGCTGCCTCCCGTCATTATGTCGTTACCGCGATCGCCAGAAATAAAGTCATTGCCATAATCACCAGAAATAAAGTCATTATCCCTACCGCCATACAATGTATCGTTGCCGCGATCGCCGTAGATAATGTCAATTCCTTGGTTGCCAAACAGAATATTCCTACCTTCCCCACCTGTTAAAAGATTATTTCCCAAGTCGCCGTACTGTAAAACTATAGGAATATCATCAGATGATTCTCCTGATATGAAGATGGGAACATTCGAGTTTGTAGTTGTTAAAAGAAGAAGTAATTGATCGATTAGTTTCTGAGACGGTCTGCCCAAAGAGTTATCTGCACTGAGGGGACTACCAATCAAATCAATTATTAAGCTGATGTTATCTATCATTTCTTTTTTGCTTTCGATTCTGTTTACAAGTGCAATTCTCCAAGATCTGAATTAATGCATCCTGTCTTATATACTTCTTCTGCCAGGTGATTATTTTTATGCAGCGATCTCAAAAAATTTTTGAAATTTCCTGAAACCTGTAGATATACTTAGGCCTGATGCAATTTTTTGAGCCATGACTGTATGGAGTGTTGCCTGGAGAATTTTCGACAAGAATTTCAAAATTGGCTGTAGAAAAGGCTTATATGCCAATTAAATTCAATGACTCTTTTGTAAAATATAGAAACATTGTGTTCTATGCCCAGTTGATTTAGACATGCTCTCAGCACAAAATTTTCAATTTGCCACGATGGTTCGCGAACTGCGCTTCAGATTAGGGCTAACGCAAGAGCAACTTGCAGCAGAACTGGGAGTTACATTCGTATCGATAAATCGTTGGGAGAATCGCAAAACACAACCATCACCAATGGCACTACGACTTATGCGCTTGATGCTGCAAGAAATGGGTGATCGCGGTGCTGACTTGCTCGACCGATATTTCTAGACTATTGCACCTGTTATTGCACTCTTTCTAGTGCCTCCATGTCTCCTACCCTAAGCTGACTCTGTAGACATAACGACAAATACAGAGCAACTTCAGGAGACATCCATGAACCAACTCGAACTAGCCAATGCGATCGCGCAAGATCTACAGATCGGCGGATACGATGCCGATCGCTTCCTTAAAGGCACACTCGAAAAAATCATCTCGACTGTAACAACCAATCAACCCGTCGAGTTGCAAGGCTTCGGTACGTTTGCGATGCGTCCTAACGCTCCCTGCACTGGTACGAGTCCTGCCACGGGCGAACCGTTTAACGTTCCCGCACGCTGGTCTGCATCTTTCAAAATCGATAAAGCCTTTAAAGAGCGCGTCGAAGCCGTCCCGCTGGATCAATCTCAGTAGATCGCAAAGATTGGAATATGGTCTAATTGGTGGGAAGAAAGATGGCTTGTAGAGGAGGGAATTCGCGCTCAATGGCGTGAACAAGGAACTCGGACATTTGGTTAAGGGAGAAGAGGCGTCGATAAATCAGACGAGGAGCAGG
>CALRKB020000137.1:0-5981 GCA_943367755.1 Rhizobium sp. Q54 | reverse complement strand
CTCGCAAAACCTTTTTTAACGATTTACGAGCCTTAACTCGGTATCTTGTTTTTGATAGTTGGGATCATCTTCTGACTTTTATGATTCAAGGCTTAGAGCTTGATCTCCCGCTTAACAGTAGTTAAATTTCCATAATGAGAATTGCTGTGTAGAACCCACTGAAGCCAATGCCAATGACCGAAGCCAGAATCGTTATGGAGAAAATACCTTTGGGGCTGTAGCGAAGGGCTACTCTATCCTGCAAAGGACTCATTATGGACGCAATGCGCTCGTCCTGCCCACAAATCCTTTTTCGGATACTTGGGCACCTCTAAAAACAACATTGATCATGCCCGCCGATCGTATCAAAGGTCTGGTGGGCGATCGTTTCTATAGCACAAGCACTCTACCTAACCAATTCAATCCAAAGCAGGAACCAAGTACACCACAAGGATTGCTTGTAGCTCTAGATGGCAACACGATGGATCTGGTGATGGGCATGGATCCAACCACAGCTTTTATGCAGATTGATGGTGAGGGGCTGTATCGCTTCCGAGTATTCGAGCGCTTTACCTTGAGGCTAAAAGATCCGCAGGCAGTCGTCAGACTGGAATTTCAACAAGGGAGTTAAACCCCTGGATAAAAGCTAGACAGATTGTGATCTGATCTCTGTGGCTTCGTAGTGTTTTGCAAAATAAGGAGTTAATCATGCATTTTGAACATCAAGACCTATCCTTATGGTTCGGGACAGCCGACACCCCTGCCCCCGGTGAGACTGTTCCTGCAGACACCGAAGCCACAATTATCATTGCAGTTCAGCCAATTAGTGCTAGCAATCAAGTTGAACTACGCTATCGAGTTAATCAAGGCTCGACGGAAATACTAGCTGCTAAGCGGCTGCCAGGCCATTCTTCCATCAGCCAGTCCCAATATTTCAAAGTCTGTCTACCCGCCTTTCGTGCTGGAGATTGGGTGGAATATAGCGTAATCTGTCATTGCGCTGGACGGCAGGTTCCTTCACCAGAAGAGGCTGAGCATTTTGCTAGCTCCTTCCGTGTTATAGAGCCTGGGACTCAAACAGCAACAATTGCAGTCAATGAAAGTTTGCCAGTAGAGACAGTTACGGTAGACAGCCCTCCGAACGAAGTAACCCCTCCTGCCGAAGGCAATGCTGCCACGTCATTGCCATCAGCCAATCTTCAAACCAGAATCAATACTATCAATGCAGTTTTGACCCATGAAGCGCACCAACAAGCAGTAGATTCGGCACTGCGGGAGGCTAATGGCGACATGCCGACTGCAATGAAGAACTTAACAGAAAAGCTGCCAGCAGCCTCGGTACAAAAAATCGCCCTGGCACATTCGCTAGCAGATTTGTCGGACGATCATATTCCAGTGGTCAAGGCTCTTGCCGAACATCCAGATGTAAATAACCTGCGCGATGTAGCACTGCGATTTAATGCTGAAAAGCTGGCTGAGCTTGTAGACCCAACGGCTGTATCAGAGAGTATTGCCGGAGCCACCGATGATGAGAAAAAGCAGAATTTTGCAGTTGCCCTACATAATAAGCTTTTTGAAAGTGAACCTACTGCCGTACTGCAACGAATGGTGCAAAACGCCGAAGTTCCGATTGCCGATGCTAATCTACGCACTGGAGTTGGAAACTTTTTAGCCAACCAACCCGATTTCAATATTCGCAGGACATCGATTCATACTGCGCTGCAACATCCTGAAGCATTCAAAGATATTGCCGAAGAGCATAAAGAAGGGGTAGTCGATCGCTTGAAAACTCTCCAGCGGGTTCAGGCAATCAGTCCAACCCCGTTGGCAGTATCCCAGTTGATGAAGGCGGATCATACCTCAGCCTTTCGCGTAGCCCAAATGCCAGAAGCTACATTTCTAAACATGCATAGTGAAGTGCTAGGCGAAGATACAGCTCGACAGGTATATACCAACGCCATTAACACCCATATTCGCAATGAGCATTTCATGATCGCGGCAAAAGAAGCGGTTGATGGAACTGGGCTTGCGATTATTGACGGTCAGCGAACTAAGGAAGCACGCTTAGCCAGTTTACAGGCAGTAACCGATCGCCATGCGGTTCAGTTAAACCTAGAGACTTTGTTTGGCAGCATAGACTTCTGCGAGTGCGACGAATGTTTGTCCGTATACAGCCCCGCTTCGTACTTTGTTGAAATTCTACAATATCTACGAAATAACAACCTCGGACCGGATCCAAGAACAAAAGATAAAGATCCTGACCCAACTCATAATCCAAACATTCATCTCACATTTATTGGTACGCCACTAGAGAAACTGTTCCGCCGTCGCCCAGATTTGTTTTGCATAGAACTGACTTGTAAAAACACCTTTACAGTTCTGCCCTATATCGACTTAGTGAACGAAGTAATGGAAAGCTTTGTGGTACACCTGAGTGAATACAGCAAAAACACGGAAGTACCGAAACAGGCTTGGTTAGAAGTGTTCAATGTCGAGGACGAAATTAGTAGCGAGTTACTAGCTCAGCCTCAGCATATTAATTATGATGCTTACTGCATCCTCAATAATGCGGTTTACCCGTTCACACTGCCATACAATCAGGCGATCGACGCTACTCGGATTTTTCTAAACTATCTCGGCACGAGCCGTTATGAACTGCTAGATATCTACCGAACAGCTAACGCAGTCTGCCCGACTGGCATCACGCTCAGCGATGACGACCAGAAAGAACTCCAGGGTCTACACAAGATAGTTCAGGACAGAGCAGTCGATGCAGAATTTCTAGGAATGACCCAAGAGGAATATATCATCCTGACAAAAGAGGCGTTCTGGCCAAAGCGATATTTTGAAATCACCCAACAAACTAAATTTACCGACGACGAGTATCGACATAATATCGGTGTCCGCCAGGTTTGCGAGTACTACGGATATATTCCTCCTGACAAGGGTGATTGTTTTGATACGGACATGTTTAGTACAGATGAAGATCCTCACACCGGATTTAAGGGACTGACCTTCGTTAAAAAGCAATTTCTTCCGCGCACTGGACTTCAGTACACAGATCTAGTTGAACTACTGAAAACCCAATTCATTAACCCCAATTTCCCTCAAGGTCAAGCCCTAGAGATATTAGAAAATATTCGCTTCAGCTATCGTTTTCTCCAAACATTAGTTATAGATAGCGATAATCCAAAAGTCCGTTTTGGTCAACTGATTTCATTTCTAGAAACATACCAACCTTGGGCTGCTTATTTTGACGCTATATTGCACCCCGATTGGTGCCATCCAGTTAAACCCAATTGGTGCATGGAAAGCAAAAACTTTCGAGATTGGGTGTACTGTTACTTCGATAAAATTGGGAAATTGATTGTGCTGGAATCAGGCGATGGCCCACAACTTCCAATTGAAGGCAAGCTATTTACAAGCGGTGATAATTCTGAATTTGTTGGCACTTTATATAAAGATGGGACGATTAAAGATGAGACTGGAAACACCATTGGTAATGTGACACTTGATGGTCAGATTATCGGGAAAGATGGTAAGCCATTCCTGGAGAAGTTTAACAATACTTTTCTATATATTAAGAACGCAAGTAATAATGAAATTGGTTATATAAATAGTGATGGACTACTCGGAGGGCGGCAAGAGCGCCAGAATTGGCTACCTGCGAAAGATACCTGCGATCTAAATAAAGTTCGATTGATGCACCTTGATGGGACTTCTGTAACAGTCGATGAGTTCGATCGCATTCATCGATTTATCCGGCTCTGGCGCAAACTGGGCTGGACGATTGATGAAACCGACAAGGCTCTGGCTGGATTAGCCATTAATCCAGAGATACCTAAGATAGCTAGTGACTGCCAATATATTGACTTCGAGGCTTTCGTCCAGATTGATGGCGAACCCAATGGAGGATGTAACAACGGAACCGATCAAAATGATGATTGGGATTGTCCCAATCACGATCCAGTTGATTGCGAAATATCGCCAGAATTTTTGCATCAGTTGGTGGCAGTTCGCAAATTACTCGACCTGACGGGTTTACCACTGATAAAACTACTGACGTTCTGGGCAGACATCAGTACCGATGGGGAAAAGTCGCTCTACTCGCGTTTGTTTCTGACGCATAACCTACAGAGCATCGACAAGATATTTCATGCTGATGTGCATGGGTATTACCTAACCCAATCTGCCAAAATTACCGACCACATCCCAGTGTTGATGGCCGCGCTGAAACTGAAAGCCGACGATATTACGGCGATCGCGAAATTCCGCTCGCTGCCCGATGAACTCACGTTGCCAAACATATCGGTACTTTACCGACATAGCTTGCTGGCTAAAACCCTACACGTCAAAGTGACGGACTTGCAAGAAGTAATCGCATTGCTTGGCGATCCGTTCAATAGCGCAGACGAGACAGTGGCACTGCTTGAAACTTGGGGCAAGATGGAGGATGCGGGCTTTACGTTCCGTCAACTCGACTACATCATCCGCGATCGTGACGACACATTGCGTCCTTTGGCTCCAAGCCGAAGAAAAATATTGCAAATCGCCAAGACACTTTACGATGGTTTGACTGCCATTGACCATGACCATCAAGATGTTCAGACAAAGGAGGAGGCTACAGCCGATTTAATCCGCACCAAAGCCGGATTATTATTCGACCAGTCCGTGGTAGAGCAGACGATCGGTTTACTAGAAGGCACAATGGTTTACTCCACCAATGCCCCGCCCAATCAAACCATCGAAATACCGACTACAAGCACGCTTGTCAAAAAACTTAAATACAACGCTCAGAAAGATGCTGTTCCACCTGCTGCGCCTGTTCCTGCGTCTATACAAGTGACAGGTATCCTGACAGATGATGAAAAGACGGAGGCCAAAGCTCTCTCTAGCGATCCAAAATGGGCAGAGGCGATCGCTCGTGTTGGCAAACAAGCCCTGAATTTCTTCAATGACGTATTATTTGGCATATTTCTCCAAAATAAAGGCGATGCGATCGCACATTTGCTGGCGGGCGATGTCATTGTGCTACTCGATCCACAGAATCCACCCCCATCCGACCCAAATACCGCCCCAGCCAAACGATTTTACTTTCTCAAGTATTTTCTGCCTTTTCTACGGCAGCGGCTAGCGCACCGATTGATCGTTGACACTATGTCAGGGGCGACCAGTCTAGCGAGTGACGTAACGGACGTACTGTTGTCGGACGTTTTAGTTGTGGGGGCAACGAAACAGTCTGCCATGAGTGCGCTGGAGGAAATTAAAGAGAAACCAGCAGGAAGCACCAGTAGCTGGAAGGGCTACCTGATTCCCTCGGTGGAAGCGATATATACATTTGTAGCGACTAGCGATACCCCACCCTCAGCTCTTTTGCTTGATGGAGAGGGAATTCCTTTCCCACACCAGCAGGAAGACCCTAACAACGTCTGGTCAACCGATCCGGTGAAATTAAAAAGTGGAAAGCTTTACTGGCTGGAGACGACCGATCTGCCCACAAACCAACTGAAGTGGAAAACGGCAACCTCTCCTCCAGCAACCATCCCAACTTCATCGCTACTGCCCGACGACTCGACCCAGGAAACGGAGGAAGTCTTTACGAAGCTGTATAAAGCTGCTTTGTTGGTCAATGGCTTTAGTCTGAATGCCGACGAAGTGAGCTATTGGCAAACCCATAAAGCCGATTTCGATGGGTTCGATTTCAACGCAGTTACATTGCAACATTGGTTACGGCTTCAGGCTTATACTGCTCTTCGCAATAACTTGCCTAAAACGGAAACCACCTTGCTGGACTTGTTTCAATGGGCTGCTAAACCCGTCGATCCTTCTAAACTAGGCGATAAAATAGCCGCACTAAGAGCCTATCCGGAAAATACTAGGAGTTTACGACCGACAATTAAACAAGCCGCAATCTGGACAAATCCCAAATAAGACTGGGATGACTTTGCCCAACGAATCAATACCCCACGGAAGCGGTTAAACCAGGAATGTCCGACTTCGAC
>CALRKB020000136.1:0-6178 GCA_943367755.1 Rhizobium sp. Q54 | reverse complement strand
TGGGTTTGAGTTGCGGCCCGATCGCATTCGTGAATTGGTCGAAATGTTGACAGATACTGCAGCGATATTGACTAGAGATGTTGAGGCTTTTTGTGAGTTTCTGTTAGACCTAGAGAAAAGTATATAAAGCGTGACCCTATTCAGCTCCTTGCCTGAGATAATCAAAGCCCACGGCACGACATGGCATCTGCGACAGCGAATAGTTACTTCCTTTAGCGATCGGGACGGCTACAGTCTTTAGAAGCTTTGCCCATAAACAAACTCAGACCTAGAGATCGCCAAGCTTGCTATCTTTTTCTATAGAAGTTATAGTTTCTATAGAAACTATATTTTTTAGAGAGGTTTCTATGGCTGGCAAAACAATATCTGCCTACACTGATGCGGAAACGGCTAGCCGCGTTGCCGATCTGGCTAGGCTAGAACATCGTCCACAGGCTCAGATTGCTGGGCAAGCACTCAAACTTTTTGTGCGGCTTCCGAAAGAGGCACATGATGCCTTGCGGCAGATCGAGCTGCTCGGCTCGCCCGAAGATTTTGACGAGATCGTCCGGTCTATTACCCGTACAGTAATGCACGCTCAGTATGAATTGGCTCATCGTCAGGTGATGGAGACCATACAGGTTCGGGACATAGATCGGCTGGAAACAGAAGACGATATTTTGAACGCTGCAATCGCTTTAACCCGTTAGACTCCTGTTATGCCAAGCGTGCTGAGGTTATGCCTCGATCTGAATATTTGGTGTGCCGCCCTGATTGCGGATCGAAAAGGGAGGCAGGGTACTGCATGTCAATCTCTGGTTGAAATTGTGCGGCAAGGTCATTGTACGCTCGGACCGGTGCAGCTCGTAATCTCTTGGGGAATGCTGAACCGTTTGCGAACAGTGCTGGAGAGGAGTTTGAATGTCCCCCATCTGGCTGCCGACCTTTATATAGATACGATTAAAGGGTATGCCCAGCTCGGACCAACTGGCGCAAGCCCACAGTTAACTTTAGGCGGTGTGGGCGTAATTGCCTTGCAGGATGTAGAAGATGCTCATGTTCTGGAGACAGCCCTAGCTGGTAGAGCAAACGTACTGGTAACGGCTAATTTCAGGGATTTTATATTAAATGATACGCACGTCATTGTTCCAGAACGTCATGCAGTTTACATGGCAGCCACGCATGTGTTTCATATCGTTCATCCCTATTTGATGATGGACTGGCTACGTCAGGGGCATATACCAATTCCAGAACTGCCTAGCTGAAAAAGGTTTGCAGCTTTCTAGCTCCTTGTCTCCTGGCGTTTTAGAAGCAGGGCAATCGTCTCAGCTTGATTTAAGTTAGCGCTGTTCAAAAACTGAGCGATCGCTTCCTCTACGATTACCTCTTTATAGGGAGCATCAGCCTTGCCTAGTTCGAGCTGAAGCTGCAAATGAAATATATCAAGGCGTTTTAGTATCTCCTCGCTCAATTGAAACGTAGATTTACGTATTGCTGACTTGTCAACTTGTTGACTTCCTAAGTTGTTAGGTTGCCGACTTTCTGGCAAGTCTACTTGTAGGGAATCTAGCTTGTTAACTTCCTGGCTTGTTAACTTCCTGGCTTGTTGACCCGTCAATTTTTTTGCTAACTGCTCGACGGACTTTACTGACTCAAGCTCGACTTGTTGGATGGTTGTATTGTCCACTTGCTGACTTGCTGACTTGCTGACTTGCTCGAATCCCGCCAGCACGCTATCAGTCGAGCTTAGAGGGTCATTGGCATCGGTCAATCGTGCGCGTGGTTTTGCCATTTACTTGTCTCCTGCTTCTATGAAATCCGCGATCGCCTGGTAGGGCTGCACTAACTTTTTGTCGCCAGCGTAGGTATGAATCGGTTCGCCTGCTAGGTTAGACTCGGCAAACTTGACGGATTTTGGGACTGGTTCAAAGACATGAATATCCTTTAGTCTTTTCCTGAGCGAAGCCAGAACGTCTTGAGTCATAATCGTGTTTTCGGCCATCGTTGGCAGCACGCCCAAAATTTTCAGCTTGGGATTGAGCCTCTTCTGCACGCTCTGGATAGTTTCCAGGAGTGCCGCCAGTCCTTTAAGCGCGAAAAATTGACACTGCACTGGAATTAGAACGGCATCAGCAGCGGTCAGACCATTAATGGTCAACAGTCCTAAAGATGGGGGGCAGTCTATCAGAATGTGTTTGTACTTGCCCTTAATTGGCTCCAGGTATTCTTTAAGCAAGCCAAAGTTGCCTACTTTAGACAGAATTTCTGGCTCACCTTTAGCTAAGTTGATGTCTGACGGTATTAGACTCAGACCTGATTGGGTTGTGACTATGGCATCTAGAGCAACAGCTCGCTCTGTGATCAACTCATAGCTGGTGAGTTGATCTTCTTTTACTTCCACACCTAAACCAGTAGTTAAGTTGCCCTGAGGGTCGAGATCGACCGCTAAGCACGAACCAGTCTTAACTAGCAGCCCACCCAAGCAAATAGCTGAGGTAGTCTTAGCAACGCCTCCTTTCTGGTTGGCGATCGCAATTTTCATAAAGTTATCTTCCTGACTTGTTAACTTGTCAGCAAGATATAAATACAGCAAGCTAGCCTAAATAGCAAGTCATATTGTTGACTTGTTACACCGCGTCATCCATCTACCCGCACACCTAGCAGTCCCAATGCACTCGCTAGGTGTTATGGGGGAAAGGTGCATGTATCTCAAAAAATTTCTGGACTTGCTACGAATTAGCGTTCGAGTTTTCTGATTGGTTCAATGCCTTGAGGGCTAATTTGCAGTAGGATTTAACTGTCTCATAGGGCATCTCTAAATCTAGGGCGATCGCCTGTAGAGATTCTCCTAATTCCTGTCTTGCTAGACGCTCATATTGGAAATCAGGTGAAACTCGGCTCCATGAAAATGGTTTACCTTACAACCATAAGACTCGCGGTCGGGTTCTTTAACTGGCTTCACCTATTAACCCAGATGAGCGAATAAGGTAACGATTAAACCATTGACTGGCCAGCCATGCCACTTTTTCCAAAGTCCCTGGCTCTTCAAATAGGTGAGTTGCGCCAGGAATAATCTCAAGCTGCTTTTCGGCAGGAATTTGCTTCAAAGCCTCCTGATGCACGCCTAGTAACGAAAAGTCGTTTCCACCTACAATCAGGAGTGTTGGTGCCTGGATGCGTGACAAGGCCGATCCAGCAAGGTCGGGTCGTCCGCCGCGAGAGACGATTGCCCCAACTGCATCGGGCCTGGCTGTTGCTGCGATCAGGGCTGCTGCACTGCCAGTGCTGGCACCGAAGTAACCAATTCTAAGTTGACGAGTCGCAGGGTGCTGAAGCAGCCAGTCCGTTGCGCCAACCAGGCGTGAAGCCAGCAATTTGATATCAAAGCGGAGGTGTCGCGTCTGCCTGTCAATGACTTCTTCTTGGGAGGTCAGTAGGTCGATCAATAAGGTCGCCAATCCCCCCTCGCGCAAAACCCGAGCTACATAGCGATTGCGAGGACTATACCGACTGCTGCCACTGCCATGAGCGAACAAGACAATTCCCCGCGCATCTTTGGGTATTGCCAGATCGCCTTCTAATTCCACCGAGTCAGCTATGACGGAAACCAGCTGCTCGTTGTCGCGCTCTCTTAACGTTCTATCCATATTACAGATCCTCCATCCATCAAGCGATCGGCTTCGATCTTTTGGTAATAGACAATCGCAAAAGTGCTTACTACTTAATGCTTACTGCAGATTCCTGGTTGCTGCTAGCCGATCGCTCTGCCAACAGGTTCCGTACTTCTTCATCGGTAGTTTGCGCGAAGTCCTCATACCAAAGACCAATCGCATAAAATGGTTCTGGCGTCATCAAACAAACCAGCTTATCTACTTCAGCTTGCATCTCATGACAAGTTTCTAGAGGGGCAACGGGAACAGCAACGATGATTTGCTGGGGTTGCTGCGATTTCAGCACGGTAATAGCAGCCCGCATAGTCGAGCCGGTAGCGATACCATCATCCACCAGAATGACGGTGCGATCGCGGACATCGAGAGGAGGACGATCGCCGCGATAGGCGCGATCGCGACGCTGCAATTCGCGCAATTCCCTGGCAGCCACCTCATCAATCGTCTTGCCGGAGATGCCCAACCAACTCACCACATCGTAATTCAGGACTCGCACGCCTCCTGAAGCGATCGCGCCCATTGCCAGTTCTTTATGTCCCGGTACGCCAAGCTTGCGTACTATGCAAATATCCAATGGGAGATTGAGTGCCTTTGCTACTTCAAAGGCAACGGGAACGCCTCCACGGGGAAGTCCCAAGACTAGAATATCTGGGTGATTGGCATAGTCTGTAAGCCTACTAGCTAGAAGTCGTCCTGCCTCCGTGCGATTTTGGAATCGTTTCATCATGGTTCTCACCTCTGTCAAACCAGGTCGCCGATCGATTCATTGGCCTTAAACCGCTGGATCGCCGTAGCAATCAAAGGAGCGATCGAGACAACCCGCAACTGCGGCCAGTCCGTTTCCTGAGTTGCTACCGTATCGGTTACGAAGATTGCCCGTACGCTCTCGTGACTCAACTTCGCACGAGCACCCGCAACGAACAGCCCATGGGTAGCTGCGATCGTAATGTCAGGGCGAGCCCCAGCGCTGAGGAGTGCCTCAATGCTCCTGGCAAGCGTACCGCCCGTGGAAATCATGTCGTCGACGATCAGGCAGGCACGATCGCGCACATCCCCCACAATTCGAGTCACCTCAGTTTCAGTCCCGCTCTTACGCTGCTTGTGCAGCACGATTACCGAACTGCCCAGACGTTGGGCGTATTGGGTTCGCGACGTCCGTGCCGTTTGTCAGCGCGGGCGTAGCCGAAGTAAGGCACGATCGCCGTGATGCGGTCGGCAGCAGCGCGACGGCAGGCATCCGCGAATGCCATCAACTCGACCAGGCGATCGTTAACCGGGGGCGAGGTAGATTGCACGATGAAAACCGCTTTCTGGCGTACCGACTCCAGCAGCCGCACAGCAAGTTCCCCATCTGGAAATTGCTCCGTTACAGAAGCACCTAGCGGTACGTCCAGTTCTTGAGCGATCACTTTTGCTAATCCCGGATTTGCTGTACCTGAAAAAAGGATGAAGTTATCCATAAATGCCTTCCGCAGGATTATGTCTTGCCAGCGAGTTGTTTCCAGGCAGAATCTAGAGCTACCTTGGCTCGGCTGCCTGCCCGACCGATGCTCTGCCGCAAGTGTTGCCATTGCTCGTGTAAAAAGTCCGTAGCTTCGGCCAGAACATGGCGATCGTGCTCCCCAGAGGATGCCAATTCATCGCTCACCATCTTTATCTTAACGCGCACGACTTCGGGGCGATCGCGATCGGAAATCAGGTCGTGGAGACGATCGACGATCGCTTGCACGAGATGTCGAACTTGATGAGATTTTTCGCTGAGGAAGCCCTTGAGCCCTTCTGCCTCGCTGCTCAACTGAGACTTGGCATCTTCTCGGATAATCAGGGTTTCAGACGCAATTGCTCGTACATCTTTGGGAAGCAAGACGGCTCGTTCCCCAAAAGCATCGGCGATCTCGCCAGCCAGGATATAAGCTACGATCTCGCCGGTATGCCAATCAAAGAGATAATCCTCTACCCACCCTAGAGGTTCGCCAACCGCAGACCGAACTGCTAGCCGATGGAGACGATAAAGATTCATTGGCGCATTCACCACAAGATGCCCGTAGGTCGATACAGCGCTCGTTCCAATCCCGGCAACTTGCTCCAGTGGCAGATATCCCGCTACGCTGGATAGATAAGCAATTCGTCCGGAATCATCCAGCCAAACTTCCTCTACTTCGCCCAAACGCGACGATGTAGAGCTGTCCACGGTCACTAGACCGACGATCTGGCTATAACGTACGACGTTAATCATAGGTTTTGTCTTTCCTCCTAATACTACAACGAGAGATCCAAAAGCACTTGTTTTACACCCCTTGCATGAAGCAGGTTCCAAATTGAGTCAGTTCTAACTGGTAGAGCCTGAAGTCTGTATAGCTTCTTTCAAGTCTCGTTGTAGTACTATAGCGGTTTTCAAATGAGAACGGTACGGGCATCGCACTCCGCAAACCAACCAGAGATATCAGAATCAGAAACAGCATTGAAAGCCTCAGTAATCGCAGCATGAAGCTCATCTTTCGTCCTGGGAGCTATAGAACGCAGGATAGCCT
>CALRKB020000135.1:0-6347 GCA_943367755.1 Rhizobium sp. Q54 | reverse complement strand
TGTTGACCAGGTGCTAGCTCAATACTTGTATCGGTTACCAGAAAGCCTAGTTTTGATGCCTGAGCGATCGCGCTATCCCGCATCGCCTTCACCGGAGCCGTGTTACCCTGTCGAGTTGCCTCATAAATTCCTTGCAAGCGCTCTAATTCCCGGCCTAAAGTCTTGGGTTTGGGTAGAGGTACTTCTGGTGCTTCTAGCCTTGTCGAACCCATCCCAGCTAACCTCGCCTCAATTTCTGTGCGTTGCTGCTGATACTTGGTAAAAGCAGAGCGCAAATCGCCCACATCCGCATCGCGCTTGATCAGCGATCGCGCCAATCGCCTTTGCTGTGCCTCGGTTACAGGGGGATGAGGTAGGGTTTTTACCTCCGTTCTTAGGACAAAATCTAAAAATTCATCCTCGGCGCGGCGCGGCGGAACTTGATTTGTATCCTCACGATCTGTTGTTTGGTTTGTTGAGTTATTAATTGTTTGAGGTTGGTTGGTTGCCTCAATATTTTTTAACTGCTCGACTCGATCGCTTGTTTCTGGAATTTCTTTAATTTCTGTTTCAGAATTCAAATTATTTCTCTCTGGCTGGAGGCTTGGTGGGGAACTGAGAGAGAGTTGATTTAAGATTTGAGAAAGATCTGGAGGGAGCTGCGATCGCTCTTCAGGTAAAGATTTGTATGGGGTAGCTGCGACAGGGTTGGCACAGTCAGTGCCAGGATTGTCATTGTCAGTGCCAAATTTGGCACAACCAGTGCCAGGGTTGTCATCACCCGGATCGCTATCACCCTCGTTAAAGGGGACTATTTTGGGGTTAGGCTCGATCCACAGCTCCACCCTGCCAACAATTTTTTCCTCGATCCGACCTTGCAAAATTAGCCTGGCTTTGGCGCGGTAAAAAGATCGCCTGCTGATTTGCCATTCCTCGCAGAAAGCATCAACGTCATCGATGGCGAAATGCCAGCCGTCCTTACGTGAAGATTTGATCAGGTCGAACAGGTAACCCTGGGCTGTATAGTCCCCAACTAGCCATTTGGCTTTAATTTGCTCTGCCGTAAAACGTGCGTGGGGAGATTGTCTCGGTATGGATGTTTGGGTCATGGCTGCACCTTTTTCAAATAAAGAGCAGCAATTTCTGCATCCAAGATCTCTATAAGTTCGTTTAAATCGTGGATTGCTTTTAGGGATAAACCGTTGCATACTAGGGCTGAATGGAAAGCAACGGCTTTTAGTTTGTGGGCGACTATACTGGCGTAATAGTCTAGTTGCCCAATTAATAAACATGTCATAATCATTTCATGGTGTCTGGTGACAGGTGATAAACAATTCAATATAATTTATCACTAATTGCCAAAAAATGTTTATTTTTTATAATATTTTACCAAGATGACTGATTTTGCTAAAGCGTTACGCGAGACGATGGAAGAGTGTAATTTGCGTGCAACTTTTCTCGCAGAGCATTCTGGCTTAACCGATCAGCAAATATCTGCTTTCCGTAACGGAAAGCGCCCAATGCAAAGCGATAATCTACAGCGCCTTATTGACGCTTTGCCTCCAACAGCGCGGATTGCGTTTTTTAGTAAATGTATGATGAGTAAGATCGGAGAGCGTGAGATCTCAGAACTCTTAAAAGCGATCGCTGCAGAAATGCGTAGACATGCCGATGAAAGCGATGCTGAAAGCGATAAAAGTTTTGCTTTGATGACGCATTGATATTAAGGCGTTAACTTCCTTGTTGAAAGTTGAAATTTTTTGATGACATTGAGAGAGACGATTGAGTTCCTCAACTTGTAAAAGTTTTAGTCTCAACGAAATAATTTAGAGGCTGTTTGAGAATTCAAGAAAACCCACTGTTAGCAAAATTTAGTTATGAAAGAATGAGGGTTTCCAGTCTCACATTTTACCTTTAGCACTAAAAAATAGTGAATATTTATACTTTATCAAACAGACTCTTAGTGTTAACCTCCTATTAACAAACTTTTTTTCCTCAATTGGACGAAGTTTATAGGCAAGCACTAAGGTTGCCATTAGAGCAGAGAATAGCTCTAGTGCAAAAGTTGTTGGGGGAGTCTGGGCTTCAGGTTTCGTTAGGATTACCCTGTAGTCTTCGTTCGATTGCAGATCTGTTTGATCTCATTGCAGACAAAATCGAGTCAAAAAATTGGCAGCATCACCGAGATCGCTTGAGTAGAGGAATAGTTAGAGTTTTGGATGTGCAGGAAAACCTGCATGCAGATTTGAGGGGTTTCTTGCAGAGAGGAGTGGTTTTGCTTGAGAAAGCCGAAAATCTCAAGTCAGTTGAAATAATTGCTTTGCAAATGCAATATCAGCTTACGCTAAACCCAGAGTTTGTTACTGGCGAGTCAAGTCATGATGCCGAGTTAATGAATTTCTACCTTAGCTTCCGAACTTGCTCGGTGTTAGAAATTGTACAACTGACTGCCGAGCTTTTGCGATCGCTTGATAGCTTTTACTCTCCATCTAAAGCTCAGATATCAGATCGATAAAATTCGCGATCGCTATAGTCTGGGTAAAAGTGTTATGGGGGTAAAATGTGTCTCTTTTAAAAAAGGAGGAAGGCACTCCCAAAATGATTACAAATTAAACTTTCTCTGTGCCGCAATATACAAAGACGCGGCTGCACATCTGATGCTTTCTTCCTCAGTGGCTAACCCGTCGAGTTTTGCCGCTACGGTTGTCCAGCAGAACTTGAGCAAATCTGCCTGTCCGGTGACGTATTCAGCGATCGCCCGTTTCTGCTCTGGTGTTAGCTCGATAGCTATCGGCTGCTTTACCTGTGCGGGTTGGTTATCGGCTACAAGCTTGTAGCCTTTGCCATCGTGCAGCAATTGCACTTGCTGACCTTTTTTCAGAGAAGCGATCGCCGGATCGTCGGGTTGTCCCCATAGGCGATGCTCTGTCCCGTCTGGTAAGGTAAGCAGTGCATTGATTCTCATGCCGTATTGAGTTTCTCTGGGCTGGCCTGCGCCATATTTCACCCTGGCGGTTATTAGTGTTGTAGTTGCCATCTAGTTCTCTCCATCAAAAAGTGTTATGGGGGTAAGGTTGGCAATGGGGGCAGTGAAGGCACTGCCCAAGCCATGAGTTTTAAGCTGCTGCCAATTCTCGGTTAGTCAACTGGAGAAGAAATTCACTCGCTTTTGCGGCTTCGGATGCTGCTTTAAAGAAGTACTTCTTGTCATCTTTAAGCGCTGTAATCCATGAGGCGATGTAGCTGGCATGGTTCTCCAGTTCTCCCTCAATCCCGAAGTGATTGCAGGTGAAAGCCGCGCCAATCTCAGCGATTAATTCCTCGTAAGCGTACTTCTGACTGCCAAACTTGCCTGGCATCTCGCGATCGCATCTCGTTTGATGTCCTGTCCAGTGCGTGAGTTCGTGGATCTCGGTGGCGTAGTAAGCCCCGGCGCTGGTAAAGCTCTCGAATGGCGGCATCAAGATCGCGTCCGCACCAGGCGAGTAACAGGCGCGATCGCCCCCATAACGGATTTTTGCACCAGTGGTAGAGATAAACCGATCTACTTCGTCTAGCCTTTCATCGGGGTTAATCGCTTCGGGGTTGTCACCTTCATATTTAGCGATGTAGTCGGCGATCTTCACCTTCGCGCTAGAATCGTCAAACATACTGATATGAAAGACATTGAGCCATTTACAAGCCGTATAGAATTCTTCGCGAGTTTCACCCTGCTCGTTTTCGACTTCTTTCTTGACTTTGCCGCCCCATCGCAGCCAGGTCGATTTGCTGCCCTTCTGAAGCTTCCAATCTAGTTCTTTAGCTTGGCTGAATCCTACAAAATAGGGGCGATCGTCGCCTAAAAGCAGTGTGTCGATCAGGCAGATAATCGGGTTAATGCCTCTGTAGCAATGCCCAGTGACGATATTACGAAAGATGCTCTCGGCTTGTGATGAGTGCCAAGGCTTTGACCAGGGCTTGACACCAGACTCTAGAAGCTGGATGAGTTTATCTGTGACGATCTGGAATTTATCGCTTACTTCGTGTTTATTCATTTGTCTATTGCTGTAAAAAAATGTGTAGAGAAGGGCAGTTGAGGCACTGCCCAAGCCGTGCAGGTTATGCAATATCCTCAATATTTCCTGTCTGGCAGTAGTCAGCATAGGCATCAGAGAATTGCCCTATCCTGACTACGATCTGGCTTTCCCAAGGGTCGCGCTCAAAAACGTAGCAGGTCTGGGCATGTTGCCAGTAAATCTCAATGCAGCAGTAACCCATCTTTTCAAGCACTGGAGCCATTCTGTCGGGGCATTTCAGGCTAGTAGTATGTGTGGGGAAATCGTCGGTATAGCTAGGTTTTAGCTCTAGAACTTGTTCTTCAGTTACAATATCCTTCATTGTTTCAATCCTTTGAGTCGGGTTGGACAGTGAGCGATCGCGTAGAAGTCGCCAAACAATTACGCGATCGCACCTAGTTTTTAGCTGACACATACGCCCAATTCTTCAGGCTCAGCCAGCGAAGTCAAAAGTTTATCGATCAGAGAGAGATTCAAATCTGCGATCTTCAGCTCCCACTTAGCAGCAAGCAGCCGCTTAGCTTGCCGTATCTCGACGCTGGTATAAGGGGCAAGTTTGCCGTTTTCACTGCACCATTGAGCGGACTTCTTAAGCCGAGACACATAAGCCTCCGCTTCTTTCTTCGTCCTGAAACCTGCATACACCATGTGATTCCATCCATAACGCTGTTTCTCATCGGTAAGAATTCCAACACAATCATGTAGCAAATCCCATTTGAAAGAATGCTCTGAAGCTTCTGTAGCCGCTAGTTGATTCTTTAGATTGATTAGCATTTCCTCTAAAGTTTCAATCTGCAATTTAAGTTTTTCGACAGTCATAAACCCTCCGTAGTAGTTATTGTTGCCATTTAACTAAGGGCATGGCTAAGCCCACTTACACCTATGTTTTCTCTAGGGCTTGAGAGCCAAAACATATTTAACTTTCTATAATTTACCATGGATAACCATGGATAACAATAGATATTACAGAAGTTTAACAATTAATAACCATGGATAACCCATGCTACTCTTTGGAAAAATAGGGAACAAAGCGATGACTGAAGGGAGAAACGAGCAGGGCAAATTTTTAGCCCGTCCTGACTCGCTAAGTAAGCCAATTGGATTAAGGATTAGAAAAGATTTACAGCCATTACTAGCTGAGCTAGCAGCAGAGGTTGGACTTACTCCTAGCCAGTGGTGTAGGCAGCAGATAGAGGCTGCGATCGCTTCCGCCACTAAGTCCAAAGCAAATATGAAGAAAAGTAAATTAAAGGTAGAAACCACGGATAACCATGGATAGCGTGGTAAAATAAGTGAAACTACACGAGAGCGAAGCCATGACTACAACACTAGGAGTAACAGGTGTAAGAAAGCTGACCGCAAAGCAAGCAGTACAAGTGAGCCGTGAAGTAAAGGCACTGGACAGGCAAGGCACCACCTGGCACATAGGCGACGCGGAGGGAGTGGACAAAGTGGCGCGAGAAACCGTGGCAGAAGGGAAACAGGTAAAACACCATGCCGAAGGACGGCAACCCTGGCAACTGGCAGCACGTAGTACAAAACTGGTGCTTGCCCTGGCAGAAAGCGGGGGCACACTACACGCCTGGGCAAGCACACCAGCACCTGAAGGGCTGAAACCCTGCAAGAGATGGAAGAACGCGCAAGGTAGCGGCACATGGGGGACAGTAGCTCTGGCAGTAGGGATGGGCGTGAAAGTAGAGCTGCACTGGCTGACCGAGCCGCGAGAGGAACCAGACTGGATGGGAAATAGACAGTTAACTTTGGTGTGAGCTAGGGGATTGGGGGCGCTGTGCCCCCGATAGGAGCGCCCAGGTGAGCTACACTCATGCACTCCACATGCACCACACCACACAAAAAACAAATCACGTAGTGTCCGCTCAGACTGCGAAAAATGGCACACAACGGATTCGCTTTTCGCGAGTGCAAGGGCGGTCTGCCCAATGGATAAAACGCCCAACCATGCGATCGTGCGGGAAGCCCCGCGAGGGCGTTATTGGTTTTTAGATTATTCGTTGCCGGGGCTGGACGCACCAACAAACAAACGGGCAACCTCTTGGATCGGGGCAGACAAGTGTGCGTAAGCCCTTGCGCCGCGAGACATACTGAAGCATCTTGCCATTTTTCGCCAATAACAAATTGACCGCAGGGAATCCACTGTTCCCCCTGGTGACCCTATGGTGGATAGTGTGGTGCTCGTCAAAAGAGTGCCTTTTCCATTAGCTTGAAGTTACGACATTAAAGCTTAGAGGATATATCCAATGAAAAACACCACCCCAGTTCCATCCTACGACGGTCAACAGGTATACGTTGGCA
>CALRKB020000134.1:0-6438 GCA_943367755.1 Rhizobium sp. Q54 | reverse complement strand
GAAGTCGGACATTCCTGGTTTAACCGCTTCCGTGGGGTATTGATTCGTTGGGCAAAGTCATCCCAGTCTTATTTGGGATTTGTCCAGATTGCGGCTTGTTTAATTGTCGGTCGTAAACTCCTAGTATTTTCCGGATAGGCTCTAAGTATAAAAGCGAGATTGCTTTCCATATGATTACGGACAGAGTAGACAGGGAGGTCTGTCCATATGGCTCAAAGTTGTCAATATGCAGATAAAAGCTGCGATAATCGCCATGTGTAGATATTTTCAGAACTAGCCCAAGGGAACCCTAATATCTACCTGCTAGCGATCGCCAGTTGATGCGCGAAGTCCGCATTGGCTTTTACCGCCAAGATCTTGAGTTTATTAACAAACAACTTGAAGACTATACCCGCTATATCCATCAAAAGCAAAAGCTCACGCTCGAAGAAATCTGCCAGCAGATCTGCAATAATCCCTTCGATCGCGAGTGGTTCAATACGCTGAACCAGGATTTGTATGAAATATGCCTGGTTGGAATACTGAGCCATTCTGCGCTGAAACTAGTTCCTGCGAATGAAGCATTTGCCTTGCTTGAGGAGGAATTTAGCTATCGTAGTAATCGCTGCACCGATCCCTTACTTTTAATCTTGGCAGAACAATCGAGCGCAAAAAGAGAGTGGATGCGTTCCAATCTGGAGTAGGCGATGTCTTTTTAATTAGTCTCAAAGCAGGCGGTACCGGACTCAATCTCACCGCTACCGATTATGTCATTCATATGGACCCTTGGTGGAATCCATCTGTAGAAGACCAGGCATCCGATTGCGCTCACCGTATCGGACAGCAACGCCCAGTCACGATCTATCGTCTTGTGGCAAAGGGTACGATTGAAGAAAAGATTGTGAATTTGCACCAGCACAAGCGGGATCTAGCAGATAGCCTGCTGGAAGGTGCCGACATGAGCGGTAAAATATCTACGAATGTGTTACTCCAATTGATTAGTGGAGATTAGGTCGAGGATACCCATCAACTCTGATCGGGAATAGGATAATCACCATGTATAGATATCTTCAGAGTTTGCATTTAGATAGGGCTGCTTAAGTTCTATGCCTAATCGGTCGAAGTTCTGGAAGACTGCCTCAAGCCGATTGTTCGGTGAGGAGTCGCCGCTATTCCAGGTAGCAAGGAGAGCATCTGCGATGATTTGGCAGCGATTAGTACCAAAGCTTTCTTGCTCAGAGAATTTTCGATCTGGTTCTTCGGCTACAGCAAGTCCATTCACAAGTTGCTTTGTAAACAGAGGCACTTCGGGTCGAAAATGTCTTGCGTTTTCGGCATGGATTACATGCAGAGAATTAAGCACTTGGGAATAGAAGCTTTTCTCGAAGTATAGTACGCCGGAGTCGTAGCGATTGTAGTTAGAGGGATTATAGAGAACTTTAAAAGAGAAAGGGATATTAATCTCATTTAAATGCTCTGTCAAACTCGCCATTACTGCAACCGCACCTTCAGGACTGAGATGAAAGTAAATTCTAACGGTGGTATCGCGATCACCGGCATGACTATTTAAACCCGCATTACCTACGGCCATATAAAAACCATTTTGGACGAGGTTGCGTGGCATCAGCAAGGAGATGCGATCGCCTACGTTTACAGATGTGAGGGGAATTGCTAGGTAGTGATCGTCATTAATGTGTAAAGTCAGCCCACCTTTTGCGACAGCGAAACTACGATCAGATTCTTGCCGCAATACCTGCCAGCCAAAATCGAAGTAACCTTTACCGCAGTTACTCTGATGTAATTGCTCATAAAATTTAAGATCCATACCGAGGAAAGTATTATTCTCCAAATCCTGATGCAGATCTAGATTATCAGTATCAGCATCTTTCTTGAGCGCAGTTCGCATGGAACCATTATAGTAAATACCATAAAGAAAGTGTTTCAGTTGTAAGCTTAGGTACTTGCGTTGCAGTTCTAATGGAACGCTCTTAAAACGATTTACTGAATCTTCTGGGATTTCTAATGGCGCATAGTCAGGATGAGTAATGCGAAAATCAGCATTGATTTCGACGTTATGGGTAATGTCATTGAGAGTCTCTAATAGGCGATCATAGGATGAATCAGACAAACAATTTGGGGGAGAGTTAAGAAGCTGCATAATATTCGATCTAGATATAGTAGTACTAAATGTATTTAAGCTGGGACACAGTTGAAACGAGAAAGTTTAGATACAGACTCACCAAAAACCGTGGGAATTGATTGCTCAGGGCGGCATAGTAGACTTTTAGCTACCTGAAGCGTGCAAATGCCAGCGTTGCCAAAGGACTTCTGATACTGAATAGCTGACTGAATTTGTTCAATTAGAGCTAGACCTGCAAACTGGATGATACGACTAAGAAAATCAGGATGACATTCGATAATCTGCGGGAAGTAACTGAGATAAGATTCTGCTAGAGAAGTCATGGATGGCTGAAGCTGTTCTAGGGGGATGGTAGCTAGTCGCAAAGACTCTTCTATTGTGATTGATTTACTCATTACTAGGCTACTCAGCCAGAGATGTAAGTAACTAGCGATGAGGGAACCTAAGTCATAGGCAGGATCTCCCCAGGTAGAGCGTTCCCAGTCTATTAATCGAATTATATTATTTTTGTAAATCTGGTCATGGCTTAAAACATCAACTGTATTAGGAACTCCATCCCAATCCTGATGAACTAAGATATTACTAAGTTTGAGGTCATTGTGGATTACGCAACAAGGTTTTGCTGATGCAATTAGTTCCGCGATCGCGCTGCCAAGACTGTCATAGCGTTGATAAAGTACAAAGAATTTTAGAGCATCGGCAGGTATCTGACCGAAGATCTCAGGACTAATGCGATCGAGCGATCGCATTGCATAAGAGGGGCGATCTAGGAAGCGGCCAAAGGCATCCCGGAGGGAATCGCGGCAATATTCTGCCATAAAGTCTCTATACTTTTCGCAATTAAAAGTAGCTTGATGCACAGATGCTAGAGTTGCCCCAGTTGCAGCCGCAATCTCAGTTGGGAAGGTTTTACCGTTGCGATAGAAATCAGCTAGATCGTTGTAATCATCCAGGTAATTAAATGCGATAACGGAATCATGTTCATTAAAGTGAAGAACCTCAGAGACTTGAGATTGCAATGGTTGTAATTCCAAAAATTGCTCTAGTAATTGATGGAATCGCCATTCACGCAGAAACTCTCCAGCAGTATTTCCTGTGGCATTAATGCGTTCCTGCTTGATCAGCAGTTTGTGACGATCTGAGAAACTCAACAGGAGATTGAAATTTTTCGCTGGTTTAGGTTCGATTTGAGGGTTATTGCGGTCAGCATCTGTGCAGATTTCTTGCTCTCGCAAATAATCAACCACATTTTGAGAGCTTAATAAAAATGTCATACATTAATTTCCCTTTGATTTGAAATTTAAAGCAAATCTGTTTAGGCTTGGGCATAAACTGAAGGATCTGCGGCTTGACGTAGCTGATCGGATGGGGAGTAGATATCTGTCACAATTTGGGGACAGCGCATACAAGCAGCTTTACCTTCTTGCTGCCACCAACGGCAACTCGAACGAATACTACAAGGGGGCAAATCCTCGCTTACAGTTGGCAAATTCTCGACGATGCGGGATGCAAGGCGACACTTAGCGCCATCGAAGTGCTGGCAGCCATTTCCTGCACAGGAAGCTGCAAATCGAAATATTTCGGTAGGTGCGACAGGTTCAGCTAAGGCCAGAAGTTCATTCGTTACAGGCTGCGGTTTAACCAGGTGTGCGAGACGAGGTTCTTCACTTGTTCCTACAATTACGCCAAACACGACGCTATCTTCCATTTCTGGTCGGGCGCTAGGGCATAGTGGTGGCTTACTAGGGTTATTAGGGTCCATTATTTATACCTTTAGAGGAAGTTAGATATAGACCTCAGAAAGCCACTAGTCCTATGACAATCAGCGGCTTTCTGATAGTTTTAGAGGTTAAGACTAAGCAAGATACGTTTCAAAAACTGGAGGTAGGGCAATAATCCCAATTGGGAAAGGATCTAGCTTTAGCGAGCCGGCCTTAAGTACACTTAGCCCTCCTCGTGCTTCAAGAGCACGATTAACCGCAGATTTAATCAAGTCTCCTTCTTTATCGTCAATGCCTGTTAGCAGAGAGTCAGCGTCGGATGAGTACAGATTGGAAATAGAAATATTAGCCATTGAAATTCTCCTTGTGAAGGATGTGTGTTTTCATTGATATCTTCTACAATTGAGTTAAGGAATTCAAGCCTTCAGCGTCTCTTTTTGGGACATAATTATGGTGATTTTGGCGAAAATAGAATTCCCAAGTTTATTATTTTTGCGAATGAGTAAGGCTGTAGAAGTTTGCCAATATATCGTTCATCAATAGATATACAGCGATCGCATATTGCAAAAAAAAGCAAAGTCATTCAATTGTTTGACTGCTTTTACTCGTAGGAACTAACTGAATCGTCAAGAAGTAGTGTTGATTTACCAAAGTAATAAACAAATCAGCTCTACCTCATCCAGGCCAAGCATTTTCTAAATGATAACGAGCAACAGGTTTACCATCAACGTCAAACAGAATAAGATGATATCCGCCATTAACCTGACCTAAATCGCGATCGATAATTTCAGTCATATAACTTTCGTTATCAGAAAATTGCTCAGAACCTGCAAGTGACAAATTTGAAACAGAAATATTTGCCATTGAAATTTTCCTTATGAAGGATTTGTGCTTTCATCTATATCTTCTACAATTGAATTAAGGAATTCAAGCCTTCAGAGTATATTTTAGGACATAATTGTGGAGATTTAGTCTGAGAGATTGGATAATATAGCCAACAATTTCTCAATTGAGGAGAGCAGATAAACACGATCGAGCTAACCAGTATAGCAATCAAAAAAGGGAGTTGCGCAACTCCCATCGATTTAGGTTTATGAATTGAAAATCAGTGACGATTCGACATGAGATACAGAATTAATCTGGTTTATCCTTTGCTATAAAGGAAGTAATCCGATTGTTACTGTAGAAAAGCTTGAAATTACCATGAAAGGAGTCCAAAGCCCACCATTAACTTGCCCTGATTCGAGTTCTGTAACTTCAGCCATGTAGCTTTCCGGATCGGAGAACAGATTGGAGCCAGCAGGATTCAGATTAGTAATTGAAATTTTAGACATGTGGAACCTCCATTTTAGAAAAAGTTGATTTTGGGAAAAACAATATTGTTTAACTCCTTAATTACATACTAACTAACTAGAACGTTCCTGCAAACCAATTGGAGGCAATTTATTGGATATAATCAAGATAGTAAAGTCTAAATCTCTTTTATAGGAAGTAATTGTGGAGACTTAGTCTGATTTTTGATTATCTAGACGGCAATACTATAGCTATCCACAAGGATAAAGTTCGTTTTTTTGAGCGTCAAGGCAGCAAGATAATGTTTGCAGAGTATGAGAAATGCGATCGCAACAAGTAAAATAGCGATCGCCATCTATTAGAAATATTCAGGGTAATAAGGTCTAAATCTCTCAAATTTTGTTTGATTTTAGAGTAAGTTTAGAGAAGTTCTAGAGAACACATTGTGACATCAAGTTAATTATAGAATTGAAAAACGAGAGTTTTGGAATCCTGCAAATAGAAATCTTAACTCTCTTTGCTTTGATTAACTCAATATTTCCAGGGGTGCAATAAATTAGTAATGCTAAAAAAGAAGCGCACAAGCAATTGCAAAAAAACAGAGCCAGCCTCCCTTCAGATCTAGTTCATTAAAGGATAAACCTGTTAAATCAAGATCTAAGTTGCTAGAAAGATCGGAAATAGAATTATTAGACATTTGAATTCTCTTTATAGTTATCCCAAGGGGAAATATATCCAAAAACCACACACAAAGTATATCCCACCTCGACCATCAATTACATCTGGGTTATCAACATTTGCCGTGATCAAGCCACCTCTTATGCTAGTAAGTTGTGATTTACTTAGTTCACTTGGGCGAGAAAGATCCTTACATATATCGATTTTCATGAACTTTTACCTCTATTTGAAGAAAGTGAGTAATACAGGACTAAGCAAACACTTAATTCTATTATTAGATACTAATCAATTGCTTTAATAATTTCTAGTTCTTCGCTTAGTCTTTTAAGACATAATTAATGTGATTTAGCCTAAAAAATAGAGTGAAGACATTCATAAGTTTGAATTTCTTTACTCTTTTGAGGATTTGACTCACTTTTATAGAATTTGTGTCGATTTATCAAAGGAATAAATCCGTTTGATGTTAGCAAAGAAGCAAGGCTCTTCCGGAACTGCCGTGGAGGCACTAGATATAGTGTTCAAGCAAGTCTAAATCTCTGATAGCCATTGATATCAAGTGTGAGTCGTTGAAAGATCCGATCAACATCAAAGATGCCATAGCATCGTCGCTTGAGCACCTTCACCCGG
>CALRKB020000133.1:0-6756 GCA_943367755.1 Rhizobium sp. Q54 | reverse complement strand
ACTGGGCCGCTAACAGTCAAGAGCAGCGTGAAAGCTAATGTTTTGCAGCTACAAACAGGAGGAGAAATCAACGAGATTTCCAGCGATAGTACCTTTGGTAGTCCCAGCGATCGCGCCGTCCCCACCAATAAAGCCGTCAAAACCTATGTCGATCTCGCTTTAGCAACCAAAGCAAATTTAGACGGTGCTTCCACTCAAGACTTTGCTGCCAAGAACTTGACAGTGCAGACTAACCTCACAGTTGGCAGCAACGTAAGTATCGGAACTAATCAAGTATTTGGTGGCTTAACAATCGCCAATCAGTCAGTACCACTGGCTTTCCGAGAGATAGACCAAGATGTCGATCGAGGTGGCTTTTGGCGTATGCCCCTTGATAAAGGAGTACTTCGTTTTGATGTTAATACTAGTGCTGCCGGTCAGGAATTTAGGGAATACCTTACAGTGTTGGGTATGACGAAAGAGGGCAACGTTGGCATTGGTGGCAACGTTGGCATTGGTACATACAGTCCCAAGGCAAAATTGGAAGTTGTTGGTGATATACAAACTACTGGCAAATTATCTTCTCAAGATGGCAAAGTGAGACGAGATTTTATTACTTGGTCTACTGTGGAAAACAATTCAAACCCAATTCATATTAAAACTAATATTCCCAAGCAATCAAAGGTTATGTATAGAATTTTAGTGGAAGGATATAACTATGGGGTTGGAGCGGCTATTAATTCCGATATAGTTGGATATACTTATTCAGGATGGCAGGATATGGGACAGGAAGAAGGAAAGGCAGCAGCACATGACTATGCCAATGGTGTCAGCATTTCCCAATACTATAGTTCTGATGGTTTTGTAGTTGTCAAATTAACCACATCAAATACTTATTATCTCGGTTTTTCAGCTTCTGCATGGTTTACAAATCCCACTGGTACTGGTTTTGATATTTCAGCGAAAGCAGTCATTCATCAAGCTGGAGATTTATAGCTTTGATATAGGCAACGTGGAAATTGACCGTCAATAAAAATTACAACAGCAGGCGGAGTTGTATGGGCGATAGAAAAGCAACCAAAGCTAAAAATACTACGGTAACTCAACAGAGCAGCAGTGCGATCTCCCCTAGATCATCACTTCCTGCTGCTCGCGCTCACCCCTTGCTGCAATTGCAACGGCAAATTGGCAACCAAGCAGTCACGAAACTCATTCAGGCAAAGCTCAAAGTCGGTAAACCCAATGACACCTACGAGCAGGAAGCCGATCGCGTCGCCGATACCGTGATGCGAATGCCCGATCCTATACAGCGCCAAGCAGAAGAGAAGAAGGAAGAAACCGCTCAAGCTAAATCCGCAGTCGGTCAAATATCACCATTTTTACAGCGACAAACGGAGGAGAAGAAGGAAGAAAGCGCACAGACTACAACAATTGGCCCAATTACTCCCCTAATTCAACGTCAAGCCACTGAAGAAAAAAAAGAAGAAACTGTTCAGAAACAGGTAACTGAGGAGAAAAAAGAAGAAACCGCACAACGTCAAGCCACCGAGGAGAAAAAAGAAGAAACCGTACAACGTCAAGCCACTGAAGAGAAAAAAGAGGAAACCGTTCAGAAGCAAGCAACTGAGGAGAAAAAAGAAGAAACCGCACAACGTCAAGCCACCGAGGAGAAAAAAGAGGAAACCGTTCAGAAACAAGCGACTGAGGAGAAAAAAGAGGAAACTGTCCAGAAACAAGCGACTGAGGAGAAAAAAGAAGAAACCGTACAAGCAAAAGGTGTTGCTGACGCACCGGAAGTCACCTCCCACTTGGAAACTCGCATCCAAACCATGCGGGGCGGCGGCCAGCCTTTACCCGAAACTACCCGTACCTTTTTTGAATCCCGCTTTGGTTACGACCTGGGTGGCGTGCGGGTGCATACGGATTCCCAAGCAGATGAAGCCTCCCGCAGTCTGAATGCTCAAGCATTTACGATCGGTCAGAATGTCTTCTTTGCTGGTGGACGCTACGAACCCCACACTGCTCAAGGGAAGTGGTTGCTAGCCCACGAATTAACGCATACTCTGCAGCAACAACCACCAAAACTCCTCGCTGCTGCTCCAAACGCTCAAACGCATACAATCAATCGCAAATCTGCAAAAGTTGGGCTAAAAAGGAACCTTGGCAATTCCTCAAGCGATCGCCCGGTCAAAGTGTCTGTTGCCAACCAGGGTCATATCGCTCGTAAAATTACTGCCCCCACTCAAGATCCCGGTTTCCGCGCCGTTGTCGAGCGAATCAAAGGCACGGCGAAACAGATGAGGCAACACGCCCCTGCTAAAACCAAGTCTACCGAGGCCCAAGCAGCCGCCAAAGGCCCTGCTAATGAGGTCAGCAGCAAAGCCGCAGCCAACCAGGTGCAGCAGATGGATCGGCAGCAACCAAAGCCCTTCGATCGCAATGCCTTCAAAAAGGCACTCCTGGCAAAAATTGCCGCTGCTGCCCCCAAAACTCTAGAGGAAGCGGACAAGTTTAAAGAAAGTGGCAAACTCACCAACGTTAAAGGCGATCTGACAGGGCAGGTTGACACTAGTAAAAAACAATCTCAAGGCAACATTGAATCTACGGTCAAAGCAGCGCCCAGCACCAGTGGCGTTGATGCAAAACCGGTAACCCCTTTACCACCTGCAGAGAAAGCATTACCCCCAACAGATGTTAATGCCGCGCAAGCGGCCCCAAAGCCAAAAACTGCCGATGAGGTGTCGCTGCAAGCAGGCAGCCAGTCCATCGACCAAAAAATGGCAGATGCCAAAGTCACGGACGAGCAGTTGAAAAAGTCCAACGAACCGGACTTCCAAGCAGCAGCCGATGCCAAGAAGCAGGCTCAAGCCGATGCGGTAAAAGCACCCCAAGCATTTCGCCAGGGTGAAAAAGCTGTTATCAATCAGGCACAAACACAGGCAACCACAACTGCACAAAGCCAACTTACCACGATGCAAGGGGTAAAGGGACGAAGTTCGAGTCAGTTGAGTAACGCTCAGCAAGAAGCCCAGAAAAAGGACGAGCAGGAACTTGCCCGCTTTGCTAGCGAAGTCGCGCAAATTTACGACCAGACCAAGAAGAAAGCAGAAGACCGTCTCAGCCGCCTCGATACCGAGGTCAACCAGGCATTTGATAGCGGTGCTGGCGATGCGCAGAAGGCATTTGAGGACTACGTCGATCGCCGCATGGAGGACTATAAGGACAAGCGTTATGGCGGGATAGACGGTCCCTTACTGTGGCTCAAGGATAAATTCCTGGGGTTGCCCTCAGAAGTGAACGTATTTTACGAAGAAGGGCGCAAGCTTTATATCGCCAAAATGGATGCCGTTCTGGATAAGGTGTCTATGCTGGTGGAAAAGGGACTCACCGAAGCCAAGGCAGAAATTACCGGAGGGAGAGCCGCAGTTCAGGAAAAGGTTAACAAACTGTCGCCCAACCTCAAGCAAAAAGCGCAGCAGGATATCCAAAAATTCCAAAGCCAGTTTGACGAGCTGGAGCAAAGCGTTAACGACAAGCAAAATCAACTGATCGATTCTCTCGCGCAGAAATATAACGAAAAACTCAAGGCGATCGACGACCGCATCGCTGAGATGAAGGCAAATAATCGCGGCCTGGTAGATGCTGCCCTCGATGCGGTAGGTGGTGTTATCGATACCATCCTCGAACTCAAGAATATGCTGCTAAACGTGCTATCGCGCGCAGCAGCAGCGATCGATAAAGTGATCAAAGATCCGATTGGCTTCCTGGGCAACCTGGTAGCTGGCGTCAAACAGGGCTTCATGAACTTTGTGGGAAATATCGCGACCCACTTACAGAAGGGACTGATGGGATGGCTGTTTGGAGCCATGGCAGAAGCTGGCATCCAGCTTCCGGACAGTTTCGATCTCAAAGGTATTCTCAGCATCGTGTTACAGGTTTTAGGGTTAACCTATGCCAATATCCGCGCCCGTGCGGTGAAAATTCTGGGCGAGAAAGTGGTTAAAGCGCTGGAAACAGTAGCTGAAATCTTCATCATCCTGGTCACGAAAGGACCCGCCGGTCTTTGGGAATATATTAAAGAGCAACTGAGCAACCTGAAAGAGGTAGTTGTTGATGGCATCAAGTCCTTTGTCGCCGAAAGCATTATCAAAGCAGGTGTTACCTGGATTATCGGTCTGCTGAACCCAGCAGGAGCGTTCATCAAAGCCTGCAAGGCAATCTACGACATCATTATGTTCTTTGTAGAGCGAGGCAGCCAGATTATGGCGCTGGTGAATGCCGTCATTGACTCAGTAACCGCGATCGCCTCGGGAGCCATTGGTGCAGCGGCTAGTTTTGTGGAAAACGCTCTCTCTAAGGCTGTTCCCGTGGTTATCAGCTTCCTTGCGGCTTTATTGGGAGTTACTGGTATTACCGAAAAAATCCGTACCATTATTGCCAAGATTCAAGCACCTGTGAATAAGGCGATCGACTGGGTGATTAATAAGGCATATAACTTGGTGAAAGCGGCTGGAAAGTTATTGGGATTTGGTAAGGGTAAGGAAGAAGGTAAGCCAAAAGTAACTACTGAAGAGGCTGTGGTTTCCGGAGATCCAGAAACGAGATCGCAAGCTGGTTTAGACGAGTTAGATCAGAAGCTGAGTGCATCAGCCAGCAAGGACGGTCTGACCCATGAGGAAGAGGCTTCTATTGTTACTGCAGTCAAGTCCAAGTACGGGTTTAATGTACTGGAAGTTCGTCCAGCAGGCGATGAGGTGATTCTGCATGGTGAGATGAGTCCGGGCAAAGACAAAAAGAAAAATTTAAGAGATCTTAGAGTTAAGGCTACCTCATCAGAGTCCCGACTCATTGAAAACCCGTCAAGTAGATTTCCTCGTGAACAGGCAATGGCGGTAGATGAAGCACAGGTAGTGATGAATGACCTGTACAGGGAAAAAGCTGAATATGGTGATGGCAGTACTGCTTTTATGGCTATGAAGGAACAATTTGAGGGGGGGGTCGGCAGGCCTCCGAGGTCTCTCAAGGGAGGAACCCTTCATGCTACCAAGTGCAGACAGTATATTACGGGTCTTCAAAGACCAAGAACCAACCTACCTAAAGAGGCTCAACAAAGAATTGATGCCGAAATCCGCAAGATGCAAGAGGCATTAGCATGGGCAGACAATTACCATAATGGTAACGATCCGTCGATTCCTGGATGGGCAAGACCCTGGAAAGGTCAGTTGGGTAAGTAAGCATTGGAGGACTCGAATGTCAAGCAACACACAAAGAGTAGTTTACGTGGGGAAGAACTGGCATAATCTCTCTACTTCCCTATCCCTTAAGCCTTATGATTATCTTCAGTTCTGCGATCTGCGAGATTTTTGTCTGGACGGATTGAACCTTTCAGGTGTTGAGTTTTTTGGCTGCCGTCTCAATGGGGCTTCATTTCAAGGAGCTACCTTACACCAAACCCGTTTCATTAGCTGTTTCTCTTCCGAGCATGGTCGGCCAACCGATTTCCGAAATTGCCTCTGGCAAGATGTATTGGTTGTGGATTCTCATCTTCACTCCCTATCTGACCAAGACATTTGGATACTGGGACGGTGGAACAATCAGGTAGCCAACGCCGCCTGGGAAACCCTCTCTGACCGAAACGATAGACGGTACAATGCATCTCAGCAGCTAGGACAGCTAGGTGATCCCGCAGTTTCTCCGCTTCTTGCTTGTCTGCTAACAGATCAGGAATGGGATGTGCGTTCGGTGACTCTCACAGCATTAGGTCAATTGAGAGCAACTCAATTTCCGCACCATGATCGAGAAATACTAATCTGGATGTTTTTCAGTTTGGGAGATGAACACTCAATTGTTCGTCAGACAGCTAGAGATTTGGTTATTAGGCTATCACCGCCCGATGAAGTAATGATTCCTTCTATTGATAGAATGACAGGACGGGCAAATCAGGAAAAGTTGGCAGGGCTGCTTGCTGCTGTCGAATTGTGCAGACTGGGTAAGGAATACACTCGGTTTTTGAATCTAGAAACCCTGCATCAGATTCTTTTAAATCCAGCACCAGAGATTCAGAGCGAATGCTTACACCTCCTGGGAATTCTAGACGATCAGTCCACCATACCCTGGATTTTAGCGCGGCTTACAGACCCAGATGTGGGCGTTCGTGTTGCAGCACTGAGTGCCATTCAATTATTAAGTGAGCACCCTTCTGCAAATTATATCACTCCTTTATTGACTGATCCAAATGAAAAAGTTCGGATAGAAGCACTTTACACATTAGGTCAGATTGGAAGTTTTGACTCCAGTGTTGTGAAAGCTGCTCTATCAGATTCCTCCACAGAAGTACGTCGGTTAGCCCAATTCCTATTAGAGAACTAATGCGTACATCTACGCACCAACAAGGTTACCCTATTTGTTGCTCGTGCGCCCATTGCCGTAAACTTTGTTCCGCTGCTACCTCGTCTTCCTGAGCCTGAGCCAGAAATTCGTATAGCTTCATTTTCGGAACTAGTGGAAAGGTGGGACTAACCTCTACTTCATGGTATTGTTCCCCTTGAAGTTGATAGATCCGCCAAACTTGCCCGTTAAAACGCCAAAATTCAGGTATCCCCATGCTGGCATACAGTGCTGGCTTATTGATATCCGTATGCGTAATGTCTACCTCTACCACTAAATCTGGCGGTGGATCTTGCTGTAAATTCACCGTTTTTCCTGCCACTCGCGGTTGGTTCTGGATGTAGTAGGCATTATCTGGCTCTGCACCCCGATCCAGATCCTCCCGATCTA
>CALRKB020000132.1:0-6828 GCA_943367755.1 Rhizobium sp. Q54 | reverse complement strand
TTCCTGCGTCCGTTTCGAGGTATTCATAAAAAGTATTTGCACTTATATGTAGGCATGTTCGAGTGGTCATACAATCTGCGTTGGATTGATTTTGACTTCCTCCGTCGTCTTCTTATGCCTCCTTCCACCTATTTACCTAGATGAGCGAGCCTAGTTTGCTCAGCATACGCAGCGCCACTTTTTGATTTACAATATTATCTTCAGCTAGTAGAATCCGTGGCAGATCGGTAGTAAGTGTCTCTAGTAGGTTGCCAGTTGTTGGTTCTCGGAGTTTTTTGCTCTCTTCAGGTAGAGTAATAGCTTGAACTTTAATATCAAATGTAAAAGTTGTACCTTTTCCTAGACCACTGCTAAATGCGATATTACCTCCCATCAGGCGAATAAACTTACGGCTAATTGGGAGACCTAACCCCGTACCCTCTTGCGATTTGCGGCCTGAGGTAGTCTGGACAAATGGCTTAAATACATTAAATAATTCCTCACCGGCAATGCCCACACCTGTATCTTCTACTTCAAACTGGATGACTTTGCGATCGCTGCGATCTCCATCATTCCCCACCATTTGTGGTCTGGGAGGTGATGCTACCCGCAATGTGACACCGCCTTCTTGGGTGAATTTAATTGCATTACCAATCAGGTTAATCAAAACTTGTCGTAGTTTAATCTCATCTGTAGATACATGTTGAGGGACATCGGTGGTGCGCTCAAACACCAGCTTTAGGCCCTTGGCTTCAGCTTTGAGCTTCAGCATATTCTTCAGGCTATCTAACATATAGTAGAGATCGAAGATCGTTTCATTCAGCACAATCCTACCTGCTTCAATTTTGGACATTTCCAGCACGTCATTAATCAAACAGAGTAAGTGTTCGCCACTACTATTAATAATACCGAGAGTTTCCTTTTGGGCAGCACTGAGAGATGCATCATCGCTCATGAGTTGTGTAAATCCTAAAATGGCGTTGAGCGGTGTCCGCAACTCATGGCTCATGTTTGCTAAGAATTCACTCTTAGTACGACTTGCAACTTCGGCTGATTCCTTAGCTTTTTGTAAGGCAGTTTCCACTTGCTTTTGGTGGCTAATGTCACGAGTCACCCAAATCACAGATTCATGGGCGATTGGCGAGATCGAAGCAGAGAACCACACTTCTTTATCGGCAATTGTGAGACTATACTCAACATTGAGATTTTGCTGTGTACTCAACACCTGCTGAATGTAACTGAGAAATATATCTGCCTGAGATTTTGGGAATACCTCATGTAAGGTCTTACCAACTAATTCGCTAGGATCTCCGTACAGTAAAGCCGCATTAGTTGATGGAATTCGTAGATAGTGTCCCTTCGCATCTATGACAACAATCAGTTCGCTCATCGCTGCAAACAGACTGCGCAGTTCGGTCTCAGCATCACTAAGTTCGGCTGTGCGTTCGGCTACTCGCATTTCCAGTTGTGTATTTGTTGCTTTTAGTGCCGTAAATGATTCGCGTAGCTTGTTGGCCATTTGATTGAATGAATGAGCTAAGGTCTCTAATTCATTGATGCCTGTAGCTTTTACGTTTTGTCCTAACTCTCCTTCAGAACGAATGGGAGATTCAAACAATGTGGCTAATTCCTGAGAAGCAGAACTCAGGCGCGAAATCGGTTTAGCGATCCAACGTGAAGTGATAATGCCCGAAGCGATCGCCACACCCAAAGCAGCCAGACACAGAAGGAAAGTATTGCGGGTATTGGTATTAATCTCAGCCATAAAGTCATCTTCGGGCATGACTACAACAGCTAACCAATCCAGATTGCGTGGATCGCGGAAGGGAAGTACTTGCACGAATTGCAGCTTTTCTGCCAATTTAAAGTCTAATTGATAGCTTCGATCGATATTATTGAGATTGCCAAAATGGTTAATTAGGAATGCGGCTGTAGAACGGGTGAGCGGATCTCTGCTTTCAGTGGCCTTAAGCCGCTGGGCCAAGCTGTTACCCTGGTTATCCTGGACAAATAGATAGGGCTTCTCACCTGTGGAGGTCGCCACAATCAGGCCCGATCGCTCCATAATGAAGGTTTGTCCCTTAGCACTTACCTTGATGCTGTGGAGAAAATCACTGATTTGGGCTAGAATCAGATCGACAGCCATTACTCCTTGGAGATGATCCTGACGATCGTAAAATGGCTGCGCTGCTGTAATGCCGATCTCACCCTGGGTGAATGTATAGATCTCACTCCAGATCGGTTGTTTATGAGAGAGCGCGGCTTGAAACCAGGGTCTTGTGCGAGGATCGTATGCAGGTAAAACCTTTAAGAACTTCGTACGGTTGCCCATGGCATCTAGGGCATAGACATGGCGTTGCAGATTGCCTTCTGTTGTTTTTGAGATCAGCGAACCATCACTCTGCATGCTAGCCAGCACATTGATCCCATTATTCCTACCTACGTAAATTTGACTGACTGACGGTGAAGACTTTAGCTGTAGGGCAAAATGGCGTTCGAGCGCAATCTTATTCTCTATGTCTAATTCACCGAGTTTAACGCTGTTGATGTTGGCTTGGGTGATGTGAAATGGTTCTTCGAGATAGAGGTTTAAGTGTGTTTGGATGCGTTCCGTGACCTCAGAACGAGCCTGGCTTGCCATTGCATTGGTAGCTCTCTGGCCATTCCGAAAGGCTAACCATCCGGTTAACCCTACGGCGGCCATGAGCTGCAGCACAAATGGCACAATGATAATTAGTACTAACGGTAAGGTTTGTGAGCTTTCGATCGACCGATCTGGCCAAGCGTTAACAACTTTACTTGATAATTGGCTTGGCTGAGAGGAGGACATGTCAACTGCTTCCATCGGTTAGTAATATATTACCCGACGCCTGTTGCTACTGTAACTCGATCTCCTCTAGCGGTGCAAAGCCCTGTCGCTGAGTATTTTCTGTAATCGCACGGGGTTCGAGAAATTGCAGTAAATAATCGGGGCCGCCTGCTTTGGAACCAATCCCACTCAGCTTAAACCCTCCAAAGGGATGGCGATCGACTAAAGCACCCGTAATACTGCGATTGATGTAGAGATTACCTACCTCAAACTCTTGATAAGCTCGCTTGATATGTGAAGGTGTGCGGGAGTATAGACCCCCTGTGAGGGCATAGGGTGTGTTATTGGCGATCGCCAAAGCCTGCTCAAAGTTCTCTGCCTTAATCACTGCCAACACGGGTCCAAAGATTTCCTCTTGGGCGATCGCGCCTTCAGGATCGACATCGGTGATAATCACTGGCCCTACGTAAAAGCCATAATCTGGCGCAGTCATGGCTAACGCTACTGTAGCGGTATCATGCCCCTTCTCTATATAGCTGCGGATCTTAGCTTGGGCAGCGGCATCGATCACAGGGCCAACCTTCGTGTCGGGATGGCTGGCATCCCCAACTAGGAGCGATCGCGTTGCTTCGACTAATCGTTTGACAAACGTCTCATATACCGTAGCCAGTACTACCACCCTTGAGCAGGCGGAGCATTTCTGCCCAGCATAGCCAAATGCCGAATGCACTACACCCACTACTGCTTGGTCCAGATCGCTGCTCTCATCGATCACGATCGTGTTTTTGCCGCCCATTTCCGCAATCACGCGCTTCATGTGCTTTTGCCCAGGACGCAAAACGGCAGCATCGGCGTAGATTTGACAACCCACCTGCTGCGAGCCAGTAAAGGCAATTAAATGTACATCGGGATGTTTGACCAAATGCGCTCCTATTTGCGAACCGCGACCTGGTAGGAAATTAAATACTCCCTCTGGCATCCCTGCCGCCTGAAATACCTCCGCAATTTTGGCGGCTACTACAGAAGATTGTTCGGCGGGTTTGAGGATGACGGTATTGCCTGCGGCGAGGGCACCGGCACTCATGCCGAGCGCGATCGCTAGGGGGAAATTCCAAGGTGAAATTACGACAGTGACACCGCGTGGTTGATAGATGTAAATATTATCTTCGCCAGGGACATGACGGGTCTGTGGTTTGCTAATCCGCTCAATTTCTTTGGCATAGTAGTTGCAAAAGTCAATCGCTTCCGATACTTCGGCATCGGCCTCGCGCACGGGTTTTCCCACCTCCCATACGATCCAGGCTGCTAGCTCAGCTCGCCGATCCTCTAAAACTTCAGCGGCTCGCCGCAGAATATCTGCCCGCTCTGTGGCTGATTTATGTTTCCAGGCGGGAAATGCTTGCTTGGCAGACGCTACGGCCTGATCGGCTTGGTTAATACTTGCGAGGCCAACCCGTCCCACCACTTGAGATGCATGGGATGGATTGAGTGAATCCACAAAGGCATCGGTGGAAACTGATGCTCCATCGATCGCTGGTAAATAGGTTTTGCCAAACTGACTTTCGACTAATTTAATTGCGGCGATCGCTTCTGTTCGTTTTTGTGACTGGGCGTAGTCTGTATCGGCCACATTAGCAAAATGATCGAATATGACTTGGCGATTTTTGCCGTCTATTGTTTCCATTATTGGCACTGCGATCAATTCAGATTCGGAACGGGTTTCGCTTGTACTAAGGCGCAAAAACGAACTATTCGCCGTATTTTCCAGCAAACGCCGAATCAGATATGACATCCCAGGGATCAGATCGCCAAAGGGACAATAAATTCGCAGGCGATAACCCATATCAACTATGGGTTTGGTGAAACGATCTCCCATGCCATAGAGTGCCTGTAATTCAAAGTGGCGATGGGGAATATTGAGTGTCTGCGCGATCGCGATCGCTTTAGCTAGCGATCGGACGTTATGGCTGCCAATTGCCGCATAGAGATACTGGTGATTTTCTAGCAAAATCTCAATCAGGCGCTCGTAGTTAGCATCGGTCGAGCTTTTTTGGCTGTAGACGGGTTGATCCCAACTATGTTGATATGCCTTAATTGTTTCTTGATCCCAATACGCACCTTTGACCAGGCGGACTGCGATCGGTTTGCCCCGTTCCTTTGCCCAGGCAATCAGATCGATCAGATCTTGGACGCTATCGCGCAGGTAGCCCTGTAAAGTGATGCCGACATCGGTGCGATCGCAGAATTCTGGCTCCAGCAGTACTTGCTTCAGGATATCCAAGGTCAAAGTTTTATAGGCATACTGCTCCATGTCAAAGTGAACGCCACAGCCCAACTCTGCCGCACGGCGCAGGAGTATTCTCACGGGCTCGCTCACCTTAGTTGCCGTGGTCACGGGATCGAGGGGATCGAATTGCGAATAAAAGGCGCTCAGCTTTACCGATACTTGCACTTTGGGTAGGCTCTCGTTGTCAGCACGATCGATGAGATCGATGTCAGTCCAGTTTTTTGCCCGTGCCGATAGCTCCGTCATCATGTGCAAATAACGCTCCAGATAAGACTGCGCTTCCGGTTCGCTAATAACCGCTTCCCCTAGCAAATCCATCGTGAAACAGTAGTGATCGCGTCGCAGTTTTTCAATCGTTTTGATTGCCTCGCTCAGATTAGCGCCACTGATATAGCGACGGGCTAAAGTTTCAACCGCAGTATTGAGAGTTGTGGCCGCCATGATCGCGGTGGGCGAGTTAGGGTTATCAGTGCTGAAATTTAGCAGGGACTTGAGTGCGGATAGAGTAACGGCATCGCTAGCTAAATATTCCTGCATGTGTCTGGCTGTTTCAGCCTTACTGCGCAAGGATGGCAGGCAATCGATCAAGCGAAACAACTGCACGCGCAAACCCTCGTTTGCCATGGCCCAAGCCATCAGTTTATCGTCAAGACGCATTTGCTCTTTGAGGCTATCCCAAAAAGAACCCTTACTCGCCGCCAAAATCTTATGTGCAATTGTTTGTGTCAGTGCTTCGTAGCGATCTGAGAGCTGCGAGGAATCCATGGCAGACGACTGATTGGCTTGACTAATCACTTTGATAAGAACTCCTAATTTATGAGAGCGATGCTATCTATATTCTGTCGCAAAGCAATAGCTATGTATGTTATGTCAGGCAATCCAGACATTTCTAACGATTCCCCAGCGCGATATTTATAGTTAACATCAAATTCAAGCGATCGCTTTATTTATTGTGAAAAACTATCAAGATCTAATACTAAAAGCTAATTTATGCAAATTGTTGCGATCGATTGGGAATCATATTGCTGTGTATTGAGATTAAAGTATCGTCAGCTCAACCATTTTACGAGATCGCGATCGTTTTTACCAAAACTTAACCATTTGACGGAGAGAGAAATACTTAGAGATACAGTATAATTTCTGTATAATTAGTAACAAAGAACTACGCATTTAAGAACTAAGCATTTTCTCTTCAAACATACCTGCTCAAATATACCTGATTACTATTTTATGCTGCCTACACTCCATTATTCAATTGAAGCTATACGCGATGAAGCTCGCCATTTAGTTGAAATCGGTAGCCTCACTCGCCAGCAACCCATTCATTCTCTTTGTCGTTTCTTCGCCGATCGCGAGTGGGATGATGTCGAGCATGAACTCGAAGTTAATCAGTTTTTGCTGCGCGATCGTATCTCCGATCTGTTTAGCCAGGAAAACTGGACGAACGACTAAGCCATCCTGGAATGACGACTAAATGATACGTTGCTTGCCAAGCTTAGCTTGGCCTGTTTTCACGCAGATTCGCATAAAAATTTTTCCTGGAAATCATACACAGAGTTGTATCATCAACCATGTGATTAGAAGCTTGTGTTGTCATAGGTTGCGCAGGGCTTACGCACACGTTTCTTAACAATTAAGGGAAGTAAAGGTTGACAAGCGTTTGACCAGCATAGGATAAGGCAATAACTATACAGGGTCACTCCTTATTTCTATGACTGATTCACCCGTTGCCGCGCTAGCAGAACATTTCAAC
>CALRKB020000131.1:0-7133 GCA_943367755.1 Rhizobium sp. Q54 | reverse complement strand
ATATCGAAACGTTACGAAATGAAACCGCTGCTTGGTCAACCGATGTCAACACTACCCAACGTGGAGTTGATTGGCAAATGAAAATCGATGATGCTCGATGCAAGTTGACTTCCATCTACCCTAAAATTAAACTGTGACGCTCCACTAGTCAGCAATCTAAAACTAGTGGAATCGGAAGAAAATGAAGCGATTAGAGTTCGACGAGAAAATGGAACAGCTAACTCGGTTTCAGAGACCCGTACTCAAGCAATTTTTAGCTGGAAAGACAGATGAGGAGATTGCCAAATCTCTCGAGCCACCCGTTCATAGGACATCCGTATGTAAGCATATTTCTAATATCTGCAAAATTTTTGACCTCAGCAATGGCGAAGGCGAGCACTACTCCTATAAAGATGATTTGATTGTGTTGTTTGCCAAATATCAGCCAGACTGGGTTGCTCCTGCTCTGCGCGATCGCTATAGTCCCAGGAAACCAGAAGCGGAATTTCCAGGTCGTCCAGTTGCTTTAGGCTCGCAATTTTATCTCCAACAAACTGCTATTGAGGAGGAATGTTATCGAACAATCATGCAGCCGAGTACTCTGATTCGGATTCGAGCTGCGAGAAAGATGGGTAAAACTTCCCTACTCAACCGAATACTGGCTGATGCTCAACAAAAAGGGTGTCGAACTGTTTACTTGAATTTGGGACAGGTAGAGAAGTCGATTTTTGACGATCTTGATCGCTTTTTTCAGTGGTTTTGTGCAGAAGTCAGCGATAGCCTTAACGTGGAATTTCAATCGGAAGACTGGGAACGAAACCGAATTGGCAGTATGAGAAAGTGCAAGGCTTACTTTAAGCAGAATTTTTTAGAACGAGCAGATACTCCCCTAGTACTAGCGATCGATGAAGTAGATCGCCTGTTTGAGTTCCCAAAAATTGCGGCTGACTTTTTTGCCTTGTTACGGGGTTGGTATGAGGAACAAAACAATATCCAGACTTGGGGGAAACTGCGGCAGATAGTGGTCTATGCTACGGATAATTATACAGATCTAGATATCAACCGCTCCCCTTTTAATGTAGGACTGCCTATCCATTTACCAAGGTTAACTTTGCCTCAGATTCAGCAGTTAGCACAACGTTATGGACTGAGATGGAGATTGGATGAGGCACCCTTAATAATGGCAATGGTTGGGGGACACCCTCACCTGATTCAACTGGCACTCTATTATCTCCAGAACGGGGAGAAAACCTTAGACGAAATTTTGGAGTTAGCTCCTACGCAGACTGGGATTTATCAAAACCATCTCCAGCATCTTTGGGAAAAACTGCAAGGTTCTACTTCTTTAGAGTCAGCATCTAAACCTTTGCTGTTAGATGCTTTTAAACAGGTGATGGAATCTGAAGGCCATGTTCGCTTAACACCTGAAGTCAGTTACAAATTGCAAGGACTGGGGTTAGTAGAACAGGAAAAAGATCGAGTAAAGCTCACGTGCGAACTGTACCGTCGCTATTTTAGCCAAAGGCTGGCGTTGGGATCTTAAAGCGGCCCTCCACAAACTTAACCCATCGATCGACTCAAACAACTTAACAATGAACACAAATTACCCATTTCCCTATCAGCCAGGTGGCAGCTTAAAAGAGAATAACCCTACTTATGTCCTGCGCAATGCCGATCGGGAGTTATACGACAGTCTCAAGGCTGGGAAATTCTGCTATGTGTTCAACAGCCGTCAAATGGGTAAGTCTAGTTTGCGAGTACAGGTTAGACGGCAATTAGAGGCAGAAAATATTCGCTGTGCGTCGATTAATTTAGACACTATTGGTAGCTATGACATAACGCCTAAAGAGTGGTACGGGGCAATCATTTACGATTTGCACGATATTTTTAATCTGGATGATGTCGTGGAGTTAGACAGTTGGTCGGACAAACATTCCCATTTGCCCCCTGTCCAAAAATTAAAGCTTTACTTGGAAAAGGTTCTGCTAGTGCATATTGCTAGTGAACGGATTGTTATTTTTATTGATGAAATTGATAGCGTCCTTAACTTTAGTTTCGATGCCAGTGACTTTTTTGCCCTGATTCGGGCTTGCTATAACCTGCGGGTTGATAATCCTGCCTACGAAAGACTCAATTTTGTGCTTTTGGGTGTGGCAACTCCTGCGGGGTTGATACAAGATCTCAATAAAACTCCTTTTAACATTGGCGAGGGAATTGAACTGGAGGTACTAAAATTTGAGAAGTCGGGGATACTCGCTGAGGGTTTGGTAGAAAAGGCGGAAAATCCTCAAGAAGTGTTGAAGGAGATCCTGTACTGGACAGGTGGGCAGCCGTTTTTAACTCAGAAATTATGTAAGTTGGTGCAGGAGGATAAAGGGGGGATCGTACCAACGGGAGCAGAGAAAACTAGGGTCGAGCAATTGGTACAGTTCTATTTGATTGACAATTGGCAGTCGAATGATGACCCTGTGCATTTTAGGACGATTGAGAACCGCTTTTTCGCTGATAAAAAACAGCGCTCAGGAAGGCTTTTGGGGGTGTATCAACAAATTCTGCAAGAGGGAAGCATTACATATGATGGCAGTTCGGACCAGATGGAGTTGCAGTTAACGGGGTCGGTGTTGAAGCGGGGGGATAAATTAGAGGTTTACAACCCGATTTATCAGCGGGTATTTAGTCTTGCCTGGGCCGAACAGAAATTAGGAAACTTACGAGACAGCGATGACTATTACGCTGAGGCAATCAAGGCATGGTTGGCTGCGGATAAGCAGGATAACTCGCTCCTTTTGAGAGGACAATCCTTACAAAAAGCGCAAAAATGGGCAAAATCCAAACGATTGAGCGATGAGGATTATCAGTTTATCAATGCGAGTCAGGAATTAGGGAAATTAGAAACTGAGATCCAGTTGGCAGCAGAGAAAAAAGAACGGGAAGCCACAGAAAAGTCGAAAGAGATTTTGGCTTTGGCGAATAAGAAAGCTAATCAAAGAATTCGTATTGGTTTGGTTGTCCTGGCTGTCTCGTTAATTGCGTCGGTAACAGCTTGGGGAGCAGCGTTTATTGCCCAAAATAAGGAGGCTCAGGCTAGAACTGAAACGATAAAACTAGAATCGCAAATACAACAGAAAAATCAAGAATTAATAGAAGCCTCTGAGGAGAGAGTCAAAGCCGAACAAAAACGAGACAATGCGCTCAACCGTCAGATTGTAGCTGAAAAACAGACGCTGGGTGCTAAGAAAGATCGAGACAAGGCAGAGAAAGACCGCCAGCAAGCTCAGACTGATTTGGTGAAAGCAGAGCAGGAACTTCAAACGGCTGTTGACCGAGTGAAAGTGGCTCAGGTTGATTTGGGAGAATTGCAGCAGGAGCGTCAAAGTATCGAGCAACAGCTAGGAATTGCGCAAAAAAAACTGGGACAGGCAGAGCAAGAACGCCAAGTTGCCCTAGTAGGAACAAAGTTAGAACAGCAAGGAACGAGCATTTTGCAGAGATTTCGTGCAGGTACTCAAAGTCAAATAGACTTATTACTTGAGGCAATGGAAGTAGGGCAAGACCTTTATCAATTTACCCGGGACGGTCGCGAGTTGTCTAAGTATCCTGCTACTAGCCCTCTGCATACTTTACATGCCGTTCTTCAAGGAATTAAAGAGAAAAATACCTTTAAAGGGCATCAGGATGCAGTATACGGTGTTGCTTTTAGTCCCGATGGTAAGTATATTGCCAGTGGGTCAAAGGATGGGACGGCTCGATTATGGGATCTCCAGGGAAACCTCATCACCGAATTTAAAGGACATCAACGTGGAGTACCCAGTGTTGCTTTTAGTCCCGATGGCAAGTACATAGCCACGGGTTCTGGGGATAAAACTGCTAGATTATGGAATCTAAATGGCAATCTCATCACCGAATTTAAAGGACACCAAGGTGGAGTATACAGTGTTGCTTTTAGTCCCGATGGCAAGTACATAGCTACGGGTTCTGGGGATAAAACTGCTAGATTGTGGAATCTAAGTGGCAATCTCATCACTGAATTTAAAGGACATCAAGGCTCGATAACCAGCGTCGCTATTAGTCTCGATGGCAAGTATCTTGCTACGGGTTCTGGGGATAAAACTGCTAGATTATGGAATCTAAGTGGCAATCTCATCGCCGAATTCAAAGGACATCAAGACTTGATAACCAGTGTCATTATTAGTCCGAATGGTAGGTATCTGGCTACTGGGTCTGAGGATATGACGGCAAGATTGTGGAATCTCAATGGTAATCTCATCACCGAATTTAAAACACCTCGAAGCTCAGTATCTGTTATCGATTTTAGTGGTGACAGTAAGTATCTTTTCACTGGTTCTTTCGATGGGACAGCCCAAATATGGGATGTCGAGGGTAACCTCATCGATGAGTTTAAATGGTATAGGGGGACTCTAACAGCTGCTTTAAGTCCCGATCAGAAGTATCTTGCTATTGGGTCTGTGGATCGGATGGTCAGATTAATAGTTTTCCCTAGACAATTTCTAACCTTCGCCACGCATCATAATATGGTAAATAGTGTCGCTTTTAGTCCCGATGGCTATTACATCGCTACTGCTGGAGGGCTGGATGAGGTAGCACGATTGTGGAATGCCAAGGGAAAACTCATCGCCGAATTTAAAGGGAATCAAAAGCTTCTCGAAATAACTTTTAGTCCTGATGGCAAGTATCTCGCTACTTGGTCTATGATGGGTGAGACAGCCAGGTTGTGGGATATTACAGGAAAGCTCATCACTGAATTTAAAGGGAATCAAAACAGCCACTTAATCGGTACCTCCTTTAGTCCCGATGGCAAATACCTCGCCGCCGTTTTTTCTGATGGTACAGCCCAATCTTGGGATCTCAAGGGTAGCCTTCATGGCAAAATTAAAATGAATGGGGCAGATATAGTTAGTGTCTCCTTTAGTCCTGATGGTAAGTACCTCGCTACTGGTTTTTCTGATGGTACAGGTCGATTGTGGGATGTCAAGGGCAAACTTATTGCCGAATTTAAAGGGCACAAAAATGCAGTATTTAGTATTGCTTTTAGTCCCAATAGTCAGTACATTGCTACTGCATCTGGAGATGGCACAGCCCGATTATGGGATCTGAATGGCAATGTTGTCGCCGAATTTAAAGGATATCAAAACGACGTATTCAGAGATACTTTCTTCCTCTTTGATAATAAGGGGGTTATCACACAAGATCATAAGAAATTATTGGACATCAATAAGTCTCATGGATATCAAAACGCTATAAACAGTATTACTTTTAGTCCCGATGGCACGTATCTTGCGACTGGGGCTAGCGATGGGATAGTCCGATTGTGGGATATTAAGGGAAACCTCATATCCGAATTTATCTTCCGTTTCAGAATCAATAAATACATGCCTGTCAAAGGTGTTGTTTTTAGCCCCGATGGTAAGTATCTCGCTGCTGGGTCTAATAATGGGATAGTCCAATTGTGGAAAGTAAAAAGATTGCCAGATTTATTAGCAAGTGGTTGTCTATGGCTTAAAGATTACCTCGCCAGTCATCCCGATGACCCAAAAACTCAGAAAGTTAGAGAGATATGCAAGAACAGATAAATAATAAAAATCAGGGATTTAATCTTTTGCAAGCGAACCGAAAGTTTGAGCAATGTTTGCCATAGTGCGGAACAGTCTATACGCCCAATCGGGAAAAATTTGGAACTCAAATCTTTGATAAAATCTCACTGCTTCATCGTCGATCGCATCGACTATTACGGCAAAACAACCAGTTGTTTTGCTAACTCCCAGACTTCTGTATAAAGCGTCCATAATCAATAACTTCCCCCAACCATATCCCCTATAGTTGAGATCGACTGCCAATCTCCCGATTAAGGTCACGCCAACGATCGGATATTTTGGCAGTTTTTTAGCAATATTTTGGGGTAAATGTTCGAGATTTATGCCGCTCATAGAGAGAGTATAGTAGCCAATTATTTTTTGGCGTTCTCGGTCGAGGACAACGTAGGGAATAGCGATATTTCTCTTCTTGTCTTGGGTAGCGTTAGAGTGCAAGTAGCGATCCAGTTGTTCGTTACCGCAGCTAAACCCCGCCCGATCGTGATGGTTTTCGAGCAGCTCTATACAAAAATCAACAGATTCAGGATTTAACACTAATAAGCGGGACTATTTATTCATCATTTGCGCGTACCATTGGGCATCAGCATAAGCCCGATCGCCAGGAGCAGAAGGATTTAACAAAGCATTGGCAAATACCTGGCGATCTCGTTGGGTTAATTCAATAAGTTCGCAATCTTTAACGATCTGCATAGAAGCTTCAGCCAGAACCGCGACTATAAATTCAGTCAAATTCTGCCCGCGCAAAAATGCAGCCCTTTCCATCAGTTGTTTTTGCTCTTCCGTCACACGAGCCTCTAACCGAGCGCTTTTTCTAATTTTATTGGCCTGTTTTGAGTCTGTGCTTAGTTCCGTACCCATAACTTAAAAATTACATACTATATCGATAGTATGCCATATCGTACGCGCCAGAGCCGTACATTATGCCAATATTTTTGCGTTTTCAGATGGGAATGCGATCTCAAACCCCGTTATCCAGAAGGCTCAATGGCAACTCAAGCCTCAGCAACTACTTCCTGACGATCTTCGATTTATAGAAAAAGGGCTGTTGTGAAAGCAGCCCTTTTTGACTGTGAATAAATTTACACAAACATCTATCGCACAGACTTCTTGTTACCAACTCTCCACAAAATCAGTCCTTAAATAACGATTTTTAGCCCTTTTAAAATCCTTTGAGAATCTTGCGTGGCAACCAATATAAATAAGCCGCTCATCTGAGGTAATAGGTGAAGTGAGTTAGAGGGCTTGACCAAGATCCTTTGAGTTGCAAGGTACGACTTTTTCATAAGGTCAAGTTTCACCTGCTTGCCGATATGAGCGATTACTCAATTAAACAGAATCATGACAGAGGTACTCCAATGTTGCACTACATTTCAAAATATTGCCTGTCCATATGCCTAGTGGAGCGTCACAGTTTAATTTTAGGGTAGATGGAAGTCAACTTGCATCGAGCATCATCGATTTTCATTTGCCAATCAACTCCACGTTGGGTAGTGTTGACATCGGTTGACCAAGCAGCGGTTTCATTTCGTAACGTTTCGATAT
>CALRKB020000130.1:0-7152 GCA_943367755.1 Rhizobium sp. Q54 | reverse complement strand
CTCGGCAGAACACCTCTCGGTACGCGAGCATGAATTTTTGGAGTGTTGCGCCTATTCCCACTAACGGCCAATACATGCTGTTGGCTATTCCGATGACGACTTCATCATTGTCCCAGAGGTTTGACTCCTATTAACCTTCCAAGTCGTGTTCAGGAAACTAAAGCACAAATTGCATCAATGGAGACGCGGATCATTGAGTTAGCGGTACCTCTCGCAAAGCCGACTGCTAATATGTTTAGTGGTAGCACTGACTATCTATTAGCCATCAGGCAATTTGAAGACGCCGTTCGCGATCGCTCATCACAACTCACCGCCATCAAAGAATTTTTGCCCATCCAAAAAGAACAATTGATCGAACTGGAAGAGGCACTGAAACAAGAAGAGTCCGAGTCGAGAGAGTTCTATAAAACCCTGTGCGAGAAAGCTGATGATTTCATTGCAGCGTATGCGGATGCATTTGAGAAGTATCAATCGCTGGTGGAATTATCAAAACAACGCCCTCAGGCATGGGCAGACAGACATCCGCAACAATACCCGTTGGAAACTCTAGGAGCACAGCTAGAGAGAATTGCACTGATGAAGGTTGATTCGCAAGAACGGCTTATCCTCCCAGGTGGGCAAATGGTTGATGCCTATGTCAACAACAACGGCAGTAAAATACCGAAATTCTGAATTTTTAGGCTAATTATAACTGGTTGGGCGATCTCTGCTCAAATTAGGTGGTTCGCAAAAAAGCAAGATTAAATGAATTGCTTATCTTTGATTTTGGGCAAAATTCCGGTTAGGTGAGAGGGGGCGAGTTTGTGTTTACGCGTGATTAGCATGGCTGACTGACACTTCACGGCTAGTTGATCGGTGTATTTACCAAAAGTACGTCTTTCTAAACCCCACTCACGGCTCACGCCTGCAATTGTTAAATCAGCAGTCTGACTAGCTTCGATCACAGCATCAATCGCATCATTAGAGACTAGGGAGATTTTGATGCGATCGCTAATCTGTGGTGGCAGCAGTTCCAAAGTCTGCATAAAACTGCGGCTTTGCAGCGCTGATGGTTTAATATCCTTGGCTACGCGCAAAACACGCAAATTGGAACTGGGGTGATTTAACAACAAGCGGATCGCCAGTTCTAAAGCTAGATGATCGTGGATGTTTCCCGCATAGGGCACTAATAAATTGTTGAAACTTAGATCGCCGCGATTCCCTTCGGGATGCGTCCCGCCGCCATTACCTTCTTGCTGGCGTGCTTCAAAGTAAATCGTGATATCTGTGGTAGCGGCATTCAGGATTTGCCCCACCGTTCCGCCGAGACGATTGTTCATAAACACGGGATGGTGCCACCCCAAAATCATCAAGTTTGCGCGTTCATTTTTGGCAATTGCGGCAGTGGTGCGGGCAATATCGCCACAAACTCGCACGATCGGATGCACGATTTTCCTCACTTCAGGTGGCTCCAGGGACAAAATTAATTCCTGTAAGCGGTTTTGGCGAGACTTGATTGCTTGTGCTGCTTCTTGAGGCAAGCTTTCATAAAGGTATTCCACTTCTACCTCTATAAGGCTGAGCGGAAAAACCGCTACCCTCTGGTTCTTGTTACTGTAATTGGCAATGCGATCGCCTACAAAATCTGGATTAGGCTGAGTTTCTCCATAGGCGATCGCTACAGCTAGCTTAATTAATCCCTGCTGTGTATTGGGATTAGCCACTGGCACCAAAATTGAATATGAAGGCATAGCCTCACCGATTTCGTCTGTCACCAATGGTTCGATTTGGGAAGGCTTCTTTTGGTAAATCAACTCAATTAGTGGAGAGGTCATAAAGGTTGTGACGAGCGCCATAATCACAAGCATTGTGAATAACAGAGGCGAAATCACATTCAGATCTAGCCCAATATTCAGGACAATCAACTCTGTTAATCCTCGCGTATTCATCAGCCAGCCTAAAGCTGATGCATCTTGCTTACTAACGCCGCTAAACCTGGCAGCAACATAAGTGCCAACGTATTTACCTACAATCGCTACAGCTACTACAAGCCCACATAGCAACCACAATTCAGGACTATTTAGTAAGCCAATTTGCGTGCGCAAGCCGCTATGGGCAAAGAATACAGGTAGCATGATGATTAGAATAAATTCTTCTAATCTGATTGCTATTTCCTTCGTAAATCCTGCATCTTTGGGCATGATTACACCGATCAGAAATGCGCCAAAAATCAGGTGGATGCCAATTAGCTCTGTAATTAGAGCTGATGCTAGTACGGCTGAAAACAAGAGTGCCAAAACAAACTGATTCAGGCGCTTTGTGCGTTCGTAATATTTGGCGAGGCGCTGCATGAACTTAGCACCCGCAGTCAGCATAAATCCGATATATAGGGCAGCCCATAGGATTGTCGGTACTGCGTCTACCATTCTGTTCGTCTTAGCCACAGCGATCGCCACTGCCAACAAACACCAGGCCGTAACGTCATCAACGGCAGCGCAAGTAAGTGCCAAACTACCAATGCGAGTATTCTGGAGATTTTTCTCCGTGATAATTCTTGCCAAAACAGGAAAGGCAGTGATGGACATTGCTGCTCCCAGGAAGAGGGAAAAAGCAGTAAATGAAACGCCGTCATTAGATAACTGCGGGTAAAGAAAGAGTGCGAGCAATGTACCTAGGGAAAAAGGCACAATTATACTGACATGGGAGGTCAGGATCGCTACATTGAGCTGTCCTTTGAGATACTTAGGATTCAACTCCAGTCCAATCAAGAACATGAAAAAGATCAGTCCGATCTCAGCCAAGATCTCCAGGAACGGTACTGCTGCTGGTGGAAATAGCCAGGCTGCAAAGTCAGGAGCTACTAACCCTAATAAGGAGGGGCCGAGCATAATTCCCGCCACAATTTCGCCAATTACTAGGGGTTGTTTGATATAGCGAAATCCAAGACCCACCAGCCTTGATAAGCCAATCACAACCAGGACTTCAACTAAAACTAAAATAGCTATTTTCATAGGTTTTCAGTACCGCTACCTGGAAGTATTGTCCCAAATACTTTAACTTAGATCCAATGGTAACAATTGTGTACCATGACTCCCAGTCCGTAATTTGAGTTTTTATACCCACAAAATGTCTGTTATTGTCCTGGGCAGTATCAATATCGACATCGTTGCCAAAGTCAACCGATTGCCAATGGCAGGCGAAACTGTACATGGCTCCGATTTCTTTACAACTGCAGGTGGCAAAGGAGCCAATCAAGCTGTAGCTGCGGCACGTTTGGGTGTCGAAACTTATCTAGTTGGGCGTGTGGGCAGCGATCGCCTTGGGCAAGAACTATTAACTAGCTTGAGGGACTTTTCTGTGCAAACAGAATATGCAATCGTAGACGATCGCGCCCCATCTGGTACCGCAGTAATTATGGTCGATCGCCACGGTGAAAATCAAATCGCGATCGTAGCTGGTGCAAATGGCAATGTTGGTGAGACGGATGTAGAGAACATGAGCAAGTTACTGCCCCAGGCTAAAGCTTTACTCATGCAGTTAGAGATCCCACTCAGTACAGTTGAACTTGCCACTGCAATTGCCCGCAAGCAAAAAGTACCGATCGTGCTCGATCCTGCCCCCGCCCGCCAGGATATCCCTGCTCAACTCTATGCCTCAATCGATATCATTACCCCCAACGAAACCGAGGCGAGCCAGTTATTAGGCATGTCTGTGCATAATCCCGAAACGGCGCGTTGTGCGGCGATCGCTTTACGGGAGAAAGGAGTGGGCACTGCGATCGTGAAGCTGGGTAGTCAGGGTGTAGTATGTGCCACAGCAACCGAAACTTTCTTCATACCTGCTTTCCCAGTCAAGGCGATCGATACCGTAGCCGCAGGTGATGCATTTAATGGGGCACTGGCAGCAGCGATCGCTAACGGGTTATCGATTAAACAAGCAGTAATCTGGGGTGCGGCAGCAGGTGCGCTTTGTGCGACCAAATCCGGCGCTCAGTCAGCTATGCCCAGTCTAGGTGAACTTAAAAGTTTTCTAGCGCAGTATCGCGATATCACTACCAGTGGCGTAAACCTCGATTCCACCATAAGTTCTTGTTAGGCACGTCCTTATCAAGGAGTCTTTTTATTCTTTTCTATTACTCGTAATTCACTGTATCCGGTCGCAGTTGATAGCTGTCCCGATTGCACTTCAGTCGAATCCGTCGTGTTGCTATACCCATACGTCCCGATGACACAAATCCATGAAAACAGTATCCGTCAAATCATCGATCCCGTTAATCTGACTACAAAGTTTGGGTGGTGTTACAAACTTAGGGAAATTATGCAACAGTAAAAGGAAATATGCGATTCGGAGATCGGGATGTCACAGGACTATGCTGGCCAATATCTGCGCGGGCGCTCTTTTCAGGGGCAGGACTTAACCGGTGCGAACTTTAGCCGTGCTGATATTCGTAGTGCTAACTTTAGGGGCGCTAACCTCACAGATGCAAATTTTAGTAATGCCAAAGCAGGGCTGACTGATGTTTGGAAGGCAGTTCTGTTAGCTGGACTGTTCGCGCTAGCATTCCTCTCCGGTGGTTTTGCTTTAATCCTTAGCATTCTCGTTACACATAAAACTTTTGCCTTAACAACAGCAACGGTGGGAGCGATCGCTACACCATCAGTTGTCATCCTATTAACGGTGCTAGCTTTTGCGGCATTGTTTGCCCTGCGCGCAGGCTTCAACACCGTGGATGCACTGTTACTGAAAGGTATGGTGGTAGCTACAGTGATCTCTACAACACTTTTGGGCTACCAGCCTACTTGGGGTGTGGCGATCGCTGTGGGCACTCTCGCTGTAATCGCGGCAGTATTCTTGGCGGAAAGTGTAGCTATCATCGTTGCGAGTGCTGAGATGGTGTGGGGCACAATTGCGGGCTCGGCGGCAGGGGCGATCACGCTGGTTACCGCTGCAGTGGGAGCTAGCATCGCAGGATCGCCTGCATGGTTACCTCTGGGGGCTGTGGGCTTAGGTATATACGTAGCTTGGCGTGCCCTCACTGGTGAAGAAATTGATACCTCAATTCGCAACCTAGCATTGGCAATTGCCTCGAATGGTGGAACTAGCTTTCGCGGTAGCAATCTCACAGATACCAACTTTGCACAGGCACGTCTCAACAGTACAGATTTTCGGGAAGCAACACTCACACGATCACGTTTCTATCAAGCTGAACAGTTAGCTTTAGCAAGGGTGGAAGATTCGGTTTTAAGTCATCCTGCAATCCGCACTCTTCTGGTGACAGGTAACGGACGCAAGAAATCCTATGAGGGTATGAACCTTAGCGGTGTAAATTTGACTGGTGCAGACCTCAGTGGTGCGAACTTCAGGGAAGCGGATTTACTTAATGCCACATTTTGCGGTGCAAACCTGGAATTTGCTAATCTCACCTTAGCAAATGCTGTGGGAACCAATTTTAGTAATGCCCTGATGACAGGAACTTGTTTGGATCGCTGGACAATTGATGCTACAACCAACTTAGATCGGGTAGATTGTGGTTATGTTTACTTGCAATCAAATCCTGATACCGCAGCTTATCGCAGCAATCGTCAACCAACTGAGGGAGACTGGCCACAGGGAGAGTTTACCCGTCTGTTTACTGTAACCGATCGCCAGAATAAAAGCGTCTTTAATTCGGAATCATCGATCTCTTCTACGATTAATCGCGAGGAGATTCTGGCTTGCTTGACAATCATGGTGCAGATGGCGATCGCCGACAATCGCCTGGATACTGAAGAGCGCACCATGCTAGCAGATGCAATCCAAGCTTTGGGTCTATCACCAGAGGTCACCGTCGATCGCCTATTAGAAGAACACATCAGTATCAATGAGCTACTAGGCAAAATCCACAGCCCTCTGATTAAAGAGCAACTCTATCAGTCTGCCTATGTGATGGCGCGGGTAGATCGGGAAATGAGCGATCGCGAACTCGATCTTCTGAATACAATCCAATCAAAGTTGCAATTATCAGAGTCAACTGTGAAGAAACTGGCGGCAGTTGTCGAAGAAGCACAGAAATTTTCCATCTCGGAACTGATCGAACATATTGCCGATCCTGACAAACGTGAAGATGCGGTCAATACAAACGTGCGATTGATGGCGGTGATGCACGCAATTGGTGGTGCCATGCCCACACCAGGGTTCGCGACCGTAACTCATCTGATGATCTATAAAGATCAAGTGGAACTGATTCAAAAAATTGGCAGAATTTGGGGTTATCCACCTGGCCACGAAGCGCCAGAATTCAAGAAAGCGGTATTTGGCAGCGTTGGCGCGACAGCCGCTCGGATTGCCCTATCGAATGTGGTTCTTCTCATCCCTGTAGCGGGGAGCATTATTAGTGGTTCCACTGCCTTTAGCATGACCTGGGCGATCGGGAATCTAGCAAATCAATACTTTGCCGAAGGTTGCAAAATCGATGATGTCACATTACAGCAACTATTTGCCGATGCTAAATCTGAGGGTAAGCGCACGTTCCAGGACTTAGGTGAAGCGATCGCCGATAAGCAAAAAGAGATCGCCCCCGCGATCGCCGCTCTCCAGGAGAAATTCCGTTTAGGTAAAATTGACGAACAGGAGTATTTGAGTGAGGTGAAGGCGATAACTTGAGCCCAAATCAACTGGAGGGAGAAATGTGATGCATTATGCCGTTGTAATTGAGAAAGGCGAAACAAGTTATGGGGCTTATATTCCTGACCTACCAGGCTGCATCGCTGTGGGAGAAAGTCTAGAAGAGACTAAGCAATTAATCCAGGAAGCGATCGCTTTTCATCTAGAAGGGTTGCAGGAAGAAGGTTCTCCAATACCAAAATCTGTTTCCATTTGTGAATATGTAGAGGCTTAATTATCAGGCCGATCGCTCTCTATGCCATTATCCTTACAAAAGCGATCGCTACAAGTTTCACTAATATTGCGATCACAAGCAAGTCAGACCCAAGTCACAATATTCGTTCTCTTACCCATCGACGAAAAGCCATCAGTGCAGGACTGGTTCCAATACTGTTCGGATAAGCGTTAGGCAGTGCTGGGAATGGTAAAGGTCAGTTTCTCTAAGTTGGTGCCGGTGCCTCTGTGTAGTCGCTTCCTGGCTGGGAACTTCGACCTTGGCTTTTTAACTACGCGGGGATTACTTCTGCCTTG
>CALRKB020000129.1:0-7293 GCA_943367755.1 Rhizobium sp. Q54 | reverse complement strand
CACAATTCCTAGCGTTTCTCCTCGCTTTAGCTGAAAAGACACATCCTGTACAGCATTAACCATGTCCTCATCACTTTTAAAATCCACCTGGAGCTGGTTTACGGTCAGGATTGTGTCTGGTTGCATAATCTGGATCGCTCTTAAAGATTCCCTAAATTATAGACAAGCTCTGGCATTTGTTACTGTCAATATATACTTTAAACGGTTATAGCTTGAAAACCAGTTTGGTTGAGCGCTTTCTGCCTTTAGTAGAGAGCCTAGCAATTTTTCGTAATCTTCATGTATAGCAAAGTCTCGTGGGTTTGATAGCTAATCTCAGATAATTCGATTCTTTGTCTTATTGGAGGAAATGTTGAAGTTTTCATAGAGATTTCTCTCATTACTACTGCTGAAGTTTCTTGATTCTCTCTAGAGCATCCTCATAATCTTTTGTCTGTCCTGCTTTCTGATAGAGGTTAGCTGATATAGTGTAATCCTCAATTGCTCCGTGCTTATCACCAAAGTCAGCGCGAGCAGCACCGCGATTGTAGTAGGTAGTAGCATCTTTCAATCCAAGTTCGAGCGTTTTAGTATAATCGTCTATCGCACCTTGCTTATCCCCCAAGGCAGCGCGGGCAACGCCCCGATTGTTATAGGCAAGAGCATAATTAGGATTGAGTTCGATTGATTTGTTGTAATCGATGATCGCTGCTTGCTTATCACCCAAGTCAGCACGAAGAGAGCCACGATTGTAGTAGGCAAGAGCATAATTAGGATTGAGTTCGATTGATTTGTTGTAATCGGCGATCGCCTCCTGATGATTGCCCAAGACAGCACGAGTCAGACCGCGATTGTTGTATGCAACAGCGTCTTTCGGATTGAGTTCGATCGCTTTGTTGTAATCGGCGATTGCGCCTTGCTTATCACCCAGTTCAGAACGAGCAGCGCCCCGATTATAGTAGGCAATAGCATCTTTCGCATCGAGTTCGATCGCTTTGTTGTAATCGGCGATCGCGCCTTGCTTATCACCTAAATCAGCACGAGCCAGTCCCCGATTGTTGTAGGCGGCAACATATTTAGGATCGAGTTCGATCGCTTTATTGTAATCGGCGATCGCTGCTTGCTTGTCGCCCAAGTCCGCGCGAGTAGCGCCCCGATTGTAGTAGCCAAGGATATATTTAGGATTGAGCGCGATCGCTTTATTGTAATCCTCTATAGCTCCTTGCTTATCGCCCAAGTCCGCGCGAGCCAGCCCCCGATTGTTGTATGCAGCAACATATTTAGGATCGAGTGCGATCGCTTTGGTGTAATCCTCTATAGCTCCTTGCTTATCCCCTTTACTCTCTTTCTCGTCGCCGCGATTGAATAACTCTTTCGCAGTGAGTTGATTTGTGGGAGATGTAGCGACTATGGGCAGAGTTTGAGTTACAGGAGAGGGGGCTGGAGTAGGCGATCCAATTTTTGGTTCGTTAACTTTCAAGCCAACCGTGACAGCTAAAGATACAATTCCTACACCAAATACTACAGCTAGCTTGGCTGTCCATCCTTTTCCAGGTGGTGGAGTTGTAGAGTCACTGCCGACAAAAGCTTGTGGTGGAGAAACAGGAGGCGATGAGAAGGAAACTGTAGGCGCAACAGTAGCTGCAACAGTAGGTGAAATAGGAGATTTCGACTGCAAGTCTTGTAAGACATCGTGCGCTGACTGATAGCGATTTTGGATTTCCTTTTGCAGTAGCTTATCCAATATAGTTCCCAACTGAGCCGAGATGGGATTTGAGATGTGCTTGCGCCAGTCATTCAGCCAACTATAGCCATAATCCGCCCAGAGATGAAAGGGATGGATGCCACTCATAAGATGAAAGCAGGTAGCCCCCAAGGCAAACAGGTCGCTAGCATAGAATGCCTTGCCTTCTTTAATTTGTTCCGGTGGCGAATAGCCATGCGAGCCTAGAGATGTGCCAACGCTAGCCCCTGCAACCACTGTTTGGGATAACAGCTTAGAGACACCAAAATCAATCAATACTGGCTTGTTATCCTTTCTACGCAGCATGATATTTTCAGGTTTGATGTCGCGGTGAATCGTACCCCGATCGTGAACAAACTGAAGTACGGGAAGAAGGTCGAGCAATAGCGGACGAATTTGCTCTTCACTATATTTGCCCTGGGTCTCTAGCTGCTTGAGTAAATTATTGCCCTCGATAAATTGCTGCACTAAATACAGGTAGCCATCTTCTTCAAAATATGCGAGCAATGTTGGGATCTGAGGATTCTCACCTAATTGTTGCAGTTGTTTGGCTTCCTGTTCGAATAGCTGCACGACTTTCTGCTGCACGCCGCGCGTGCCTTCTCCCTGATAGGCCAGTTGTTTGACCACGCAGCGATCGCTTAGCTTATGGGTATCTTCTGCCAGATAGGTTTTGCCAAACCCACCTCTGCCAATTGGTTCGATTACCTTAAAGCGGTTATATAGCAGATTGACTATAGGTAAGCCACAGTTTTGACAGTGAGCATTACCATCAGGGTTGATGGGGCGATCGCAATCGGGGTTAAGACAGCAAAGCATTGCTCGTGAAAAGTAAGAGGTTATTTGCATTTTAAAGCAATTTCCAAAATCTCGCAGTTCGTGCAATTGGCGCAGCAAACTCTCGTAGCTCTGTTTAGTTAATCCCAAATAGTTCGATTCTTCGTTCTATGGAAAGAAGCGTTCTATTTGTCTTAAAGACCTCCTGCATTATTGTTTTTGTAGCAATTTAATCCTATAGAGAGCATCCTTGTAATCTTTTGTCCTTCCCGATTTTATGTAAAAACTAGCGGATTTCTGATAATCTTCAATTGCGCCTTGCTTATCGCCCAAGGCGGCCCGGGCGCGGCCTCGACCAGTGTAAGCTTGTTCGTTATCAGGCTTTAGCTCAATTGCTTTGGTGAAATCCTCAATTGCTTCTTTATTATCACCCAAAGCCAAGCGACTAACCCCTCGATTCAGGTAGGCCAAAAATGATTTGGGATTGAGTTCGATCGCTTTGGTGTTATCCTCAATTGCACCTTGCCGATCGCCCAAATCTATGCGAACCAGGCTCCGATTTGAGAAGGCAACGTCATTATCAGGCTTGATCGCGATTGATTGATTATAGTCGTCGAGTGCTTTTTGCAAGTTACCTAGCCTGTATTGAGCAGTGCCTCGATCGAGATAGCCAACAAAACTACTGCGGTTAAGCTCAATTGTTTTGTTGAAATCCTCAAGTGCTCCCTGGTTATCATTTAAGTGGAAAAGGCGAACTTCGCCCCGCAAGGCGTAAATCAAGAAATTATTGGGATCGAGTTCGATCGCTTTGGTATAGTCTTCAATCGCACCCTTCACATCTCTCAAAACAAGGCGAAATTGAGCCCGAGCATTGTAGGCATCAACATATTTGGGATTGAGGTCAATCGCTTTGTTGAAATCGGCGATCGCATTCTCCTTATCGCCTAAATCAGCGCGAGCAATGGCACGATTGTAGTATGGCTTAAAAAAGTTGGCATCGAGTGCGATCGCATTGGTGTAATCTTTGATCGCGCCTTGGATATCGCCTAAGTCCTTGCGAACTATGCCTCGTATGTTATAGGAGTCGGCATAGTTAGGATCGAGTGCGATCGCATTATTGACATCTTCAAGTGCTTCTTTATTTTTCCCTTGATGAGATTTATCACCTGCAAGTTTGTAGAGTTCCGCCACTGCGGGAGTGGTTAAGTGTGGATGTGGCAATAAATAAAAGCTACCAATTGCTATCCCAATTGCCGCAACTACTGTTAGTCCAGATCCAATAAGCATAACAGGCTTCTTCATCTGTCGCTTCTGATTCGCAATCGATGAGCTAGGCAGAGGAGATGGAGGGTTAATTATAGTTGTGGGAGCTTGCAAATCTTTGAGGACTTCTTTGGCCGATTGATAGCGATTCTGCACGTCCTTGGACAGCAACTTATCTAACACTACACCTAATGGAGAAGTAAAAGGTTTTGATATATATTGCCGCCAATCATTCACCCAGCCATAGCCTCGTTCTGCCCACAGTTGCTGAGGATGAACCCCACTTAACAAATGAAAACAAGTTACACCTAAAGCATAGAGGTCACTGGCATAGACCACATTACCCTGTTGGAGCTGCTCCAATGGTGAATAGCCATAGGAACCCAGAATACTGCCAGTTTTTACAAGTGTTTGTGATATTAGCTTTGATACACCAAAATCAATCAAGAAGATTCTGCCATCCTTAGCTTGACGCATGATGTTCTCCGGCTTGATATCGCGGTGAATTACTTCGCGATCGTGAATGAATTGGAGCACTGGCAAGAGTTCAATCAGCAACTGTTGGATTTGCACTTCACTATATTGACCTTGCCGCGCTAGTTGTTTCAGTAAATCCTCTCCCTCGATAAATTGCTGCGCCAAATACAGATAGCCGCCATCTTGGAAATATGCTAGCAGAGTAGGTATTTGAGGATTCTCACTCAATAGGGATAGTTGTTTTGCTTCAAGTTCGAATAGCTCTATTGCCTTTTTGGTTGCCCAACTACCTTGACCTTGATATGCAAGTTGTTTAACCACACAAAGACTATTAAGATTATCGACATCTTCTGCCAGGTAGGTTTTGCCAAACCCACCTCTACCGATTGGTTTGATTATCTTAAAGCGATTATATAATAAGCTAGTTAAAGGCACCCCACAGCTTTGGCAATGAATATGGCTATCGGGATTGATGGGAGATGGACAGTCTGGATTGAGACAGCAAAGCACTGATCGTGTAAGCATAGGTCTTACGGATAATTTGGGATTATTGGCACTTTAGAGTATTTTAGGAAGCTACCCAGCGATCGCGATCGTATCTAGGAGCGATCGATATCATTGTCATTTAGTAGATTTCCATACCTTGATGGTTCTGTCTTTACTGCCAGTAGCGATCGCACTGCCATCTATCGCGATCACCACACAAGTCACTGAATCATTATGACCTGCCAATGCCAGGATTTCTCTACCTGTGCTCAGTTGCCACAACTTCACTGTCTTATCCCAACTGCCGCTGAGCAAAATTTCCGGCTCGGAGGAAAATGCAAGTGCAGTAACATCCCAGGAATGGCCAGATAGGGTGCGCTTCACTTGCCAGAGTTCTGTATCCCACACTTGAATTGTGCAATCTTCGCTGCCAGTTGCAAGAAATTTGCGATCGCCACAAAAAGTAATCGCTTTTACAGAACGTACATGCTGTCGAAGCGTGTGTATTGCTGCCAATGTTGTAAGATCCCATACTTTCACAGTGGTATCAGAACTAGCGCTGACTAAGATTGATGTGCTGGGGCAGAAAGCGATCGCATTGACAGCTAAGCTATGACCAATTAGGGTACTAATTAATTCACCCGTTTCGAAGTTCCATAGCTTAATAGATTTATCAGCACTGCCACTGGCGAGGATTTTGCCGTCGGGACTGAAAGCAAGCGTATTCACATGATGAGTATGCCCAGTTAGGGTGAGAATTTCTTCAGGCTCTCTAATATCCCAGATTTTGATTGCGCGATCGCTCCCTGCACTAGCGAGAATATGGGGATGATAGGGATGAAACATCACAGCTTTGACTGGATGAGTATGACTTTTCAGGACAGATAGTTCTACGCCCGTTGATACACTCCATAGGCGCACTGTCGTATCATCGCTACCGCTGGCTAAGATATCTCCTTGAGAATTAAACGTCACAGCATTGACACTGGCAAATAATCCTGTATGTCCGACAAGTGTAGCATCACAATTCCATGCGATTGTCGCAATTGCTTGGGAGACTGGTTTCTGGTAATCTCTAAATTTACCTCCAAGCATTTGCATAGTGGCGATCGCTTCATCTGCGGATGAGAAACGGTGTGTGAGATCTGGCTCAATCAGGCGATCAAGAATTTGTGCAAGACCATTTCGTTCGCGATCACTAGTGATATTATTCGCATCAATACTTGCATCTAACCAATAATCCCGCCATATCCAGGTATGGTTGGTGAGATCGAAGAGTTGGAAGGGATGAGTTCCTGTTAATAAATGAATACAAGTTACACCCAAACTATAGAGGTCACTGGCAAATAAAGCATTACCTTGCAACTGTTCGGGTGAAGCATACTCAGCACTACCAATTGGCATATTAGCTGGTATACTAGATTGAGTAAATTCCATCTAATTAGATAGCTTGGGAGTGCCAAAATCTACCAGAACTAGATCTAAAAAAGCTCGATCGAGCAGTAATAATTCTGAAGCACTAGGTTTGATTAAATTCTCTGGCTTGATGTCACCATGAACGATCCGACCGGCGTGGATAAATTTTAGAACTGGGAGTAAACTTTCAAGAATTTGCCAAACTGATTGGGCGTTAAGCCTTCCTCGCTCAGCTAAAACATTCGCTAAATTCTGACCGTGAATATACTCCTGCACTAGATAAAGACAACCATCTTGGTAGAAGCTCTCTAGTAATAATGGGATCTGCGAGTGATTGCCTAACTTATCTAATCGTTTGATATCCTTTTGCAATTCCACGATCACTCGTTCTACTACACCCAAATCTCCGTACCAAAGCTGCTTGATCGCACAGAGTGTAGAATTAGATGAGAGGCGATCTAATGCTAGAAATGTTCTCCCAAATCTACCCTGGCCTAGCAAACGGACTGCATGAAAGCGTTCTTGCAATAGCAATTTAGAGCCGCAACTAATACAGAATTCCTTGGCATTCTGAGGTTGCAGCTCTCGGCAACTAGGGTTGAAGCAGTAGAAATAGTGATTAGACGGGATTTGGATCATGCTTGCTGATGTCTATTCAGACCATTTGCGATCGCCACCATTGGCATTTTCCTTAATTTCTGTCATTTCTTTAGTTTGATTCATCTCTTTGGTTTGATTCCACAACAGCATTCCCATCATGCCATCAATCAAACCAGAACTATTACCATTGCCACTCACCGCCACATCTGGTACCACGCGCACATTGCGATCGCCAACCACCTGCATTAATTGCAGTGCAGCATAGGACTGAGCGCCAAGCGCTTGCACACCGGCGTGATAGGCATCCGCTTTGGCTTGACCTGTAAGCCGGATGGCTTCTGCTTCACCATTTGCCTGGTTAATCGCAGCACTGGCATGCAATTGAGCAATGTTCACACCTTGCGGCACTGGTTCCGCCGCATGGGAAAGCTACAAGCATTGTCTACAATGAGTTAGATCGCATATCGCATCGTTAGTAATTGCGACCAAGATAACCCAGTCTCCAAAATTCCTAGCTTTACAGCAGGAACAACTTTAGTGGTGAAATGAAT
>CALRKB020000128.1:0-7393 GCA_943367755.1 Rhizobium sp. Q54 | reverse complement strand
GTGATGATATCGGAGATAGTGCCAGGAGAGACCGTAGGACTGGATTGATCCAGTGGCACGGCTTCGACGCGCTCTTTAAAGGCTTTGTCGATTTTGAAGGATGCTGACCAGCGAGCGGGGACGTTGAACGGTTCGCCAGTAGCAGGACTTGTCCCCGTGCGGGGGGCATTGGGTCGCATCGCAAATGTGCCAAAGCCTTGCAGTTCGACGGGTTGATTGGCTGTCACGGTCGAGATAATTTTTTCGAGTGTGACTTTAAGGAAGCGATCGGCATCGTATCCGCCGATTTGTAATTCCTGCGCGATCGCATTGGCTAGTTCGAGTTGGTTCATTGGTTGGATGTCTCCAAATTTGCTCTGTGGCTATGAGCTTAGGTGAGGAGACATCGAGAAACCATGACATCTGCACTAGCAGGTTCTATGACCTTGACGTGTGGCTGACATCAAAAGTAGCGATCTAGGAGGTCAGAGCCGCGATCACCCATCTGCTCCAAACGGTTACGCAATAGTTTTATTGCCATTGGTGATGGTTGCACCTTGCGGTTTTCCCATCGATTGATCGAAGCAAAAGTGACTCCTAATTCTGCAGCAAATTGTTCCTGTGTTAGTCCTAGACGAAAGCGTAATTCGCGAACCAGATCGGCAGATTGAATGTCTTGTGTTGCGAGCATGGCATAATCGCTGGGAAAATCTTCTCCTCATCTATTTTGGCAGAAGAAAGCGGAATTTCATGCTAAGACTATGACTTAATCAGGTGTTGCTGGGCAGTTTTATGGCGAGCAGCTAATTTGCGTTGGCGGAGAAGTATTATCCACAAAGGCATAGCACTTCCGATTAAAAGAGCAGTACCTCCAATCCTCGTAGCAATAAATGTCGCCAATGAAGAGCCTACTCCCAGCATCTCCATTCCAGTGCTTACGCCCAGAATCCCTAGTCCAGTCCCCACTCCTATCGTTAGTAGTATCAACCATAAAGCTGATGTCTTCTGAATTCCTCTATCTCGGGATTTCTTAAACGCTCTCCCTGCCATTGCACCAAACATAGCGAAGAAAAATGGTGCCGTATATCCAACTAGACATTCAAAAACATAGCTCCAACTATAGTTTGAAACTACTACGATCGCATTGGAAGCCAGAAATACAGCTACCACTCCAACGACAGCCCAGCCTGAAGCCTTTGCAGAAGAGTCATCTCTGGTAGTTGCCGCAACTGAACCGGCTGTTATCAGGACAGAACCGATAACAGAGAGAACGAGCGTGATTAGGTAATCCAATCTATAGTATTCAAAAATTGACTGAATGGATAAGTGGAGTAGGTAATAAGAGCTTGCGGTCGAGATAGTTCCTGTAATTAGCACTGCTGCTAGATAGAAGTAAGGTGTTTTTTCTGTTGCCAGAGGCGAAGCCGTTAGCACTGAGATCGGCAAGGTCATAGTTCCTGGATCGCAGTTGAGATGGAGTAAAATTTGACGCTCGTAGGTTATACTCGCCATTAATAAGCTCGTATCCACTGCGATGCTACAGTTAGCTGTATTCCCGCGAAAAGTCTTGGGGATAAATGAGATCCACGCATGAGTATCGGGTGTATGGGGCGGGTCGCTGGGATGGAGCGCAACTTCCCACTGACCTTCTAGTAGTTCGGGGATGGAGTCTGTGGGCTCAGGCATGGAATTAGTTACCGTAACAGCTTGGATTAGCTTTTCGCCCAGGTGTGTGGCTTTCAACTCCAGGCGATCGGGAATTAACTTTACTTCTGGCGATCGCGTTACAGATATGGGTCTGAGCGCTTGCAGGGCATCGTTGGCATTGAGGTAGCGATCCGTACGTTTGGGCGCAACCATTTTCTCTAGCCAACCAATAAAGCGCGTGCCTAGACCTGGTACTAGATGTTGGAAGTTAATTCTGCCATCGTCATCGGTGATGGCATCGATCGCTGTCGATCTGGTGTTTGTCAGGAGGCAAATTAGCGTTGCACCTAAACCATAGAGGTCTGTTGCTTCATTCAGGTCGCGATTGCGTAACTGTTCGGGAGCCATGAAGCCAAAGGTTCCCGCTGCCACGCTACTTACGGCGATTTCTCCCGTGCCGATACGGGCGAAGCCGAAATCAATGAGGTAGACATTGCCTGACTCATCGATCAGGATATTCTCTGGCTTCAGATCGCGGTGAATAATTGGCGGCAGACGATTTTGCAGATAGACCAGAATCTCTAATACGGCGATCGCAATTTGCTTGACGCGATCGGCATCGAAACTGCGCGACTCTGACAGGGGCTTGGCATCTTTATACTCCTGCACGATGCAGTAGCCATCGTTAGTTTCGAATGAGTCTATGTAACCAGGAATGCCAGGGTGAGCCAAATCCTGCAACACTTGTATTTCTCGTTCGATCGCTTTGAAAACCGACCAGTCAGCGTTTTTAATAAATCGGAATTGCTTGATTACGACTGAATTTCCCTGCTCTGATTCAGTTCGAATTCCATCTGCTAAAGCTTTTGCTAAATACACCACCCGACCGCCAGTAAGATTGTGTCCGAGTTCGCACACAACTGCGTATCCGTTTTCGGAGAAATTGGGCAAGTTATTCATATTTTTATTGTTTGTTCGAAGAAATGTCCCTTCTACACTGACTGGTATAGGAGACAGAGTAGGGATTCTACTCTGTCTCAAGAAAGGCTAGTTATTGATTTCCCGATAGCCAACGGGATAAGCTGCCGAATTTAGGATGGGGAGACGATCCAGAAGGCAACTGGCTGACGCGCCAACTGACGAGCGTATCTAAGCCGTTATGCCAGAGAGAGAGGTTTTGTTGTCCAAAAGCCTCTGCATATTTTTTATACTCTTCTAGAACTGCATTCCAATACTGAGCAACGCGAGTTGGATAGTCTGATCCCCAAGAAAAGAACATGAATTGCTGCTTGGCAGCCGGATTAGCACGCCACTGCCACCACTCGACGGTCGGCTTCGAGATCGGTGGATCGTTCCAAATTGCCCACCAGGGTTTGAACTTCTGGATTTCTGGGAGAAAATCCTGCAAGAAAGATTGCCAGAGCCAGGCTTCTGTCTCTTTGGCAAGCTGCCATTGCTGTTGAATGCGATCTTTGGTTAGCTCGATTGACTGCGCTCTCGCGAATTCTCCACGGCTGGCTTCTAGCTTCATGAGTTCTCGCTGTTTTTTGCTTTGCCTTTCTAGAACTGCCATCGTTTGCTCATAGGCCCGATCGATCGCCTCCAGATTGAGGGAGGCATAGCCAACCTTCAAGTCAACAGCATTCCAGTAACCATAGGATTGCCACAGCAATGCCTCTGTTTCCTCATAGAGTTCCAGAAGTTCTGCCACAGAGCTACCCCGATCCTGTTGAGTGGCGATCGCAACTGCCAGCTCCTGGCGTAGTGCGAGCAATTCCTGACGGTAGGGAATAAGCGGATTGCCTTGGTAAACCCACATAATCCGATCCTTAGCAGTGGTGGATTTCACCCGCACGAGGCTGGCTAGGGGACCGAGGCTCGCGATCGCATCGATGGGCAAACGAGGAAGGTTGCCATATCCATCCTCCACGCGATGTGGTTCTAGAGGAGAAGGAAAGTTGCCAGCCACGCTACCGATCTCCTGTACCGCAGGGTCATTGGGATGACAACCGGAGAATACAACTTGCAGCCGTGTGTTGTTGCTCATGGCGGCGTTGAGGCGCGGATCGGGGTTACCCGCCGTTGACTGCTGCCCAAACGCCATAACTACGCCCTTGGACGCAGCTTTTTCCATAAAGTCGGAGAACTCACCACCAGCTCCTAAGAGGGTGTTCATCTCATCTACCACCATCAATACTGGCCGCATTCCTGACTCTCTCCAGTTAGAAGGACACTGAGCGACCAGGTCTTCATACAGCAAAGGGAAGATCAATTTAGCCATTCCCTTGCTCACAGAAGAGTTCATCCCATCAGACTGATCGATGACCAATACCTGACCCTGGCTAGAGCGGCGCAGGCGATCGCCGAAGTTGGGCAGGTCGTTAGCTGCTAGCACCGAGGCTAAGCTTTCAATTTGGCTCAGGAGTTGCTGCGCTGTGGGGCCAACCATCGCCTCATGAGCGGGTTGGGGCTGTAAGAGTGGCAGGAGGTGACGGCGCAGGCGCTGTTGCGCTTCAATCGGAACTGCATTGGACTGGAGCAGAGATTCTAGGGGGTGGAGCGTGCTCATTCCTTGGGGCAAGACGACCCAGAGATCTAGCAACTGTTCTAAGGTGGCTGAATCACGGTATTGGTATTTGAGCAATTCCAGGATTGCGGCTAGGCGAACTACAGCATCCCGCAAGAATTTTTCAGTCTCGCCCGATAGATTTTCGATGGGAATCAGTTCGATTAAAGATTCCGCTAGTTTGCGGCAGTCGAGGGGATCGATGCGACCGTTACGGATCTTAATGCGGCTTAAGGGGTTAAAGCGACCCTTGGTCAAGCGAGTGAGCGGGATCTCATTGGCGGAGATAACTGTGTGCTCTGGGAAGAACGTTTCAAAAAACGCCTTGTCCTCCTGCCATTTGGTACTGAACCAAACAATCGAGAAATTATCTTTTTTGGCAAGATTTGTCACTAGCTTGAATAGGAATTCACTCTTTCCAGATCGGGTTGGCCCCACCAGGCGGATATGTCCCTTGGTCAATTCCGCGAGCGCCTGAGAAACCAGATAGCGATAGCACCGCGCATCAACTTCTCCAACAGGATCTGCTACGGAAGCACCATAGCCGTAATGTCCCAGAGGGATCTCGCCAGAAAGCTGCTCTAGTATTGCTCCAGGACTGTCAAAAATGCCGCGAAAGTCTTTGTCGCTATGAATTTCATCTGGAGTAACTGGCTGGATGATGCTGGACTGGAGAGTGTGGAGGGAGACAAGCCATTGCTTCATCTCTTTTGGGTTAATGGTTTGGGTGGTTGATGGTTTGGTGTTCATTATTTACTCCTTGTTAGATTCGTAAGTGGTGTCAGTTTTTTGTTCGGTTTGGGTTTCAGTCGTTGGCTGTTGATTTGTTCCGAAAAACTGCTCGGCTCTTGGGGAAGGCTCAGATTTTGGCTCAGATGTTTGAGGGCTAAATGGTGTCTGAAAAGCTTCTTTATTCGTGGTGAAGTATTGTTCTCCACCTCCGTAATAAAGCTCGCCCGTGCCTTTCCAGCTCTCAATGTCCGCTGAAGTCGATCGAAGGGCAGTTGTTTCACTGTTTGTTATGAAAACTTCAGCAGTTCGATCCTGGCTGGACGAAGAATTACCTTGAATTCCTAAGTCCGATCGCTCTAAAGAGCTTGAATAGTAATTGCCTTGCTGCCCCACTTCAGTTTGGTGTTGAAAGAAAGCTTCTCCAGATTTGATGGGAACCACTTCGACTTCCCTGTTGAAGTTAATGCCCTTCATGTGTTCGAGGGCTTTTTCTTCACCGAACCCAGATTGCTTGTAAACATCAGAAGCAGTTTGAAAACGGCTTTGAACGTTAGGATCTGAGTGATTTTGCCAATGGTCTTGCCAGGACTTATCCAGGATGGCATCGCCCGACAATCCCATCGCATCTGCCTGAGATTTCGTCAGGGAATCGTTGTTTTTTGAGTCTGAATTGTCGCTCATTTTACTCAATCTCCATCAGTAGAGCCTGTAAGTTGACGAATTGTTTGATTGCATCCTTAATTACTCCGTGGGCGTTGGGATCGTTTAGTGCGAACATGTGAGTCCACAGTCGATCCCAAGCTGCAAAAAAACTTTGGTTGTAGTTGTCTAAAAGTGGGGAAGGAGGCTTTGCGATTAGTATTTTTAGGCGTTGAACACAAGTAGCAACACTGTCCCAACCCTGAGCTAGAGAGTCACAGTGCAAGGCAGTTTGGTGCAGATAAATCTGAGGCACAGTTAAATCGCCCACATAATTGATTACCGCATGCCACTGTTTTTCAAGAAATTTAGCTTCATTAGAGGGAAGTTCTAGCAGTAGAATTTCCACAGAATCGATCAGGGATACAAACGGTACGAACCAAGCGAGGCGTTCTTTCGCCATTTGAATCTCGGTTTGTAATTGCTCTGGAGCGGAAAATTTTCCACCCAATCGCTGAGAATTCGCTATTGAATAGGGTAAGCGCCGCTCGTGGCGATCGATCGCATAGTTCAGGGTGTCAAGACTTTCGTGGTAACGTCGAATCAGCATTATGGTAACTCCTTGAAGAATGAGGGTGAAACCTCCTGCTCCCGAAAGAACAGGAGGTAGGCTACTTAACTGTTGAACCAATTTTTTGGGGTAGTAGGTGTGCTACTAGAGCCTTTAGGCTGGCTTGTCGAGGTTTGATGCTGACTGGGCAAGGCTTTGGTGAGTATTCCCTGGACTTGCTGGCGCGTCCAACCTTTTTTTTGCAAGACTGCATCGGGGACTTTGGTGAGGATGCTTCCGATCGCTGCTTGGATGTCTTCAGCGCGGTTGTGAACCTGTTTGTTCTCAATACTGCTCAATAGCAGTTGTAATTGGGCTTGTAATGCTTGCATCTCCCGTTCGTAATCCATCTCCATCAAGTTTTGGGGGAGTTCGCTGAAGATCCATTGCAGGAGTGCTTCTAAATCCCCTTCTTCGGTTTGCTTGTTGCGACGGCGGATAGCAGAAATAGAATTAAGGAGTGCGTCAATAATTCCGTAGTTAATAGCACGGCTGAAGACTATACTGAGTATCCCGACGCCGATGTTTCCTATGGAAATTGGTGGTTCGAGCACCATTGCTGGGGTCGCTCTTTGTGAATCTTTTAGACTGCGCTCTGAGAGCTGGCTGACATCGGCTTGGCTAAGGAAAACTGTGCCAGCCGCGTAGTAAATAATTGCTTGACCAATGAAAGAACTAAATCGTCCTAATTCAAACTGTTTTTTTTTACTAGAAAGCGCTTGCCTTCGATTGTGAATAGCATCCCCTAAGGAACCTCCTTCTAAAATCCCCGTGCAAATCAGAGTAACCGCCTCGGCGATAGGGATGTGGCTACCGAATATAGGAATCGTAATTCCTGCGCCACCACTAAATATATAGAGCAAGATATGTACTGAAACGCCTGTGGACATCATGCCTGCTAAATAGAGGAAAATCATAATGATTACGAGCAGATAATTCCACAAATCTGGATTGTCGGAGAGATCGGGTGGTGTGGGAGGGCTCGTAGCCGAGGTATTGGTTACGCGATACCCGCCTCCATTACTACCATTACCGTCTTGGATGGGGGGCTCTGGGTACTGCTCGAAGTCTGTAGACTTCATTGGAAATAATCGGGCGGAGTCGGTAGAATAACTGCAATCACGAAAAGCTGGTTCAGGATATGCTGTCTTACGCGAAACTACAAAACAAACCGCGCATTTTTAGGAGTCTGAGTGGACTGGATTTACCAGAATTCGAGA
>CALRKB020000127.1:0-7555 GCA_943367755.1 Rhizobium sp. Q54 | reverse complement strand
GACTATTCCTATTTAGTTCATCCGGTGCCAAATTTGGTAGACAGGTTTCCCGTAATCTGCTGGAGAAATAACCGTCTTCCTAACCCACAACTTTTACATCAACATAGGAATTAATCAGACTCCCTCTGACTTTTCGGATAGGCTCTTAGGGCTTGCTAGGTAATAGTTCAGATCTGTCGCTACTTACTCCCAGCTATCGCTGTCCCCTTTGCAAGGGCAACTACAAGAGTTATTCATCAACCATCAACAGGTCTGTAAATGTTTATGGTTTCAGTTCTTGAATTACCTCACCGGCGGTGGTGAATGACACTCCTTGTTGGTAGCTTGTACCAATCATCACGGCTTCAATTCTTGGCTCTGTTACACTTTTCTTTCCAGCCACCCACTCGACAATAAAGTTCGCTCCCGAACCTCCACTTGAATCTCGTTGTGGAATAAAAAATTCTGCGGTTGCTAGGGGAGCAAGCTGTAAATTACCCTCGGTGTAATCTTTAACTAATTTACCTCCTGAGTTATAGTAGCGAACAGAGCGAATGACGATCGCGTCAGTCAAACTGGTATTACGAATACTCAAAGTGATAGTTAGAGGAAACTGTTCGTGCCTATCACCATGATAGATATGGGAGTAGGCAGGAACAAAAATAACCTGTCCCCTGCTGAATGCAATTTGGCGAGAGGTTGTGGATACACCTTCACTATCCTGAGCTATTCGCTTTAAGGGTTCAACTTGAGGTGGTGAATTTGTGTTTTGAGATTGAGGATCGCTTTTGGTATTATCACATGCAGCCAAAAGCGCTATGCAAACCACACTAATAAACATTATTTGCGGCATCACCACGGTTTATACCCTTTACAATCAACCCTTTCCTCGAATATAGCCATAGACAGATCTGTTAATACGGGGTGCAGGGGTAGCACCCCGTCCTAAGCCTGTTGGCTATAGCTATAGCATGGAACAACTTATATAATTCCATGCTATTCGGTTAAGTATCAATAACGGAAGAGACTTTAATAGTTTCAAGCTTGCTATCTGCCATTAACAGTGAAGTATTGGAAATAATTCCTGCTCGCGCCCAAAGACTGAATTTGAGATATGTTCATCATCAAGAATGAGATCTAATCGCAGATTATCTGAATAAGCAGTCTATCCCACTTGAAATAGTCTGAGAATTTTGGCAGTCACAGCCGTGCTTTCTTCATAGAGAACTTCTTGTCCCCAGCGCTGAAGTTGCTGAGAAAGTAGGGTATCTGCCCTTTGATCGGCAAGCGTTGTTACCTGATGAATATGGCAAGTCTGTGCTCTACCTGATGCCTCCATGCGCATACAGCCCATAGATTCCGAACAAAATACATTGCATGCATGAGTAGCATTCGGATTAGTTGATGTCAAGCTCAGTCCAATCAAATCACCTACTACTTCCCCAGGATCGGCAGTGGGGATCGCCGCTAGTTCCGCTTCGACATGCATATCATTTTTACCCTTGAAGGTAATCACATAGATATTGTAATCACCTCCCTGTTTAGTGAGGGAAACGGGTTGCCAATTTAGACGACTGGCAATCCAGCCAAGAAACATTAACGCTTGGGTGTTATTGCCACGTTCGTAGTCGATGGTGATCCGATCGACATCCCAGATTGCTGCACGTCGATCTGGAGGATCGAATGCCTGGGCAGTAAGCTCTTGCCAAGGGCCAAGGCGTCGCCAGTTAAGGTCAGCCACCTGTGCACCGGCATCGATCATCTGGCCGATCTTATCCAAATCTGCTTCTGGTTCGGCAAACAACGAAGAGTCAAAAATAATGCGATCGCTAAGGTTTAGCAGCCGTTCAAACAGATGAGTGTTGGGTGCAGGACTTCCTTGCCACCATAAAAATACGGGCAAGTCGGGAACGATCAAATCTGGTAGTAGTGTATGCACGCGCTTTAAAGCATCTTTAGAGCCCTCAAGCGTAATATACTCGCCACATATTAGCGCGCTCCGGCTCTTTTGAATTGGGCAGTAGGCCGCAACTTGAGCGGTTATGCCTTCATCCTCTCCATCCAAAGACACCAGGCTAATTACCCTACAGGGGCTTTGCGAAGCGATCGCATCTACCAGACCATTTTTAGAGCTATTGTTGGTTTCCACCTCATAAACGATGAGGTTAAACGTTGTCGCTCTCGCGGCGGCATGTTCGCCATAGGATTGCCAGATTTTGCTCAGCTCTTGCTCAACCTGAGATACTGACACATCCTTGGGAGCTTGTAGAGATACGACTGGCGTTGCTTGAGTATCGATCATAGTTTAGTTTGTGGTTAGTAGTTAATTTAGATAGACCTTATAATCTGCGCCACTGCCTGCCATCCTGATTGATTAACAACTCTGCTTCGGTGGGGCCCCAGGTACCTGCCTCATACTGAGGCACGCTATCCATAGCACTGGGAGCTTCCCAAGCGGTCAAAGCAGGCGTTACAACTTTCCAAGCTGCTTCTACCTCATCACCACGGGTAAATAGAGTTTGATCTCCTAACATACAATCTAGCAAAAGTCGCTCGTAAGCGTCAGAACCCTCTACGCCAAAGGTTTTGCCATAACCAAAGTCCATTTCGACCGATCGCGATCGCAAGTCAGCACCTGGCATTTTGGCTTCAAACCTTAACGCTATGCCTTCATTAGGTTGAATTCTCAGCGTTAGCACATTGGGGCTGACTTGTTTTGCCGCTGACTGAAATAGCATATATGGTACTTCGCGGAACTGAATGGCGATTTCGCTGACCTTTTTCGGCAAGCGCTTACCAGTACGCAGATAGAACGGCACACCTTGCCAACGCCAATTATCAACGAAGAATTTCATTGCCACGTAGGTTGGTACGATCGATTGGGGATTGACATTAGGTTCGGAGTGATAACCCACGATCTGGTTGCCCTTCATCCATCCCGAGCTATACTGCGCCCGAATGCTAGAGTTACTTAAATCTCGCGTATCGGCGAGGCGAGTAGCCTGAATTACCTTAACTTTTTCATTGCGCAGCGAGTCAGCATCCATGTAGTTGGGTGGCTCCATGGCGGTGAGGCAAAATAGCTGCATGAGGTGATTTTGCAGCATATCGCGCAGCGCCCCTGCGGATTCATAATATCCCGCTCGGTCCTCTACGCCGACGGTTTCAGCTACCGTAATCTGGATATGATCGACAAACTGGCGATTCCACAGTGGCTCAAAAATGGCATTAGCAAACCTTAGTACTAATAGGTTCTGTACGGTTTCTTTGCCTAGGTAATGGTCGATGCGATAGACCTGTCGCTCATCGCACGCGGTTTGCACGACCTGATTTAATTCCTGGCACGATGACAGATCGCGGCCAAATGGTTTTTCGATCACCAGACGAGTTTTGGTGGCATCTTTAATCATGCCAGCTTCGCCTAGTTTGGCGATCGCCTCTGGGAAAAATTTCGGTGCTACAGCTAGATAAAACACGCGGTTACCTCTCGTACCGCGCTGAATATCTAGTTCGCTGAGCAGGGCATCAAGTTTGCGATAGCCCTCAATGTCGTCCATATCAGCGGCGCAATAATACAAGCCCTTGGCAAAGTCTTCCCATAATGGTTCAGCACCGATTCCATCGGAGAAGTTTTCCACACCTTCGCGCATTTGCTCGCGGAAATAATCATCACTCCACGGCCGGCGGGCAACCCCCACAATGGTTAGCTCTGGTGGCAGCCGTCGTTGTTGCTTCAGGTGGTAGATTGCAGGTACCAACTTCCTCATCGTCAGATCGCCGGAAGCCCCAAAGATAACTAGAATCAAAGGCTCAGGCGTTCTTTCTTGCTGTAAACCTATTCTTAGTGGATTTTCAAGTAATTGAATCATGAAGCAAAGATTCTCAGGTTATATGGCTACAAATTGCTTCTTGCATTCTAACTAAGCTTCTTGAAGCGATGGGTTAATTCAGCTTTTTCTTTAGCTTTGCTCGAATTTAATCTAGGTCAACTCTGGTGGGAATACCATACTGCTTGTGAATTCCACAAAATGAAAAGATCCCCAGTCAAAAATATCTCTATCTTTAGAAGAATTGACTGTATTGTAGGCTACTAAAAACATTCTCTTCTCACAGTTGCAAACACAATAAAAACACACTAAACGTACGTTATACCGTACAATAAAATCAGTTTACTAAATAAGCGTTATGTCAGTAATAACAGCTAGTGAGGCTCGCGCCAATCTTTATCGATTGATTGACGAGGCGGCTTCCTCGCATAAACCAATTTTGATTACAGGCAAGAGAGCTAATGCTGTTCTTGTGTCTGAAGATGATTGGAGATCGATCCAGGAAACACTGTATTTACTCTCTATCCCTAATATGAGGGAAACTATTATAGAAGGAATGAATACACCAGTAGACGAATGTGCCAAGGAACTTGATTGGTGAATTGGCAAATTATTTTCACAAAACAAGCACAGAAAGATACAAAACTCCTTGCTGTCGCTGGACTTCGTCCAAAAGTCGATCAACTATTAGCAGTCTTGACCGAGAATCCCTATCAAAACCCTCCTCCCTATGAGAAGCTGTTAGGGGATATTGCTGGTTCTTTCTCTCGCAGAATTAACATTCAACATCGGCTTGTTTATCAAATACTTGAAGGTGAAAAAACTGTGAAAGTCATTCGTATGTGGACTCGCTACGAATAATAAGACACGTTTCAAAAAAATCTCCACTCTTCTAATGTCCTGCCATTGCTAAGACAAAAGCTTCCGTGGTTGTCAAGGCTGCAAAAACTATACCGATGCCCAAGGCAATCAGAGATTTCCGAAATAGACCAATCCTGGCATGTTTGTAATTATTTAACTCGTCAATAACCTGCATCCAGTGCTTGGCGATCGCGATTTTACTTTCCCGCTCAGAACTTTGCAGGCTAATTTGCATGAATGGATCGCTCGGCATTATATGGCTGCTACTGCGGGGATAGATGCCAAACATGGCGATCGCAATGGCAACGGCGATCGCAATACAAGCAGAAAGCTTTAACCCCAGATAGGAAAAATATAAGTATGCAGGTTTGGGGGGGACAAAATTTTGGAACGACGAAGTAATGCGCAAGCCCAATAGGAGCAGAGCGCCGATCTCCATCACTACTGCTAACTTTGTGCCTAATACATCAACGCTGGCTTTGGTAGTGTCCAAACAGTATTTGGTGTATTCATACAATAAGTCACTATTTAAATGCTGGCCTTGTGGTTCACCGATAAATTTACCCGCTATTTGATCGCGATCCATGTGATTGCAAACCTAGATACTGTGGAGATCCTAGCAGATCGGCTCATGGCAATTCCTAGCACCAAGTGACAGGACAATAAAGCGATCGCGGTAATCATTGCATCGCAAGGCTCTCTATAATGGTTTTAGTCAAGTCAACAAAAGTCAAGTAAAGCAAAGTTTAGTTATGGTTGCAGTTGCTGTAAAACCAGGAGATATTCTCCGTCAGGCCGATCCCGATCGCCTTCATCGCATTCGCCACACCGCCTCGCACGTGATGGCAATGGCAGTACAGAAATTATTTCCAGAAACTAAGGTAACGATCGGCCCATCGACTGACACTGGCTTTTACTACGACTTTGACCGCAAAGAACCATTTACCCCTGCCGATCTCAAAGCTGTTACCAAAGAGATGAAGCGCATCATCAAGGCGAATTTGCCCCTGATCCGTCAGGAATTTGAGCGCGAGGCCATCAAAGCCGAAATCCTCAAACTGAACGAGCCTTACAAACTCGAACTACTCGATGCCATTCCTGAAGGGGAAATCATCACTCGCTATACGATTGGCGATCCGGCAAAGGCGGCCAATCCCTGGTGGGATCTTTGTGCAGGGCCGCACCTGGAATCTACGGGTGAAATCAACCCCGATGCGTTTGAACTAGAAAGCGTGGCGGGAGCCTACTGGCGTGGTGACGAGAAAAATGCCATGCTGCAACGCATTTACGGTACGGCATGGGAGACTCCCGATCAACTCGCTGCTTATAAAGAACAAATCGAGGAAGCCAAACGGCGCGATCATCGCAAGATTGGTAAAGACTTACAGCTATTTAGCATCCAGGAAGAAGCAGGTGGTGGTTTGGTATTCTGGCATCCGCGCGGTGCCACAATGCGCAATATCATTGAAAACTTTTGGAAGGAGACTCATATCAGCAATGGCTATGAGTTGGTATCTACGCCACACATGGCTAATCTCGATCTCTGGAAAACTTCTGGGCATCACGACTTCTACCGTGAGAGCATGTTTCAGCCGATGGAAGTAGAGGAGCAGGTATATCAGATCAAACCGATGAACTGCCCCTTCCATGTGTTGATCTATAAAGATTCGCTGCACTCTTATCGCGAACTACCAATTCGTTGGGCGGAACTCGGTACGGTGTATCGCTACGAGCGCTCTGGTACGATGCATGGCCTGATGCGCGTGCGCGGCTTTACGCAGGATGATGCGCATATTTTCTGCATGGAATCGCAAATTGCCGTCGAAATTTTAGGCGTACTGAATCTTGCCGAGCTAATTCTCACCACATTTGGATTTAATAACTACGAAGTAAATCTCTCCACGCGTCCTGAGAAATATGTCGGTTCGGAGCAGATTTGGGATAAGGCCACCCAGGCACTGCGCGATGCCCTCGATCGCAAAGGCTGGGACTACGTCGTTGATGAGGGCGGCGGTGCTTTCTACGGTCCCAAAATCGACATCAAAATTGAAGATGCGATCGGACGCCGCTGGCAATGTTCGACGATCCAGGTGGATTTTAACTTACCTGATCGCTTTGACATGGAGTATGTAGGTGAAGATGGCAACCGCCACCGCCCGATCATGATCCATCGTGCTTTATTTGGCTCTCTAGAGCGCTTTTTTGGCATTCTGGTGGAAAACTTTGCGGGAGACTTCCCGCTCTGGCTAGCTCCAGTGCAAGCTCGATTAATCGCCGTATCTGATGCTCAACTTGACTATGCCCATGAAGTTGAAAGACAAATGCAACAGGCGGGACTGCGAGTGCAGGTAGATAACAGCGGCGATCGCATGGCTAAGCAAATTCGCAAAGCTGAGCTAGAGAAAATTCCCGTCATGGCTGTAATTGGAACCAAGGAAGTTGAGTCTAATACTTTGAGCATCCGCAGCCGCAAACATGGAGACCTAGGCGCGATCGCAACTAGTGAAGCGATCGCGAAAATGCAAGCAGCGGTTAAGTCCCATGACTGGCTGTAGCTAAGCTAAAAACGGGTCGCAAGGGCGTAGCCCCTGCATGGGTTTTAATCATTTAACCCATAGCGGTTTTAATTACAAGAAATAAATGATTTTTTGGCGAGGAGGTGTTACACCTCCTCGCTTTTTTAGAACCGCATAAGAAAATATATAGGTTGAAAAATAGTATCAATTGTAACGGCCTGCGGCAATACTGTTCGGATAAGCGTTAGGCAGTGCTGGGAATGGTAAAGGTCAGTTTCTCTAAGTTGGTGCCGGTGCCTCTGTGTAGTCGCTTCCTGGCTGGGAACTTCGACCTTGGCTTTTTAACTACGCGGGGATTACTTCTGCCTTGCC
>CALRKB020000126.1:0-7643 GCA_943367755.1 Rhizobium sp. Q54 | reverse complement strand
CGAAGTCGGACATTCCTGGTTTAACCGCTTCCGTGGGGTATTGATTCGTTGGGCAAAGTCATCCCAGTCTTATTTGGGATTTGTCCAGATTGCGGCTTGTTTAATTGTCGGTCGTAAACTCCTAGTATTTTCCGGATAGGCTCTAAGTGCCAGGCGATGGTTTCGCCTTCTCGGTCAGGGTCAGTTGCCAATACTACACTCTTAACCTGTTGGACGGCTGAACGCAGGTGTTGAATCGTCTCCTTACCTCGTGTTCCCCGTGCGACAAAGTGGCAGTGCACACTGTCCTCATCTAAACTAAAGCCGAGGGAGTCCTCTCCGTCCTCGGCCAGTTCGCGTACGTGCCCCATACTAGCTTTTACCAACCAATCAGAACCTAGAATTTGACTAAGCTTCTTGACCTTGCCTGGACTTTCCACAATCAGCAGTTTTGTCGCCATTCCTATCTGCCCTTTTGGTTAACCAGTAAATGCACGGTAGGGATTAACCGCTAAACAGCCCGTCCTGACTTTGGCGTTCGCCAAATCCCCAAGCTGCAAACAGTTAATCTGACAATCATACCGCTAGATAGGTGGGGTTCCTAGCTACAAAGAACTGCGATGCAAACGCCAATTTAAGAGGGTATAGCGGTTTCGATCTTTAACCTGCCTCACCGCGATGGCGATCGCTTTTGGGGAACCAACTATAATTGCCAACTGCTTGGCGCGAGTGATACCGGTATAGAGGAGATTGCGCGAGAGCATAAGATAGTGCTGCGAGAACACGGGCAGAATCACGGCTGGGTACTCGCTACCCTGGCTTTTATGAATTGTGGTGGCAAATGCCAGCGTTAGTTCGTTGAGATCGGCATAGTCATAGGTTACCTGCCGTTCGCCATATTGCACCGTCACTTCTTGCTCTTCCGAATCGATTGCCGAGATCGTGCCGAGGTCGCCGTTAAACACCTCGCGGTTGTAGTCGTTCACCTGCTGCAGGACGCGATCGCCTACGCGCAGGATCGTTCCTCCTCTCGCAATCTCCAGTTTCTGCGGGTCGGGGGGATTGATTAACTCCTGCAATACCTGATTGAGATGGCGAGTGCCGACATCTCCCCTCGTCATTGGGCATAACACCTGCAGATCGCGAGCAGGGTCGAATCCTAATTGAGGAATTAAGTAGGTAACTAGATCCTTAATGGCCTGAACGCCATCCTCGGGATTTTCCATACTCAGGTATAAACAGTCAGACTGGGGAGTATCGGAAACAGGCTCTAAACTGGGGTATTGACCGAGGTTAATCCGGTGAGCATTGCTGACAATGCGAGAAGCCTGTGCTTGACGAAATACCTCATTCAACACGATTGCAGGAATTTGTGCCGAGGCGATCAGATCGCGTAAGACATTGCCAGGCCCCACGCTAGGCAGTTGATCGGCATCCCCCACAAACAGGATTTGCGAATCAAGAGATACGGCTTTGAGTAGGGAGTGGGCGAGGAACAGATCCAGCATTGAAGCTTCGTCGATGACAATGGCATCGGCCTCGATGGGGTTGAGTTGATCGCGCTTGAAGCCCATCGTTTTAGGCTCGAATTCTAAGAGGCGATGGATCGTTTTCGCTTCCTGACCTGTGACTTCGGTTAAGCGTTGCGCTGCTCTACCTGTAGGAGAAGCTAAGGCAATAGATTTGCCCATGGCCTTCCAGAGCGCCACGATTGTCCGCACGGTAAATGTCTTACCGCACCCCGGTCCACCGGTGAGAATGCTAATCCGCTCGCTGGAAGACATCTCCACTGCCTGTTGTTGCTTAGAGGAGAGTGTAATTCCAGTTTTGGTCGCAAACCGCTCGATCCACGCTCGCACGCGGGGCAGATCTACCTCGATTTTCTGAGCCAATAACTGTTGAATGCGGTCGGCGAGACTGCGCTCGGCGTGATAAAAGGGCGGCTTATAGAGGATGAATTGACCCTGTTGCTCGTTCGTCCCCTCTTGCATGAACAGTTCTCCTTCTCGCCCCATCTGGGCGGTCAGGCGCAAAACAAAATCGGGGTCTGGTTGATGCTCGTCGAGCGTCAGGCGTTTAACCACCCGATCCACTAGCTCTGCTTGCGGCAGAAAACAGTGCCCTTCTTCACCAGCCTCATCAAAGACGTGGAGAACGCCGCTGCGGTAGCGATACTCAGAATCGGCAGCAAAGCCAAGGTTGCGGGCGATCGCGTCGGCGGTGACAAACCCAATGCCGTAAATGTCGGTGGCCAGCTTGTAGGGATTTGCAGTCACGGTCGTGATCGACTCATTCCCATACTGCTTAAAGATCTTCACGGCGTACGTTGTGGAAACCCCATTGCCTTGCAGAAAGACCATCACCTCCTTAATCGATTTTTGGGTTTCCCAAGTGGTTTGAATCATTTCGATCCGCTTCTTGGCAATGCCCGGCACCTCGATCAAGCGCTCGATCTGGTTTTCGATGATATCCAGAGTTTCCAGGCCGAAGTGTGCCACAATCCGTCTGGCCGTGACAGGTCCGACTCCTTTAATCAGGCCGCTGCCCAAATACTTCTCGATGCCAGTAAGGGTGGCGGGCTTCGTTTCGCGATACTGGGTAACTTGGAATTGGTCGCCAAATTTAGGGTGCGATCGCCAGAAGCCTTGGAGCTTTAGCGTTTGGCCTGCCTGAATATCGGGAAAACTACCCACAATCGTAATCAGGTCTCGTTCGCGTGGGGCTTGCAACCGCGCCACCGTATAGCCCGTATCCTCAGAATGAAATGTCAGGCGCTCTACCACACCCTGCAGTTGTTCGTATTGAGGCGATCTCGATGGAGTTTCCATCTTCTTGAAATAACTGGCCGACCAAAACAGATTCTAAACCCTTAACTGTACTGCCTAAATAAGTTTTGAGATGCAGTAGTCCAAGCTTTTCCTTAAAGATCCAAGAGCCAGTCAGCTAGAGTTTTCTCTGCTGAGGGTTGGATAAAGCTAGACTTTTGCCTGAAGTATGCATACAATGTGGAGCCACAGCGAACGCCTATCCGGCTGAAGAACCTGTAGCACGGTTTTCAGATGATTGCAGGTGTTAACTATTTTACGCCCGGTAGTAATAGAAAAAGTGAAGATATACATTTGAAACAAGCTATCAGCCCTACTTCCGCCGATCGCCGCAACCACACACCCAAACCCAAATTAACGAGCCTTTTCGTATTTGGAGATAGTCTTTCCGATACAGGTAATCTTTCTACCTTTACCTACCTGGCCTCAGAGGGCCAGTTTTGGTTTCCGCCTAGTCCTCCTATTCCTAGTCCTAACCCTCCTTTTGGAGGGGACTATTACGCTAAAGTTCCCTATTACAACTCTGTCCAATTACCCCCATTACCATTTAACCCAAATAACGCTCCAGAGGTACGCGCTTCTAATGGCCTCATCTGGGCCGATCTTCTCCCTAACGATCTAGGATTACCCCCCAGCAAAGTTAGTAATTTTGCTTATGCTGGTGCAACCACAGGTTCTACCAACGGGCTCCAGCCTTTTTTGCCAGCTTCATTTCCAGCACTGCCGGGTCTCCTCAGTGAGATCGACGATTTTACTAACAAACTAGGGTCTGGCAAGGCCGCTCCAAACGGTCTGTATGTGGTATGGGCAGGAGGAAACGATGGATTCAATCTGGTCGGTCAGCTTGCGAATTCTCCACCCAGTAATTTGCGAGCGACCCTGCCGATTATCGCCGGTGCAGCCAAGACCGCAGTCAAAAATATTGAAACAGCCATTACTACCCTGGCCGGGAAGGGAGCGCGCACTTTCCTGGTTCCAAATTTGCCTGACGTGGGGGCAGCTCCCCTGTTTCACTTGCCTACCCAGAGTAAGGATTCAATCTTCGTGGGTAAAGTTTTCACTCTTGCTTTTGATATCGCATTGGCTGCCAAGTTACCCAAATTAGAACGTTCCCTCAAGATTGATATCGTTCAACCCGATGTTTACACTCTCACGCAGGAGGCGTTTAATCGCCCTCAAGAGTTCGGGTTTGCAAATGTAAGAGATCCTTTGATTGCTCAAGATCCAAACGATCCCCTAGTGAACCCCGATAAATTCTTCTGGTACGATTATCAGCACCCAACTGCCAAAGCTCATGAGGTGCTTGCGGATTTCTTTCAAGACAATCTCTATATGTCTGGCTATATTAACCATGGATCCACTGAAATCCTGCCTCAACTCACAGGAGGCTTATTGTCTAACGAAACAAATCTGGCTGGCACGTCAGCGCATGAAATATCCGATTTGACATCCTTAGGCTTAAATAAAGAACTATTGGGGCTGATTACAGGATGAGTGGTACGCCAGTCTTTGCAGGCCACGCGACTGTCTGTGTAGAACCTATTGGATGATTTGAAAGGAGGAACTATGGGAGAGTGCGCTAGCTTGCGTGGCGGAGCCAATCGCTCAGAAGGGCGTGTGGATCGAAGGCTTTACCACTGTTCGCCAGCGCAAGTCGGGCAAGCAGGTGAGGTATAAGTACTTCCACCTCTGTACCTGGGACTCGAAGGAGAAACGCGAGCAAAAGCGGCACCTGGGTTCTGCGAAGGACTCGCGCTACTTGCAGGCGAGAGAGGCAATTTGGCGGCGGGATCGCCTTGAAGTTTTGGAAAAACAAATCAAAAGATTAGAAGAGGGGGAACTGTTTCAATACTGTTCGGTTAGTCGCTCAAGTTATTTTGTCCGCCCCCTAAATCCCCCAATCCTGGGGGACTTTCACAAATCTGGCCTCCCCCAAATTTGGGGATGGGGGGCTTAACCGAACGGTATTGGGAACTGTTTGGCCAATCCAATTGAGTAAGACTGCGGAATTTACTAGACGCGTGTATAGCGCTTTTCAATTGAGAAAGGATTTGTTTATGGGGTGAAGGGGTTCCACCCCTTCTTGGGGGCAACGCCCCCAAACCCCCTTCTCGTTTTCATCTGAAAACCGCTATACTAACTGCAGCTCGGCTGGAACGACCGCGTTCACTCCAGCAGCAGATACGAGACATCTCCCACAAGCAGTACCTCCCTCTCTGCATCGATGGGAAAAGGTTCGCGACGGCCCTGCATCGTCATCCATTCAGCCCTCCGGGTTCCAGCGGGGACGCGGAGCCTGAATCGATAGGAAGAGAAGTTTACTCCCAGGACTCCGGTAATCGCCGTACTCCGTCCGTCCCAAAAGGCGATGGCTGTGCGACCCGACGGGTCTCCAGAGATTCTGAGGGCGTATACGTCTCCTGGAAAGACATACTCGCTCGATGCATCGGTGATGGTTGTCGCGTTGCCGAATACCGCTAGGAGATTCTGGACTGCCGTGAAAGCAGGCTTGGCGCGCCGCTCGCTGCGCGGCCACCCGAAAAGTCCAAAGTGAGACTCCTGGGGGCGGCCAGCCGAGCTCGATGGATCCTCGTCCCAAAACGTATAGATCGATAGATTCGCGACATCCTCCTTGAGCCCTAACAGAAGGCTGCGGATGAGGAACCGCGCCTGCATTGCTGGCGTTACCCGAAAGCTCAACCCAGCGGTGTAGGAGGGCCATCCCAGTTCGGTAAACCAGAGCGGCTTGTCGGGACAGCCCATCTCGCGCAGCCGCGCGCGCGACCTGCGTCATGGACACCTGACTCTGCGCGCCGACCCCCCAGATTTCCGCATTGAGTTCTGGAGGAACGCGCTGATCGAACGTGTAGGGGTGCAGGCCCAAGCCATCGAAGAAAGCGCAGATGTCTGGATGCGCGCCGCTGAGCGACCGCAGAAACCACCAGCGATCGCTCGGGCGCGAATAAGAAGACAGCCCACCGAGGATTACCTGGGCATCCGGGCACGCCCGCTTGATGGCACTGAAGGCAGCCTTCAGCAACCGCCCGTAGTGCGTAGGATTTGGTGCTGGAGGCCACGGGCCAGCCAGGTCGGGCTCGTTCCAGATTTCATAGCTCTTGATAGACGTGCAGTACTGCTGCGCCACTCTACCCGCGAAGTTCGCGAAGTCTTCCGGTGCGATCGCGTCCGGGTTGCCCGTTCCACCTGTTGCCCAGCTCGTGCCGTAGGCGAGGAGCGCGGTGAGTTGCAAGCCCGCTGCTCTTGCTGCGTCGACCTGCCCCTGAACGACTTCGAAGTGGAACTCTCCACGGCGGGGCTCGATCTGCTCCCACAGGAAGTCCTGGCGAATTCGCCTCAAGCCAGACGAAGTATACTGCGAGATTTCGAAGTCTCGATCGCCATTCGGAGCGATGCCCTGATACATGTGCGAGGAGACTCCAAGCCTGTCTTTTAATGGTTTCACGTGTGTTTCCTTAACTCTAAATTTTTATGATGTTTGCGTGAAATTTTGAAACTTCTCGAAAATAAAGTTGCACGTCGCGTGACTTGTTTTAGCTATAATATTAGTGGAATCGCATCGGGTCTCTAATATAGACTCAGTGGATACGCCTCTGACACCCCGTTGCGAGTACGAAGGGCGTAAAGGCAATACCAAACCAGGCTCTTGGAAGATGCAGCTAGGGAGATCCGGATTAGAAAGTGCGAGACCTGTACACCCTAGATTGGTTCTGGAGGCAGCCATTGTACAATTTAGCAAATAGCTGAGCGAACCTGGTTGATACCAACTGGGTTCGCTGTTTTAGATTTGATAATGTCGAGGAATTGCGCAGACCAAATCCAGGGTTTCAGCACCACTAAATGTTCGGAATCTTGCTGGCACCAAAAAAACGATCGATTGGCTTTAGCAGGAAAAATAAACCGAACAGAAGTCAGATTGGAGTAAGTTCCCAGGCTTTTTCCTCCAAGACCGGATGAACCTTAACTATGAATTGCTGAGCAATTGGGAGAGGCATCTGAAGCAGAATTATCAAATGAGGGGTAGACAGTATGCAATTGACACCACAAATTACATTGCGGAATATTTCGCTATCCAAGGCGATTGAAGCAAACATTAGCAAACATGTGGCGAAATTGGATGAATTCTACGATCGCATTACGAACTGTCGAGTGATGATCGAAGTACCTCATCGCCACCACCATCAAGGCAATCTTTACCACATACGAATTGACCTGACCGTACCTGGTGGCGAGTTGGTCGTCAAACGCGATCCGCCAGAACACCAAGCCCATGAGGACATCTATGTTGCAATTCGCGATGCCTTTGATAGTGCAGAGCGCCAACTCAGGGATTACGCCGAGCGACAACGAGGCGAGGTTAAGACTCACAACGTTCCATTCCACGGGCGGATTGCCACGTTGTTCCCGAACCGAGGGTACGGATTTATTGAAGCTACTGATGGTCGTGAAGTTTACTTTCATCAAAATAGCCCGATCGATGCCGCTTTTGATCGACTTGAAGTCGGACAAGAGGTTCGTTTTACTGAAGAAGAAGGCGATCGAGGACCGCAGGCCAGTACGGTTCGAGTTATGGGCAAGCATCATCTCCACGATTAAAAAACTGATTTGCAACTGTGGTTATGGCTTTAACCTGACTCCATAATCGAGATTCGGATCGTTTCTGCATCGCAATTATAGCGGTTTTCAAATGAGAAAAGCATGATAAAATCGAGAGAAAATGCCAAAAGGAATAACAATCTCTCAAGACTTACGCCAGAGGGTGGTCGAAGCATATCAAGCAGGACAAAGCACGATGCAGGAAATAGCGGATCGCTTTGCGGT
>CALRKB020000125.1:0-7827 GCA_943367755.1 Rhizobium sp. Q54 | reverse complement strand
TCCAATGCTTGGGTGGAGAGATGTAAAAGCTTGGTCAAGAACTTTGACAGAACTCTGGTTAATGCTGAGGCTAAACTCAATCTTTGCTTTATCCGGCTTATGCTTAAGCGCCTTGCGGCTGCTTCCTAAGATACCAAATGGGTTCTATACCCTTGCACCTGCTTTTTATTATAGCGATCGCGAGTCAGGCTCTACACTTACACAAGTCAGACATACCTCAGGTGCAGGCTGGGCCGATGTTTCGAGGGATAGGAATTACTATGCTCTCATAGAGTTCAAATAAATCTTATGGATACACAACAAGTCAAAACTACTCAACCCGCAATAGTTCAGCCCGATCCTCAGATGGCAAGCGTTATCATGCCGATCGCCTATGCCGTCGCCGCTGCAATTGTCCTGGCAGCCCTTGCCGCCTTTCTGCGTACCCTCTTTGACCTGGGTAAAAGTAATTAATAAGCTGCAACTCTCAGCGCAGTTAGTGACTTGCCTACTGACTGCGCTCAGATTTAATCTAAATCTAAGCAGTTAAAACTTTTCCAAACGGACGGCACGACCGCTGTTATCGGTGCGATATGTCCATGTTTTATTGCCATAGACCATCACAACCTGCCAACCCTCCACCAGTGCCATCGAACAAAATTCATCTGGTTTAGCTAAACCCAAACAACCATCCGGCCATGTCTGGAAGCTAGACTCCTTGACCTTAAATTTCCCAGCCGCAATCTTAGTGTTTTTTGCCAGGTCTTGCCGAACGGCATTCACCACTTGGGCGGGTATGGTCTGCTTAGGGATCTGGGCAGAAACCTGTTTTTGCGCGATCGCGGTGGGTGAGTTGGTGCGATCTGCCAACGCGGTTCCAGATAACATTAGCAATAAGCTAGCGCATAGCAAGACGGGAAAAAACTGAGGGAGTTGGTGCGACATGGGTTAGCTATTATATGAGCTATATGAGCGATCAACTATCCATACTTTGAATCAGATAGCCGCAACGGTGTTCCCCATCCACCATCCAATGCGTGCGCTCTACTTTGCAATCCTGTAATGCCGCCGCAAACATTTCCAACTCATATCCACATACATTGGGAAATGTTTCGGCAATCTGCGAAATCGCACAGTTATATTCAGTAAGGATATATCCTGGCCGATCGCTATGGGAACTACCGTCTACGGCATACCACTCTGCGACGTACCCCTCTAATTTGCGAATGTCGGCGAGATTGGCCACACGCTCCTGCAAAGAGCCATTACCGATGCGATCACGATACTCGATCGCCTTACGTTGCCATTGCAAGTGTAAAACCTCTGCCACCTGATCTCGCCCCATTGAATCGCTCATCGTGCTCAAAAGGTTGACAGCAAAATCATTGTAGTTAGCAGGAAAGCGTTCGCGCCCCTCATGACTGAGTTGATAAACGTGCTGCGGTCGCCCCATACCGGAGTTCTCTACCCCATCGCCAGCTTTTGGCTCAACTGCATGCTCGATCAGTCCCTCAGCCTCTAAATCCTTGAGATGGCGGCGGATGGCTTGTGGGCTGATGGAAAAGCGATCAGCTAAATCCTGTGCTGTTGCATACTCATGCTTGAGCAGGTATTGCAGAATATCTTGCTTGGTTGAAGCCTGCTCAGTACTCTTCATGGGATCAAAAAAAAAATTAGAAGCAAAATTTGTTTTTGACAACTTTGACAACTTGCGTGTTGCTAATGTAACCTAAAATGGTATTAAGAAACAAGTAGGTTGTTTTAGTAAGAACCATAGAATTACCTCAATGGTACAGCATAAAAAACAATCAAACAGTAGATCAAAATATCAAACTTTGATTTTTTAGAGAGAACAGGAGCCTAGTAAAACATGACTGCAACAGTTCAGGCGCTAGTCAACCAGCCATACAAGTATGGTTTTGTGACTCAAATTGAGTCAGAAACAATTCCCAAAGGGCTAAACGAAGATGTAGTCAGGACGATCTCCGCCAAGAAGAACGAGCCTGAGTTTATGCTGGAGTTTCGTCTCAGGGCATATCATCAATGGCTAAAAATGACAGAACCGGAATGGGCGCATGTTTCCTACCCTCCCATCGACTACCAGTCGGTCAGCTATTATTCTGCACCCAAACAAGCGAAGAAAAAGCTGGAAAGTATTGACGATGTCGATCCTGAATTACTTGCTACATTTGAAAAACTAGGTATTCCCCTCTCGGAGCAAAAGCGCTTATCCAATGTTGCCGTAGATGCGGTATTTGACAGCGTTTCGATCGCTACCACGTTCAAAAAAGATTTGGCTAAGGTAGGAGTGATTTTCTGCTCGATTTCGGAAGCTTTGCAGGAATATCCCGAATTAATTAAGAAGTACTTGGGTAGCGTAGTTCCCATTGCTGATAACTACTTTGCGGCGCTCAATGCTGCGGTATTCAGTGACGGCTCCTTCTGCTACATTCCCAAGGGTGTGCGCTGTCCTATGGAACTGTCCACCTACTTCCGCATTAACAATGGCGATTCTGGTCAATTCGAGCGCACGCTGATTGTTGCCGAAGAAGGCAGCTATGTCAGCTATCTGGAAGGCTGTACAGCTCCGATGTTTGATACAAATCAACTGCACGCCGCCGTTGTGGAGTTAGTAGCTTTAGACAATGCCGAGATCAAGTACTCCACCGTGCAAAACTGGTATGCCGGCGACAAAGAAGGTAAAGGCGGCATCTATAACTTTGTCACCAAGCGTGGTCTCTGCCAGGGAGTTAATTCCAAGATCTCCTGGACACAGGTGGAAACTGGCTCGGCGATTACCTGGAAATATCCAAGCTGCGTCCTGGTAGGTGACAACTCCGTCGGTGAATTTTACTCTGTAGCGCTGACCAATAATAAGCAACAGGCTGATACTGGCAGCAAGATGGTGCATATTGGCAAAAATACGCGCAGCAAAATTGTTTCCAAAGGTATTTCGGCAGGGCATTCGCAAAATAGCTATCGTGGCTTAGTCAAAGTTAGCCCTAATGCCACAGGTGCTAGGAACTATTCCCAATGCGACTCTATGCTAATTGGTAGCGATTCGCAAGCCAATACATTCCCCTATATCCAGGTACAAAACAATACGGCAAAAGTCGAGCACGAAGCCTCTACCTCTAAGATTGGTGAGGAACAGCTTTTTTACTTCCAGCAACGCGGCATCTCACCAGAAGACGCAATTTCGATGATGATCAGCGGTTTCTGTAGAGATGTGTTTAATGCTTTGCCAATGGAATTTGCAGTGGAAGCGGATAAGCTTTTGGCTCTTAAGCTAGAAGGTAGTGTTGGCTAATATGTATTTCCCATGTAGGATTAAATAGCTATTATGGGCAGAGAAATCAGCCTTTTCCCCAATTATGATGCGGATGAGAATAGAACTACAAATTACTGCTTACTACTCCTGAAGATGCTCTATGAGGAAAATCCTAAGTTTCTATCAGAAGTTTTGGATACTCTCATTGATGAGACAGAAATGCCTATTGGTGACACTGTAGGCGTGAAATTTACTCAGCAACAGAAGCAAGGCAAGCGCATTATTGATGGGCAGATTAGCCAACATCCCTTAACTATTCGCATTGAAACTAAAAGAGGCGATCAATTTTGTAAAGATCAGTTAAAGGGTCATCTAGAAGCACTTAAGGAAGTGGTAGGTAACAGAGTGCTAGTTGCATTGGGTAACATTGAAAGACAGAGTAATGATTATGCTGTACTTGAATGCATTCGTAATCTCTGTAAAGAATCCGCAGTAACATTTGCAGTTATTAGTTTTGAAGATTTTCTGCAAGCTCTTAAATTAGACTATCTGCCCAAAAACTTAGCTGATGCAGTTGAAGACTTGACAGTATATTTTAACGAAAGAGGTTTACTTTCTTCCTGGCAAAATCGACTCGATGTAGTTAACTGTGCGCGCAGTTTTGATGAAGTATTGAGAGATAAAGCCTATACCTGTCCTGCTGAAGGTGGTAAATATAGTCATAAGCGCTGTCAGTACTTTGGGACATACCGTAATAGATGTGTAGAACGAGTTGCATTAATTGAAGCCCTTGTAGATTTACAATCCGAAGATATTAAGACTCATACTTTAAGATGGAAGAATGTTGAAGTTGAGGATAAAGAGTTAATTGAAAAAGCTAGGGTGATTCACCAGCGGTTGCAAGGAAACCGTTACCCCCTTCGTGTTTTCTTACTTAGCGGTTTATACGCAACTAATTTTGTTAAGGGTACCCCAGGAGGTATGTTTGGCGTAAAAAAATATTTTGATGTGAGTAGTCTGAACGCAAATGATGCTTTTAACCTAGCGGCAAAACTTAAGGACAAAACATGGCAAAGCTATATTGAGTAAGATATTTTGATAAGTGCAAGAAACTAGATAGATTTTTATGCCTATAAAATATATTCTTAGTGATTATGTAGCGGAAGCGCTAGTTCAAGCAACCTATGACAAGCTAGAAGATGCTACATTTGTGGGTCTAATTCCTGATTGTAGAGGTGTTATAGCTTTCGGGAATACTCTACGCGAGTGTGAGGTAGAACTGCAATCTACCCTAGAGGAATGGATTCTGTTAGGGTTGAAATTGGGGCACCCTTTACCAATTATTGGCAATATAGATTTAAATAAGGAGCCAATTCGTGAGCCGGTGGACACCTTGTAAACGTCGAGACTTTATTCACAAACTACAGCTATTAGGGTTTGAAGGTGCTTTTTCTGGAACTCGACACCAATTCATGATTTATCAGCAATATCGGCTTACTATTCCCTCTAATTCTGAATACTCAGTAGCTCAGTTACGTATGATGCTTCAAGAAGTAGAGGCAATTATTGGATATGAAGTTACTGTTGAAAAATGGAACAGACTAAAATAATGGTGGATGTTTCTATATTTCCGTAAACAAATAATAGTTTTATATTTTTAGATGAGGAATAAATCGATTTAACATGATTGTTGAAAATAGCAAAGTTATACTATCTGTACGCGATCTCACTGCTGATGTGGATGGCATAGAAATTCTAAAGGGCGTAAACCTCGAAGTCAAAGCTGGTGAAATCCATGCGATTATGGGTCCAAATGGTTCCGGCAAAAGTACCTTTTCTAAAGTGTTAGCAGGTCATCCTGCCTACACTGTGACGGGTGGAGAAGTGATTTTTCAGGGCGTAAATCTCTTGGAAATGGAGCCAGAGGACAGAGCCAGAGCAGGCGTATTTCTCGCTTTCCAGTACCCATTGGAAATTCCTGGCGTTACGAATGCGGATTTTCTGCGATTGGCATGTAACACGTTGCGCAAGCAAAAAAATCTGCCAGAACTAGATTTAATTGATTTTGATGATTTCATTCAAGAAAAGCTGCAAGTTGTAGAGATGGATGCTTCCTTCCTCAGCCGTAGCGTCAATGAGGGCTTCTCTGGTGGTGAAAAGAAGCGCAATGAAATTCTGCAAATGGCCATGCTCGAACCAAAGCTAGCAATTCTGGATGAAACTGACTCTGGTTTAGATATTGATGCACTCAGAATTGTGGCAGGTGGCGTGAATCATTTATCTAATCCTGATAATTGCTCGATTGTGATTACTCACTACCAACGCCTGCTGAACTATATCGTGCCTGACTTCATTCACGTCATGGAAGGCGGTCGCATTATTATGACTGGTGATAAAGATCTGGCATTGGAACTAGAAGAGAGAGGCTACGATTGGCTTGTGGAAGATGCGGTACAAGAGGTGGCACAATGACAATTCAGGTATCCGATACCCAGTTTCCCAATCAGTTTACCGATCGCCTTGCTGCTACCAATGGCAACGATCGCTTTCTATCGAGCATTTTACAAGAACGCCATGAGATCGATTCCCAAGCTCTAGGAACCGAACTAGCCACCAAAATTACGCAACTGCGCCATAGTGCTAGCGATCGCCTGAATGTTCTCAAAGTTCCAACTACCAGAGATGAGGATTGGAAGTATACCGATCTTGGCGATCTGATCAAACTAGATTTAAGCTCACCCAAAGTACAGGATGATATCGATCCGGTCGGGAAACAGATATCCCAACATACTCTGCCAGAAGCTGCTAATAGTCTACTCGTGTTTGCCAACGGATTTTTTGTTCCCGCACTTTCTAATACTTCCGCGTTATCCAATGGAGTCGTTTTTAGTAGCTTGGAGACTCTTAGCGACATTGTGGGAGTGGATGTAATTTTCCCTTATTTAGATAAATATCTGGGTAGACATACTGACGCTCAGGATACATTTGCGACATTAAATACAGCTTGTATGACAGATGCCGCAATAGTCTTTGTCCCTAAAGGCGTTAGTGTAGAAGCCACGATCCAGATCGTATTCATCTCAACCAAACACGATGCACCTGCAATTTCTCATCCTCGCTGCTTAGTAGTAGCGGAAAGTAATAGCAAAGTAACATTAGTTGAGACATACATTGGTGATGATGCGGCAACGTACTGTACCAATGCGGTAACTGAAATCTGGCTGGGAGAAAATGCCCAACTCAACCACACCAAGGTGCAATGGGAAAGCAAAGCTGCTTATCATATCGGCACCACAGCGATCGCACAGATGCGAGGCAGTAGCTATACCATTAATGCGATCGCACTCGGAGCAATGTTATCGCGCCTCAACCTTCATATTCGGCAGATTGAAGAACAAACGGAAACTCATATCAATGGTTTGGCTATGATCGGCGATCGCCAACTTGCCGATACGCACTCCTGTATGTCTCACGATCGCGCCCATGGAGCAAGTCGTCAGTTGCATAAGTGTATTATTGGCGATCGCGCCCATGCTGTCTTTAATGGCAAAATTCAGGTGGCAAAGGCAGCGCAACTGACTGATTCGGCGCAGCTAAACCGCAATTTATTACTGTCACCGAAGGCTAAAATAGATACCAAACCGGAACTAGAGATATTTGCAGATAATGTCAAATGCGCTCACGGTGCTACGGTCAGCCAGCTCGATCCTGAGGAAATCTTCTACCTGCAAAGCCGTTGTATTGATGCCGCTAGTGCCGCCAACCTGCTGACCTATGCCTTTGCTGCAGAAGTAATCGAGCGGATTCCGGTCAATTCGCTACGTGAAATGTTGAACTCATTTGTCCTGGCACAAACGCAAGCTACAGTATAGATAATGTCTAGATGCACCAATCGTTGCATACCTGGGAGTCTATCTGAATCATGTCAAATACTCTGTACGATCTTGATTTGCAACTTTGGATTGAGCAAACGATTCAACAGTTAAGCGATCGCGATTTTGGGTCGCTAGATATAGAGCATTTGATTGAGGAGCTCGTCGATTTGGGTAAGGCAGAGAAAAATGCTCTGAGGAGCAATCTGACAATTTTGTTGGCGCATTTACTCAAGTTGGCGGTTCAGCATGATGCACCAGATATGATGAAAGCAAGTTGGTATAGTTCGATACTCGAACATCGTCAACGAGTGATCAATAATTTGGCAGATACTCCTTCGCTCAAAAGTTTTCTGCTAGAGGCGATGGAAAAAGCCTATCCAGATGCCCGAAAGTTGGCGATCAAAGAGGGGAAGTTGGCTAAATTTGGGGTTCGCATACCAGGGGAGAGTGAGTATTCTATAGTTTGTCCTTTTTCGATAGAACAGATTCTGGATGAAGATTTCTATGGGATTTAGAGAGTTAGGAGAAACTATGAATTGGATTATTGCCAAGATTAAGAGCCTATCCGAAAAGTCAGAGGGAGTCTGATTAATTCCTATGTTGATGTAAAAGTTGTGGGTTAGGAAGACGGTTATTTCTCCAGCAGATTACGGGAAACCTGTCTACCAAATTTGGCACCGGATGAACTAAATAGGAATAGTC
>CALRKB020000124.1:0-8598 GCA_943367755.1 Rhizobium sp. Q54 | reverse complement strand
GATCCGCACCGTCTTGTCATCACTGCTGCTGACGATGCGCTGGCCATCTGTACTAAACGCCACTGACCTGACCATAGACTCATGACCGGTCAAGGGTTTGCCGATCGGCGCTCCCGTCTTCGCATCCCAGATCCGCACCGTATTGTCATAACCGCCGGTGACCATGCGCTGGCCATCTGCACTAAACGCCGCTGACCAGCCCGCCTCCTCATGACCGATCAAGGGTTTGCCGATCGGCGCTCCCGTCTTCGCATCCCAGATCCGCACCGTCTTGTCCCAACTGCCGCTGACGATGCGCTGGCCATCTGCACTAAACGCCACTGACCTGACCACAGACTCATGACCTGTCAAGGGTTTGCCGATCGGTGCTCCCATCTTCGCATCCCAGATCCGCACCGTCTTGTCATCACTGCCGCTAACGATGCGCTGGCCATCTGCACTGAACGCCACTGAACTGACCGCAGACTCATGGAGTATCCGATTTTGCTCCCGATTGAACGGAATGACATCCAATAAACTACCGTCCACTGAAGCAAACTGAGGGCGATCGGGAAATTGCACAAAAAACGTCTGACTTAAACCTTTTGCAGCAATGGCATTGATCGCAGCATTCACAGGTTGGTTGCCAGCTAATAAAACTTCCGAATTGGCAGCCAATTGCTCCACCCGCTGCCGCTGAGCCTGCTGTAACTGATAGATAGCAAAACTAGCTAAGCCAACAACCAACAAGAAGCCTGTGATTAGGCCCCCTAGGGCAAGCTGGCGTACCCGCTTCTGGTTAGTTTCCGATCGCTCCGATGCCTGAAAAAACTCCAGTTGCAAGGGGGTCATGTCATCGCCAGCGCGTTCTTGGTATCGCCGTAGCAAATCCAGATCGGGCGATCTCCAGAGATTCCCCTCCGGTCGCCCATTCTCTTGCCAAACCATAACTGCTTCATCCAGACGCCGTTGAAACCGCAGATCGCTGCGACTGCCATCCAGCCAATCCTTCATCTGCTGCCAGTTATCGAATAACGCCTCGTGGGTGACTTCGGCAGTTTCTGCTCCCCCATCGTCCGCTAGCGTAATCAAGCGGGCCCCAGGGTCAGCAAAGCGGGCAATCACCTTTTCAACTCGTTCGAGACTGTCTCGGTGGGAAACAACCCGCTCCAGCGCTGTCCGACGCCGAGTGTCCTTCGCCCCTTCTCCCAATTGCACCAGCCCTAAAAATACCCGCCGCGCAATCTCTCGATCGTCAGGGGGTAAACTTTCATAAATCCGTTGGGCTTCCCCCGCCAATGCGCCACCCACGCCGCCAATCTGCTCCAGAGTCGTCGCTGGAGCTATCCCCTGCCGCAGCCCCTCCCAAATGCGGGTCAGAGCGAACTGGAGTAGAGGTAAAGCACCTTCCCGCCCCTCAGTCTGTTCGAGCAGCAGATCCACTGTTGCTTTATCCAAAGGGTGCCCCGCTAATTCTGCGGGTTTAGCGATCGCCTCCCGTAGTCCCTCCGCACTCATGGCAGCCACCAGGAACCCCTGTGCCGAGATCGATTGATTCAAGCGGGGATGCTTCTGAGTTGCCCCCAAAAAGTCACTCCGCAAGGTGACGATCGCAGAAACTCGTTTTGAGCGTTCGGCGGCGGCACAGAGCAAATTACCGATAAAAGCATCGCGCTCCTTTGAGTCTTCACAGAGGGTAAACACTTCCTCCAATTGATCCACCAACACAATCAGTGGTGAAATCGCAATCTCCGGCAACGCATCAGCAATACGGCGCAAACCGTCATAGACTCCCTCTGAATTAGCCTGAGCCAGTTCTGCCGCAAATTCGCGGATCTTAGTAACGGGCGTAAGGTCATTGGTCGCTATCCTCGCCAGCACCGTCGCCAGTGCTTCCAAGGGATGACTCCCCGGCACCAGCACCGCAACCCTAGCGCGATCGCGCCCCGGTAAAGGCCGTCGCGCCAGTGCTGGAATCAGCCCCGCTCTGGCCAGGGAGGACTTCCCTGAACCCGATGGGCCATAAATCGTCAGCAAACGAGGATTGGATTCGTCTTCATGCAAACTGCGGAATCTCTCCCACAGATCCTCGATCTGTCGATCTCGTCCAAAAAAGCGATCACCATCTGTTTCCTGAAAGGCTAGCAGTCCTTTATAGGGGTTCGGCCCAATCTCGGAGGCTTTAGTTTTGGCAGCAGACGAATCGTGTTCAACGGGAGGGGTGTTGTAGATCACCTGTCCGTACACCACCATGCCGCCCAGCACCTGACCGATCGCCTGGTTGCGATCGCCCTTCACGCTCTGTTGAATCTGAGGGGTGACATTTGGAGAGTCGGAAGGCAGCGAAGCATCAGACATCGACTCAATTCCTTACTCGCTGATGGTCACATTACCCTTCACACTGCCAACTACCTTACCACCCGTCACCTGACCGATCGCCTGGTTTTCGTTACCCGTTACCATCTGGTTAATTTGTAGGCCATACGTGCGGCTTGGGGAGCTTTCTGCCATAATTTGGGCGATCGCCTTCGCCAAGTCTGGATTTTCCTTCAGCAAGCTTTCCAACTCTTCCTGAAAGACCGCCTTGCGAGCTTCACTCTCTGGCTTTGCCGCCACCTGCTCCGCTGCAACTCTGGCATCGTTTTTTGTTTCTAATTTAGGATGTAGCTTTTCCCAAATTTTTTTAGCTGTCTCCCAAGTATCCGTACCAATCTTGCTAGAAGCACTCTCAGCAGCTTTCCCACCCAGTTTCATCAAAAAGGGCAAGCAGGGACTAAGAAGAGCCGTCAACAACGTAATATCCATGTCATTCCGCTTTATTTTTGAACATAAATAGGTTTCCCACATTATACGATTGCCTTATTACATTCATAAGGTAACAGCTCGACATCATAACTATTACGGCTTGTGAATTTTTTTAAGGGGGTTCGGAAGAGCTAGAAGATATTGTTTCATGAAGCCGTCAACTTTGCTTAGAATAGCACGTTCGTAGAACAGTCAATCCCATATAAGCCTTGCAAACCGATGGAAAAGATATCCAATTGCTCGGGGATGCAACAGAATGGCTAATTCTGTTGCACATTGCAGTACCCTGCGGCTAGGATATAGCGATAAAGCCGCCATTTCTCGTAGGGTGCCCCATGCTAAAGCGTCAAAAAATGCAACAGTTGCCCCGACAACTGTTTGATTCTCAGGGTAATCGCAAATACCTGACTCGCGATGAACGCGATAAATTCATACTTTCCGCTGAAGGGTACGCGCCAGAAATTAGAACGCTCTGCGGCGTGCTGGCTTACACGGGATGTCGGATCTCAGAAGCGTTGAATCTTACGGTCGATCGCATCGACTTAGAAGCGGGGACTATTGTGTTTGAGAGTTTGAAGAAACGGGTGGGGGGACACTTTCGGGCAGTGCCAGTGCCGCCCCCGCTGCTCGATACGCTAAATCTCGTGCATCAGGTTCGGTCACGACAGAAGCAGAAGGGAAGGAAGCGCAAAGATCTACTTTGGGAGTGCGATCGCACTACTGCTTGGCGGCATATTAAGGAGGTGATGAAAGATGCGGGGCTAGCTGGAAATCCCGCAGCGACACCAAAAGGTTTACGGCACTGCTTCGGGGTAACGGCGGTGAGTTCGGGGATTCCGCTTAACATGGTGCAGAAGTGGCTCGGGCACGCGCAGCTTTCCACTACGGCGATTTATGCCGATGCCGTGGGGGAAGAGGAGAAAAGCATTGCGGCGAAGATGTGGAGTTAAGCACGCTTTCTATCCCATAACGACCAAGATAAGCAGCGGCAGATCGTCTTGACAACCCCACCAAGATCTTTCGACCGTCCGCTTCATCGACTGGTATGCGGCTGGACGCTGGATGATCGCCCCAATTGACTGAACATCAACCATTGTCGAAGCATGAGCAACGTTTCCTCAATCAGATAGCAAGGTTAACCTATTTGCAACGGTACCGTTTTGCGAATGAACTGCAAACATCAAGTCTGAAAGCACCTACCATTCTGGGTTTCTCAATCCAAAATCGCAAATTGGTAGAATCCCCAATCGATCAATCCCATACCCCTGACTCGATGAGCGCTACAAAATCTAAAACGGCCATCGGGATGAGTGAAAGGCTTGATAGAACTCTGGGTAAGGTAGCACCTCTGCACATTTCATCATGAGGTTATAGGCTTCTTTTGTGAGTATGTGGTGGCGGAGCGATCGCACCAGTGCCCGGATCGCCGTCTCATTACCCGGATCGATTTTGCCCAAGCTCTCGGCTGCACTCCAACGGATGGCTTGATCCTGAGTGGATTCGAGCATCCGCAACAGTGCCCGGATCGCTGTCTCATTACCCGGATCGATTTTGCCCAAGCTCTCGGCTGCACTCCAACGGGTGTATTCATCCCGAGTGGATTCGAGCAGCCGCACCAGTGCCCGGATCGCCGTCTCATTACCCGTCCCGATTTGGCCCAAGCTCTCGGCTGCCCTCCTACGGGTGGATTCATCCTGAGTGGATTTGAGCATCCGCACCAGTGTCCGGATCGCCGTCTCATTACCCGGATCGATTTTGCCCAAGCTCTCGGCTGCCCTCCTACGGGTGGATGCATCCTGAGTGGATTCGAGCATCCGCACCAGTGCCCGGATCGCCGTCTCATTACCCGTCCCGATTTTGCCCAATCTCTCGGCAGCACTCCAACAGGTGGATGCATCCTGAGTGGATTCGAGCGATCGCACCAGTGTCCGGATCTCCGTCTCATTACCCGGATCGATTTGGCCCAAGCTCTCGGCTGCACTCCAACGGGTGGATTCATCCTGAGTGGATTTGATCATCCGCACCAGTGTCCAGATCTCCGTCTTATTACCCGGATGGATTTTGCCCAATCTCTCGGCTGCACTCCAACGGGTGGATGCATCCTGAGTGGATTTGATCATCCGCACCAGTGTCCGAATCTCCCTTTGGAGATCTGTACTCCCGAAAGCATTTGTAGCCAAATTTCTCCTGGTTTCCACTCTGGCTGAATCAAACCGATTGGCCCACCCTTTTTTCAGCCAATGAGAACTGCCAAACTTCCACTGCATCAGTCGATCAAAAATCGCATCCGCACGCGTGCAATCCTTAAACTCAGCAATCCCTTCTGCTGCCAGTAAAAAGGCGCGATCAGTGTAAAAGCCCTTACACCCATCTTTAAAGGTTGTCAGTGCTTGAATAAACGCTTCCTTTTGTGGTTTGAGTTCCGTATCTTGTGCCAGTTCTCCGCCTTCTCGCCCCATCCAGAGCAGAAGTACCTGCTTCCACTGCGGCTCAAAAATGCGGTAGGTCTTATATTTCCTTTCGGGATGATGCCGATCTTTTACAGGTTGGCTGCGATGCCCACGGGGCAAGAAATAGTCCCAATCATCAATCGCTAATGCGGCAAAATATTCCTCAAAGGTCGGGTGGTAGAAAGCATAGACATCTTTCTGGTTTAGAGGATAATTCGGATCTTTACCGACAGGATTAAGCCAACTTAACTTTAGGGCTAAACGACATATTGGCTCATCTGGTTCACCCAGTTCTGACGTGACCAAATCATGTCTGAGTAAAAATCGGAATTTTTCTTGATCGATCGCCCGTCGTGCCAGTTTCCCCAATGCCTGGTTTAATTCTCGTTTAGCCTCTGAACGGCTAGCAAAGGGTTCCGGTGTCCAATCCTTCTCCTTCCACTGATAGATGGCTTCGACAAACTGCTCATAGAGTTGAGCTTTGGTGTCAGGTAAGGTTCCTTCCTTCGATTGCCAACTGCGACACAATAAAGAACAGCGCAGGGGATTTCTCACCAAATCCCTGATGCGTTCCTTACCCGATTCATTTAATGCTTGCAGGAGCCGCTCTCCCAAATCTGTATTTCCAATTTTGGTAAACCAATTATGGACAAATTGCTTTATTTCCTCCGGGGCAAAGTCCAAATTGCGATAGACATCAAACCCGCTCAGGACTTTTTGGGCAATCTCCCAGGTATTGAGCCGAGACGATAGAACCATCCGTGCCTTTGTCACCCAGCCTGACTGGAGAGAATCGATGAATTGTTGTTCTGTCGGATTGCTCCGCTCATCCAATCCATCCAACAGGAGCCACACTGGCCTTTCATCACATTGTTTTTCCAGATTTTCGAGGGTAAAACCGGCTTTAGCTCGAGTAAGCCAAGATTTTAAATACTCCATTAAGCCTTTTTCGACTTGCCCCAAAGGCACCCAAATCGGCAACCCCAAATCGTTATCTAAAATCCAAAAGGCAATCTTTTGCAGAAGCGTCGTTTTACCCGATCCGGCTTCTCCTGTGAGTGCAATCCGCTGCCCCCGACTCTTGGGACTAATCCCCTGTTTCAGCACTTCGTTGAAAAACCGATCGTGGGCGATCGGGATAATTTTCTCCTTCTCTTCATCCTTCTGATTCTCCTCCCGATATAACTGAGAACCAAACTCTGGAGAAACATCCTCACTCCGCTTCTTAGGTGGTTGCTTTTCCACCAATCCCAGCGGAACATAGAGTTCTTTCAGTTCAAAGGTTCCACCAGCCTCTAACAGATTGGTCGTGAGTTGCTGCCTCTGGATTAGCATGTTGCGGCAGATTTCACGCCAGTTAACCTCCGCTGTTTGGAGACGGGCGATCTCCGGCTCAGGATTGATACCATGCTTCTCTAACAACTGCCGCCATTGCTTATCGGCATAGACCGCCCACAGGGGAGACGCTTCCAGGGAGGCAGGACGGCTGGGGTTCTGATGCTGGCTCTGGACAGCAATGACTAACTCATCACAGACGATTGCTGCTCCAGATGCCCCTGCCCATTCCGACGCTGCGGCGGTTCCTTCCGGCGGCAACCGTTGCGCTTCCAGAACTAACAACCCATCTGGCGAACGATCTGACAGGTAGATGATGCCTTCTATTTGTCGTCCTCCCGCCGCGCTCCTCTGTTCCCGTTGCGTCCGCGCCCATAAAGGGTAGGCGTACATCTGAAAAGTAAGTTTCTCGCCAGCGGTTGCTTCCGGCAGTTTGCCAAGAGTAATCGCCCTCAAGTCTGCAATCTTCTCTGGCAGTTCAATCAAAGCAATATCTAAGCCTTGGGCTTTCCAGGCAACCTGGGCTTTCTCCTTGCCAAAGCTTAGTTTATCCCTGACCTCACAGTCAGAACCCACATCACCTAGCAAATGAGCGGCAGTGAGTACCAGCCTGCCGCCAAGGCGATAGCCAGAGCCATATGTGGAAGCAATGATTTCAACTGCCCGACTGGGTTCAAACTGACGGATGGGCATCGACATTAGGGCACCTCTAATAACCGAACATATTCTCAATAATGTGAACCTGAAAGCCTTGATCTGTCATTTACATTCTCAATAATTTTGAGTTTTTAGAGGTGCCCATTACTCCGGTACTTCGACAATCCCGGTCAAAACGGGCTTGCCGTCCGCCCCAACAGGCTTAAGCGGAATGACCACTTTATGCCCAACCTTGTCTTTCACCGCTCCACCTGCCCCGAATTCAACAACCCAGAACTTGAAGCCCCCTTTCGCCTCGGTACTGCGTTCCACTTCGATCTGGAACTCCATCGCGATCTCTCCCACCTGAAACCGCAGCCGCTCTCCCCGCGACGCAATCACCGACTCGATCAACTCTGCCCGTAACGCGGCGATCGCTTCCTGTAAACCGATCCGTCTTGTTTCCGTCATATCACTCACCCTGGGTTTTGATAAAAGCTACATTTCTATTTTCTCAGAGAACGCTTTGGCGGGAGAGGAGCTTAAAGGAATCTTGCAATCGCTGATTTGGGATCGAGGCGATCGCTTCTCCAACACCCTGAAGTAGTTGAACACCGAATGCCCTAATCAGCATCTTCAAAGAACGTCTCCACAGATAGCCGAAGCCGCATAACTATATATTCGACCGACTTTTTCTGCCTAAACACCCCGTAAAGGTAATTAGCCAGAATGTTCCAGCCTAATCAGTCAATTGAGTGTGTTAGACAGAGTTTTTCCGGATAACATCCCATATTAAGAGATATAGACAGATAAATTCAGCCTAACATGCAAATTAATAGTGTTTAACAACGCTCCAGAAAATTATTAGATCGGGTGCGGTATGCCATTCGCGTTAAGCACTACTCTTGCCGAACTCAAAAAACATATTTGTTTCATACCCAACGTCATCTTCGTGAGGTAGGTTTCAAGGAGGTCAATGCAAAAGCCCCCCCCCGATATCACCTGCTTATAGTCCAGTGAGACTGCAAACAACAACGAGTAGAGCAGAGAGGTTGGGCAGTAGGAAAAAAATCATGTGGTGCGGTAGGGTTAAGACCCCCTACCGCTTTAGTCACATCGAGATTTAGTACTCAGAAGGGAGGAAGGCCACCTTTACAGATCCAGCATCTTCAAGCCACGTAGGTGCTACCCAGACCCGTACATGATCAAGCGGAAAATCACTCAACCACTCTGGACTGAAAGTCCAGAGGTTGGAAAGGGACTAAAAGTCCCAAGAGTCGGTTTATGGCAAACATATCGATCTGTCATCCCGTACATTCTGAATAGAAGTGTGTAGCAGCTAAAGCCTCCCACTAAAGTGGGTAGTTTTGGACTAGCGTGCTGGGACAATAAA
>CALRKB020000123.1:0-8625 GCA_943367755.1 Rhizobium sp. Q54 | reverse complement strand
GGCAAGGCAGAAGTAATCCCCGCGTAGTTAAAAAGCCAAGGTCGAAGTTCCCAGCCAGGAAGCGACTACACAGAGGCACCGGCACCAACTTAGAGAAACTGACCTTTACCATTCCCAGCACTGCCTAACGCTTATCCGAACAGTATTGGGTCGGTGGTGACACTGGCAGCGGTTGCAGACATATTGGCAATGCGAGTGGTGTTGGTACTCTCGATTTTGATGCGATCGATGCTAATCCCAAATGCTTTGGCTGCAATATTCGCAATCTTGGTACTCAGCTCTTGCCCCATCTCTACACCCCCTGTCGTGACGCTGACGCTACCATCGGTGTAGACGTGAACTAGGGCACTGGCCTGATTGAGAAACGTCGCTGTAAAGGAAATGCCAAAGCAAATGGGCATGAGGGCATAACCCTGCTTCGTGGCAAAATGGCTGGCGTTATACTGGGCAACGCGATCGCAAATTGCCCCGAGGTTGTAGGATTGGATTGCGGTTTCCCACATCTTTTGGAGGCTGTGAGATTGCAACTGCTGTCCGTAGGGAAAGGTATCGTTTGCTTTGAGCAGGTTTTTCGCCTGAATTTCCTCGCGAGAAACTCCTCAGGTTTCAGCTAACTTAGCGATCGCGCTTTCGATAACAAACATGGCTTGGGGACCGCCAAATCCTCGCATCGCCGTACTGGGAGGCAGATTAGTGCGGCAGGAAACCGCAAAGATACGGGCATTTGGGACAAAGTAAGCATTAGTACTGTGAAACAGTGTTCTTTCTAAAATGGCAGGGGATAAATCGGCATACGCCCCGGCATTTTGATAGTGTTTGACTTCGTAGGCGAGTATTTTTCCTTCCCTGGTCGCGCCGATTTTGAAATCGGAGGAGTAGGGATGGCGTTTCCCAGTCATTTTGAGGTCTTCCGCGCGAGATAAGACTAATTCTACGGGTTTGCGAGTATGCCACGCCGCTAAAGCTGCCAGAGCAGCCCAGTGGGTTGCCTGTTCTTCTTTGCCCCCAAATCCGCCTCCTAAACGCTTCACATCCACTTCCACCGCATGACAGGACAAACCCAACATCTGAGCAATGGTTTTCTGCGTGAGGTGGGGGTTTTGCGTGGCTGAGTAAACCCGCAGGTTATTTCCTTCGAGGGGGATGACTCGTGCCCGTTGGGTTTCTAAGTAAAGGTGCTCTTGTCCGCCAATTTCACACGTCCCCTCGACAATGAGATCGCATCTTTCCCAGGCACTATCGATATCTCCTAAGATGAAGGTTCTGGGAGTGCCAACGATTTGCCCTTGCATAAAAGCTTCGCGCGGATCGACAACGAGGGGAAGTTCTTCAACGTCCAGGCGAATTAGTTTTGCCGCTTTTTGAGCGATCGCTCTTGTTGTCCCCACAATTAAGGCAATCGGTTGTCCCACATACTGCACCTCATCCTTTGCCAAAAGGGGACAATCGGCAATTAGCGTTCCCCAACGATCGCTTCTTGGGATATCGTCTGCGGTCAATACTGCTGCGATTCCATCCAGGGCTAGGGCAGCTTGAATATCTAACGATAAAATCTTGCCGCAAGCAATAGGCGAAACGAAGACTGTTGCATGAAGCATTTCTGCGGGGAGGGGTAGATCGTCAACGTATTCGGCTTCTCCCCTGACGTGGTAGGCAGCATCAATGCATTGCATAGAATTCCCTCACGGTAACAAGTTCTGGAAACAGCTCGGTAAAGTGGGCGATTAACAGTTGGCGTGCTAGGAGACGCTTGTAGACAGCAGATCCGTATACGTCACTTCTGGGAGAGATTTCTTGTTGGAGGATGGGGAAACTGCTTTCAACGGTATCTTTGTCAATCCGTTTACCTAGAAAGTAGGCACTGGTACGTTTGAGAAAAAGGGGAATGGGAGCAACTCCTCCCATAGAGATGCCGACTTCGCGAATGACATCACCTTCGCAGCGCACGGCGATCGCACTATTTACTGCCGCACAATCTAAATACTGGCGCTTCGACACTTTTTCAAAATGAACTCTTGTATCTGGAAGGGGAATTAGCAGAATAATCTCGGTCAAAATTTCTCCTTCCGCTTTTGCTGTATCTTTATACGCTCGGAAGAAATCTCGGAGAGGAAGGGTGCGACTGCGATCCTTGCACCGCAACACCAGTAAGGCATCCAGCGCCAGCAGCAGGATACTCAGGTCGCCGATGGGCGACGCGCCGACAATATTCCCGCCGACTGTGGCGCGGTGGCGGATCTGCCACGATGCAATTCGCTCGATATAAGCAGATATGTAAGGGATGAGTTGCATGACGGCTGGATGGGTTGCAAACTCCTCAAATGTTGTTAGAGCGCCGATGCGAATCTGTCCGTCGCAGCAAGAGATTCCCCGCATCTCTGGAGACAGGTTTATTGGAGACAGATTTAATAACCGCACGGGTACGTCGGGAAGAGTTTCCCCCATCTGGACGTAGATATCCGTGCCTCCCGCGATCGCAAATTCTGGCGTGACTTGCTCGTTCTCCAAAACTGGTTGGGGTAACTGCCGCAAGCGGGCGGGAATATCGCGAAAATAAGCGGGCAGGATGCCTCGATCTACTAAATCTGACGCGGTCAATGGCAAACCATTGCACGTTGACTGCACGAGCGCGGTGCCAGCACGTTTGAGGGCAGCATAGCCCGTGCAGCGACAGAGATTGCCGCTGAGAGCTGTTTTAATCCCTTCCACGCGCGCTGTCGTTCCTGCCATCAGGTATCCAGTTAGAGACATGACAATTCCCGCCGCACAGAAGCCGCATTGCGTTGCGCCCCAATCAACTAAAGCCTGCTGTACAGGAGAAAGCTGCACCTGATTTAGCCCTTCTAGGGTGACTAGGTGTTTGCCCTGCAACTCGCCTAGAGGCAGCAAGCAGGAGGTAACTGCCTTATACCAAACCCGTTCGTCGCGCAGTTCTCCCAGCAGTACCGTACACGCGCCACATCCCCCTTCGCGGCAACCTTCCTTCGTGCCCACAAGCCGCTCGATTTGCCGCAGGTAGTCCAGCACTGTCAGGCCAGGAGGTTGAGAGGTACAGACGGTGCGAGCGTTGAGTAAAAAGTAGATTTGACCCGTCATGACTCGTTCGAGCAAGCTTGGATACCGAGCTTATACCAGTTCTGGAAATTAATCTTACAGATCGGAACCCACCGCCTACGGCACCTCCCCTTGGCAAGGGGAGGCTGAGAGGGGTCGAATGTGTCGCCATGAGATCGAGAAACGGTATTAATCTGCTCCGTATTTCTATTTTCAACTCAGAGATCGCGAAATGCGGCGATCGCGTCTAGAAACTTCACACTTCATTGTCGGTTACAGTATCGACTTCGATCGGAAATACCGACAACTTCCCGCCATTTATGCTTTGGAGGAGAGCTAAAGGAATAACATGGAATTAGAGGATCTGTTGCGCTAGGGTGCGGAGGTGTGTCATGGTAGCATTTACCCTTTCAGGCAACATCGTAGATGTTGTTCTCAGAACCATTTTCCCAGGCACGATCGAGATCGAATCAGGACACATTCGTGCGATCTCCCGCGATGAAGAATACTACAACCGATTCATCCTTCCAGGGTTTGTGGACGCGCATGTCCATATCGAAAGCTCGATGCTTGTGCCGTCGGAATTTGCTCGCTTAGCAACGGCACGCGGCACAGTGGCAGCCGTTTCCGATCCCCACGAAATCGCCAACGTCCTGGGCTTAGATGGAATTCGTTTCATGCTTGCCAATGCCGCTCAAACCCCATTTACGATTGCCTTTGGTGCTCCCGCTTGCGTGCCGGCTACGCGCTTCGAAACAACAGGGGCAGAAATATCAACTCAAGACATTCGCCAACTTTTCGCCCAGCACGGCATAACCTATCTCAGCGAAGTGATGAACTTTCCCGGTGTTTTAGCTGGAGATCCCGACCTTACCGCCAAAATCCACCTGGCCTGCGAGATTGGATATCCAGTTGACGGCCACGCACCTGGACTGCGCGGCGAGGAAGCCCATCGCTATGCCGCTGCGGGGATTAGCACAGACCACGAGTGCTTCGCGTTGGCAGAAGCATTGGACAAGTTGGACGCTGGCATGAAAATTCTGATTCGCGAGGGTTCGGCTGCCCAAAATTACAACGCGCTGCATCCCCTGATTGCATCCCATCCCGATCGGTGCATGTTTTGCAGCGATGACAAGCATCCCGACGACCTGGTAAAGGGACACATCAACGATCTGGTGCAGCGGTCTGTAGCGTTGGACTACAACCTGATGGACGTATTGCAAATTGCCTGTGTCAATCCTGTCCTGCACTATGGCTTGCCAGTGGGATTGCTCCATCCTGGCGATCCTGCCGATTTGATCGTCGTTAACAATCTGCAAGACTTCGAGGTACAGAGTACCTATTGTCGGGGAATCCTGGTGGCAAAGGCAGGGCAAGCCCTGTTACCTTCAGTAGCGATAGAACCAATTAACTGCTTTGTCGCCTCCGCCAAAAAAGTTGAGGACTTCTATCTCCCCGTACGAGGGACAACTGTACGAGTCATTGAAGCCACGGACGGTCAACTCATGACGGGGGAAAAGCACTTACCAGCTTGCATCAAGCATGGAGAACTTGTCGCCGACCTCGATCGCGACGTTCTGAAGATTGCTGTCGTCAACCGCTATGCCAATCCCCCACCTGCCATTGCCCTGATTCAAAATTTCGGACTGAAGCGGGGGGCGATCGCTTCGAGCGTAGCGCACGATTCCCACAATATCGTTGCTGTCGGCACGACGGACGAGGAACTCTGCGCCGCTATCAATGCTGTCATCGATCTGCGTGGAGGCATTGCCGTCGCTGAAGGTAACCGCGTTGAAGCGTTACCCTTGCCTGTAGCTGGTTTGATGAGCGGAGAGGATGGATACCGGGTAGCAGCAAGGTATGCTTATTTAGATTCCCTCACCAAACAACTGGGAGCGACCCTTTCGGCACCTTTTATGACCCTCTCTTTTATGGCACTTTTGGTAATTCCCGAACTCAAACTGAGCGATCGAGGTTTGTTTAGCGGTAAGGAATTCCAGTTCGTTCCCCTCTGGGTTAGCTAGGACAGTCGCGATCGCGCTCATAGTATAAGGGTGACAAGATTCTACCAAGCTTAGGTAAAGAAATAGACCTAGAAAACCTAGGAAAAGCAATCTTTTTTCCTAATGCCACCAACCAACTTGAGCAATACAATAAAGGTGTGAGGTTGCAAGCTCTTTTCAACTTGGGGAAAATTAGGTAGATAACAGCAAGCAAACCGCACAAAATTGCGACCCGACCGTCGGAGGGTAAGGAAAATGACTGATAAATCTGGGAAAATCAAGGATACAGTGGATGACGCCCGCTCTGGAAGGCTAATCTTTATTTCCCACTGTCTCCTCAATCAGAATGCTTGCGTGCGCGGTCTTGCCAGCCAACCAGCAGCTATTCGGGAACTGGTGGACTTGCTGCTCGATAATGATATAGCAATCTATCAAATGCCTTGTCCTGAAGTGACTTACTACGGCTCGATGCGCTGGGGACAGGTCAAGAAACAATATGCCAGTCCGATGTTCCGCAGGCACTGCCGGAAACTCGCCGAACAGATGTGCGATCAGGTTCAGACCTATCAGGATAACGGTCATGAGGTCATTGGCTTTGTGATGAGGGATGGTAGTCCAACCTGTGGCTTGCTGTGTTCTGCGGTCGAGGCGGATGAAAATCAGGTCTGGGGCGGCATGGTTTGGAATTCTAGTCCGTTGCAACGCTTTGGTGAAACTAAGGGTGTCTTTACCGAAGAGCTTCACGCTGAGTTAGAACAGCGAGGAATGAAAGAAATTCTCTTTTTAAGCTTGCCTGAAGTGGCAGAAGCGGGTTCTTTCAAAGATCGACTGGCAGAAATCGAGAGAGCCATCGCCAAGAAGTCCCAAGAGCAGTTAGCCAGTGTTTGAGGCAGGTACTTACGCAAGCAGTCATGAAAACTAATTCCATTGAATGCCTAAAGAAGCTCGTAAGGTATTCTCAAAACATCAGTGCATAGAACCTTCAGATCTCGTTCTTTCTTGAACGATTTGCGCAGCGATACTAATGGCAATTTCTGCTGGCGTATGGCTACCGATGGGAATTCCTACAGGTGCATAGAGCCGAGATAGTACGCTTTCACATACGCCTGCTTGTCGCAGTCGATCGAAGATAGTAGCGATCTTGGCATGACTTCCCATCACGCCAATGGAAGGGAAGGGAAGCGATACAACTCCTAACAGAGCGCGGATATCAGAGGCAAAATCGGTCGTCATCACGACTACACAAGTCAGTTTGGGAAAGGGAATTAAAGCACCTACGTCTTGATAGTCTTTTACAACTCGGACAGACCGTGCATAGATATTCTGAGTTAGGGTAACTATCTCTTGCCTGGTGTCAAACACTAGCACCTCGTAATCCAATTGGGACATGACTCTCGATAGTGCCAAGGAACAGTGTCCGCCACCGACAATGGCAATTCTATGGCGATTGAGTAGCTGTTCTTCATATCGCCAATTCCCCGATCCTTGGATTAACTGAATTTTTGGTTGTGTCAAATCGACTGTTTTTGCTGCGACAGACATCCCAAATGGATCGACATATAAAGACGCAGAGACATCTTCTACCAGAATAGAAACAACTTTTTCTAGCGTTTTTCTCTCTGCGTGCGGACGGCAGAGATAATAGAGATTTGTTTGACTGCCCGCACAAATCATCCCCGACCGTTCGCCAGAGCCAGAAGTGCGATGGTAGAGGGTCTGAATTTGAGGTTCGAATTCTCCCTGTGGCAGAATCTCCCTAGCGCGTTCGATGAGCTTGTGTTCCATCACCCCACCGCCAATCGTGCCGAATATTTCACCTGCTTCTGAGATCCCCAGCTTTGCACCCGTCGTTCCAGGCGATCCTTGAGTATGTTCTGCTACGATCGCAAGAAAAACTTTGCGTTCATTTTGGAGCTGACGGACAAGGGTTTGCCAAAATTCGAGCATAGACTAACGCAAGCAGAGTAATAAATCCTCCCCAAATTAGCAGGATTGCAACAAAATAGTTTAGAGTAGCCCAAGGAGTGAGGACTCACTCGAATAGATGCATTAAGATATTTGTTGTTTACAAAAGTTAAAAATTGACTATGACAGTTGCTTATCCACGCAAACTTCGCAACCAACTCAGCGCGCAGGACATTCTCAATCAAGTTGTAAAGCAACGCGAAGTTCATATGGTAAAGCAGATTTTTAGGCTTTGCTACCGTTGAGGATAGTTGCCCTTCATTAAGAACTCCATAAGCACCACCGTGTTCCTTTATCAGAGCGTTGTGAATAGCCTTTATCGCCCTTTCTGGTATCCAGCGCGGTTCTTTATCGGGCGAGTTCATGTAAAGCGTTGCGGTAGTTCTTACGAGTGACTTCAAATGCTGCCATCGCGTCATTGAAGTCCGGATCGTAAGGCGTAACTAAAAACCCACCTTCTGCTTCAGTTACATATAGCTCATCACCCTCGCTGACGTTGAGCGCGGCCAGAACTTCCTTGGGGAAAGTGACTCCAAGCGAGTTTCCTACTTTGCGGATTTTTAAAGTTTGTATAGTGCCCTCTGCGCGTTACAGCGCGTAAATCCAATGCATATCCAGTGTAATACAAAAGTAATAACACCAATCGCTTCAATGCCCACTGCTGGCGCACCTAGCCATCTCCCACCTCCAACTGCTCGATCGCCTCATCGATCGCCTCCAACCTATCCCGCCGCCAAATGGCCTCCCTAGCCTGCAAATACCGCGAGTCCTTCGCAGAACCCAGATGCCGCTTTTGCTCGCGCTTTTCTTTGGGGTCCCAGGAGCAGAGGTGGAAGTATTCATACCTCACCTGCTTGCCTGACTTGCGCTTACGGACAGTGGTAAAGCCTTCGATCCATACGCCCTTCTGTGCAATTGCACCCTCAGCCATAATCCGAGACCGTTCCGCTTCGAGCTGAGCCAGTCGAGCTTCTACCCCCATAACACTTTTTACCGTGTCGGTAGGGAGCTGCAAGGGGTGATCTAATTCGCGCCCGTCCGGTGCTGGCGTTATGGGGGTAAATACCTTAACCAAACATTCGGTTTCGAAAAGTCTGTAGAGGCAATCTCCATCGAGCAATACCCGCACTCGGTCTTTGACCTCTTTCGTAGGTTTGCCAACCGTACCCAATCTGCCGATTTCCTCTTTGATATGGAAATTTAAGACTAGGACGCGATCATCTTCCTCTAGCTTCGCAGGTGTTATGGGGGTAATTTCTCGCTGCCGGCTGCGCTCTGAGATCGGGGTGGATGCCCCCGGCAGAGAACCGCCGTTGCCCGCCTCCAGGGGTAAGGCAATCTGCAAAGCTCGCAAGTCGCTGGCATACCCGGCAGATTCACGCGCTTGCATCTCGCACCTCCACCAGTAGGTTCAACTGCCCCTCGGAAAGCAAACTACGATCCATCGGCACAGCTACTCACCTCCTGTTCCGGGTGTTGACCAGGTGCTAGCTCAATACTTGTATCGGTTACCAGAAAGCCTAGTTTTGATGCCTGAGCGATCGCGCTATCCCGCATCGCCTTCACCGGAGCCGTGTTACCCTGTCGAGTTGCCTCATAAATT
>CALRKB020000122.1:0-9374 GCA_943367755.1 Rhizobium sp. Q54 | reverse complement strand
CCTTCCTCATATGGTTGGTGTGACTCTTAGCGATCACTGCTGTACAAACTCATAAAAACTGGACGTTAATGAGCAAGGACTGCTTATGCGGTTTTGACTCTATTATCCCTGCTGAAGAGGATTTCAGCAATAACCTTCCAAGTCGTGTCTATAACCTGCATTTCCCTACCTAAAATCATCTAGCCAGGTGCAGCGATACTCAGTTCATCAAGATCGAAACACCAGTCCTCCCACTCACTAGTCACCTTAATCAGCTTGGCTGTGGCAGTACCAAGGGTAGCGATCGTCCAAACCACTCCATGCCAGAAAACTTGCATGCCTTGTTTGAGCTTATTTTTGGCAAGAGAGCACAAAGGTTCTGGGGGGTGATTATTTCCTGCTAGCAGGGATCCACTATCGGGAATAGAAGATCTATTTGCCACTAGTGGATCTATTGGTAATGGATCGGCTATTGCCTCAAAGCCAACTTGAGTTGCATCCGCAGAGTTTAACCTGCCATCATCACGAGCAAGCCAAGCCTCAAACACCTGAGTTCTAAGCACATCATTGCCAAGAAACTTATACACCCTAGCTCCAGCCTTGCCTTTCACCTTGTCTCTACCTGTTTTGATTAGATTTAGACCCAAAGATCCCAGCAGCCTTTGAGCTACACGTATAGGTGAGTCGTTATATTTAACAGTGCATCCCAGTACTGACTTAACCGCAAAGCGTTTATCGATCACCTTATCAGCCAGCCTGACAATATCGTCGTCAGTGCCCCGGTACTCGCGATCGCTATTCAGTAACTCCACAACCCCCAATTCATCCAGGAGGGCAATCTTGGCGGTGAGCAGAGTGCGATTGGCATCTGGGGCCCAGAGCTTTTGGCTATCCTTACAGAGCTGCGCCAACTTGGCTTTTTCTCTATCCGACAAAAATTCTCTGCCTATGGTGAAGTAGTAGTGCAGCTTGAATTTGGCATATAAGCCATCATCATCGGCTTCGATTAATTCAGGTGTAACGGGGATACCATAGCGTTTCTGAAGTTGATACTTACGGAGTTGTCTGGACTCAGTTTTAGTTTTTGCGCGTTGCTGCTTGAGTTTGGCAGCGGTGAACTCGTCGAGGTTCTGCGATCGCTCGATCGCTTCCCGCTCTGCCAGGTAATTTGCATCTCGGTTCTCGCGCATTTCCTTAGACAACTGCGCTAGATCGGTACTGTCATCATCTGGAGCTTCAATAACCCTATGCCCTTCTGCTATCAAGCCGCGTTCTACAGATTCTCGGAATTTAATTACACCTGAGTTGTGGCGGGCGGCCATAGTTGCCCAGACAGTCAGAGCAATTGGGTGGGGATTCACGTCGATATTCCCTAGGGCAAAATCTTGCAACTGCCTGATCTGGCGCTGGATAGATTTGACCTGCGATCGCACGATCGCAGCAGGATTGGTTTCGCCGCCACCTTCAGTACCTAGTCCATAGGATTTACACCAGATGTGTCTGTCCACGGGTTCGCGCAGTCGTGCCATCGCTTGACGGGATTGCGTATCACCCGTGACCCCAAATAGAGCCGCGAATACACAATTGAAATGGCCTTTGAGATCTATGCTCAAGCCAGTCTCAACTACTGGCGTGGCGATGACGACATCGTAGTTAGCAATTAAGCTGTCTAGTCCGTGGGCGATCGCCTGAAAAGCAGGATGATTTGAGTCTGCGATCGTTTCAGAGTCGAGCACCAAGATTTTGAGTTCTGGGAATTGCGATCGCAACCTTGAAGCCAGGTTAGTTGCCGACCAGTTGCCAGTGACTTTCTGAGAATCCAGGTGCACAAGCACCCGTTTAGCATTAGCTATTTGGCGCTCAAGACTTGCGTACCACTTAGCAGGTGTACTATCGCGATATAAGTAAACGTTCCACGATTCCTCAAATCTGTAATCATTCACAATGACGTAGGGCTTAATGTCCCTGTGGTTTGCCATACCCAGCACGAAATCAATGGATTGGTTAGTTAGATCGGCATCGCTGAGGACGATCATGCCTTCTTCGCTAGATAGAACGTTTGCAAACAAACGCTGCATTTGTTCGAGTACCTCAAGTCGATAGCTCCTCACATCTGTCCCAGCGTTTAGGGTGTGCCAAATCACCTGTTCCGACTCATCAATGATGACCAGGGCATCACTCCATTCATCGGCGTTAAATCTCGCTTGCGATTCGCCATGCACGCTGTCCACGCATAGACCATAGCCAATCAAGTTGCCAGTATCGTCATTTAGCTCGTATACCGATCGAATACTGAAGCGATCGCATAGTGCCTGTACCAATTGCTTACGGTGCCCCAAAACCAGGATTGGCATGTTGTAGAGGTATCGTTGCTGGACAAGACGAGCGATCGCCTCAGTCTTGCCCGTACCTTTCGGTGATTTAAGGCAAAGTAGCTTAGTGCCATTAGGAACATTCAGATCGTCTAGATAGCGCTGATTCAAGCGCAGATCTGGTTCTACCAGTAGGTGAGCTTGAAGATCGAGATATTCTTGCCAGGAAATGAACTTAATCCGAGGATCGTCCCAGCTTGTTAGATTAGGCAGCTCGTCAATGTCATTGTGGGACTGTTTGGAGAACTGTCCCCACCAGGCAATCTGTAACTCGTAGCCGAGCTGTTTGCATAGCTTGTAGGTGCGGGTATAGATTTTGCGAACATTTGGATTAGCGATCGCTCCCGCGTCAGCATACAGAACAAGTGCCGGACGTTCGCCAATTTCTTGCTCTAGTTTTTGCAAGGTGAGTTTGAGTTGTCCTGGTCTACTACCAAAGTTGCCCGCGTCAGCACCGAGGAAAGTAATACCCAGTCTTTCAGCGGCGATAAATGGTTTGAGGAAGCCTTCGGCCAGACCAACATAGGCGAGACTTTGGGGCTGTGGCGGACGGTAAACGCCTAGAGGTAGTTCACCATTAGGCAGATGTGGTGTTGAGCCATCAGACCGTTTTTTGCTGATACTTGTTAACCATCTATAGCGACCACTATCACTGTTGCGCTTGCGCTCTTGCGAGCCAATCAGATGCCCTTCTACATCGGGGATTGGGATTAAGTATCCGTAACTCGAAACATTTAGCGATCGCCCATCAGCATTAATGCCAGGTAGTTGCGGATCTACTGACCGCGCTAGTTTTTGGTTTGTGCCAATTGTGCGGAACATGCCACGCTCAATTTGCTCTGCTGTAAGGCCACGCTTGACTAAGTCTTTGCGGTCAGTGTGGGATAGGGTTAGCTGATCTAAGAGTTTGCGGTATTCGCGATCGCGTGCGATCGCATCCAAGCGCTTTGAGTATTGCTGTTGCTCCTCTGATACTCTCTGCGCCTTGATTGCTTCGCGTTGCCTCTTCCACTGCTCGCGCTCTGCATCAGAATAGTTCCGATCGGCTTCAGGTACATAGACTCCCCACAGACCATCCTTAGTGGTATGGAGATATTTATAGTCGGGCGCGTTTGCTTGATTGAATGCATCCGCAAACGTCATGCATAGAACAATTTTGGTGTCTGTTGTCCGACATTTTCCAGATGTGTTGTCGCAGATCGGGCAAGGATTATTCGATCTGGTGGGGGTAAATGTACCGCGACTGCTGCTGTAGGTATTGGGGATTTCCTGAGTAAGGGCAATCATGCCGCCCTCCCAATTGCTTTGATGCAATGAGCGAGCGTGCCTGCCTGTGCAGACACCCATAAATTTTTAAACATTTTAAATATTTCCTGCTCTTGATTTGTGTAGCGGCTTCAATCAAGAAACAGACAGGTTTATCCAGTAAGTCTGTGGGCTGAATTTAAAAAAAATTGCAGCACAGTCTTGCCTACTTCATATCTTGGTGTAAGATATGTATAAGCACTGGACAAACATTGGCTCGCGAAAGCATTTTCTGTCCGTTTCTAAAATTGAATTAAGTTAAACCTTCGGGTTGTTAGGAAGTTAGTGACTGGTAATCGCTAGCTTTTTTAACTTTGAAGGGGTTCGATCTGGATTTACCTCCTTGGCAGCAAAACCTTAGCAACCAGCATACACCGATCTTCTTGGATTTGTTTAGTCAGACTTTGTCAAAAAACTCACCCTAATTAAAACTCTAACGCTTCTCCAGAAAGAGTTTTATCCCGAATAGCATAGTTGCTTGATTGTCTTGGGATACGGGTACCTATACAAAAAGTGTCATGTTGATTCCTCCGAGCGAGCGATCTGAACACTTGTTATTTAATTGGCAAAAAATCGACATGTTTTTGGGCATATGTCCATGCCGTCATCAAAAAAATCAGCAATATATTCCTACTGCGTCATTTACGCAGTAGACCAAAAATTGATCCGATCCAGATTTATGATGCAGTGCGATCGCATCCCAATCGGCAAATACGGTGAAGCTCAGCAATGTTAAATAAGTAGGAATGCGATCTCATCTCGCTGCTGTTACTTTCACTGAAGCGAATTCTGAGATCCATGTAATTATGTTTGAACTACAGCCTGGCTGAGATGAAATTCAAGAAAATAGCGTTTTTCGCCCGCAATTTCTGTTTGTGCCAACAGATTCCCCCTCATGCGCAAGTAAGTATGCAGAGGCCGCTCTGCTGTAGTTGCAAAGGCTCGATCGTAACCGCGCTGGTACAAATCCAGGCAGCAGTAACTCCAGAAAAATTGACGTTGACGCTTTAACCTGCGATCGCGCAGGGCAAAGAAACTCAAGAGTTCGCAGCACGGTTCTTTTCTTTGTGGGAGGGAGAAGCCAAAAGCAGATGATTGAAATATCTGTAGTTTGTAGTTTACTGCCAGAGCGCCATCCAGGTGACCCTCCGTATCGCGCACCCCGTAAATAATCTGGTGCTCGTAGGGCACGCGGGTTTGTAACGTACCCATCGCATCGTCCCAAACCCACAATTCTCGCACGAGTTGATTCGCAGGTAACTGAGCGAAAGCTTGGTAAAAGGCGCGTTCGTATTCATGCCGTTGGTGTGGATCTTGTAGATCTAGCAAGAAAAATTCCATAGCACTCAAACTCTCGACACCAGTTTAATCGGAACTTCAGTACGCGGAACGAGCGTAATTTGGGCGCTGGCTTCCACTTGGAAGTCCTTTGGAAGTTGCAATCGATAACGCTGAGCGATCGCGACCAAAGTAATTACCATCTCGATCGTAGCAAAGTAGTTGCCGATGCAGGTATGTTGGCCGAGAGCAAAGGGCAGATAAGCCTGCCTATGCACGGTCATTTGGGCGCTGGCAGCGAAACGTTCCGGTCGAAATGCTTCTGGTTCTTCCCAGTACTCCCTGGAACGATGAATTCCATAGATAGAAATTAACAGGGTGATTCCTTTTGGGATCATATAGCCGCCCATTTCATCCTCTTGCAGGCTTTGCCGTCCTAAATTGTAAACAGGCGGATAAAGGCGCAAAGCCTCCTGAATAATCTGCTGCGTAAATGGTAGATCGGATAGATCTTCCCATGTAGGGAGCCTAACTCCAAGTACCCGATCCACCTCTTCATATAACTGTGCTGCAACCTCAGAATGGGAGGCCAGTAAATAAACAATCCAGGACAAGGCCGTTGCCGTCGTTTCAAAGCCAGCTACAAAAAGCGTCTTAACCTCACTCAGCAAAGCTTCCGATGACATTGTTTCTCCCGTTTCAGAATCGCGCGTTTGGAGCAGCACCGCCAAAATATCGCTATGACCGGAATTTCCCTCCTGTTGGCGCTGGTGGATATGTGCTGATAGGAAGTTGTCCAGGGTTTGTTGCTTACGCTGGATTTGGCGATGATTGGGTGTGGGAAACCAAAAGGGAAGTCGCAAAAAAGAGGTATTGTGCTGGCGGATTAGCTTAAGGCTATCGCGTACAGCTCTGGCAAAAGCTAGTGCTTCGCGTTCTTCTATCTCAATACTCAACAACGATCTTGCGATTACCTGCAGTGTCAACTTCTGCATGGATGCCACGATATCGAAATATTCTCCACTTTTGCAATATTTTTCCCATTCTGCCACCATCGTAAGACAACTCTTTTGAATTGGATCCACTAGATGTTTTAGCATATCTTGATGGAAGCCAGGTTGCACTTGGCGACGGCGCATCCGCCAGTGATCGCCTTCTGTCGCCAGCAATCCCTTTCCCGTAATTGCCTCAATGCTACGGTGATGATAGCTCCTCACGTAATTTTCCGCTCGCGCGACAAGGATGTGATGCGCGTAGTCGGGACGAGCAATTGCAATGAAGCGTTTGTTCAGAATGCGAAACTGGGCCAATCCACCGTACTTCCATCCAAGTTCTGCGGGGAAAAGATGCGGACTTCGTGCGATCTCGCGCCAACTTCCTAGCAACCAATGACCTTCAGGATGAGGAATTTCAGGAGATTTTTTTTCGGGCATGATCGCTCTTCTCCTTTATCAGGTTTTTCATTTCGCTAATAAACTCTTGATCCAATCCGTCTGCGGCTTCGAGTAATTCTGCAAAGCGTTGAATAAAGCTTGCTGTTTCTCTCCCATCCACAATGGCATGATCCACGGCACCGCTCAGACATAATATTTTGCGCGTTACTAATTGTCCTTGCTCGTCAATTTCGCGTCGCTGGTAGACCGAGCCGATCGCTAGCGTCAGCGTATAAATATTGGGTGGTAACCCAAACATCGGTTGCTTGAAACCCGGCGCTTGTAGGTTTGTCAGGCCAACCGTACCGCGTTGTGCTTTCAACAAAAACGGATTGCTCTGGACGTACCACCAGAAGATCCGTCGCACCAACCAGGGTAGTTTTGCCAGCCACCGTCGCTGGCGTACGTGCTTGTCATCGGTTAGGTCTGACTTCATGGCCTGACGTAATTCCCAATTAATCTGAGCTAAACTGCGCCGATCGGCGGCACGGAAGACGTAGCCTACAGGAATCTTGACATGGTTGGGCAAGCGTTTCTCAACCGCTGTACTCACATCCACTTCATCAAACACAATCAGTCGATCTCCCCGACGATAGGCTTGCACTTGCCTGTGCTCGGCGATTGCCTTTGCCATGCAGTAGATCACAAAAGCGTGAAATGAAATACCCATGCGCAAAATTCTTTGATAGCTGCGAATTCGCAGCATGGCTTCTGTAACATCTATTTCTGTAAACCCCCAAACGCTGTGTTTGCGGTGCAACTCTAAGAAATCGGTCAGCGCATTCCGTACAGTAGGCCAGGGGTGAGCCTGATAGGGTGTTTGCCAGTGCGTAGATCTCACTTCTTCACTTTCTCCTTAAACTCCTTAAAGGCGATCGCGCCTAAAGCGATCCATAAACTTCCAGAGGGCATCAACCGCCTCAAGGGTAACGGCATTGTAAAGCGAGGCACGCAGCCCTCCTAAAGACCGATGTCCTGCCAGACCATAAAAGCCGCAAGTTTCCGCCTCTCGGACAAATTCCGCTTCTAACTTTTTGTCTGCTAAATTAAAAACGATATTCATAAGAGAACGATTCTCCATGGCCGCGCGGCCGCAATAAAAACCTTTGCTTTCGTCAATACAATGATAAAGGTATTCTGCTTTTTGCTGATTGATGGCATGCATCTTTTCCACACCGCCAATTTCTCTTAACAACCAGCGCGTTACCAGCATGACTACGTAAATAGCGAAGACCGGTGGTGTATTGTAATTCGAGCGTTTGGAAATGTGATTGCGGTAATCCAACATAGAATGCAGATCGTCTGGAATGTGGTCGAGCAGGTCTTCGTGCAGGATTACTACCGTTACACCGGAGGGCCCCAAGTTTTTCTGAGCGTGAGCGTACACCAAAGCATACCGCTTAATGTCAAAAGGTTGGGAGAGAAAATCTGAAGACATGTCACAAACGAGTGGTACGTTGGCAGTCCCCGGTATATCCTTGAATTGCAACCCATCAACTGTTTCATTCGAGATATAGTGAAGGTAGGCGACATTCGGTGACAACTTTAGTTCGGCTTGTTTTGGTAACCGGATAAAGCCCTCTGCAGTTCCGTCCCATGCGATCCGTACATCTCCTTCTCGGCGAGCGTCGGGAACGGATTTGGCACTCCAATAGCCTGACACAATATATTCAGCGGTTAAATTCCTTCCTCTTAACAGATTCATGGGAATCATAGAAAATTGCAAACTGCTGCCACCTTGCAGAAACAAGATTTTATAGGACTCTGGAATGTTTAAAAGGCGGCGCAGATTTACTTCTGCTTCATCTAGAATCTCATCGAACCAGTAAGAACGATGGCTAATTCCCAAGATAGACAAGCCCACATTGGGTAGTTGCTTGATTGCACGCTGAACTTCCTCCAACACAGGCAAAGGTAAAGCACCAGGCCCTGCGGAGAAATTAAATGTTAAAGCCATAAATTGCAGTCTGCAAGCAGTAGAGTGGGGAAAAAAGTAACCTCCTCGTTCTACCTTACCGCAATCCTGTCAGTACTCCCCTGTACCTTGCTCGGGGCGATCGCGAACTTAATTACTCTTAAGAAAAGTGGGAGATGTTGTAATGCGGATGCCAATCAGGTAGACAAGCAACTCTCAACTCAGAAGCGATCGCCTCAGAAAACTGGAAAAAGGCATATCTGCCGCACATAATACCTCTTCAAAACGTACAGAGAAAAATTTAACCATATGTTTAACCTACAACATTGGGCGCTATGCTTAAATTTAGATAACTGTACGAAAATAGTTTATGACTCAATCTCACTTTCTGGGAAAGAAAGGTATTGCGAGAAAAACAGCTTTTGGCAATGGGATATATTTGCCAAAAGGGTCTCCAATCAAGTACAGACTGCCATTATTTGCAGTACCAGTATCAGCAGGATTCCCTTCACCTGCTGATGATTACTTAGAGGACAATCTCAACCTACACACATTTCTGGTAAAGCGACCAGCCGCGACCTTTTTTGTGACGGCAAGAGGTGACAGTATGATTGATGCGGGCATTCATGATGGGGATTTATTAGTTGTAGACCGATCATTAGAGTCAGAACATAGCCGTATTATCATCGTTTTACTAGACGGAGAATTTATCGTCAGGCGGTTACAGATTTTTCGAGGAGTTACCCATTTAGTTGCCGCGAACGAGGCATATGAACCGATCGAGATATTTGAGGGTATGGAGCTAGAAATCTGGGGTGTAGTTATTGCTGCCGTCCATTTCCTATGAAAACTATCGTAGCTCTTGCTGATGCCAATTCTTTCTATGCCAGTTGCGAAAAGGTGTTTGACGCGCGGCTTAAGGGAAAGCCCGTAGTCATATTGAGTAGACTTTATCGGCAATAAGAGGGTGGATCTAGAATCAGTGATTTCCTATCTTCACCCTCAACTTAACCAGCTACCATCTGACGTTGAGTGACTCTGAAGTTATGCAATCCACAAGCAGTTTCCAGCACGATATCTACATAATTGTCC
>CALRKB020000121.1:0-9448 GCA_943367755.1 Rhizobium sp. Q54 | reverse complement strand
CTCGAATTCTGGTAAATCCAGTCCACTCAGACTCCTAAAAATGCGCGGTTTGTTTTGTAGTTTCGCGTAAGACAGCATATCCTGAACCAGCTTTTCGTGATTGCAGTTATTCTACCGACTCCGCCCGATTATTTCCAATGAAGTCTAGTAGTAGGGCTTGTCGCCAGGAGCGATGATATCGGAGATAGTGCCAGGAGAGACAGTAGGACTGGATTGATCCAGCGGCACGGCTTCGACGCGCTCTTTAAAGGCTTTATCGATTTTGAAAGATGCAGACCAGCGAGCAGGAACGTTAAACGGTTCGCCAGTGGCAGGACTGGTACCAGTGCGCGGCGCGTTAGGACGCATGGCAAATGTACCGAAGCCTTGCAGTTCCACAGGCTGATTTGAGGTCACCACCGAGATGATTTTTTCGAGTGTGACTTTTAAGAAGCGATCGGCGTCGTATCCACCGATTTGTAAATCTTGGGCGATCGCATTCGCTAGTTCGAGTTGGTTCATTGGTTGGATGTCTCCAAATTTGCTCTGTGGCTACGAGCTTAGGTGAGGAGGCATCGAGAAACCATGACATCTGTACTAGCAGGTTCTATGACCTTGTCTTGTGACGCACATCAAAAGTAGCGATCGAGCAGGTCAGTACCGCGATCGCCCATTTGTTCGAGACGCTGGCGCAATAGTTTGAGTGCCATTGGGGACGGTTGCACCTTGCGATTTTCCCAGCGATTGATCGACGTAAAAGTGACTCCCAATTCTGCTGCGAGTTGTTCTTGCGTCAGTTCTAGGCGAAAGCGTAGTTCGCGGACTAAATTGGCAAATTGAATCTTTTGTGTAGCAACCAATGTAAAGTTATTTAGATATTCTAGTGATTTATACAGTTCTTATCGTAAACTACTATCAAAATATACAGTTTTAATGAAGTTCATATGAGACAGAGACAGATGTTTTTTGTGGAATAATTAATAGTCGCAGAAGTAGTTTTAAAGTACGGGTATCTTGCCTATAAATAGGCTGGGGCTTTTCATGACTGGGAGTAATTTGGAACGAGTAAGGGGTAGAGGCTATGCCTCACAGTGATATTGCACACCTTCGCCCTGAGAAATTTACTTTTAATTGAAAAGTGCTATATCGCAATGCATCAGATCGCTCGGATATCTGGCTGCGTTTTATTCGTGATTTGTTTGCGAATCTATGGGGAAATGTAGGGCGTTACTCTTTGATGTCTACCATCATTGTCTGCCGTCAATGCTTTTCTGAGATAAGAGATACAAGTTTTCTGACTTGCGAACTACTGAGGATGGTAGATGCTGGTGCTCGAAGCAGTTTGGGCATGAATTGTTTTAATTCTTGCCTTATAGAACTTGGAGGTAATTATGAGCGATGCAATCGATGATGTTTCCGATCGATCGATAATTGTGGAGATGTGTCTCGACATTAATAGTCGCGATGCTATTGCAAGTAAGGGTAGTTTCAAAGGGGTGCTTGGAGATGCCCCATTCGGGTCTACTGCTGTGGTGAATGGTTTGTCGCAGCAGTTAATTTACAAGCTACAACTGATGATACCTGGTGTATTTGTGAGTTATGACGATTTAGATGTGGATCTGGGAGATGCTGCTTTTCCTTATGTCCAGGCTCCTGGTAAGCAAGCTTTGCAAAAGGCAATTCAGGATCGGGGAGTAAAGATGCTGGTGAATTCTTCTTATCGCACGATCGCTCAGCAAATGCTGTTATTTAACGATCGCTTTAATAATCCTAATCCTGTTGCGCCTCCGGGACGGAGTAACCATCAAACTGGTCTGGCGATCGATATTGAAGATCCGAGAGGTTGGGAACCTTTCTTGAGCACGCATGGTTGGCAACCTTTACCAGGAGACGATCCGCACTTTGACTATCTGGGAGGAGATACTACAGACATTCGCCGCGATTCGATAATGGCTTTCCAGAAACTTTGGAATATTAATCATCCCAATGAAAAGATTGATGAGGATGGTATTTTTGCTGAAGGTGGGGAAACGGCGGATGCGCTGAATCAATCGCCTGCTTTTGGTTTTGCCAAAGCTCCTTGGGATGACAACCCTAGAATCTTGAAACTCAGTCAACCCAGAATGGAAGGCTCTGATGTGGTCAGGCTTCAGGAAGCGCTGAAGAAGGCTGGCATTACTGTTGCTGTCGATGGTGAATTTGGTTCGGGGACGGATAAGGCTGTTAAAGAGTTTCAGAAGCTGAAGAATTTGACAGCAGATGGGATTGTTGGAGCTAAAACTCTAGAGCAGTTGGCTTGAGTATTTGTGAAGTCAGTCACCTAAGAAGGCGCTGATATCTGCATCTCCAGCAAATGTGATAAAGATGCAATGTTCTCTAAATGAACAAAATCATTAAGGTTATAAGGTCAAAATGACTGAGGAGACTAATCAAATGTCGGACTTATATGCATTATTAATAGGCGTTGATTGCTATATGCCTAATCGCTTACCTGATGGTAGTTACTACAAAAATCTAGGGGGATGTGTCCGGGATATTAATCATGTAGAAGCATTTCTCAAAGATTTTCAGAAAGTTCCAGAAAACCAGATTATAAAACTGACGGCTTCTCCTAGCGAAGAGGATGAGAAAAAACCGATGGAGCCGCCTGAGAAACTGCCTAATCGTCAGAATATGATTGATGCATTCAGGAAGTTGGGTGAGATAGCCCCAGCGAATTCGCTGGTTTATATTCACTACTCTGGACATGGAGGACGAGCAAAGACAGTATTTCCTGATATTAAAGGTTCTAGTGAAATTGATGAAGGATTAGTTCCCACTGACATTGGGACTTCAGAAGGGCAGTATCTCCGCGATCTAGAGCTTGCTCAACTCTTGAAGGAGTTAGCTGACAAAAAACTTGTCGTCACTTTAGTTTTAGATTGCTGTCATTCTGGTGGAGCTACAAGGGGTGAGGCAGAAGTAAGGGGAATGAATGTGGAGGATAATAAGCCACTTCAGGCTAGCTTTAAACCAGTTGCCGAACCAGAGATTTTGGCTGCGCTCTGGCAGTCATTAACAGGAGGGGGAACTCGTGGACTCAAAGCAGGAGGAGTACCTGAATCTAGCGATTATGTGCTCTTAGCAGCATGTCGTCAGAATGAATTTGCCTTTGAATTTCCTTTCAATCGGGAAACAAAAGAAAAAAATGGTGCATTGACTTTTTGGTTGCTGGATACATTGAAACAACCATTTTCTGGGCAAACCTACAAGGATTTGTTCGATCGCCTAAATGCCAAGATTCACAGCCAATTTCCCACTCAAACTCCCGTACTTTTGGGTGAGGGCAATCGTAAGATTTTTGGAACTGAGTTTGGAGAGACAGTCTTTGCGGTTGATGTGATGAAGGTTGAACTCAATGAGAAGGGTGAACCTCAAGCATTACTGGCGGTTGGACAGGCAAATGGTGTGTCTAAAGGGGCAGAGTTTGCTATTTATCCTCTCGGAACAACCGATTTGACAAAAAAAGAAGATCGGATTGCGATCGCTACAATTATTCAGCGTGGTGGATCTCAAGCTCTGTGTAAACTCGAACCGATTGCAGGCAAAGTTCGGCAGGTTGAGCAAGGGGATCGGGCTGTTCAGATTTCAGCCTCTGTCAACCTAGTAAGGACGGTATCCTTAATTCCTAAAGACGATCCTGCTTTATTAGCGATCGCCAATGCATTGCCAGGTAATGGCTGGGTAGAATTATCAGAGGATGGCGCGGGAATTGACTATATTGTCAGTATTAATGACAAGGGTGAGTATGAAATTTGCGACAGTGGCGATCAACTTTTAAAAAATATTAATCCCCCTGCCAAAATTCAAGACCCAAATGCGCCAGCAAAAGTGGTAAAACGACTTGTCCATCTTGCCAAGTATAAAGCTACTTCAGAAATTGATAATCGGGATACTGACTCACCGCTTTCTGGCAAGTTAACCGTTGAATGGTTAGGCACATCGGATACTTATGATACGGGCGATCCAATTCCTAAAAGGGAGAAATTGACCAAATTTGCCGATCCTAATAAACCCACTGTAAAAGTTGGAGAGTATGTTTTCCTATCTGTTCGCAATGATTCTAAGCAAGCTCTTAATGTTGCTGCTTTAAACTTAGATGCTGAGTGGGCGATCGAGCAGATTCTTCCTACAAATGAGTCTTTTATTACTCTAGAAGCAGGGCAAGATAAAATTCTCCCGCTAAAACCTGCACTTGATGGTAATGATGATTCTGTAGAAAATACTGTCAAAGTCTTCGGTACTTTGGATGAGGCAAACTTCCGATTCCTAGAACTACCGTCATTGGATGAGGTAATAACATCTAAAGGTGGTACAAGATCAGCCAAAACACTGAATCCCTTGGACATGCTATTAGCAGCTATTGATGATGAACAACCTAAAACTCGTAAGCTAACCGTAGCAGCTTCTCCCAGTACTGAATGGACAACCAAGCAGGTAATACTGACGATCTCTAAGGCATCTGATTAGCGATTCCAGTAAAGACAGTTAAGCAACGATCAAAACGGCTTTCATTCCATCTAGATATTCTCTGATTTTGAAAACCATTAGTGGTAAATTCGCTTTAGTTGGGGACATAGCAATGGCAGGAGAGGAAAATATAACTCCATCTGAGAACATACAAAATAGAGGACTAAGTGTAGAACTTCCAGATTCCTATGATACTTATGTTGATCGCTGGGCGATCATGATTGGAGTGTCAAAGTACAAGTATGAGAGCTTGAATTTGAAGTATGCCGATCGCGATGCAGAAGAATTTTACAAACTTCTGCTTAGCCCAATAGGAGGAAACTTCAGACCTGACCACATTGTTAAACTCATAAATCATGATGCGACAACAGCTAATGTTACGAAGGCGCTGCGTAGCTTTCTAAAAAAACCGGGTCGAGAAGATTTAGTAATTATCTACTGTGCCTGTCATGGATCGCCTGATTTTGATAGACCAGGAAATGTTTATTTACTGACTCATGATACCGATCCCAATGATATTGCAGGAACTGCTCTACCGATGAGGGAGATTGATTTATCACTGCGGGAGAATTTATTGTCTGAACGGGTCGTTATTTTTGCTGATACTTGTCATAGCGCGGCAATTGGGGGAGGGATAGGTCGTAGAGGGACAGTGAACAGTACTGCACTAGTAAACCGCTATTTGAAAGAAGTGAGCATAGCGAGAGGCGGAATTGCCTTGCTTACTTCAGCCGAAGCAACCGAAGTGTCATTTGAAGATGTAAGATGGGGAGGAGGACATGGGGTCTTTACTCACTACCTGCTGAAAGGAATGCAAGGTGAAGCAGATCTCAATCAGAATGGTTTTGTAACGATTGGTGAGCTATTTGAATATGTTCGTGCGAAGGTACAGGAAGCAACCGAAGGTAGACAACATCCTGCAATTGGAACTAATCCATATGATCGCAATTTACCTTTAGCTATCACATTCCCAACTGCTCAGAATCTAGATCCAGCTACTGAACCTAGAAATTTTCTTCGAGCAGAAAAAACTAATCTTGAAATAAGAAAAGTAGCAGTTGAAGAAAGAGATAGGCGTATCGCTCTGAATAAAACAAGGGTGGCAGTTTTAGCGGTAGTAGTGGGAGGAATTGGAATTGTGGGATGGATGTTAATTCGTCCGACTCCATCTGTGACACCTATAACTACAACTTCACCTGTGACACCTATAACTACAACTTCACCTGTGACACCTATAGCTCAACCTTCATCAAAATCTAAGCTTAAGATATATATTCACCTTGGTGAAGTAAAAGGTCGTCCAGTCCCTTCTGAAGAAAAAATTATGCAGTTCCTTAAGTCCGAAGGTTTTCTGGTGGAAGGACTATTTCCTGATGATCAATTTGACATATATGGACCTGGGGTTGACTTTTTCCATGAAATAGACCGTCACTCAGCAGAGCAGATTGCAAAAAGCATGAATAAACTACTTCCAAAAGGAGCTACACAATTGACAGCACGCCTACAAAAAGGTAAGCAGACAGAAGGCACATTTGGGATCTGGTTTTGATCTATGAGCTAATCAATCATTTCAATAAATATCAGCCAAAACTTACAAATACACGGTAAAGGAAAATAAAAATGACTAACAAAGCCCCCATGAAAGACATCATCATCATCCTTCCCGGCATCCTAGGAAGCGTCTTGCAGAAAGACGGAAAAGACCTGTGGAACGTATCTGGTCAAGCGATTTTTCAGGTATTAACCAATCTGGGCAAAGTTGTTCACGACCTGAAATTATCCCAGGATAACCCCGAAGCTGAAAGTTTGGGTGATGGCATTCGCGCCACGTCACTGATTCAAGATACCCATCTAATCCCAGGATTCTGGAAGATCGATGGCTACACCAAAACCGCACGCCTGATTACCGATAATTTTGATATCACCCCAGGCGATATCTATAACGATCCAGACGACAGAGCCGCGAACTTCTATCAGTTTCCCTACGACTGGCGGCGGGACAACCGAGCTAATGCCCGAATTCTGAAAAAGCTGATCGACAAGCGGCTCAAATGCTGGCGCGAAACCAGCGGAGCTGCCGATGCCAAAGTGATTTTGATGGCACACAGCATGGGTGGGCTGGTGTCTCGCTACTATCTGGAAGTACTGGAAGGATGGCGTGACAGCCGAGCCTTGTTCACGTTCGGTACGCCCTATCGCGGGTCGCTCCAGGCAGTCAACTTTCTGGCGAATGGCTACAAGCAACTCTTTCTAGATTTGACGGAAGTAATGCGATCGCTTACCTCGATCTACCAATTGCTGCCCATCTACGAAGTAGTCAAAATAGGCGAAACTTACAAGCGTGTTGCTGAGGCAGACGGATTGCCTAATATCGATAAACTCAGGGCGCAGGATGCCCTGGCATTTCATCGAGAAATTGAAGCTGCTGTAGAAAAACACCTCAAGCTTGACGAGTATCGCCAGTCGTTTACCGTCGTGCCGATCGCTGGCGTACAACAACCTACTTTGCAATCTGCCATTCTAGAAAATGGCAAGCTGACTGCTAGCGAAGCTCTGCCTGCCGTTTTACACAATCGACCTGACTTGAGTGATGGTGACGGTACAGTTCCCCAAGTCTCGGCTATTCCGATCGAGCGCTCCAAAAACTTAGATAACTTCTTCATTGCCGAGCAACATGGCGCATTGCAGAACCAAAAGCAAGTCCTGGATAACCTGCAAAATTGTCTGGAGTTGAGTCAATTTGACCTAGGAGGAGTCAAAGCTTCCCCAGCAGCGATCGGTATTAGCTTGGACGATCTGTATTTACCCAACGAACTTGTAACGATTCGGGCAAGAGTGACGGGTCCCGCCTCATTTGCAAAACTTCAAGCCCAAATCACCTCAGTATCTGGCGATCGCCCCACGATCGAGCTTGACTTCGAGCAAAAAGAAGAAGGTTGGGCATTGGCGATCGATAGCTTAAATCCTGGACTTTATCGCTTGACGGTGCAAACGGAAAACGCCAGCGATCAAGCTCCCACTCCCGTTCACGATCTGTTTGAAGTATTTGGTGGAGATGGAAACTAAGTAACATGAAACAAATTTTGATTTTGTCATCAAATCCCAAAGGAACGCCAGTTCTCGATTTAGATCGGGAAATTCGTAATATTCGAGAGGGGATACGGCGATCGCCAAACCGCGACGACTTTGATATTGAAATGCGCGGAGCCGTGCGTCCGATCGATTTGAGTCGATCGCTGCTGGAAGTCAAGCCGCAGATCGTGCATTTTTGCGGGCATGGTAGTGGTGCAGGTGGATTGGTTTTAGAAGACGATGACGGGAACGAGCAATTCGTCACAAGTGAAGGACTGACCCATCTCTTTGAGGTTTTTGCGGATCGGGTTGAGTGTATTCTTCTAAATGCCTGTTACTCGGAAGTACAAGCCGATGCCTTGATTCAGTACATCAACTATGTAATTGGCATGAACCGCGAGATCCCTGACGAGGCAGCCATTGCTTTCTCGATTGGGTTCTACGATGCCATTGGTGCAGGAGCCACTGTTGAAACTGCCTATAAATTAGGTTGCAGTGCGATCGAGATGGATCTTCCCAACACCCAAACTTCCAGCCGCAAGCTGATCCCGATCCAATCGCCTGACAAGATAACTTCACTGCCAGACTATCTGATTCCCGTGCTGAAGAAAAAACAGAACCTCAACGCGATCGCTGCTTCTGAAAGTCCTCCCATGTCTAAAAAATCTCAGCTCGAACCCCTGATCGGTCATTCCGACTGGATTCGTTCCCTGGCGTTTAGTCCCGACAGCAAAACGATACTCAGCAGCAGCAACGATAAGACAGTCAGGTTATGGGACATTGAGACCGGGCATTTACTCCATTTACTGACAGGGCATCGAGAACGAGTAAAGTGTGTGGGAATAAGTCCTGATGGGCAATTATTGCTCAGTTGTAGTGCTGATAGTCAGGTCAGAGCGTGGGATCGAAAACTGCTAACCCATAAAAAAACGGGAGATAGTCACTATATCGTCAAAGCATCTTCCAGGACGATTACTCTGGTGAATGCTTTACCCGTCAGTCCCAATCCTCAACGTCCGATCTTTGCAACTGGAGCAGAGCATGGCAAGGTTTCGATCTGGAATCTGGAGACAGGACAGTGGCAGCGCACAATTTCAGCTCACAGTAGCCCTGTTTTATCGCTGGCGTTTAGCGCGGATGGGCAATGGCTCGCCAGTGGCAGTCAAAACCATACGATTAAGCTTTGGGATTTGAACAACTCAAGCGAACAATATCGGTATGTAATCGGTAATGCTCACCTAAGCCAGATTTTATCGCTTGCCATCAGCACGCAACATCAAACGCTGGTGAGCGGGGGAGCCGATCGCACGATTAAGCTGTGGGATTTGGCAACGGGAGAGAAGCGATCGCCGAAACACATTCTCGAAGGTCACGCAGGTCAGGTATGGTGCGTGGCGGTTAGCCCTGATGGTTCTAAGATTGCCAGTGCCAGCGCTGATTTCACGGTGAAGCTGTGGGATATTCAGACAGGGGATCTGCTGCAAACCTTTACTGGGCATTTAGGGGAGGTGCGTGCGGTTGCTTTTAGTCCAGATGGTAAATTGCTTGCCAGTGGCGGTGACGATCTGGAGATTAAACTATGGCAAGTTTAGGAAAATGCAATTTATACTTCAACTAGCGATCGCAGCAAGGCATTCCCATGAACAAGAAAACTATTTTAATTCTGGTAGCTAATCCCCAAGGCACTACTAGCTTGAATCTGCTGCCAGAAGTCGGCAAGTTGCAGGAAGCCCTACAAAGATCGCTCAATCGAGAGCGTTTTACTATTGAATGGAAGGTGGCTGTACAGCAAGAAGATTTTCGACGACACATTTTAGATGTTAAGCCCTGGATTATCCATTTTTGTGGACATGGGACTAAAGAGGGTCTGATCGTACATGATGAAAAC
>CALRKB020000120.1:0-9713 GCA_943367755.1 Rhizobium sp. Q54 | reverse complement strand
TATCGAAACGTTACGAAATGAAACCGCTGCTTGGTCAACCGATGTCAACACTACCCAACGTGGAGTTGATTGGCAAATGAAAATCGATGATGCTCGATGCAAGTTGACTTCCATCTACCCTAAAATTAAACTGTGACGCTCCACTAGGTTGTTTTGTGTTTCAATGGCATCTAAGGCTGCTCGCAGATTGCACTCTTTATCAGCAATTTCAACTCTTTCCCACTGTTCCCGCTCGATCACAAGTTTTGCATAACAGTCAATGACGCTCAAAGCTCCAATTTTGCCTTGTTGCTTTTTCTCTACAATTTTTGCAGCTTGACCGAATAGATCCTCAACGAGCGGGACTTTTATCTGTTGGATATGACGCTCTCGATCATTCGAGCCTGAAGCGATCTCCATTCCTTTCACAGTTCTTACTATTCGTTCGGCTTGGGTGCGTAATGCCCCTTTGATCGAGCTGCCGGGGATGACGAACGTGAGGCGATCTCCATTTGCACTGGTGAGAGGCAACATATCAACCACAATACCTTCGCCTTCGGCTTTTACCATTACGGGTTCGACGGGTTTCCAGTAAATTGCAATTGCCAGATTGGCATACTGCACGGCATCTGCTATATCGATCGAGACAGGGAAAGCTTCTGTAATGGGCTGCAATGTAAATGTAGTGAAATCTTCACGCTTATATCTCAAAGCAGCTAATATGCCTTCCCTTGTTTGCAAGTCCTGATGGGTAATTGCAAAGTCTGTTTCCTCTTTTAATTTAACCCGTCCTAAGCCACGAGTCTTTGCCGCGCCAAGAGGAATTTTGCCATCTTTTAAAGCATGAAGCATGTGGGCGATCGCTGTTTGATACTGCATCCATTCTTCATCGTTGAGTTCGACGAATTTAGTTGAACTAGGTTTCTCTTTACGCAGACGAGGACGCTCAATGCAGAGAACGAGAGGTAGTTCTGTCCCTCTCGGCAAAACAGCGCGATCGTATTTCGCACCATTGGCTGCTGCCCCAAATTCGCGATCGATACCAACACCATCGCGAATCTCAAAAAACAAGTTTTGGCGATCGAGGACAATATCTTCAACAACTATAAAGCTGGCGTGACCGCCTTCATCACCCTGTTTGGGCTGAAAACCAAACAGGGCATTGGCTAGCTCTTCTCTACAATATCGAACCATCCAACCGCGAAGCGCCCCTGCTAAACTGGTACCTGGGATATAGTATTCACCCTGTCCGTTTTGAGCTAAACCCAGATCGACGATCGCATCACCACCCATACCACCAACGCTAATAGGGCTGGTCGTGACCAACGTTCCAGAAATTATCCAGCGAGAATGAACCCTACGAGCCATTGCGATCACCTGCTTTTATTTTATTGTCTGAATCTTCCAACTTGCGTTTGTGAGCGCGGATGCAAGCATCAATAAGGGTAAACAGCGCTTCTGCCCAGAGTTCGCCTTTGAGTGATTCAATGCCTGTTTCTGTGATGGTTAGTTCGCCTAATTGCAATCCTAGATCAGCCCAAATGCGATCGCGCTCAGTTAAATATTCACGAATTCGTTTAAGACTATCAGAATGCCATTTTTCCTTGCGATTTGGCACCGATTCAAGACGATCTAGCCATGCGATCGCTCTTTCTTTGTTATCAACACTCTTAACACGACTGAGAATGGAACGCAGTGCTCCTAACTGACTCATGGATGGGTTATTTCCCTCTATTCCCAAAAGCTCTTTACGTTTTTCAGATATTGTAGCTAGAGATAATGCCTTTTGTTGGATAGCTTTACACCATGCTGCCCGTTCAATTATATGAGCGTAAGAATATTCAGGAGCTATACCTGCGATTGCGGGTGGATTATCTGAATTTGTGGAATTGTCTGAATTTGTGGAATTGTCCTTAGGAGTTAAGCCCGCTAATTTAGTGGAGAGTAAAGGATGGTTGAAACTAACTTGCCCATAGCCCTCTACTCGTCGCTCGCCGATGCCCGATCGTTCTATTTCTTCAAGTTTTGCCTGATTGATTTTTCCTGAGCAAACCTCAAAACGAAGGCAACTGCCTGCACCTATGCCTACCAGGGAAGGGCGAGGTCTCTGCCAGCGTACTTGCCAGGATTCAGTGCGGTGCGATCGCGTAATACCAGCTTTTTCTTTCGGCAGTTCTAATTCTACTTTTAACTGTTTCTCTAATTCTGTCTCTAAGTAACATAGATCGGTAGTTGGACGCAAGCGATCGTCTCGCAGCAAAAGATCGGAAAGCAACCATACGGTTAATGTTTTGATTTCTTGAGCTTCTTCAGTTTCCGACGGTGCAGCAACTTCACTTGGTAGTACCGAAATCCTTACTCGGCCATAGTCATCTTTTTTGGATTGTCCAAGCGAGGCTTCGCCTTCCAGGAGTGATGACCAGTTCGGGGATTTTTTCTCGTTATTAGCAAGTTTTTGGTGTAGGTGTATCTCTGCTTGAAAGACTGTGCCTTCAGCGATCGCTTCGTAGGTGTAAACGCCGCCAGTATTTTCGGTCGGGCGCTGGACGAAATCTTCTACAATGTTGTGGGTTTCGGCAATAAGAGCAACTTTGTCATAGTTGGGGTATTGCGACTCAGGTGGATTAGATGCATAAGTCAAGTAGCCGCTACGTTCGCCTTTGGGTTGCATGCCTTCAGAAACATCTTCAACAAAGCGGTTGTAGATTGCTGCCCCTTTAGCTAAGCCACCACTCAGCTTTTCCCCAGATATCATAAACGGTGTGGGGTTGCTACGCTGACCTGCGATCTCAATCGTGGCATTGGTGACGATAAGGTGATTGTGGGCGATTGCCGCATTGATATCGATATGGTGGGCGAGTTTGCGACATACGATTTTTAGTAAATGCGTACCTGGAATGTAGTCAAGGGTTTCAACAACGTTGCCTAACGTGCGTTGCGAGATGATAATTGGGCTGAGCGCCTCAATCCGTAATCGAATTGTTTCCCATCCCTCTCCTAATCCGTTGTTAGTTCCTGATTTGGGTTTGCCATCCTGGTCATCCTGGTTATCGACTTTTGATGATGGGTGCTTACTTTTTAGTCGCTCTGTTAGCCATGCTACCCAGACATCGATATCTACACCAACGATCTTTATGGAACACTTACCATTGCCTCGTCGCCTTTTGCCACCAATTCTCTCTATCAATCTTGTGCTAACTACTAACAGAGCATAGGCAAGCATTTTCAGATCGCCATCGCTCGGCAAGTTTAAACTGCAACTAGCTGCGAGGGTAATATCGCCGCGCACAACTTCCTCAAAGCGCAAACAATCTTCCACCGCACAACCTGTTTTTGGGTCGATTTTGATACCCGGTTTTATGAAAACGATCGCTTCGCGCAGCAATGGTTTGTCTTTCAAGGCATTGCGCAATACCTCTGGTAAATGTGCCGCACGAACTGAGAGTGCAGCTTGCCACGGGGATTCGGCGATCACCTCCGTTGCCAGCGCAGGTTGATCGCCAAAAAGATAATCTACCAGTTGCGAAAAAAAGCCATGTTTGGCTCCTTCATCAAGTCCGTCTGCAACTAGTTCGCAGGCATCTCGCCACACTCCCACTAGTGTTTTAGCAGGTAGGTAAGGCAATTCATCGCGATCGCGTTTCACCAATCGGTCAACATCGCCCCGCCGTCCGGTTCCCGATCCGATATGCCAATCGCTTTGCATTTCGATCTGGAGTAAAAACTGAGTCTGAGGGACTAGATCGTCAGAAAAGTTTACAGTGGTGTTCATCAATCTGTTGCCTCTTCTATATTTAAAAAAGACATGACATTCATCGCATCGAGCAAGCTAGTAGTATGCACTTCTGGAGATTGCAAATCTTGTTGAAACAGAGAACCTGCATTACCTTCGATCACTCTGAGGTTATCGTAGCGTCCTTGGATCAGTTTATAAAAACCATCTGCTGCATCTTTACCGAGATAGAGATGCGATCGCAGCGCGTGGATCTGACTGTTGGGTAATTGGCGATCATCATCGTGATTGGGCATGAGAGCTTGAGCTTTGGTGCAAAGTTTATCCCAGCGATGAATCTCTACCCAGTCTGAGCCATTTTGCCCCTGAAGTGCAGCTATAGGTGTCACAACATAGGGACTGTTGTAAAGCAAGGTTTTGCCACTATCTACTTGCTGCTTTGCGCGGATTATATCCAGGTCAGTACCACTTGAGTCGTAGAGGACGTGAAAGTCTAGGGCGGAGCAGGGATAAGGCTTATCTGGATTAGTTGGATGTGTAACTTTCTTTTTGACAGTTTTGGCGGACTTAAGCAATTGTTCGGCAAGTTCGTAGGCAACTGAAAAGGGGAAATGAGGTTTAATGATTGCGATTCCGGCACAGATAGATAAACATCCTACCCCAAGAGCTTTTTCGGCAATCTGAGGGATTACACTAGTACTTACCTCTTTCGATTCGGTACTTAGGAGTTGCACATTACTAGTTTCTTCCTCAAAAGCCTGCAAAAATGCAACAGTAAATGGAAGAGCATACTTAGCGTCACAGAGAACAGTTAGGTCATCGCCACCTAGAACGAGAGGGGCAATGGGAACGAATGTTTGATTGGGTTCAATACATTTATCTATTGCTGACAAGAATGCTTTCTCTGTGCAAATATCAAGAGCGATTGAAAATTCGCGCAGGCGATTAGCATAAAGACGATTTCGATCTTCACCTTCCTGTGAGATCTGTTGAATATGTTGATCAAAGTTAAGGAAGATTTCACCTAATCCATTCCCATCTGCATGAACTACCGCTAACCAATCTACTGAACTAACCTTATTCCCTGTATCATCAAACTCTGGATCGAGCGCCGCAAGACTACGGGCAATATTCAAGTCAGGACGCTGGCGCTGAAGCAGAGAAACAATGCGATCAACACCTTTTGAGCTAGCAATACGTTTGCTAATGCTCACGGCAGAGCGCGGTTTTGGCTTTCCATCAGGAACTTTTGTGTCAACCCTTGCAGCAGGCAAGCCACTGGTTGCACATTCATCAACTACTGGAAGCCGTAAAAAGCGTAATTGCTGTGATGGGCATCTCGCCCGCACAGTTTCAAACTGCTCATGAACTTGACGAACAACATCCCCCAGCTTTTTAGTCTCCCAATCAAAGTTATCTGAAATAACACCACAAATATCTACCCCAGGAGCAAATTGCAGCAACTTCTTGGTTACCCATCGGATGATACGTTTGCCATCTTCACGATCGCGCACCAATAGTAACGCTTTTCCAGAGGTAGCCACTAAAATCTCTACCCGCGCTTTTGGATTTGACTCCAGAGGAAGATTTAAACCATTAATATCGAGTAATTTCCCCCGAGTCTTCTCAGTTGTATCATTAGGATTCCACCAATTTGTTTTACTTGCAATAGCTCTCACCGCTCTCAATACCCAATTTGTGCCTGCACGATAGGTGAGTTCTGATGCCCCAATATTTTCCTTGAGTTTGTTGGTTGAGAAAATATAATTTTGATTGCCCGAAGTCTCAAGTAGAACAAGGTACATAAGGCTGTTGGGAGAATATCAAGTCAACAAGCAGTATAGCAGCATGATGAGAATTTCTGCAAAAAGTCACATTTCTACAAAATTCTCATCATGATTTTAAAATTTGATGAAATTACGAAGAAAAATGTCAGCATACTATATAATTTGACCCAAATAGATTAGGTGGCTTTATGCCTGATTCTAATATTCAAATCAAACTCGATCGCTGTCAGACTGTAGAAGGGTTGGAATTTCAGTTGCTTGAAATTGAGCTGACGGCAAGCGATCGCATTGTCGAACCCCAAGACCTGGTTGGACTGGAGTTACCTGCTGGCATCGATTATCAAATTGGGGTCGTACTCTCTGGAAGAGCACCTATCTGGCTTTATGCCTATCTCGTACATCAACTGCATCCAACGAAATGGATTGCTTGTTTCGACCCGCGACTAGGAGGCGGCATAGTTGTTACTACGCATAGCAAAGAAGTAAAGATCGGACAGATCGTTGCAGTAAAAGCTTAAAACCTGGAGCGCGATCTCGCCTTTGACATAATCTCTATTTACGAAAGCGATCACCTGTAAAATAGTAATAGCATGGAGCCAAAATCATGACAACAACTATTCGCTTGTCCAAACAATCCCTCACCTTTGAGCAATTTCTGGAGCAACTACCAGATGAGGAAAGTCGCTATGAACTTGTAAATGGAGAAATAATGAGGGTATTAGCAACTAGACAGCATGAAAACTTGGCGGATCTGATTGCCAGGTTGTTTGACAGGGAGGTTGAACGACTCAACCTGAACTTCAGAGTTTCTGGCAGAATCGTGGTGAGGACTTTTACTCAGGATGGCAAGGAGCAAGGTCGGCATCCCGATGTTAGTGTTGTCGATAAGGCATTATGGGACGCTCAGCCTAATGCCTACTCTGCCATGCTCGATCCGCTTCAATTGGTGGTGGAAGTTGTATCGACTAATTGGGAAGATGACTATATCGATAAATTAGATGAGTATCAGCGGCTTGGTATTAGTGAATATTGGATTGTTGATTATTTGGCGCTGGGCAGTAGAAATTATTTAGGGAATCCTAAGGTGCCAACGGTGTTTGTCTACTTGCTGGATGAGAATGGTATTTATCAGGTCAAAGCATATCAGGGTGAGGAACGCATTATATCGCGGACTTTTCCAGAGCTGGCGATCGCGGCTGAGCAGATCTTAAAAGCTTAACGAATTGAGATATACGATAGGAAACGAGCATGCCACAAAAATCTATATTGCAGGAAGCGATCGCAAACCCAGGGAAACGCCCAATTGTTTTCATCCTTTCAATCGGTTTGTTATTGGCTGTTGCAGCTAATGGACTTTCGACGCTCATTCTTGAAGTTCTAGGAACATGGGTGCAGACTAAGTTTGGTGTTGATAAAGCAATCTGGCAGTTATGTGTTGTGGGTCTGTTTACGATTTCGCTGATCTTGGGATTGAGGAGAGTAAAAGTTCCTAAGATTTTCTATCCAATTCTCAACCCGGTTCCTAATGTGGTTTCTATGAAGGGGAAAACTTTTGAAGGTTTGGTTGTTTTTGTCAGTCTTGGTAGCAACCCCCCTGCAAAGCTGGCAATCGACCATAATTGGGATAATGGTAATGGCAAATTAGTGCACTGTTGGGTAATTGGTACAAATGATTCTTTCCCTACAGTAGAGAAAATGCTTAATGAATGCGAGCAGGCTGGAATGCGATCTGATATTTTTCACTACGGCAAGAAATATCCAATGACTAATTTGGATTCGCCGGGATATCAAATTGATATGGTACTTACCAATGGGCAAATGAACGATCCCAATTACATTCGCAATCTCATCAATTCCATCTATGAGGATGCTTGGGAAAAATTTGGTCTAGATGAATCGCAAATCATAGTTGATTATACGGGTGGCAGTAAATCTGTAACTGCGGGGATGGTTCTTGCTTGCGCTTCGCCCGATCGCATCATGCAGTATGTTGTCAGTGAATACAATCGCGAAACTAACACGATTATCAAATCGGAAGTTAATGAAGTGAGGATCTCCTACTATGTTAAACCAGTTTCATCTTAATTGTAGCGATCGGTAGTTAGATATCAGTTTGTATTGGAGAAATCTTACAATTCAGACGGGGCTATATGCATAGCTATGCGGGCATTTTTGACGCGAATTAATTTCCAGCAAGCTTGGGAGAAAGTAGCCTCCAATCAAGGCGGTGCGGGGGTAGATGGCGAAACGATCGCTCATTTTGCCCAAAATGCTGATGTATATCTGGATAAAATGCGACGGGCGATCGCCGATGGGGAATATCGGCCTATGCCGCTGCGACAGATTTTTGTGCCGAAAAAAGAGGGGGGATGGCGCGAGTTAAGAGTGCCCACCGTGCGAGATCGCATCGTGCAGCAAGCTATGTTAAACGTCCTGTATCCTTTATTGGAAAAGGAATTTGAGGTATCTAGCTTTGCCTATCGACCGGGGCGATCGCACAAAATGGCGGCGCAGCAGGTGTCAACGTGGTATCGACAGGGTTATGAGTGGGTGCTGGATGCCGATATTGTGGAGTATTTTGACAATGTCCGCTTGAATAGGTTGATGGCGGAGGTGCGTGAGCGGGTTGCGCCGAAGGATTTGTCCCACGGTACGGAAATACTTGAGCGGCTAATTCCGGCTTTTTTGCAAGCTGGTACTTTAACGGAAGCGGGGATTATTTTGCCAGAAAAGGGGCTGGCTCAGGGTTCGGTGATTTCGCCGATTTTGGCAAATGTATACCTTGACGACTTTGATGAAATCGTGGCAGCATCTGGCTTGAAACTGGTGCGGTATGCTGACGATTTTGTCGTGATGGCGAAGAAAGAGCGACGGATTATCAAGGCGAAGCAGGAGATCGCGGCGGCGTTGACTGGAATAGGCTTGCAGTTGCATCCTGACAAAACGCAGATTACCAATTTTGATAAGGGGTTTCGTTTCCTCGGTCATGCATTTGTTGGCGATTTGATGTTGCCAGTAACGAAAGAGAAGGACGATGCCAAGCAAGCAGTTATTTCTTCACCAGAGGTGCGGCTGGTCTATGCCGATCCACCTGCGATCGTAACACCAGTACAAAGGGCGATGTTGGAGGCGATTAAGGCGGCACATAAGCCGATTCCGCCGCCGCTTTATGTGGTTTTGGGCTATAAGATTCGGGAAAAGGTTGCGATTGCAATTACATCTAATGAACCTACGTGGGTGAGTGGTATGTCTGCACTATATTTAGTTAAACAGGGAACGATGCTGCGGAAGGAGCAGGGACGCTTTTTCGTCAAACTGCCAGATCGTGAGGAGGAAGAAATTCCGATTCGTGAGGTGGAGCAGATCTTGGTTTTTGGCAATGTGCAGATCTCTAATGCGGCGATTTCGGCTTGTTTAGATGCCAAGATTCCGGTAATTTTTTTAACGCAGTTGGGTGGGTATAAGGGGCATTTGTGGAGTGCAGAATTGGGCAGTCTGGAGGTGGAAGCGGCGCAGTGGCAAAAGAGGCAAGATCTTGAGTTTCAGCTCAACATGGCACAGACAATTTTGGCGGGTAAGTTAGCAAATTCGCGGCAGTTGTTGCTACGGCTAAACCGTAAGCGTCGGGTAGAGAATGTGAGTATTGCGGTTGAGCGGATGGAGGTGGATTGTGAGGCTGTGGAGAAATCTGAGAATCTGGATGCGATGCGCGGTCATGAGGGTGTGGCGGCGGCAAGGTATTTCTCGGCTTTGGGGCAGTTGATTACTAACTCGGCGTTTAGTTTGACGGAGCGATCGCGCCGACCGCCGAAAGATCCGGTGAATTCGATGCTGAGTTTTGGGTATACGTTGCTTTATAACAATGTGTTGAGTTTGATTTTGGCGGAGGGGTTAAACCCGTATTTGGGTAATCTACATCGCTCTGACCGCAAGGAAACGCATTTGGCGTTTGATCTTATGGAGGAGTTTAGGTCGCCTGTAGTGGATACGATTGTGATGAAAGCTATCAACCAGAGGATCTTTAAGCCGACGGACTTTACCTGGTTTGATGGTGATGGTGGTACTTACACGACTTGGAAGGTTATTGCTGAAATCCTCTTCAGCAGGGATAATAGAGTCAAAACCGCATAAGCAGTCCTTGCTCATTAACGTCCAGTTTTTATGAGTTTGTACAGCAGTGATCGCTAAGAGTCACACCAACCATATGAGGAAGG
>CALRKB020000119.1:0-9769 GCA_943367755.1 Rhizobium sp. Q54 | reverse complement strand
GTCTTCTCGCCTCGAATAGCTTCCAGGGCGACTTTTGCTTTGAATTTGGGATTGTACTGCTTGCGTTTGTTACTCATGAACTACTCCTATCATTATTTCGAGTGGTTCAGAGCTTAACCCCCTGTCCAGTTTTTGGGGTCCACCTCAGTGATTGTAAAACGCTATCTAGAAGTTGTTAGATCGAAGCAAAACATGCAAATAAGCTTTAGTTTTTGTTGGAAAATCTAAAGAGCCCCAAACTGCCAGAGCAGAAGTTAAACTTCCTCTAGTTTTTCACTATCTCGATCTACATTTTAAATTATCGGGATGCTTCAAAGTCTTTAATTAAAACCTAAATATCTTTGATCCCTAACATCTATACTCATGCAATTGGTTGAAGATATTTCAAGTTTCCTAGCTGTTAAATATAAACATGTGACGATCTTTAATTATGAATTTGAACGGGGTAACCTCATCTTGAGGGATCTTCTACCTGGTTACATAACTATTTGAGATTGCTCTAAATACTAAATGACGCAAAAAAGACTGCGGAATGGTCGTCTAAAATGACTAATTTGCCACTAGAAAACCTGAATAACCTGGATGGTCAGATAGATGGCAGTGCTTTAACTGTGCTAAATCCTAGTGTCGATCGACTTTTGTTACAAAGCGAACAAAGCTTGCAGGCCGTAGCTGCTAGTTTACCCGTCATTATTTGGGCGACGGATCTTAAGGGTACTATTACAGTCTCTACGGGCAGTGGCCTCAGTATTTGGGGTTTGCAACCAGATGAATTGGTTGGACGATCTATCCTGGATCTGCCTATCAATCGCGAGAATATCCAGCGCGGATTAGCGGGTAAACAGTGTACCTGGACATCAACTTATCGCAATATTGTCTATGAGCATCGCTTTATGCCAGCGAGAGATAAAGGCGGCAATGCGATCGGCTTAACTGGAATCTCCGTTGATATTACAGAGCGCGTTCAGGTCGAAAAGGCTTTGCGACATCAAGCCAGACGCGAAAGACTAGTGGCGCTGATCGGACAGCGGATTCGTGCTTCCCTGAAGTTAGATGACATTCTTCACACTACGGTGGCTGAGTTGCGCCAGTTTCTCCAGAGCGATCGCATGGTAATTTACCGCTTTCGCGAGCAAGGACGAGGAGTTGTGGTAGCTGAGTCAGTCGATCGCGAGTACACCCCCAAGCTAGGCTTAGGAGTGAATATAGATTCTTTGGGGGTGAGTCTAGAAGCATATAGTCGAGGAGAGGGCCATGTCATACACGATGTTGAGGCATCAAACCTTAATGACGAAACCCTCCAATTCCTGAGGCAAGCACAAGTTAAATCTCGTCTGGCCGTCCCCATTCTTATAGAAGAGGAAGAGGGAGATGGCCAATCTCAGACCAGATCTAAGCAGGCGTGGGGACTATTGGTTGCCAACCACTGCGCTAAGGTGCATTACTGGCATCGTCAGGAAATTAACTTACTAACTTCGCTTGCGGCCCAGGTAGCGATCGCCATCCGTCAGGCTCAGCTTTACTCTAAACTAGAAGAAAACAAGCGTCAGCTAGAGAAATCTAATCGTGAGTTGCTCAGACTAGCCTCTATGGATTGGCTCACCCAAACCGCTAACCGCTTAAGATTTGATGAATGCATTAATCAGGAATGGCGACAAATGGCGCGAGAAAATGCCTGTATTGCCCTAATTATGGGTGATATTGACTATTTCAAAGCCTACAATGATACCTACGGGCATCCAGAGGGCGATCGCTGCTTGCAAAAAGTGGCAAAGGCAATTACTAAAACTGTAAAACGTCCTAGGGATCTAGTAGCTCGTTATGGTGGTGAAGAGTTTGTGGTTATTTTGCCCACAACCGATGTTGAAGGGGCAAATTATATCGCAGAGCAGATCAGGGCTAGTGTCAAAGCTTTGAAAATTGAGCACGAAGAGTCGCCAATTGATCGATACGTCACCATTAGTTTGGGCGTAGCCGCTATGATACCGCCAGTGGGCTCTACCCCATCGGTACTAATTGCAGCAGCAGACTATGCACTCTATGAAGCTAAAGGAAGAGGACGCGATCGCATATACAGCATTGGCTAATCGTATTTAGATCTGAGGGGGGCGATCTCTGCCCCAATCTAAACCCTGGTCTAAATATGTAATATGTGATAATTAATACTCCATAAATCTGGTTGTTGTCTCATGGATATCCTGGTTCTAACCTGGGAGTTCCCACCGCGTATTATTGGAGGCATTTCGCGCCACGTGGCGGAGCTTTATCCTGAGTTGGTAAAACTGGGGCACAATATCTATCTAATCACCGTACAGGTTGGGGGAGTTAACGACTACGAGATTGTTGAAGGTATTGCAGTGCATCGCGTCCCCGTAGTTGGAGATGCCGATTTTTTTGGCTGGGTAGCAAATATGAACGAGAGCATGGTGAAATGTGCGACAAAGCTGCTTAGCGAGCATAACTTCGATATTATCCATGCCCATGACTGGTTAGTCAGTGACGCTGCAACCAGTCTGCATCAGCAATATCAGTTGCCTCTAGTCGCCACCATTCACGCCACAGAGTATGGTCGCTATAACGGCATACATTCAGATACACAGAAATATGTTAGCGATCAAGAAGTCAACCTCGCCACAGAAGCGCAGCGCGTAATAGTTTGCACTAAATACATGCAGGGCGAGGTAGGGCGCGCCTTAAATTGCCCCACCACTAAAGTAGATGTGGTCTACAACGGGCTTAGTCTAGAACGCGCCACGCGATCACAACATATGGATTTTGATCGTGCCGTCTTTCGCAGCCAGTTTGCCGAGCCTGGCGAACAGATTGTTTACTATGTTGGCCGTCTCACCCACGAAAAAGGGATCTTCTTGTTGTTGAACGCCGCACCTAAGGTAGTTGCGGCAACCAATGGCAAAGTCAAGTTTGTGATTATTGGTTCTGGAGATGCCTATTCCATCCTATTGCAGCGGCAGGCATGGGATCTAGGTATATATCACCAGGTATTGTTTACTGGCTTCATGTCTGATGATGACCTGAGCAAATTTCAAACAATTGCCGATTGTGCAGTTTTTCCTAGCCTGTATGAACCATTCGGGATTGTGGCATTGGAGAGCTTTGCGGCAAAAGTACCTGTTGTGGTGTCCGATACAGGTGGTATGCCCGAAGTCGTTCGCGATCGGGTTACAGGCATAGTCACTAAAGTAAACAACTGTGATTCTTTAGCCGAGGGCATTCTCGAAGTTTTGCAAAATCCTGAAAATGGTAAGAAACTGGTAGAAAATGCTCAGGTTGAACTGAGGCAACGCTTTGCTTGGCCGCGATTAGCTAGGCAAACTGAGGCGGTCTATCAAAATGTGTTGGGGCACAGCCAACAAATGGCCATTGGTAGCCAATCCTTGTAAAAGATCCCATGCAAAAAATTCATAAGGGCGCTGCAATAAAGATATATGATGGTCATTGGTTTAAAATTCTTAATGCCATTTTGCGCTTTGGCCTAGTGACAGGTAGCGCCTAAAGCTGGACGCTAACAGCTATGAGCTAACAGCTAAAAACAAAGCCGCAAAATAGGTTGGTATTAATTTCCCAACGTTGTTCTTAACTCTTTTACAGCATTTGACTCATGCCAAACCTCAAGAATATTCGCGATCGCATTAGCAGCGTTAAAAACACACGTAAAATCACTGAGGCAATGCGTCTAGTCGCGGCTGCCAAGGTGAGAAGAGCCCAGCAGCAAGTACTTGCTACCCGTCCCTTTGCCGATCGTCTGGCCCAAGTTATCTATCGACTGCAAACACGTCTGCGGTTTGAAGATGTCAACTTGCCATTGCTCCAAAAACGCGCTGTTAAAAATGTCGGTATTGTCGTTATATCCGGTGATCGCGGCCTGTGTGGAGGTTACAACTCCAACGTTATTCGCCGTGCTGAGGCTCGTGCCAAGGAACTAAGCGCGCAAGGCATTGGCTATCAATACATCCTGATCGGTCGTAAAGCGATCCAATATTTCACTCGTCGCGAACAGCCAATTGAAGCTACCTACAGTGGCCTCGATCAAGTTCCTAATGCCTCAGAAGCAAACAAAATTGTGGATGAGATGACTTCTGCATTTCTCTCCGAACGCATCGATCGCGTGGAACTGGTTTACACGCGCTTTGTTTCGCTGATTAGTTCTCGACCTGTGATCCAAACTCTCTTGCCTCTAGACCCCCAAGGGTTGGAACCAAATGATGATGAGATCTTTCGTATGATCGTTCGGGGCGGCCAGTTCCAAGTCGAGCGTGAAAAAGTAGAAGCCACTGTTAAAGAGATGCCTAGCGATATGATCTTCGAGCAAGATCCGGTGCAAATTCTGAATGCCCTGTTGCCTCTCTACCTTGACAACCAGTTGCTCCGAGCACTACAAGAGTCAGCCGCAAGCGAGCTAGCTTCACGGATGACCGCCATGAACAACGCCAGCGATAACGCCAGCGAACTGGTTAAGAGTCTCACCCTGGTATATAACAAAGCCAGACAGGCCAGCATTACGCAGGAAATTCTGGAAGTTGTTGGTGGTGCCGAAGCCCTCAACTAAAATTTTTGCGTTTGTCAACAGGCTAATTGAATAGCGATAATTCCCCGTCTTCAGTTTGAGAAGCGGGGAATTTGCTTAGATAGCCATTCTGTATTTTACGCCAACATATTTTGTAACTAATTTTGAAGCGATCGCTAATAAAAACCAATATCTAGATCATAAGCTTGCCAAACAAGGCAACTAAGGATTTTTTTCTTGAAATTTAGTTGCAATTCTTGAAGGTTGCACAGTCCGATCGCTTGTAAACTTACTGGTTGCGATGGGTAACATATGCCTAAATGCTGGATGGCTTAACCGCCAATTAAACCTACTAAGTTCTCAAAAAACTCTTACATTTATGCACAAAATCTACTTAGAAATGCTAGAACTCTCGCAAGATCCAAACCTAAATCTCTATATTGGAGTTTGTGCGGGTATTAGTGTCACTCTGTTTGCCATTGCCTTCTTTCTAAATATTAGAGAGCAGCTTCGAGTTAACAGATCGAGCTTTGCAGAGAATAAGATTGCACTCGAAATTCAGTACAAGTCAAATCATCAGGAAATTAAAGAAACAGCTTCTGTCTCATAGTTTGCGATCACTCAACAGTTAGCAGATCCCTAGGGCAGATTGGGATATTTACGGAAATTAGGCTTGCGTTTTTCTAGGAAAGCTTGCTTGCCTTCGTGTGCTTCTTCAGTCATATAAAACAGTAGCGTGGCATTACCCGCCAACTCCTGGATGCCTGCCTGTCCGTCACAGTCTGCATTCATGGCTGCTTTGAGACAGCGAATTGCGAGTGGGCTTTTCTCTAGTATTTCCTGCGCCCATCCAATCCCTTCTGATTCTAGTTGCTCAACTGGCACTACCTTATTGACTAAGCCCATGTCTAGCGCTTCTTGAGCATTGTACTGACGGCACAAATACCAAATTTCCCGCGCTTTTTTCTGGCCAACAATCCGGGCGAGATAGGAAGCGCCAAAACCACCATCAAAACTGCCTACCATGGGGCCAGTTTGCCCGAAGATGGCATTGTCGGCAGCGATCGTCAGGTCGCATACGACATGTAAAACATGCCCACCCCCGATTGCATACCCAGCTACCAGGGCAATTACTGGTTGGGGCATGGTACGAATTAGTCTTTGTAGATCTAACACATTGAGGCGAGGTATACCATTCTCCGAGATGTAGCCACCTTCTCCTCTAACTTTTTGGTCGCCACCGGCACAGAAGGCGTATTTGCCATCGGGGGCAGGGCCTGTGCCAGTTAATAAAACCACACCAATGTCAGTATCTTCACGGGCATCAGTGAATGCCCGGATCATCTCCGAGATTGTCTGCGGGCGAAAAGCATTACGAACATGGGGGCGATTTATGGTTACCTTAGCCATCCCATCAGCTTTGTGATACAGAATATCCTCAAAGCCGGCTATCAACTGCCAATTTGTCATTTAATCTGCCTAGAACTTACCAAAAGGTACTGCTTATTAGCTATCAGAGCCAGGAGAAGACTCGTATAGTGCATCTAGGCGCGATCGCGCATCTTCTACCCCCATGGAACGAATTACTAGCAATGGCTCATCAATGATATTGCCGTTCGCATCTAGCATCTCAGGATGGATAAATTGGTTATTTCTGGGGGAGATTGCCTTAGTTCGTTTAGCATAGCTGTTTGGACTTTTCGCTTCGTTCTGTGCCAGGGAAATCATGCTCCGGATCAGATTAGTGACGGCAAGCAGCGAAAGAATGGTAAATGCGACGATATAAAGGATCTGCAACATGGTTTCTTATATAGACTTAAATTTGAGATTAAATTGACTTAAAAATTATTTTGTTGATTAAAAGGTAATCTCTAGTTTGCCTTATTTTGATGGTAGCGCATACCGATAGCTTGACACTCTAGTAAAAGATTGTGCCACGGCATCATAGCTGCCACTTCTATACCTACCTGTTTACTCGTTACTTCGTAGAGCATCGTAGCTACTTCTACCTCTTTGAGGGCATTTTTTACCCTGGTAACCAGGTGAGATTGCTCAGTCTCAGAAATAAAATCTAATCTTTGTGATTCAAATAGATCGAGTGATCGCCCAAGCCAATAACGAACATCCTCTAGCAGGGGCTCTAGAATACTTTGTAATAACTCAGTCTCAGAAGATGATGGGTTACTCATATGCGTTTACTGCCTCTATAGCCAACTCTGAGAATAGAACTGGGGTGCAATTTACTGAAGGCAAAATTATGCCAACTTGCATTTGGAAAAATTTGAGTATCTGTATTTATTATACAAAGATTTTGTTACCTTTCTTAATATTTTATCTAAATATTAAGTCACTTCATGTATCCGAGATTCGCTCCGCCACGCAAGCCACCTTAACCACTATTTAGTGCAGATTAGCAACTGAGCTTGGTAACATGCAAAGTAGAGCGTTTTTGGAATTATGCAGATATATCTTGACCATGGTGCGACTACACCAACCAGGCCAGAAGTGATCGCCCTGATGCATGAGGTAATGACTGCAAATTGGGGCAACCCATCGAGCTTGCATGCCTGGGGTGAAAGATCGACCATGGCGATCGAAAGAGCCCGTCTCATGGTTGCTAATTTAATTAATGGTGAAGCGGAGAATATCATCTTTACTTCCGGCGGTACTGAAGCAGATAATCTGGCTTTGTTTGGTGTGGCCAGGCAGTATCCGCAGCCGCAGCACATGATTGTCTCGTCTGTGGAGCACTCAGCGATCGCGCGTTCTGCCGAGTGGCTCGAACAAATGGGATGGCAAATTACGCGTTTGTCCGTAGATCGAACTGGCAGAATCGATCCGCAATCCCTGATCGTGGCATTGCAACCCAATACCGTTCTGGTATCGATCATCTACGGCCAAAACGAAGTGGGTACCATTCAGCCCATTGACAAGTTGGGGCAAATTTGTCGCAATGCAGCCGTATGGTTCCATACAGATGCTGTGCAAGCAGCGGGTCACATCCCAATCGACGTTCAGACTTTACCTGTCGACTTATTATCGATTTCCAGCCACAAAATCTATGGCCCGCAAGGCGTAGGTGCTTTATACATGCGTCCTGAGGTGCGTTTGCAGCCTTTATTTTGCGGTGGCGGACAAGAAGGCGGTTTGCGTTCCGGTACTCAGCCAGTGGCAGCGATCGCCGGATTTGGGTTGGCAGCACAGTTAGCGCAGCAGGAATTAGGCATAGAATCAGCCCGATTATCACAGTTGCGCGATCGCCTATTTGCCCAATTATCGGACATTCCCGATCTCACTCCTACAGGGGCAATCCAAGCAGAAGGACTAACAGAGCGATTACCTCACCATGCCAGCTTTTGTCACAGCCGCATCAATGGTCGTCGCCTAGTACGCGCCATGAACGCTGCCGGAATTGCGATTAGCTCTGGTTCGGCCTGTAGCAGTGGTAGCCTAGTTCCTAGTGCGACGCTTTTAGCGATGGGTTACAGCCATGAGCAAGCTTTAGGCGCAATTCGCTTGACTCTTGGCAAGAGCACTACAGATGCCGATATCGACCGTACTGCGCAGATGTTGCGTGAAGTGGATCCCAAAAACTGGACAGAGGGTTAAGCTCTGAACCACTCAAAATAATGAGAGGAGTAGTTCATGAGTAACAAATGCAAGCAGTATAATCCCCAATTCAAAGCCAAAGTGGCTCTGGAAGCTGTTCGAGGCTTGGAATGGCAGTCCCTGAAACCTTTTTAGACTTCTACGTAACATGAGTATATTTACTCTTTTCACAAAAAGTATTAGCCTCGGCTCAAGCAGGCTCAATCGCAGAACCGATAGGCAATGTAATGTTGCGATCTTCCTTGACCCAAACAACATAATCAGCAACAAGGCGTTGCATCAAGCGTTGCTTCATTGCGACTAAAACGCTTTTAAGTAAGCTGTTACCTGTAACTTCTATAACTATCGGTGGGGTCAGCGAGAAAATTGGAGGCATAACCACATTTACTTTGAGATCGACTCTACCAATTAACTTGGTGCGGCCGCGCTGATCGGTATTTGGTGTAATTTTGCCTGCGAGTTTGAGTGCAAAGCGCTGATCGATCCAATCCGTGCCACGAATCTGGGTGTGAATAGAACGTAAATATACGGTACCGTTAGCGTCTGCCCATACATCCATATCAACCATAGGCTGAATTTTGAGGTGTAGAAAATTTAAAGGCTGCATCTTCATGCGGAAAAAGCGATGCCCTTCTTGGGTAGGCCGATCTTCAAGCGCTTCTACTCTGGATTTTGCCGTTATGGCATTAACCAAACGCTGAGGTTGGCGTAAATAATGAGCGATCGGTACTGAGTGCAATGGTACAGCAATTGAAACCGACTCAGAGGCATGAAACTCCGCAACCATAAAGAATGCCTAAATTATTTAAGGTCTAGATTTCCATGTTACTTTAAGCCGCGCCACACTGATCCCCAGTTACCGAAATCCAGGGTTTGATTACTAAGAAAAACCCTGCTAGGATCACAATCAAACAATTCGGGATGTAGCGCAGCTTGGTAGCGCACCTCGTTCGGGACGAGGGGGTCGAAGGTTCAAATCCTTTCATCCCGATAGCAGCAAAACCATTTGCCAGATTAGCTTTCGCCATTCTTTTAATGTCTTTCTAGCCCTGTCCCTTTCTCAATAAGGGACTACAAAAAGTAGTCTTTTATAGGGTTTTGAAGGGCAAACTGGTATAAAATTGGTATACCAAGTTGTGCTTAACCAACCAAGCAAATGGCAAAAGGAAAAGTTGCTGTAGAGATTTTCAAAGACAGACTGCGATTACGATGGGGCTTTGCAGGTAAGCGTTTCTGTCTGTATATTGGGTTGCCTGATACGAGAGTTAACAGAATGGCGGCGGAAGCCAAAGCAAGCCAGATTGAGTTAGACATTGCTAGCGGCAACTTCGATTCAACCTTAAAAAAATACAAAACTGAACAGCAGAACAGTCGCTCTTCTATCTCAGTTGTAGATTTGTTCGATCGCTTTACGAGTGAGAAGGCTAAAGAAATTCATCGCCGTACATTGGAAAAGTACCAAACAACGCTTAAATATCTTCAGGAATACTGAGGTGGACCCCAAAAACTGGACAGGGGGTTAAGCTCTGAACCACTCGAAATAATGATAGGAGTAGTTCATGAGTAACAAACGCAAGCAGTACAATCCCAAATTCAAAGCAAAAGTCGCCCTGGAAGCTATTCGAGGCGAGAAGA
>CALRKB020000118.1:0-10045 GCA_943367755.1 Rhizobium sp. Q54 | reverse complement strand
CAATTATGTAGATATCGTGCTGGAAACTGCTTGTGGATTGCATAACTTCAGAGTCACTCAACGTCAGATGGTAGCTGGTTAAGTTGAGGGTGAAGATAGGAAATCACTGATTCTAGATCCACCCTCTTATTGCCGATAAAGTCTAATGTATATCTGGATCTAGATAAATTTGAGGATGCGATTATTAGTTATCAAAGTGCGATCGCCATCAATCCCAATTATGCCGAAGCGTTAAATACTCTAGGCACGGTCTATCGTCTGCAAAAAAGATTGCCGGAAGCGATCGCCTATATAGAAAGAGCGATCGCCCTCAATCCCAATTATGCCGAAGCTTACTTCAATCTGAGCACAACTTTACTGCTGATGGGGGATATGCAACGGGGGTTTGCTGAGTTTGAGTATAGGCGCAAGATCGAAGATTTTGCTAAAACTCTACCATCATTTTCACAGCCGCAATGGGATGGATCGTCACTGGAAGGGAAAACAATTCTGCTTTACAGTGATGCTGCTCTGGGAGACACTATTCAGACTATTCGCTATATCCCTCAGATTGTCGATTGCGGTGGCAGAATAGTGTTGAGTTGCCTTTCAGGGCTTGAGCGATTATTGCAAAATATTAGTGGCATAGATAGCATAATTACCAAAGGTGAAGCATTGCCAGAATTTGATGTCTATGCACCACTGCTTAGCCTGCCTTACATATTAGGGACAAATCTGCAAACTATCCCTGCCCAAACACCCTATATCTTTCCTCTCAAAGTTAATGATGTTGAGCTACCGTTAGGCTCAAGCTCGTCACTGAAAGTTGGCATTGTATGGGCTAGCGGCGATCGCAGTGGTTCTTTCGATCTCAAGAAATTCTACCAAACTAAATCCTTGTCACCATCGATGTTTGAGCAAATTATTTCCATTCCAAATACTTGTTTTTATAGTTTGCAGGTAGGGCAAAATGCTGCTGATATCGAACTGTTAGGAGAGCATTCTAATGTCATAGATATGAGTCATGAAATTCGAGACTTTGCTGATACTGCTGCCATCATCGATCAGTTAGATCTGGTGATTTCTGTGGATACTGCGGTAGCACATCTAGCAGGGGCGATGGCTAAGCCCGTTTGGGTTTTGCTACCATATACTCCCGATTGGCGCTGGATGATCGATCGCGAAGATAGTCCCTGGTATCCCACAATGCGACTATTTCGGCAAGCTCGACTTGGTGATTGGGAAGAAGTCTTGCGGAGAATATATACTACCTTGCAATCTTTTAAAATAGGAGTTAAATAGGAGTCAACCGATGATCGTGCTGTCTGGTAATGGAAATACCAATCCCTCTAAGTTCTTCCACCTTTATGCAGGAACTGCTTCAATACTGATTTCCTTCAATCTATTTGCTGTTTTTCCTAGTGGAGTGTATACACAGGAAATCAATCAATCCCAGGATAGTGGGCCATCTAGACCTTTACCTTTTCGTGATAGACCTGCTCCGAATAGAACTGATGTTGATGCGATCGTAGATCGGGGAGCGGATTTATGGGAAGAGAAACAGAGCACAGAGGCATTAGCTGAATTCGATCGCGCGATCGCCATTAATCCCAGGTACGATCGCGCCTGGAGTTGGCGAGCCTCAGCGCTCAACTCTCTCAAGCGTTATACAGAAGCAGTAAGTTCTGCAAATCAAGCGATCGCTCTAAATCCAAATAATGCTTATGCTCAAGCCAATCGCGGTTTTGCCTTGGAGAAACTAGAACGCTATGCCGAAGCGTTGGCCGCCTATGAACGCTCGGCGGAGATCGATCCTAAACTCGATTTTGCGTGGAAAGGGGTTAGCGCCCAACTAAATTTTTTGGCACGTTATGAGGAAGCATTGATAGCAGCAAATAAGGCAATTCAGCTTAATGCCAATGATGCTTACTCCTTTGCCAATCGCGGCTATGCCTTGGAAAATCTGCGTCGTTATGATGCCGCCCTGGAGGCGTACAAGCAAGCTGTGCGGATATCACCGAGAGATAGCTTTCTTGCTGGTTACCGCGATCGCCTAGAGAAAAGATTGAGAGAGAAGGTTGACCTGTAAGCTATTGATTTAACTAGGACACACAATTATCACGATTATTGGTATCTTGCAGTATTTTTACTTTTTATCAGCAAGTCTGAGAATTTGACAAGCAAGGATGGCGGCACCAAAACCATTGTCAATATTAACCACGCCCACGCCAGCCGCGCAAGAATTTAACATTGTGAGTAAAGGGGCAAGACCATTAAAACTAGCGCCATAGCCTACACTTGTCGGTACTGCAACTACAGGGCAATCCACCATCCCCGCTACTACGCTAGCTAGTGCGCCTTCCATCCCCGCTACCACAATCAGGACATCTGCTGCATGCAATATATGCCTATGTGCCAAAAGGCGATGAATCCCTGCTACGCCGACATCCCAAAGTCGTTGCACTTGATACCCACATAACTCCGCTGTGACTGCCGCTTCCTCTGCTACTGGTATGTCGGCTGTACCGGCTGTGACGATGGCGATCGCACCCTTAGAGGAATTTGATTCAAGCTTAGTTTCGCCAAGGGTGCAAATCTGAGCGAGGGGAAAATAATTGAGATCCGATATCTCTAGCTTTAAAGACTCATAGACAGATTTAGATATCCTAGTTGCCATCACCACAGGGGTATGTTGGCGCATAGCTTGCATAATCGCCACAATTTGCTCAGGAGTTTTACCCAGGCCAAACACCACTTCAGGAAACCCCGTGCGCAGTCTGCGATGGCGATCGATTTTGGCAATTTCACCTACAGGCTCAAAGTCCAAATACTTCAGTTGCTCAAAAGCCATATCTGGACTAAGACTACCATCCGCCACCGTCTGCAAAAGCTTCCTCAGTTCATCCTTCATCTTCATTCTTCACTCTTTCGCCTTCCATCTCCTCCCTTCCATCTTCATGCGGCTGTTGAATGCAGAAACTCGCAATGAGAGCGATCGCCAACCACCAGAGAATTTGTACCTGTGGGCGGTACCAGACTGTATCAAAAAGACCTTGAGCCATTAGTCCCGCCATCGCGCTTAAAGCGGCAGTAATCCATAATCCCTCCGAAACTCTAGTATCACGTAAACGATTCAGATTTTTCCATGCTTGTTGCACTGCCATGACTATAAACCAGGCATAGCAAGCGAGACCGATTATCCCCGTCTCCACGGTGATTTCCAAAGGGACAGAATAAGTGCCTAGAGCGCTATAACCTGGTCTTTGATAGATGGGATAGACTAAGTTGAATGCCTTATTACCGGGGCCAATACCCAAAATTGGTTTCTTTTTTATCATCTGTAGCACGGACATCCACACATTAATGCGGAAATTGTTGCTACTGTCTTCACGCCCGAAAAAGATACTGAGAAAGCGCAGGCGCTGTTTGGGAAATAATACAAATGATAGTGCGATCGCCCCTGTTGCGCCAACCAAAATACCGGGTATGGTTCGTTGGGGTAATTCCCTCGCCCACCAGTACGCTAACAAGACTACCAGCACTAAACTTTCGGCAATTGTGCCCAGTTGCGCGCCACGACTATAGGTGAGGGTTATGCAATACCAAGAAACGATCGCCACCATTAGCGATACTAACTTCACACCCCAACTCCGCCAATGTAATGCTCCTACTACCCCCAATGGTATAGCGGGTAAAAGATATCCAGCTAGTAGATTAGGGTTGAGTAAAAAACTATAGATTCTGGTAGTTCCCGCTAACTCAGAGGTGGGATCGGTCCAGGTAGCTAAATCTTCAGCCCCCAGGTATGCTTGACGGATGCCGTATACACATACCAGAATTGTGGTGACTAAGTAGGTGCCAACCAGGAGCGATCGCCACGGGATTTTACTGCTATAGCGCATCACGCGGTTAAGGCAGGCAAAGATAATGAAATAAATCGTCAGCTTGACCCAACCATCGATCGCAGCTCGGCGCACGGGCGAGACCATAGTAGCAACTGAAGCGATCACCCAATAGACTGCTAGGGGTAAATGAATCGGTGTCCAGGTTGATGTAGCAGCATTGACAGCCTGGCTGGCGCGATCGCCGATCCATAGTAATACCCAATAAATTGCGATCGCGGTTGAAACATAGCCAATCTGATTATTGGATAAGTAAGGCAACAATCCCAACAATACGATTAGCAACAGACCGCAGACACCCACACCGATCAGATGGCTGCCTTGTTGCCAATTTCCCAAGTAGCGCAAGATGGCATAAATCTGGCTGTTTTCCCACCATTCCTGCAATAGTCTTAAGTTCTGAAATTTAAGTTTGGCATCCATAAAGTTGAAATGTCAGCAGTCAGCATAACCCTGAAACAGCAAAAATATCTCGACGTGTATCTTATCAATACCAGAGCATTGTAGAGGTAGGTTGAGCTATATGGCCAATGATGAAAAACGCTTGCGTAAAACTTGCCCCTACCATAACTGATAACTCTGTTGGTGCTGGCAACATTTCACCACGCCAGTCTAGTAACTGTACCAAGACTAGATAACCCAACCCCAACAAAACGGTAAAAGCACCTGTCAATATGGCTACCCACTGCGATCGCTTCATATATATAAGTTTCAAACCAGTAACACTAACTGCTATTATCGCTTTTAGAAAAGGCATAGCAATAGTATTGACGTTGCATAAAGCGATTAAAGAACACCTGAACTTAATACCTAGACTCGGAACAATCGTGTTTTTACAAGCGTCCTTGAGCTTAGAGTAAAAACATTGGAGCTAGGAGATGAGCTATAGCCTATCTTGGTCAACAAAAGTAGAGGTTGAATATCCCTCCGTCTCAGTGTCAGATGAAAAGCTCTCTAATCTAGATTTGGTTTGCCTCTGCCAGCAAGGTATGCAGCCTAGCAGGTCAGCCTTTGCGGAAATTATGCGTCGGCATCAATCCCATGTTGACCAACTGCTGTACAAATTAGCCCCAGATTGGCAAGATAGGGCAGATCTCGCTCAAGAGGTTTGGCTGCGGGTCTACCGCAATATCAAACGCCTCCAGGAACCAGAAAAATTTCGCGGGTGGTTGAGCCGAATCGCCACCAATCTGTTTTATGACGAATTACGCAAGCGCAAGCGCATGGGGACGTCTATTTCACTAGATAACCCCCTACACACTGGTGATGGTGGTGAAATTGAATGGGAACTACCGAGTGGCGAACCTGGTCCCATAGATAACCTGTCCACCCAGGAATTTTATGCGCATCTGCGTCAGGCGATCAAAGACCTGCCAGAAGGATTTCGTCAAACCATTGTGTTGAGGGAAATAGAAGGCCTTACCTACGAAGAAATTGCGGAAATTACGGGTGTATCTTTGGGTACTGTGAAATCCCGTATTGCCAGGGCTAGGGTCAGACTACAAACCCAACTCCAACCATATCTTTCTAGTCTGTAAAGTGGAGACCTGCCCATTATGAGTTACCAAAATAAGACACACATGCCAGATCCCGATCCGGAGGAGCAGTTTGAGCTCTTGAGTGCTTACATGGACAATGAAGCTAGTCCAGAGGAGAAACTCAGGGTCGAGCAGTGGCTGGCAACAGATATTAACTTTCGCCGCTTGTATCAACAACAACTAAGACTACGCCAGCTATTGATAGATTTACCAGTACCTGGTAGTGCCAGAGTCGGAGCACAGGCGAATGCAAAGACTGAGCAAATGGTAAATCGCGTACTTGCCAAACTAGATGAGCGCTCAAAACAGCGTAGAATTGCGTGGGGTGGAATCGCTGCTGTAGCAGTTTTAGTGGGAGCAATTGGATCGGTGTTTACTTTTAACTCACCCACAATGAATCAAAATGTTGCGAACCAATTAAATCAACCCCAGGTAACCCCTGAGGAGCCGCTTCTCATCGCAATGGAGAAACCACTTATTCCCATGCCAAAGTCCATGGTTACGGGTGTTAAGTGAAAATACTAGCCTGTTTACGATAGGGTTACAAAAACAATGCGGTTTTCCGTACATTTTTTGATACCATCTTGCCCTAAATTTTTGGATAATATTATAGATAACAACTTCCGTAAGGCTAGTGGCTATGAAAGACTCGCTTAAGAATAATCCTTTCAAGAAGACATTGGTATATATTGCTCTTGTCTGTTTAGGGGCTGGCATCGGTGCGTGGGCAGTAATTGCCAGAATTGCCCCCCCCAATGCTCCCGCTACTAGTCTTTCACAAGTAGCTTCCGTCACACCAGTGTTGGCTGAGGATAACAATAAAGCAGCAACAAAGGCCCCAATAACTGACGGCAACTATAACTTTATTGCCGAAGCGGTTAACCGTACAGGCCCCGCAGTAGTAAGAATTAACGCCTCAAGGACAGTAGCATCTGAGCAAACGCCTGATGTGTTTAACGATCCATTTTTTAAGCAGTTCTTTGGCGATGAATTTACGCAAAGGCGTGCGCCCAGAGAAAAAGTGGAAAGGGGGACGGGTTCTGGCTTTATCATCAATAAAGAAGGTGACATCATCACTAATGCCCATGTGGTTGATGGTGCCGATCGCGTCACAGTAGTTCTTAAAGATGGCAGAAAAATTGAAGGTAAGGTTTTAGGTCGAGATCCGCTGACTGATATTGCTGTTGTCAAAGTTAGTGAAGCTAACTTACCCGTCGTTAGTCTAGGCAGCTCCCAAAACTTGCAACCTGGGGAATGGGCGATCGCTATTGGTAATCCCCTGGGGCTAGACAATACCGTGACCGCAGGTATCATCAGCGCCTTAGGTCGTAGCAGCGGACAAATTGGAGTTGATAAGCGCGTTAGCTTCATTCAAACCGATGCTGCAATTAATCCTGGTAATTCTGGCGGCCCCCTGCTCAACCAAAAAGGCGAAGTAATTGGTGTCAATACCGCAATTATTCAAGGCGCGCAGGGTTTAGGATTTGCCATCCCAATCGAAACAGCCCAACGCATTGCCAAGCAATTAATTGACAAAGGTAGCGTCAGTCGTGCCTACTTGGGTATTCAGATGTTGACTCTCGATCCTAGCGTCAAGAAAGAGCTCAACGAATCCCCTAACTCAGAAGTCAAAGTGACTGAGGAAAGTGGTGTTCTAGTGACACGAGTAGTACCTAGCTCCCCCGCTGCCTCCGCTGGCATTCGCACAGGAGATGTGATCGTGAAAATCAATGGTGAGAACGTATCATCAGCAGATACAATTCAGCAATTTGTTGAAGGCAAAACCGTAGGCGATAAACTCCAGATCGAACTAAAGCGGAATGGTCAAAATGTAACCGTCAGCGTCCAAGCCGGTCAATTCCCACCACAACCCGCCGGTTAATCCCGTCGAGACCTGTAGGGGCAGACCTATGTGTCTGCCCCCCCGCCTGATTGTTACTAATCGCAGAAATAATCCTAAAAGAACAACACAGTTCCTAGTCAGCTTGCTTAGGTGCCGCACCCAGAGATTCCATCTCATCAAAAGTGCGCAAAAGCAGCAGCTTAGATTGCAATTCCCAACCCCATTTTTGGATGGCGATCGCCCCAACAGTACTAGCAAGAGCAATCGCGATTCCGAATGGCTCATTAAACGAAGCCGCACCAAGTAAACCTAAACCCGCAATGCCCCAAAAAGGGAGAGCAACGGTTTGGCGCTGTTCTGCTACAAGTTTAGCAACTCCTCCTGGCTGCATTTGCACTAACAATTCCTGCCTGGTTGATTTTTGTTCCATTAGTGACATAGACAAGCCAATCTTACGGCGGAGTTTTTCAACCTTGCGGGCTGTAGTACTATATTCGGTTAACTCATCCTCCGCCATTTTTAGTAGCTGCTCTAGTTGACTCATATTGCTGGTTACTTCTGAAGTATTTTAATATGAAGTTATGTTGTAAGGCTTAATATATTACTCTAAGTAAGATTAGGCAAATTTCACAAACTGAATAATCTCATCGACGATCTAATCATTTGCTCTCAGCATCCACAATTATGCAGGCGATCGCGATAAGTGATATAGCGAGGTCAAATATTCTAGCTGCTTGCTAAAATAGAATGCCAATATAGCATTGGCTAGTTATAGCGTATGTTTAGCAATGGCTTTAGTCCTTGAGACTGATTAGCGATCGAGCTATAAATTTCCAACAAGGAAGATACTAATTAGATCGAAAATCGCTAAAATCTTAACCAAGGCATGATGAATTAATCATTCATTTAGATATACTAAATGAAGTGTTTTTGCTTTCAAGATTATTAGGAAATTAATGGCTAAACTCAAGCAGCCTGTAATGTTAACTGGCGAAGCTCTTCTCCAGAAAGTCAAAGAATTAGAGCATTTATCTAAAGAAGAAAAAGCAATAGCTTGCGGTTATGCAACTACTACCAAAAATGGGCAAGATCGCATCAACTTGATGAAATTCTATAATGCTTGGATGGATGCTGATGGTCTAACTTTAGATCCTAAGGGCAACGGCAAAGGCGGACGAAGTGCTAGTTATCGTGTTAGCGTGCAGAGTAACGGTAACCTTCTAATTGGCTCAGCATATACTCAGTTGATGGGTCTAAAGCCAGGCGACAAATTAGAAATCAAGCTAGGACGCAAACATATTCACCTACGACAAATTGAAGATAATGAGGCGGAATAAACTGCCAACTTGTGCTGGGTGCGATCGCGGCAAGCGACTATACTGAAGTTACATGTAGGTAAAATTTAGGTACTGAGTAATGACCGCAAAGATTCAGCTCGCTCGTGATGTAGATGAAGAAGCTACAGATGTCAAGATTACCCGCTCTAGGGATGGAGCTACCAGTACAGCCACATTTTTCTTTGCCGAACCTACATGTATGAGCGAAAAGAATCAAGGCACAAATAGCCCTATTCTCGGCATGTTTATGATCGATGACGAAGGTGAACTGGTAACTCGTAATGTGAATGCGAAGTTCATTAATGGTAGGCCTGCTGGCATTGAAGCTATATACAAAATGGATGGTGAGTTTGAATGGGAGCGATTCATGCGATTTATGAATCGTTATGCTGAGGCAAATGGTATGGGTTTTAGCAAATCATGACGATCGCTCATCCTTGTCCCGATCCACCAGCCTATCGTGTCAATTGTGCTGTAATTACGGTAAGCGACACGCGCGATGAAGCAACTGATAAAAGCGGTAATTTCATTAAACAATCCTTGCTCAATGCTGGTCATCTGGTCAGTCAGTATTTAATCGTCAAAGATGAACCAGATCTAATTCGATCGCATATGCAAGCCCTGGCAGAATTGCCTGAGCTAGAGGCTGTAATTTTAAACGGTGGTACAGGAATTGCGCCCAGAGACACCACCTATGATGCGATCGCAGCGCTCTTAGAAAAAACTTTACCTGGTTTTGGCGAAATGTTTCGCTACCTGAGTTGGCAGGAGGTGGGTTCTAGGGCGATCGCCTCTAGATCTGTTGCTGGTATTTATCGGGATAAGTTAATTTTTTCACTACCTGGATCTAGCGGCGCAGTTAAGTTAGCTATTGAGCAGTTAATTCTGCCAGAGGTCATCCATCTCGTGAGGCAATTAAAAGGATTACACTAAAACTGATTAAATCTGGGGGCGCTAATCGCGCTTTTTTTTTTGAATGTAAGCTGTTATATTTACAATAATAAGTAAAACTTTACAATAGCTTTCCTAAACTATTGATTAGGAATGTAGGCTGTGAGATGGGGGAGAGTACTTTAGGGGATATCAGATTGAGCTATACCATAATCTGATTTGCTGCCTTCTAAAGTCGCTCAAAACTTACAAAAAAATTAATTCCACTCCAATGTTGTACTTTATAGATTATTTGGGTATGTTCTATATAGCTTAAGAAACGACATCTACCCAATTTGTACTGGTAGGGAGTACCTCACAACAAAATCAAATACTGTTGGATTTTGCAATTTTAAGGGGGTCTAGGTCAGGGCTTACGCACACGTTTCTTTACAATTTCGAGGTACAGCCTGCTGCCTGAGATAGCACCTTAAGAAGATAACCATCATCCCAACCGGCCCGAAGACGCTTTGCTTTAAGCCCAACTTTAACTGATTTCTCCTGGCTCAAGAGATT
>CALRKB020000117.1:0-10879 GCA_943367755.1 Rhizobium sp. Q54 | reverse complement strand
AGAACTTGTTTACTGGGAAAGGCTTTCAGGCAGTGTCTCCACTGGAGAATTATTCCCTAAAACCACTTGATGAGGAAATTAGAGATCTCAATTTCTCAGAGCTTAGAGATCCCTCAAAGTTGTTCAGTCGATTGGGTCCACTTCATACTATCCAAAAAGTTCGGCACTTTGAGCGATCGCTACCAAACTCAAATTACTAATCTTCCTCTAGAACAAATGGAATCACTCAGCGAGGCTCTATTAGATTTCACTAGCATTACCGATCTCGATTGCTGGCTGACTGAGAACTAAAAATGCGATTGCTCTGCTCAGATAATCATCAAAGCGATCGCTACTCTGTTGTGACGAGCGCGATCGCTTCGGTGATATCCCTGACTAAATTCTAATGCGATCGCTACCTAAAACTCGATAAGAGCGATCGCTGGTTACAGGAAAATCGGTAAGTTTTGGAAAAGAGCGATCTCGTGCGTTGAAGCTAAAGCGGCGGGTTTTGCCATTGCGATCTGTGAGGCTGGTGCGGTTGCCTGCGGCATCATAGGTGAACGTGCGGGTTTTGCCTAGGGCGTTGGTTTCGGTGATGAGGCGGCGGAACGCATTCGGGACGAAATCGCAGGTATTTTTCATAAAATCGTTGCGATCGCTAGTAACAAAAGTAAATCTTGCTAGTAAGCAATGCTTCAACATGATTATATATGGCACAATAAACTCAACTTCATTCATTCATGGAAAGCTATGCTTAACCTTTCCTATGACCCACTACTGAAACTACCTACGGCTGAGGAACTTCCCCACTCAGACGACACTCCTGTGGACAACGAACTCCAGAACGACATCCCTAACTTCATCCTTAATCTCCTGCGCCTGATTTGGGAGGAACGTCAGGATTGGTTCTTTGGTGTTGATATGGCAATTCACTATCGTGTTGGTACACCAGCGATCGTGCCTGATGGTTTTTTGGCTTTGGGAGTGCCGAGATATAAAAGCGCAGGAGGGCGGTTGAGCTATCTGCTATGGCAAGAAGAAAATGTCATTCCAGTACTAGCTTTAGAAGTAATCTCGGAGGAATATAACAGTGAGTATGAGAAAAAGTTAGAAATCTATCAGGATGTAGGAATTTTGTACTATGCCATTTATAATCCCTTGACACAGAGTAAGAGAAAGTATAAAGATCGCTTGTCGTTGGAAATATACAAGCTGGTTGATGGTAATTATCGACTAATTCCTCCTAACGAGCAGGGTATAGTATGGATGCCAGAAATCGGTCTGGGAATGGGATGTGAAGTCAGATCATTTGCTACTTGGGAGAGAGAGTGGTTGTATTTGTATGATGAAGTAGGCAATCGATATTTAACTGCCAACGAAATCGCCACTCAAGAACGTATAGCAAAACAGGAAGCTGAAGCGATCGCTCTCCAAGAACGTCAGGAAAAACTACAAGAACGTATTGCTAAACAAGATGCTCAGGCGATCGCCCTTCAACAACGTCTTGCTAAAGAAGAGGCAGAAGCGATCGCTAACCAAGAGCGTATAGCCAAGGAACAAGCGGAAGCGATCGCACTTCAAGAACGTCAGGAAAAGGAAAATCTAAAAGCATACCTCAGATCGCTGGGCATTAATCCTGATGAGATTCCCTAGTAAAACCGCTATAGTTTAGTGTAATTCCGCTATGGGGTGCATTTCTATGGGCGATCTCCTAGTTTGTAATGTGGGGATTCTGTCTAGAATATTCTACAGAAAGCCAGACTTGCTTTATTAAGCTAAGTATATAAACTTATTGACTCTGATTTTCTCGATAGGCGCGAATCATTGCCTGTGTACCCTGTGTCCCCCCTGTACCACCATCGAGTGCTTGCACGGCTTGAAAAAGTTGCTGTGCTAGTTCTACTCCCATTAGCTGCCTGCTACCATTACTAGCTGCTTCCGTCACAAATGTCAGGTCTTTGAGCATATTGGCGATCGTAAATCCGGGTTGAAAATCTGATTTTGCTACCTTCATACCCAGATTGGAAAGTGCCCAGGACGCAGCAGCACCACTTCCGCATACTTCAACTACCAGATTGGGGTCAATACCTATTTGCTCAGCTAATAGCATAGTTTCGCAGATGCCAATCATGTATGCCGACACCAACACCTGATTGCAGAGCTTAACTCCCTGACCGCTACCCACAGGCCCACACCACTGAATTGTTGTACCCATGGCGGCGAGTAGTGGCTGGCATTCCTCAAAATCGGTAGATTCGCCCCCCACCATAATTGTGAGCGTACCATTCTTGGCACCAATGTCACCACCAGAGATCGGTGCATCTAAAAAGCGCAGGTTATATGCTTGCAATGATTGGGCTATACGTTTTGCTGCAAGCGGCCCAATTGTACTGGTGTCAATAACTAAAGCATTGGGGCGAGCATAATGCACGACGCCCGCATCGCCTAGCAATACTGCTTCGACATCTGGAACATCGGAAACGCAAACAAAGATCGCATCAGCATTGGTGACGGCTTCGCGAATAGATGAGGCGATCGCGGCACCAGCATCTCTAGCTGTTTCTATACCGGGGCGATCGCGCTTACGATTCCATGCAGCAACCTCAAACCCATGACGAGCTAGGTTTGCCGCCATCGACCCACCCATGATGCCTAGCCCCAGGAAAGCAATTTTTGGATTCATACTGAAAAAATAAATTTTCCCCTACTCTACTACTCGCACGACAGATGCAGAATTGTAGTAGAAATTGTAGGGGAATTAGTTTTTTTAAAATTATGCTTGACTTAAATTCTTGTCTATCGAACTGAGCCAGCTAATTCAAAGCATTCTTCCGGTGGTCTGAGACTTGGGAATAGGAAATGATTCTCTTCTACGTACTGTGCTCCGAACAGTCCCTTTTCAGCCCAAAAGTACCTGTCTGTGGTATGCTCGTTTCGCCTGACTAGCAGTAATGCTGGGGGCAAAATTCCTGAAGAGTGGATAAACTTGCGTGCCGCAGTCACGGGCTTATCCTCACCACTGTCGATACTGAACTGGGGAATATGTTCTAGAATCTTCCGACCCTCTAGACGACGTCTACTTTTGCGCTTACGTCTTCTTGCCAACTTTGCTACCTCCTGTTAAGAGACCCTGTACACGATCTGTATGTGATTAAGGTTACAAAACCTAAGTTATTATATCTAATCCTAAAGGAAGAGTTCAAACTTTCTTTACAAATGTTCGTTAGTAATTACTATTTGGGTATAAGGGGATGGATCGGTGAGTTGTCAGGCTTGCAACCCATACTGGAATAGAGTTTCACTCTTTAGAGGTAAGATGCTTGTTTAAGTCAAGCAACATTATCAATGCCTGTTAAGGTCTATCTGAGGAAGGATAGCTTAATTTTTCTACATAATTTGCTTAACATACTTAATATTTGGGACGATCGCTAAAACTTTGGCGTAATTTCGCTACTTTTGTAGCTTTTACAAATTTTTTATAATTTTAAAGTTGTCGCGACTAAATGAGCACAGGCAAAACCAGAAAATGCTACGGCGTTTAAACCCTGCCCAGGAAATGTGCTGTCACCGACACAATAGAGGTCTGGTATGGCAGTGCGATTAAAAGGCATGCCCAATAGTCCCATCAGCTTGCGATTGGGTATGGGGCCGTAGGTGCCATCATAGCGACCAAGAAACCGCCTGTGCGTACGCGGTGTCCCGACTTCCTGATAGTCCAGATTGGCTGCTAACCCAGGGAAAATCTTCTCTAAGCGATCGATTATGCGATCTGCTGCTGATTCTTTGCGTTGTTGATATTCGCTTTGGCCTAGGCCTTCCCACTCCTGCATCCAACTGGGCGTGAATGTATGCACGATGTGATGACCGGGCGGTGCCAGACTAGGATCTAGCAATGTGGGGATAGACACGAAAATAGTGCCCTCCGATTTTTCCATGTCTGCCCAGTCTTCTAGCAGGATATGGTGGCAATCTGTGCCAGCGGGAATTGCTCCAGCTTTTACACCTAGGTGTAGGCTGAGAAAACTCGGCGATCGCTGATATCTTTGCTGCCAACGTTGTTCGCTGGCGGGCATCGGTTCATCTTTGAGTAAATGCTCAAATGTATCCCAGCGCGTAGCGTTCGAAATTACTCGCTTTGCGGTTAGAACTTCGCCATTGGCAAGTTTGACGGCGATCGCGCCGTTAGGTTTAGATTTCGGCAAAATTTGCGTTACCCTAGCCCCGTAGCGAATTTCACTACCTGTTTTAGTTTTAGTTAAGCCATCCGCTAATACCTCAGCAATGCGCCCAACACCGCCTTTGGGGTAGTTGATGCCGCCATAGTGGCGATCGCTGAATACCATGCCAGCATTAATCATGGGTGTTTTATCAGCGGGCACAACTGACCAGCAGTAGCACTCCATATCGATGAATTTGAGTAGCTCTGGGTCAGAAATATAGCGTCGTGCCACATCACCCGCATTCTGTGGCAGGAATTTCACTAAGCCCAAACAGGCTAGCGGATTTTGCAAGAATACCCGTGCCAGATAGCCAAACTCTTCGAGGGAAAGTAGTTCGATCGCATTGAGGCAGTTAAATACTTGCCAACAGGTATCGTAGAATTTGCGGATGCCCTGGCGCTCGTGGGGAAAGCGATCGCCTAAATCCTGGATGAACTTTTCATAATCTCTAGCGACCTTAACGTCCAGTCCATTCGGTAAATGGTAATGAATTTGCGTATCGTCGGGTATGGTGTCCAGATGTACATGGACGGCATCAAGGGCGCGGGTTAGCAGGTTGGTCGTACCTTGCTTACCGAAACCAAAGATCATGGAAGCACCAACATCAAAACGATAACCATTGCGCTCAAAATAGCCCGCACTACCCCCTGGGATTAAGTATTTTTCTAGGACAAGGACTTTGGCCCCTTTAGCAGCTAGCTGAGTTGCTGTGACTAAACCACCCATGCCGGAGCCAATTACAATTACATCTGCATCAACCATCAGTTTTTTTTAATTCTTGCTTTTAGTAGGGCCTACTTTTCAACCTGCACGCCTTTCCAAAAAGCAATATGACCCTTGATATTTGCCGCAGCATCCTTGGGATTGGGGTAATACCAAGCAGCATCTTTATTCACCTTGCCATCAACCTCAATGTCATAGTAGCTGGCAACACCTTTCCAGGGGCAGTTAGTATGGGTGTTACTTTCTTTGAAATATTCTGAATTAATCGCATCGGGGTGAAAATATAGATTGCCTTCAACCACCTCGCATCGGTTGCTTTCTGCCAAAACCGCGCCATGCCACATTGCCTTTGCCATAGTTATATTTAGATAATTGTCCTCTTCTATACTAATAGGGGGAACTATTTGGCGAAAGCCACTTTCATTATTTCCCGTAACGTATATTAGATGTAACGTGCGATCGCAAAACCTATCGGATTTAGGAGAAATACCAATGTCAGCCCCCAAATATTTGATCGCTTTACTTGGTAGCGGTGCTTTACTGGCAGCCTCTGGTTTAAACGCCGTTGCCCAAACAGTCCCTACGACTTCAATAACTCCGGCACAGCAAGCTTTACAGGACACGCAGGACACGCGATCGCTCTATTCCGTAGGTAACAGCAATCTCAATGTCATGCAACTGATTCACAATGCTAATTTATTGAATGGCCGCTCTTCAGAGCAATTTAACAACGATCAAGCTGAGTCGCTCAATGATGCTGTCAAGAATTTTCGTTCGCAGCAGCGCAAGCTTGGGGTCAGCACCCCATCTGTAACGACTCCTGAAACCAAACCCATAGAAAAATAATTCAGGTTAGGCCAAACCAGAGAAAAATTTAGAAGAGATGGCGGTTACAAAGGCCGCGATCGCTGAGCGCAACGGCTCCGCAATTTCAGCAATAGCATCGAGCGATTGGCCTAATCCAATCGGGTCAACCATGGGGAATTTTCCCTACGGATATTTTCTTGCTTGGATATGCCCTAAATACTTTTCATGACTACGGGGCCAGTGGGGTACCGAGATGTTGGGGATGGTTCTAGGGTAACGAATAAACCTGACAATTCCGCATCGTAAAAGTCAGCGGGCATAGAGAATTTGTTTAATACCATTCCTTGAGAATTCGCTTTAAGCTGACCGCAGGGTATCTTTTCGCTTTCCACCACTGCCCACAGACGATAGATCTTGCCCTCGGGAGGAGGGGGAAGATTTTGGACGGCGATGATACCTTGCCGGCGATCGACATTCAGCACAAAACTACCAGAGGCAGTACCTGCGATCTCAATTCCTTGCATTGGGAAAAGGCGGGTCTTGGAAGTTTGGAGTAGTGTGGTTACGTCCTGAGCAACGCTCAACTCCTGCCGTAAGCGCCAATTATCCCAACCTAGCAACCCAAAAGCCAGGATTGCGACAATACCGCCAGCAACTGCGTACCAAGTGTAGGAGAAACGCTTTGCAGGCCGGACAAGGGAAGGAGACGTTTTGACAGCTTCAAGAATAGTAGGCAGGAGGTGTGGCGGCGGTTCCACATCATTCAGGCCGCATAGTACGTCGTTTAGAGTATCTTGCAAACGCTGCACTTCTACAACTAGATCGGGGTTGGTCGCAAGCAGGCGCTTAAATTCTTCTGCTTCGTCAGGTGCGAGATCGCCCAGAACATAGGCAGCGGCAAACTCATCTAAATCATGGGAAGAGCTAGGCTCCATATTTTTACGAGAATAGATCTGAGTCAGCGAGTTCGGAGATATTTCTAATCCTCGTTCCAAAGCATTTCTCTCAAAGCAGAAATAAAATTGCCTTTAGATCTAAAACGACTGACAAGGACAACTGGATTTAGAATTTCTCAACCATAGACACAATCTAACTTACAAAGAAAACTCAAATATTCTAAATCCAAAGTAAAGGTAGATTCGTCTTTAAAGGTGTAGATGATGTAGTTGAGCTATCTTAACACGGGTGTTTAAAGCAAGTAGTATGGTTGCTTGAACTGCTGCTAAGTAATTCAAGTGCGTAACTTTCAAATACCTTTAGATAAGGAGTTTGCCAGTGAAACAAGCATTTCGTAAGTTTCATCGATTCATTGCAATCGCAGTCTGTCTGCCTCTACTTTTGAGCGCGGTGACGGGAATTGTGATCGCAATTGTAGATGAATGGTTCCACCAACCAGTTTTAGGCGCATTTCTGATAAAAATTCATACGCTCGATTTCTTTGGGCTAGCAGCGATTTACCCAGTTTTGAACGGATTGGGTTTAATCGGCTTAATCGCGACTGGCCTGAGCATGACGAGTCTATTTCCTAAATGGAATAAACGCAAACAAATAGGCAATTGCTAATCAAATTTACTCCTATGAAATATCGTTGGAAATATCGTTCGAGAATCCTGTTTTCACTTGCTTCAGCCCTATGTGCAATCTTATTGCAGCTCTATAGTTGCGCTCCTCAAGTGGCACAGCCTCTGAGCCAACCGCAGGTTATAGCTGCCAAATCGGCAGAAAAGCAAAAAGTCAGCGAAGAAAAAAAGCCAGATGCAACGGTAGAAATTCGCAATTTCAAATTCGAGCCTGCCACAATTAAGATAAAAACTGGCCAAACCATTCGGTTTGTTAACGAAGACGAAGACCAGCACACGGCCACTGCACAGGATATCTCTTTTGATTCCAAGGCTCTCGATACGGGCCAAGCCTACACGCATACTTTCACAAAAGCCGGATCGTATCCGTATATTTGTGCCGTTCATCCTTTCATGAAGGGGACTATTACTGTAACTGCTAAAGGAGAGAAATAATGAATCGCAGAAAATTCGTGAACCATATTGGCTGGACTGGCCTTGGGATCGTGTGGACAGTCGGTGCAAATGGTTTACTAACCTCATGTCAAAGTCAAATCGATGAGTCTGTTGAGAAGAAGTAAGTGGCCACTTCCTCACTATCATTTGTCCAGATTAGCGATACTCACATTGGCTTCAATTTGCGAGAAGTTTGCTTAGAAATTGAGAAACGGTACGAGATCAAGTTTATAGAAATCGGTTTAGACAAAGAACATGTGCATTTTTTAGTGCAGTCGGTGCCAACGTACAGCGTGACGAAGTTGGTCAAAATGATCAAGAGTTTGACAGCGAAGGAAGTGTTTAAACGCTGTCCTCAGGTGAAACAAAAGCTCTGGGGTGGAGAGTTTTGGAGCGATGGCTATTTTGCGAGTACGGTTGGGAAACACGGGGATGAAGGAATGATTGCGAACTACGTCAAGAATCAGGGGAATGAATATCTCAAGCTACATCGAGATGAGCAACTTACTCCTTTTTGATTCTGATACCCCGTCTGCTTGCAGCGGGGTAGTTCATTCTCGCTCAGTTCGCGCAAAATTTAGAATCTGTTTACCTTAGTCTTTGGGATAAATGCGATGTTTGATATGTACCAGCTCCAATCTAAAAAAGTAGTGGTTTGCGTCCCACAGGGAATCGCTTTTTAAAATCTACTCACCATACATTTCTGTAATTAATCTTTTTAGTTGAGCTGCATCATCTTCTGATAAAGTATCAATTTTCTTTTTGAGACGAATTTTGCTGACGGTGCGGATCTGGTCAACAGCTATTTCTGCTTCACCACCTGCGCAACAGACTTGCAAGCGACTGCGCCATTTAGGATGAAGTTTGGAAGTTAGAGGGCAAATAACCACTGTATCTAGAAACTTATTCATTTCATCCTGACTGATTACAACTACAGGACGAACTTTGCTAATCTCACTGCCAATAGTGGGATTGAGATCGGCAAAATAGATTTCATATCTCTTTGGTCTCAAAGTCATCAATCTCAAGTCCATCTAGGAGGGTGTCATCAAAGTCTTGCCAGTCTTCCTTTTCCTTAGCCATTTCCTTGTAAGTTCTCTCCCACGACAGCTTCTCATCCTTCTGAGAGCGCAGTAGGATACCATGCTCTGTTTCTTCTAACAGCAATGTGTCAGAAAAATCGTATTTTTGCAATATGTTCTTGGGTAATCTCACACCCTTAGAGTTCCCAATCGCAACAAGCTTAGTCAGCCTAATTCGAGGTTGTTTTTTCATGGCTTTTAAGTAACTGGGTTAAGTTTAAATGCTATGTGTAATTACTGTAATTACTTTTTTGAGTTATGTCAATCCCAAAAAAGCGGCGGCACGCATCACGCAGGAAATTGCACCATCAACTAACATGCGTGAGACTCCAGCCAGAAAGCGATCGAGATATTACCAAAATTACTGCAGAGTATCTGAGACAGGCATGTATTAGACCAGTGATGAGATCGCCCCTTTATTCTCATAACGCGATCGCGATTATACCGACACAAAAGATGTAGAAGATGGGATAGCACTCTGCACAACCGCCACCAGATTGGCATCCAGATAAAGCGCTGTACTGAAAATGCTAGCAGGCAAGGCACCTCCAATGGATAACGCACTACTTGCATGAGTTTGAATTGCATCACCTGCACCGAAGTCTGCGATCGCGGCTATGTTAGATATAAGCAAAACTTCGCCACCACCGCCATGTTAGAAAAACCAGCCGCAATTTATAGTCGTCTACTAAAGCAACATTCAACTACCGTCCTCATATAGGGAGTAATGGCGAGCGCTCAACTTTCTTTTAAGAGTGTTTATATCTCTAATCAACATTAACGGGAATAAATAATCCCGCTGTCAAGCTTGAAGGCTGCGCCCCCACCAGAATGCCGAGGTAGCTACCACTACTATTCCTAATCGCTGTGGCCGAAATGGGACTGCTGCCATCAATGCTTAAGTTCACCACCGCGAAGCTCAGTTGTGCGAATGTTAGGCCATCTTCCAATCCAATCCGATCCTCACTGCTATTGAAGTCGAGAATGATATCGGCATCCTCTGGACGCGATGCCAGAAAATCTCCTCCACGCAGTACAAATAGATCCGCACCGTTTCCACCTGTGAGGAAATCCTGAGCGCGATCGCCGCTTAACGTATCGTTCCCTTCTCCACCATCAAGGGAGTCTTTGCCTCGACCGCCATAGATCAGATCGTTACCTTGTTCGCCTTGCCGAGATGCAATTGCGCCATATTGCTGTCATAACTGCCATGACAAACCAGGTGTAGCGATCCGGCAGGATTTGCTGCCAACAGGCGACTAATTTGGGCAATGCTGTCTTCGTCTTCGTTCAGCAGCAGCACCTCGGCACCAGGCACTACTCCCGCGAGCAGTACTTCAGCGCGTGCGATATTCGGAGCAACGACCACCAGCATGTTTCTTTTGGGCGCGGCGATTGGGTTTTGACGAGCAGGTAGGAGAGTTTTCACGATCGAAACCTTATTAATCTGGGCAAAAGAACACCAAATGTGATTTTAAAGTAATAACGCTTGAAAAGCTATTTTTTGCAAATTCTTAGGCGATCGCTGCCCCCTGACTGCCATTCGCTATAGCAATCTGCTACCTTAGAAATAGCCCAACTCGTCCGATTCGCGATGACTAACGAGCCTCCCACCCTCACCTATGCCCTCGAAGAAGTCCTGACCCGCTTCGAGCAGAAAGTAGATGATTATTTTTTTAACCAACCTTCTAACCAGCAATCCAAATCTGAGATATCCTCAAAATCCAGCAGTGCTTCACCCAGATCTTCTAGTTGGTCGAGTTCGAGATTATTGATTGCTTGGATATAGCGATCGCTCAGCTTGCCAAAACGTTTGGAGAACTGACGCAGTAATAATCTTGCTTCGCCTTCTTGCCTGCCTTCTTGCCTAGCCTCTTGATATACACGCGTTTGCTTGATATCACTTAGAGCCTATCCGGAAAATACTAGGAGTTTACGACCGACAATTAAACAAGCCGCAATCTGGACAAATCCCAAATAAGACTGGGATGACTTTGCCCAACGAATCAATACCCCACGGAAGCGGTTAAACCAGGAATGTCCGACTTCG
>CALRKB020000116.1:0-10962 GCA_943367755.1 Rhizobium sp. Q54 | reverse complement strand
GAAGTCGGACATTCCTGGTTTAACCGCTTCCGTGGGGTATTGATTCGTTGGGCAAAGTCATCCCAGTCTTATTTGGGATTTGTCCAGATTGCGGCTTGTTTAATTGTCGGTCGTAAACTCCTAGTATTTTCCGGATAGGCTCTAAGTGGATTATGCTCGTGTCAGGCGCTCTGACATGTACGTTACTTTATGCTGCAATTGCACCGCAGGCTGCGCTTCTCTCCATGTTCGGGGCGACGCTGGAAGGTTCGCTCGCTGAAATCGTTGTACGCAACTGGGGTGGGCTAATTGCGCTTGTCGGGGCAATGCAGATCTACGGAGCGTTCGAGCCTCAAAGCCGCTCCTTAATACTGACTGTTGCTAGTATCAGTAAATTGCTCTTCGTTGGCTTGATACTTACGTATGGCAGGCAATATCTCGACAAGGCTGGCATTGCTATTGCGATCGATTTGGTATTGGTTGTTCTGTTTATCGGCTACTTTGTTGGCATCTGGCGTAAACAGAGGTTTACCTAACTGGGCTAAGTGGGAGATCGCAGATTTTCTCATTTAAAATCGCTTTGTTAGCTTGCAGAGATCATTTGGTGGGGAGGAAGTTTGGCTGAAGGCAGGGGCGATAATCCTACAGCGTAACAAATTATTGCAATTGAGTAATTGTTACAAGCAATATTGAGTTGAGTCAAAGACAGTACAGTCGCAGACTGGATAGATACAATAGGTGACGACTCCCAAATGCTCTAGGATTGCTATAGGTATTTTTGATGCAGTGAGGTTAATCCCGTAAGCCCATGAATATTCGCATTGGTAATGGCTACGATATTCATCGCCTGGTTAGCGATCGCCCTTTAATTTTAGGTGGTGTCGCGATCGCGCATGAGAAAGGGTTATTGGGGCATAGCGATGCCGATGTCCTGACCCACGCAATCATGGATGCTATGCTGGGCGCACTGGCGTTGGGTGATATTGGGCATTACTTCCCGCCTAGCGATCCCAAGTGGGCAGGTGCGGATAGCATCGTGCTATTGCATCAGGTAGACCGCTTAATTCAGGCGCAGGGTTGGCGGATTGGTAATATTGATGCGGTGGTGGTAGCCGAGGCACCCAAACTGAAGCCGCATATTAAAGCTATGTGCGATCGCTTAACACAAGCCCTTAACTTAACACCAGGACAAGTTGGGGTGAAGGCGACGACAAATGAAGGGTTAGATGCGGTTGGAAATAAAGAGGCGATCGCAGCCCATGCTGTTGTGCTATTGATTGGGAACTAGGGAGCTACAAATGAGGAAAGGTACGAGATTCAGGGTTAACCCATTACAAAGCGCCAGATTTAGGCTTAAGGTGCTGCTTTTGTTGGTATTTTCAGCAATCTGTTCTATATTCCTCATTGGTTGTAATGTTGCCTCGCAGGTACAAAGCGATCGCCTGGTGGACGTTATTATCTCTGATCCTAAAACCTTTAACCCTGTACTGGTTAGCGATGCTACCAGTGCTGAAGTTTTGGGAGTTGTATTTAATAGCTTGCTGACGACTAATGGGATTACAGGCAATCTGGAGCCCGATCTAGCGGAAAAGTTACCGGAAATCTCAAAGGATGGCTTGCGCGTAGTCTTTACCCTACGTTCGGGGCTGAAATGGTCTGACGGTCAGCCACAGACAGTTGATGATGTTATATTCACATTTAAGGATGTGATTTTCAACGAAAAGATTCCTACAGGTAGTCGCGATGTATTAAGTATTGGGGAAAAGAAATTACTGCCCAAAATCGAGAAATTAGATGATCGACGTATTGCTTTCACCTTGCCAGAACCATTTGCCCCATTTCTGCGTACAGTTGGTGGGGTCTCCATTTTACCAAAGCATATTCTGGCAAAATCGATTGCTGAAACTGATAAAGATGGCAATCCTGATTTCTTGACAACCTGGACACTAGATACACCACTCAATCGTATTATTGGCAGTGGCCCCTATCTACTTTCTGAGTATCGCCCCGCCGAGAGATTTATCTATCAGCGTAATCCCAATTATTGGAAACATGAACAGCCTTACATCGAAAAGCTGGTTCTGCAAATTGTCGAATCTACGGATACTGCCCTACTGAGATTTCGTTCCAGAGAGTTAGATATTTTTGCACTTGGCTCGCGTGTCAAGGATTTTCAACTATTAAAAAAGGCGGAAACCAGGGACAAGTTCAAAATCTATAATGGTGGCCCCGCAACTGGTCAGTTATTTATGACATTTAACTTAAATAAGGGACGCGATCCGAAAACTAACCAGCCCTTTGTCGAGCCAGCCAAGTCTCGTTGGTTTAACGATGTCAATTTTAGGCGTGCTGTTGCCTATGCAATTGACCGCAACACAATGGTTACCAATCTCTATATTGGTTTGGGAGAACCACAAAATTCGCCGATTTCAGTCCCTAGCCCCTTCTTTCTCTCGACCAAGGATGGCTTGAAGTCCTACGACTACGATCCGAAAAAAGCAAAGCAAATCCTCACAAATGCAGGTTATCGCTATGATGCCAATAATCGCTTGCAAGATGCTCAGGGCAACCCAGTTCGATTTACATTGCTGACCAATGCGGGCAGCAACCCTGTGAGAGGTGCAGTGGGAGCACAAATCAAAAACGATCTCGATAAAATTGGGATCACTGTCGATTTTGTCGGCATTGATTTTAATATCCTGGTTAGTAAGTTGGATGATTCGCGCCAGTGGGATGCGATTGTACTGGGCTTTACTGGTGGGATAGAACCGAATAGTGCTTCTAACTTATGGGCTACAACTGGAGATTCACATTTGTTTAACCAAGGGCCAAAATCTGGTCAGCCTGCGATTCCTGGCTGGGAAGTGGCTGATTGGGAAAAGAAAATAGAAAGTCTGATGATCAAGGGCGCTAGAGAAGTAGATGAGCAAAAGCGTAAAGCAGTTTATGCTGAGTATCAAAAATTGGTACAGGAGCAATTACCACTCATCCATCTTGTAGTACCAACTTCTTTAACTGCTGTGCGTGATCGCGTGCAGAATGTCAAATTCTCTGCCTTAGGTGGCGCTTTATGGAATCTAGATGAACTGAAGTTGACAGCAGAATAACCCCGCTAGATTTCAAAGGCGATCTGGATCGATACCCAGCGATCTCAGATGCGCTGACAATCGTTCCGATCGCTGCTTCTCTTGCTGAGCTTCGTGCTGAGCTGCTATAGCTGCCTCTTCTGGAGTGGGCACCATTGAACCTGTAGAAGTAAAATATCGCAGGCGATTTGCCTCAATTCCTAAATATAAACCCAATTCTTCGCTCCAGCGCCAGCCTCGATCGCTTAAGGGAATCTCCTGGTACTGACTACCTGAAAGTCGATAGCCTTCAAACTCTAAAGTATCTGGTGAAAACCAAAAATACTCTGGCGTATGGAAACGGTTTTGGTAGAGAGCCTTCTTTAAGCCCCTGTCATTAGCTGCTGTTGAGTCTGAGAGCAGTTCGATAATCAGATTGGGATAGCGTCCATCCTCTTCCCAAACTACCCAAGAAGAACGAGGTTGCTTGATCGTATGCTTGACAAGAAAAAAATCAGGGCCTCGAAAGTCGCGTTGCTTGAGTTGCTGACGGCTAAAGTAGATTGTGAGATTCGCACCAATAAAAAAATCCTCGCGATCGCGCCAGAGCCACTCCAATGTAGTTACTAGCAACAACAGTTGCATGTAATGCAGAGAACTTTCCATTTCCGGTTCATCACTCAGGAGTTTTGTCGCATCCGGCATCTGCGCTTCAAACTGGGGCGCGGTCAAGACCATAGCTTCCTCCTTCAATTTTTCAGTACCTTCTGATTGTAGCTAATCTAGCAATTCTATGGAAGCTCCTTATCTAGGTCAGTATCTAGAATTGGCTGCCATTGCGACCTCGGTGCTTCGGTTTTGGCAATCAGCTTACCCTGAGAAATAACATGGGAAACGATCGCGCGACGGCGGAGGGCATCAAAGCGATCGCTAGCATCCAGTACAATCAGGTTAGCTGGCTTACCCACTTCTAGCCCATAGGATGACTCTAGATTCAGCGTCTTGGCCCCATGCCAGGTGGCCATATCATAACAAGCATTAATTTCTGCCGTGCCCGTCATTTGACTAACATGGATCAGCATTGATGCCACATCCAGCATATTGCCCGTCCCCATTGGATACCAAGGATCTTGAATACAGTCGTGTCCCAAACTGACGTTCATTCCTGCCTGCCATAATTCCTTCACGCGGGTGAGGCCGCGCCGTTTGGGATAGGTGTCGGTACGTCCCTGTAGTGTAATGTTAATCAGCGGATTGGCAACGAAATTAATCTGCGATCGCTGCAATAATCCCATCAGCTTCTGTGCGTAAGCATTATTGTAGGAACCAAAAGCCGTCGTGTGGCTGGCGGTAACTCGTGCTCCCAGACCGCTACGCAAAGCGCAGGCGGCGACAACTTCCAGGAAACGCGATTGCTCGTCGTCAATTTCATCACAATGGATATCGATTAGGCGATCATATTGCTGGGCTAACTCAAAAATGCGATGCACGGAGCGCACGCCATCTTCCCTGGTAAATTCATAATGGGGAATGCCTCCCACCGCATCCGAACCGAGTTGGAGTGCTTTTTCCAGTAGCGATTCATTATCTTCACTGCCATAGATACCATCCTGGGGGAAAGCAACTACTTGCAGCGTTATCCAATTTTTGACTGCTTCCCGCACCTCTAGAAGCGCTTGTAATGCCGTCAGACTAGGTTCGCTCACATCGGCATGGCTGCGCACGAATAATACCCCCTGCATCGCCTGCTGCTGTAGCGTGGCAATCGCTCGCGTTTTGACATCCTGGAGATCGAGGTTTTGCTTGCGATCACGCCAGATATCGATGCCCTCAAATAACGTGCCGCTCTGATTCCAACGGGGTTGTCCTGCGGTTAAAGCAGAATCCAGGTGGATGTGAGATTCCACAAAGGGAGGACTGACGATTTTTCCCTGTATATCCAGCTCTAGCTTGGCAGAAGTGGGAATAGCTGGGGCGATCGCTACAATTTTGCCAGAGGCAATGGCAAGATCGACGACAGCACTGACTGAAGACGATCCTGAAAGCGGATCAGGGAGTAGTAATCGACAATTACGCAGCAGGATATCATACACAGATTTCAGCCCTAATAGCCACTACGAGTTGCTTGTGTACTCAGGGATGTGGGGCTAATTGGCTGCAAAACGATGATATCTAAACCAACCGATTTTAGGAGATCAGACCATTCAACCATTAATTCTGACGCTTCAGGGCGATCGCGACGAGCTTCTGCTAGAGCTTCCACAGCTTCAAACCAAATCCCCGCTTTGGCATAGATGGCGGCTTTTTCGATGGGCTTTGCTTTCTCTAACTGTTGCGATACAGTGCGATCGAGTTCCACGCGCCGTACCAATCCCGTGCATTTACTATTTGTGGCATTATTCCAAGTAAATTCCCAGCGATAAAATTTGCCAACTCTCAATTCTGGTGCATTTTGTGGCATACGGAAACTAATAATGCCGGGTTGAGTCTCAATTGGGAAACTGGTTTTGTAGATGCGTTTTGGTGCTGCGTTACTGCTAACCTCGTACAGTCTGAATTCTGCCTCTCCTGAGAATTTGGGGGCATTGAAAAAGAAGGTAGGATAGGCGGAGATGGTTTGTGGGAAGTGGTCGAAGCCGGAATCAGTATTGGGCATTAATGCCATTAAGCATCTAATTTCTCTACATTCGCCGCGCGATAAACCACCTACAGTATTTTTGGGTGTGCCAACTCCCTTGGGTGGTACGTAGACTACTTTACCGCCTTTAATCTTGGCTTGGCTTTGGGCGATTTCATGCCGAACGCCTGCGATCGCCTGAGCAGAAACTGACCCTAGGGGAAGAGCCACAAAGCTTAGAGATGCTAGTAGCGTAGCAGTAGCAGTATTGAAATAGGGAGAATTCATAGCGGCATTTGCAAAGTTGAAGACAGGAGAAATAGACTCTACACCTTCCTATTCTACAACCCATTACCAATCAGGATGAAGGCTGACCAGTAGTAGGGCTGACTCGTATCTGGTTGACCGTTGGCAGGCTTGCCGTTAATTAGTTTTAGTTGAGCCTGGTGTAAAGCTTCTGCCGTTGGCGTACCTTGTTTGAGCGCAGGATAGAATTTATCCATCAGGATTTGCGTGCCGCCATCGTCAATTTTCCAGAGCGTGGCGATCGCCGATTTAGAGCCTGCGACTTGAAATTGGTAACCCAAGCCTAGAATTTCCACACCGCTACCCAGTCCACCCAATCCCGTCTGACAAGCACTCAGCACTACCAGATCCACATTGCCCAGTTGCCATTCTTTTATCTCGCGCAGGGTCACCTTATCGCCATTACCAAACAGGATAAACGAAGCATCGGGCGTACCCTCGATAAATTCGGCATGGGTAGCCAGGTGAACAATATTATGCTTATTCTGGTTATTGATCTTTGATTCCAGCGCCTTACGGTTAAAGTCAGCCTCGATCAGCGTGACAGTATTGGGGAGGTTTGCCGCGATGTTTTGCACTTCAGGTATTGTGGCAGGTAAACCACTGAAGGCAAAGCGAGTTTCCTTCTCTTTTCCGCCGAATGCCCCTGCCAATACGCTAGTTTGAGCTTGCGGCTTGGCATCGAAGTCCGTGAGATTGTAGGAAACGATATTGTGGATGCGGTATTGCTGCGCTAGCCATTGCTTGCCATCGTGCAGAGCGGCGAGGGGAATGTAGCGTAACTTGCCGTCAGGCGCATAGGTAATGGTTTGCGGTTTGATGCGATCGAGATCCGCTTTAATCGGTTCGATTAGCCATTTATGCAGCTTTTGGGCAGATGCTTTCACTTCATCAGCTTCCTCAGGTGATACTGTTTGGCGCGAGAGTTCCTTCTTAAAGTCGTTAATTGCGGCTTCTAATTCTTCCTTCTTAACCGCAACGGGACGATGAACGGGTGGCGAACCTGGAGAGAATAAGACTAACTCCAGGCGATCGCCTAGAATCACGGGATAAAGCAACACCGAATCTTTAGGGATTTTCTTCAAGCTCTCTGGCACAGCATTGAGTTCTGCTTGAGAAATCTGTCCTAGTTGCTGCACGAGGGCAGTTACGGCAGGATTCTTGCTGAATTCCAGATCGGTAAATGCCTTGTGGGAGCTAAAAAATTGCTGTTCGGGCGGCAATAACTTAATCCCCTGAGCAGTTTTCTCATTTCCCTTAATATTCTTCAAATAATCTTCCAACTCCTGCACCTTGAGCAAATCCAACACCTGTAGAGCTTCCATCACTCGGTTTTGCTGAAGCAATAAGTCTGCTAAACGGCGATAAGGGTCTGCGACGGCTACAGTAAGAGATTGCTGTAATTCCTTGTCTAGTCCTCGGATATCTCGGCGAATGCCTTCCAGGAAATTGACTGACCGCTTGTAAAATGCAATTGCCAGTTCCGGTTGCTTTTGCTGTTCTAGTAAGTTTCCCAGAGTACCGAGGATCATACCTTGTCTATGAGCGCCGATTTGCTGTGCGATCGCTAAGGATTGCTGAGTATAATTAATCCCTTTCTGGTATTGTCCTAGTAAACCATACGCCGCGCCTAAATTGCCGAGAGATGTTGATTCTCCTCCGCGATTTCCAACTTGCCTGAAAATGGCTAAAGATTGCTGAATGAACTCAATCCCTTGCTGGTATTGCCTTAGTGCAATATAGCCTATACCTAAACTTTCAAGAGAATTTGCCTCATAATTGCGATTTCCAACTTGCCTAAAAATAGCTAAGGATTGCTGAGCATACTCAAGCGCTTTCTGGTGTTGCCCTAGGTAATTGTGTGCAACACCTAAATTTTGGAGAAATAATCCTTCATCACTACGAATGCCGATTTGCCGTGCGATAGCCAAGGATTGCTGATAATACTCAATCGCTTTCTGGTATTGTCCTAGGATAGCGTAGGCACCGCCTAAAGCGTTTAGAAAATGTGCTTCTACCCTATCTCTAGGATGTCCAACTTGCCTAGAAATAGCTAAAGATTGCTGATAATGCTCAATTGCTTTCTGATACTGTTGTAGTGACAAGTATACTTTACCTAATTCTTGGAGAGCTGTTGATTCTCTTTCGTGATCGCCTACTTGCTGTGCGACAGCTACAGATTGCTGAAGATACTCAATTGCTTTCTGGTTTTGTCCTAGTAAATGGTAAGCGATGCCTAAATTGTGGAGAGAACTTACTTTACCTCCGCTACTGCCGACTTGCTGAGCGATAGCTAAAGATTGCTGAAAATACTCAATCGCAATCGCTTTCTGTTTTTGCCCTAGATACAAGTATGATAGACCCAAATCGGAGAGATCAGATAGTTCAGCATTTCGATCTCCAACTTGCCTAGAAATAGCTAAAGATTGTTGACGATACTCAATCGCTTTCTGATGTTGCTCTAAGGAATTGCTTACAATTCCTAAATTATTATGAGCATTTCCCAAATTTCTAAGTTAAGAGTACTTCACCATCACGATTGCCAACTTGCTTGTAAATAGCTAAGGATTGCTGAAAATACTCAATTGCTTTTTGATATTGTCTTAGGTCATAGTAAGTATTGCCTAAATTGTTGAGAGACTTCGCTTCTCCATCGCGATCGCCCAATTGTTTGCGAATTACCAATGCCTGTTGATTGAACTCCAGCGCCTTCGAGTACTGTCCCAGTGTTCTGTAAATTGCTCCAATATTGAAGAGCGCCTTACCTTCGCCAGAGCGATCGCCCACTTCTTTGCTAATTGCCAGCGCTTGCTGATAGGACTCCAGCGCCTTCGGGTACTGCCCCAGCCTGTAATAAACTCCCCCAATATTGTTGAGCGTCTTACCTTCGCCGGAGCGATTACCAGTTTCCCTATAAATCACGGATGCTAGCTGAAAGGACTCTAATGCCTTTGGATACTGACCAAGCTCGATGTAAAATAAAGCGATCTCATCGACTATAAGCCCTACCCAGTAAAGATTACCTCTTGCCTGAAATACTGGAAGTGCTTCTAAGTACTTAGCGATCACTTGCTGCTTAGATTCTGCCGTTGGCTTATTTTTTAGTTGTGTTGCCTCCATGAAGGCTCTTTCCGCAGCGATATACTTTCTATCCTGCTCTGTAGCTGTTCGTAGTTCCAAAATTTTTGCTGTGTAGCGTCCCTTCACCGGACTCTGTAGTGGACGCACTTCTACTCGATAGTTACCTGAAGCTTCTGCGATGACTGAAATTACTTCTGGGCCACGATCTACATTTGGACTATCTGAACTAGCTAATTGCTTACCATTTGGGTCGAACAGGATTACAACAACATCAATACCCTTTTGCTCGACGACAACATGTAGGTACTGACCTGACTGCAATGTGACGTAGTATTTGTGAGTCTCACCACTTCTAATTTCCTTGTCAATTGATTGACCCAGTTTCAGGTTATCTTCCGCTTCAGATTTCCGATCCTGTGTGGTTTGGGCAGCAGCAGGGAGTAAGGTATAGGGATTAGGGTATAGAGAAGAAAAGAGAGAAATCAGAAGTGTAGCAGTTACAAGGCTGAAGCGTGTCAGGCGAAATGGCACAATCGGTGTTCTCCAGGAGATATTCTCGCTATCAGTATGCCCATATTTTTTGCAACGCGATCGTCTAAGCCCATTTTTAAGCGTTAACCAGCAATCTCGCTAGGTATCGTTTATTCCGAATCGCGATTAGCAGCTTTCCGCACAATCTCAACATCAAGCTCCAGCACTTCCGCAACTTTCTCAATAGTCAAACCTAAGTCTAACAAGCGAGTTACTGTTTCAAGCTTGCCCTCAAGCTTGCCCTCAAGTTTGCCCTCAAGCTTGCCTTTATCATGCTCCTCAGCCGCAATTTCCTGAACAACTTCCTGCCTAATTTCCTGAAATAGCCGCGTTTTCTTCACGTCATCTAATGTAAACATAGCCCTTAACTCCTGAAGACTCTTGTAGCCTAATTTATAAATAATGACTGCCTGGATTAATTTTAATACGTTCTCATGGAAACCCACATCAACCGAGTCTTCCTGTGTAAGTTGTATGAGCTGCTTTGCCTGCTCAATTGCTGCTTCCTCATCAGCCACAACCAACTCAGCCATTTTGATACCCAAAGATTGTTCTGGATCTAACGGCAACTCATCCAAATATACCCGTTGCACCTGCCCTGTTGTCATTAACCCGCGATATTGCATTGGCACATTTGTGTCAACACTACGACTTGGATAAACAACAACTGCCCTCCAGTCATGAACAGGTTTGTATTGCTTCAGGTAAATGAAAATCTCGCCAAACAGTCGCCAGTAGAAATCATCATCTTTTTGGAATTGCACCTCCACAAAGTAAATCGGGCGATCGATCGGTGACTGCGACGGCAGAAATACACCATCAATCCTAAACGATAACTCTTTGACCTCTACAGATTTAAATTCATAGTCTCTAGCTACATCAATAGCTTCACCGATTAGTTCAAACAAAGTGCCGGGAAGCGTCTGAAATATTTGATAAAAGATGGTGTCCGTTCTCATTTCTTCAAAATACAGCCAATATCAAAGCCAATTAGCCTCCATTTTCTTGGTTAGCTACTTTCCTCACAACCTTAACATCAAGATCTAGTGCCTCAGCAATTTTCTCCACAGTCAACCCCAACTTTAATAGGCGAGTTACCGCTTCAAGTTTGCCCTTCTCCCGCTCTTCGGCAGAAACCTTCTGAAAGTAGCGCGTTTTCTTTGACCTTGACCCGAAAAAGTGGACAGTGGACTTAGGCGGTTTTAGGTTGCTCTAGAGTAGACGAATAATTGTCTTCAAAGTGAACAGGGGATAGATATGCAATTGTTGAGTGTAGTCGTTGACGATTGTAGAAAACCTCAATCCATTCAGCAATGATAGTTCTGGCAATCTCCCTAGTAGAGAAAATCCTGGGATGAATTAACTCTATTTTCAGAGTACCAA
>CALRKB020000115.1:0-11482 GCA_943367755.1 Rhizobium sp. Q54 | reverse complement strand
ATACTGTCGGCGCTTAATTGCACAACCAGCCTTGGATATCGGTTCTCTTGAGCCTAAATATCTAAACCTTTCTGGGGAAGCGCCCCATGCGGAGCCGCACGTGGGGTGCTGTGGGGACTGGGGGAGAAAATCCCCTGGTTACCCGATTGTGCGCAATCGTCACATTGCCATTAATTTTACTGCTGCTTTTTGTAGTTGTAGTGCAAAAGCTTGTCGCTCATATAGCGTTTTGGGTAGATTGGCTATTCTTAGGTGGAAATCTCATGAGGCTAATTTTTCGTAAGTAGGCTGGCGATCGCGATCTGACTGCCAGGAGTTAGCCTAAGTTTTGGCAAAACCTTCTAACATTAAGGCTGGTTATTTTGGGAGCAGCCTTAATGGGTGGATGTCAATGCTAAATAATCTGCGCGTCGCAGTCGTGCATGAGTGGCTGGTGGATTACTCCGGCTCGGAGCGAGTGCTAGAACAAATTTTGCTGCTATTCCCGCAAGCAGATCTATTTGCTCTAGTCGATTTTTTGCCGCCGCAACTGCGAGGGTTTATTCAAAATAAGCCTGTGCAGACTTCATTTATTCAGAAACTGCCGCTAGCGCGGACTAAATATCGGCAATACTTACCGCTGATGCCGATCGCTGTAGAACAGTTCGATCTATCAAGCTATGACCTGATTATTTCTAGCAGTCACGCCGTCGCGAAAGGAGTGCTCACAGGGCCAGATCAGTTACATATTTCCTATGTACATTCACCGATCAGGTATGCCTGGGATCTGCAACACCAGTACCTGAAAGAGTCTGGCTTAGATCGCGGACTTAAAAGTTGGTTAGCAAGATGGTTCCTACACCAAATTCGGATCTGGGATGCACGCACAGCTAACGGGGTCGATGCGTTTACGGCAAACTCGGAATTTATTGCTAGGCGCATTCACAAGGTATACCGTCGCTCGGCCAAAGTCATTTATCCACCTGTCGATGTAGCAAAATTTACGCCTATTGCCGATCTGCCCAAAGAGGATTTTTACCTCACCGCTTCCCGTTTCGTTCCCTATAAAAAAGCCGATCTAATTGTGGAGGCATTCAGTCAGATGCCCGATAAAAAACTGATTGCGATCGGAGATGGGCCTGGTTTAGATAAGGTAAAAGCCAAACTCAGCTCTAACATTACGCTGCTAGGTTACCAGCCGCCAGATGTACTCAAGCAATATATGCAGCGATCGCGGGCATTTGTATTTGCTGCCGAAGAAGACTTTGGTATCACCGTGGTCGAGGCGCAGGCTTGCGGTACGCCAGTAATTGCCTTTGGCAAAGGTGGGGCATTAGAAACCGTACGCGCCGTTAACGCTCTCAAGCCATTAGAGCGACCCACAGGAGTTTTCTTTTACACACAAAGTGTCGAAAGTATTAAGGAGGCGATCGCCACATTTGAGCAACACGAAAAATTAATTCAGCCAGAGTTTTGTCGTACCAATGCCTTGTGCTTTGCCCCTGAAAGGTTTCAACAAGAATTTAAAGACTATGTCATGCAGGTATGGACAACCCAGTTCGATGATAGGCTAGGATCTCATGGGACCTAGATCGTGTTACTGATGGCATCAACTCAAATTATTCCAATTATTCCGCTTGCAGTTTTTGCGATCTCGCTCTCGTTGCTGGGATGGGGCCTATATCGCGCCAGAAAACTCGGCAAGCTAGCTATTCTGTCCTGGTTCCAGCTATTAGCGCTGATGCTGCCCTGGCTAGCCTACTTTGGCTTATTCTTGTCCGGTGCATTTATCAGCTTTGCCATGCTTCTATTGCTCCTGTTGGTATCGACCGTAGCATATATCCTGATTGGCAAACAGATGCGTAAAATAGCGCTAACGGAAAAACCTCAAACTCCACCTCCGACATCACTACAAACCCCAGATCCATCACTTAAACCTGGTGGAGAGCCCGAAGCGAAACCCCAGACTCCAGAGCCTAAATCCAAGATAGGGGAAGACCTCAAGGCAATTCAGGGGATCTTTGGGATTGAGACTTTCTACGCTACCGAAACGGTTCCATACATGGAAGGGGTCGTATTTCGAGGCAATATGCGGGGCGAGCCCAACGAAGTACACCAAAAGCTATCAGCATCGCTGCGCGATCGCCTTGGCGATCGATACGAGTTGTTTCTAATTGAAGGTCAAGAGCAAAAACCTGTAGTGATTGTTTTACCGAACAATTCCAACCAATTTGTCATGACGATTCAACAGAAAGTCCTGATCGTTATTCTGGTGGTGGCCAATATATTTACGGCGATGTCATTAGGGGGACAGCTTAAGGAAATCGACCTGTCCCAAAACCCTGGTCAATATTTAGCCACACTGCCGTTTGCACTTGGTATTCTATTGATTTTGGCCTGCCGCGAACTGTCTCTGCGCTGGATAGCTAGAAAATACAATGTCAGCTTAACCTGGCCTTCTTTTCTACCATCCCTCCAACTAGGTTCATTTGGCGCATTTAGTCGCATCTGCTCCAGTTTGCCCAATCGTCAAGTTCTATTTGATATCGGTATTGCACCTGCCATTACCGGGGGCTTATTATCCTTGACTCTACTGGTTGCGGGGTTATTTCTATCAGCAAATCATTCTGGTGACGTTGAAATCCCAACTCAAATTTTTCATGCCTCAGTACTGGTAGGCAGTTTGGCTAAGTTAATTATGGGGAACCTGCTCAACATAGAATTAGTATCCATTCATCCCTTAGTGATTCTGGGCTGGATTGGTCTGGTAATTACGGCGCTCAATCTGATGCCTGCGGGGCAGCTCGATGGTGGACGCATTGTGCAAGCCGTGTATGGTCGCAAAACTGCTGGCTTGACGACAATTGCCACATTGATTTTCTTGGCGATCGCAGCTTTGATTAATTCCCTTGCGCTTTATTGGGGATGCATTATCCTGGTTCTGCTGCGGGATCTAGAGCGCCCGATGCTGAATGAAATATCTGAGCTAGATGGCGATCGCGATGCCCTGGGTTTGTTTGCGCTATTTTGGATGCTGGTGACGCTCTTGCCGATGACATCCGTAGTAGCCGAGCGTTTGGGCATAGGTGGCTAAAATGCGATCGCAGATCCTATTTATTCTGAAGGTAATGGTGCTATCAGCGCTTGGCTCCGCCGCGATCAAATATGGTGGCCCTTACATTCCTGCGATCGCCAATAAGTCTTTAACTGCAGCGGATATTGATGCGATCTCCCTTGCTGTCATTAGCTTGCCCGTGGTAATTTTCGGTTTATTCCTCTGGTGGAAGAAATAGTTAGCGCGGATCGACAGGACGCACCACCACGATGCCTGCTTGGTCTTTGACCTGGTTAACGTAGGTTTGTAGCTCAGGAGAAATCTTGACTGCACCACTGGGCGAGGCGTGAATTAGTCCGATGCTTCGATCCGCATTGCGGTAAACCAGACCAGTGTGGGTAAAGTCTAAGCCCTCGATCTTGGTCGCGATCGCCACTATATCGCCTGGTTGCATTTTGCTGTAAGCCTGTTTAATTTTGTCGTGGGGGATGTAAATAAAGTCTAAATCGGCGAGGCGTTGCTCCATCTGGACAATACATTTAAACGTGGCTTCGCTTTTAAGCTGACTATATTTTTGACGGTTGCTGCTCATAAAGTTTAAGAGCTTCGATATTTTGATGCCGCCCAAATCCTGTGTGATTTGCTTAACTGTGCCGCGCGCCTGATTTTCACGAATCCACTCTGAGAAATAATGCATGCGACTGCAATAGCCGTCTAATTTGCCATTGCGATAGCGCTGTTCGCCAATTCGTGCTGCAAAAGTTTGAAATTCATAATCTTGGATCGCCACACCACGCGCGATCTCCACAACCGCCTCCACAAATAATACGCAGTCAAACTTATCCAAAGCCAGGACTAATTTCTCTTTGGGGGGAATATCCAGTAATCCGGCTTGATAGGGCGTACCTAAAAACTGCGTCGCGATCGCTTGCATAATTTCGGGCATGGTCTTCTGGTGAAGCTTTTGCGCGATCGCGTACTGCATGATGCGATCGAACTTAGCGCGACTAACATGCTCATCGCTAGGGCCAGTACTGAGTTTGGTGGGCTTAGGTGCAGGTGTATTGCTAGAGCGGGATGCCTGAGTGATTAATCTTAATAATTGTGAGGAATATGGGTGTTTGGCGGCGGTACGCATCCTGGAAGGAATCGCATTAACTGTAGGAGTAGCGAAAAGCCCATAGCCAAATGCTAGAGATGCGATTATAGATAGCTTCCAAATTTTTTGCATATACTTTGCTATAACCCGATTCTAATAGGATGATGCTGAAACCCTCCAGCCTTGCTATAACCTTTCTATCCTTACTCACGATCGCCGCAGGTTGCAACCCGATCGCTACACAGAAAGTCAATTCTGACGCGGCTGAGTCTGTGACGCTCTCTGCTAGTAAGACCAATAGCAAATCAGTGCCTGATACGGCGATTAAACCACAAAGCGATCGCATCAGCATTCCAACTTTGGTAGCGGCAAACCCTGATGGTGCCTACGATGCGATCGTGCAGCAATATATTAATTCCCTGTCATCCCAGGGCTACAACAGCGCGAGCCAAGGCGTATGGCTGCAAACAGATACTACCTACCTGGCAGGACATCAGGGCACTACGCCGTTACCAGCAGCATCGCTAACAAAGGTAGCAACGACGCTAGCTGCTCTGCAAACTTGGGGGCCACAGCATCGCTTCATCACCATAATTAGTACAACGGGGACATTACAAAATGGCGTATTGCAGGGCGATCTGATCGTGCAGGGAAGCGCCGACCCTTTCTTTGTCTGGGAGAATGCCATCCAGTTGGGCAATCAACTCAACCAGCTTGGGATTAGACAAGTAACGGGCAACCTGATTGTCGTGGGGCGGTTTTACATGAATTTTGAGAGCAATCCCCGCACTTCTGGCAATTTGCTCAAACAAGGACTAGATGCTCAGCTCTGGTCATCGGAAGTAGAAAATCAGTTCTCGACTTTGCCTAGAGGCACAGCGCGATCGCAAGTAGCGATCCGGGGAGCAGTTAAAGTGATGCCAAGCCTTCCTGGTCAAACGCAGATCTTGGTCAATTATCCCTCCCAGCCATTAGCTTCTATCCTCAAAAAAATGAATATGTACAGCAATAACGCCATGGCGGAGATGCTGGCCAGTTCTGTGGGTGGCGCGCCAGCAGTCAAGCAAAAAGTGATGCAGGCAACCGGAATACCCAGTGCTGAGATTCAGCTTGTGAACGGTTCTGGTCTGGGCATGGCAAATCGCATTTCTCCCCGTGCCATTTGCGCTATGTTCATGGCGATCGATCTTTCTCTGCAAGCTCAACACATGTCCGTAGCCGATGTTTTCTTTGTCGCTGGTCAAGATCCTGGTGTTGCCAGGGATCGGTCTATTCCTCGTAACTCCGTGGTCAAAACTGGTACTTTAGCTAGCGTCAGTAGTTTGGGCGGTGCGATCGCGACCCAGAAGCATGGTAGGGTTTGGTTTGCGATCTTAAACCGTGGTGATGATATTGAAGGCTTTCGCTATGGTCAGGATGCTTTATTGCAAAGGTTGATCCGCTAGGGGCAGACACGTTAAATCAATTAGGTAGGGCTGACCTATGTGTCAGCTCTTGCTTAACGGTTCTTAACAGGCAGGTGACGTAAATGCTCATAGACTAGACCTAGGCATGATTTAAGATAAGTTAATCAAAAATTTTGTAGAGACTATGGTTGCTTCCCTATCAAAAGAACAGATCTCAGCTAAGTCAAGTCAAACAGAGCGGCAAGAAACAATCCTGACGCCACGCTTCTACACGACAGACTTTGAAGCGATGGCAAACATGGATATCTCCCTCACAGAGGCAGACTTTGAAGCTATTTTGCAAGAATTTAAGGCCGACTATAATCGCCGCCACTTTACTCGCGATGAACAATTCAATCAATCATGGGATCATATTGATGAAGATACGAAAAGGCATTTCCGCACCTTTTTAGAAGGTTCCTGTACTTCAGAATTTTCAGGCTTTTTGCTCTATAAAGAAATCTCCGTCAAAATGAAGGACAAAAATCCTTTGATGGCTGAAATCTTTTCGTTGATGAGTCGAGATGAAGCGCGCCATGCTGGTTTTTTGAATAAGGCGATGCCTGACTTTAACCTATCTCTCGATCTGTCATCGCTGTCAAAGAGCAAGAAATACGTTTATTTCGAGCCTAAGTTTATTTTTTACGCCACTTATCTATCTGAGAAAATTGGTTACTGGCGTTACATTAAGATCCACCAGCACCTAGTTGCTCATCCTGAAAATCGTATCTACCCTATCTTCAACTTTTTTGAGAATTGGTGCCAAGACGAAAATCGTCATGGCGACTTCTGCAATTTGATTCTGAAGAGTCAGCCTCAATATCTGAATGATTGGAAGGCAAAGTTGTGGTGCCGCTTCTTCTTGCTGTCTGTATTTGCCACGATGTATCTCAATGATATTTGCAACCGTGCTGATTTCTATGAGTCGATCGGCATGGATACTAAAAAATATGTTGATGAAGTGCTGCGCGACACCAATCGCGATTCAGCCAAGGCATTCCCCGTAATTCTTGACCTTGAAAATCCTAAGTTCTGGCAGTACCTGGATAAGTGCGTTGATAACAATACACATTTAAGCAAGATCCAGTCTTCTACATCACCTAAGCCCATTAAGGTTCTACGTAAACTGCCTTACTATATATCTAATGGTATGCAATTTTTGAAATTGTATTTTCTCAAGCCAATTGACATCCAAAAGGGTGTTGTTCTGTAGTTAGTCAGTAGTTTCAAGTAGTTTCAAGTAATTTCTAAATCCCTTCCCTGTCTTGGGTAGGGATTTTTATTGAGCGACTGAAAGTTAATGCAAATCTATTTGCTCTATGTGAATGCAATCCAAAATGTAGGGTAATCCGTAGATCAAGAGTTAACACTGATGTCTATGAATTTTCAGTTGAATTTTCAGTTGGTGTTATCGCCTACTCTATCTCTGCTAATTTTAAGGGGACTAAAATTCCATGAAAACTAAGTTTTTTGCTGCCGTTGCGATCGCTGCAATTTTGGGAATTGTGATGGGGAATAGCAACTACGCGATCGCCTGTCCTGGCAAAGCCCCAATTGACTCTGCAACCCAGCAAACCAAACCAAAAGGATGCGCCAGCAAACCAAACCCCTGTGCTGCCAAGCCTTGCGCTCCAAATCCCGATGTAGTCAAGCCCTGCGCTAGTAAGAGTCCTTGTGCTGCCAAACCTTGCGCAGGTAAGCTAAGTCCCTGCTCTAGCAAGACACTCCAAAGCAATATCTACATGGATCAAAACGGCATCGCACTTAAAGGTCAAGATGTTGTTTCTTACTTTACCCAAGGGAAAGCCATGGCGGGCAGCAGCAAGTACATCTACAAGTGGAAGGGTGCAACCTGGCAATTTTCTAGCGCCCTCAACCGCGATCTATTTGCCAAAAATCCCATGAATTACGCACCACAGTACGGTGGTTATTGTGCCAAAGCTGTTAGCGAAGGCAATCTTGCTAAAACAGAAGCCGACGCATGGAAGATTATCGATGGCAAACTCTATCTCAACTATGATAAAGCAGTACAGGCAGAGTGGATGCAAGATATTTCAGGAAATATCAAAAAAGCAGATGCCAATTGGCCAACCGTCCTCAACAATAAAATTGTCCACCGTTAACCACTACCCCCGTTGATGTAACGTGTCTACCCCACCCCGTAGGGGCAGGCCTGCGTGTCTGCCCCGTTAAACGTAACGCGTCTGCATTTTTCGCATTTAGAAAGAGAAATGAATTACTGTCTAGTCAACAAAGAAGGTATGTGCGAAGAAATAGAAGTTCCAGAGATAGAACTGTCCGATTCAACCTACCGCCTCTATCGTTTTCTCACAGACTTAGAAGATTTATTGGCAAAGGTAAGTAGCGATCGCGATCGCCTTCATGCCATTGTTCCATTAGTACAGCGCCTACTTACGAGTTCTTACTGGTTACAGATACCCAACGCTCCTCCCGATCCTGAGCTAGGTTGGTCGGTGCAGATGCTCTATGATGAGCAATTCTTTCCACTTACGGTGCAGTTAGTTACCTGGCTTCCAGGTGCCAAATCGCCTATCCATAATCACGCCGCATGGGGGGTAGTAGCAATGATTAATGGGCAAGAGAGAAATACGTTCTGGCGGAGATCTCCTACTCCAAAGTTTCCCGACAAAATCGAACGCGTTAGCGATCGCACGATCGGCGGGGGAGAAATCATCACTTTTATGCCTGATGCCATTCACAGCATCGAAGCGATCGGAGATGAACCAACAATTAGCTTTAATATCTATGGTGAAACAGATTACGAACATCGATTTGAATTCGATCTCGATACCATAACTGCCCAGCAATTCTAGGCTTAAGGCGTTCTCTCAGTAAGAATTGCCGGTGGAATTTAGGCTGCGGCGGCAAAAGCCTCCTGTCCGTGTTTGTGGAGCAAGTCCATCAACTCATCTCGGTAATCGTGAAATATAGAATGGCGTTTGACCATGGGAGTACGTGATCGACCTTGGCTTGGAGCAACTCCAAGCTCTTGAATGAAGCCCACTTCAGATCTGCTTTGAGATGTTCCCACAACCTTAAATTGGTATTACACTGCTCTGCAACAGCGTCAGTCTGCTAATGCACTGTGAAATTGGAATCTCAGTTAGGTGGCAGAATTGCCTGCAAATCCCTGAAGTAGCATTTGCGATGAGAATTTCAAAAACGCGATAAACTCTTCGCTCTGGCTTACCTGTAACTTGTTATCCAATGCCAACATGGATTGACCATGCACCAGTGCCCAGGCTACCCGCGCCATATCGACTGGATCGGCCGCCCGAAAGATCCCAGCAACCTGACCTTCCCTGACCGTGTTCACCAGCACCATAAATGACTGCTGGGCGGCTTCTGCAAGCGCAGAATACTTACTGAAATTGCAGCGGTAGTCACCAAACATCAGGCGATAGTAAGCCGGATGCGCTAATGCAAAATTGACATAGGCAATCCCGATCGCTTCTAGGCACTGAGATGCATTAAGTGAAATAGACTGTCGCGAGGCTTCCATCGCGGCTCTCAACGACTGAAACCCTTGTTCTGCAACTGCTGCCAATAAGGCTTCTTTATCTTCAAAGTGGCGATAAGGGGCATTGTGAGAGACCCCAACTCGGCGAGCCACCTGACGCAGTGATAAATCGCCGATCCCTTCTTCACTGATGAGAGTGATTGCTGCATCAATAAGGCTTTGCCGTAATTCTCCGTGGTGATAGGTGTTCTTTGCCACTAATGCCAAAAATCTTTTGCTAGAGAGTATTTGCAAAATTTTAGCTCATGATGTTGACGTTGACAACATATTGTTTTATCCTGAAGTTGACAGTGACAACATCTACATTCTTTTGGAGGAGGAACTATGGTTACGACAACTCGACAGCAGACATTTGATGCAATTGTGATAGGCTCTGGGATCGGTGGATTGACCGTTGCCGCACTGCTATCTAAGCTTTATCACAAAAGCGTTTTAGTGCTAGAACAGCATTTCACCGCTGGAGGGTTCACCCATACCTTTGAACGCAAAGGGAAATTTCATTGGGATGTGGGGCTGCACTATGTCGGGGATATGGGCGAAGGACACACTGGAAAAGCGGTGTTTGACTATCTCACTAATGGCAATTTGCACTGGCAGAAGATGCCTGACCCGTTTGAGAAATTTGTCTACCCAGACTTCACCTTTGAGGTTTACTCTGAACCCGATCGCTTTCAAGCCGATTTGATCCAACAATTTCCGCACGAACGGGCAGCGATCCGGCGGTATTTTAGCGATGTCCAGAAAGCAGCATTTTGGTTTGGGGCGCATACGATGCTGGAGCTATTTCCGGTATGGCTACATCCATTTTTCAGATGGATGATTCGCTATTTCGGTGCCATTGCCAAACAAACCACTCAGCACTATTTGGATAGAAATTTTCAAGATGCCCGTCTTAAGGCTTTACTGGCATCCCAGTGGGGAGATTATGGCTTACCACCATCCCAAAGTTGTTTTGGCATTCATGGTGTGATTGTGACCCATTATTTCCGAGGGGGATGGTACCCTGTGGGTGGATCGAAGGCGATCGCGCAAACCATAATTCCCGTAATTGAACAGGCGGGTGGTGCTGTCATCACCCAACGTCGAGTCACAGAAATCTTGCTGGAATCAGGGGTGGCAGTGGGCGTGAAAGCCCAAAACACAGCCCATCCCAATGCGGATCTGGAAACCTATTTTGCTCCGATTGTGGTGTCTGATGCCGGAGCCTTCAATACTTATCTGAAGCTGATTCCACCCAGCTACCCGCTGGCTGAACGCCAGAAAATTCAGGCTTTTCCGAAAGGCAACAGTATGTTGACGGTGTACTTAGGATTAAAAGAGAGTCCGAAAAAAATGGGATTTCGGGGTGAGAATTACTGGATTTACACAACCTATGACCACGATGCGATCGCCCAAGATCCGCCCATCCCCTCAGATAGCTTACCCAAATTTTGTTATCTCTCGTTTCCATCGCTCAAAGATCCATTGGCTCAGGGACATACGGCTGAAATTATTGCTCATGTTGACTATGATTTCTTCTCGCAGTGGCGGGAGCAACCTTGGCGACGCAGGGGTAGCGATTACTCTGAACTGAAAACTCAAATTACCCAATCCCTGATTCAGTTAGTGGAGAAGCATTATCCTGGTTTTCAGAATCTAGTTGAGTATGCCGAACTCTCGACACCACTGACGGTGGAACACTTTGATGCTAGCGATCGCGGTGCTATCTACGGCATTCCCTGCATCCCTGAACGACTGGATCAACCCTGGATCGGGTCTAGAACACTGATTAAAAACCTATACCTGACCGGAGCCGATACCTCTTCACTTGGTATTATGGGAGCGATGATGGGTGGAGTGAAAACAACAGGTATTTTAAATGGTGCGTTCGGCTTTTTTAAGATTATGTCAGCCATCATGAGAAAAAGAGGGAGATGACTTTGCGCCAAGCGATTAACTCTGTACACACCCCCCATCGAGAAGTGGTAGCAGATTAACCATCGATCCACCATCGGATCTAGCAATCGAAATTGATGTCACTTCCAAAACTCAGCTCAGCGCTTACGAAGCTTTAAAAGTACCTGAGCTATGGTGTTATGGCGATCGCAAGCTGCAAATAAACGTATTGCGAGACGGTGAATATATTCAGGTAGAAACCAGTCCCATTTTTCCTGATTTGAGTGCGATCGCAGGGATTACAAAATTCGTTGAAATGAGTCGTAAAGCGGGAACCAGTCCCAATACTGTTCGGTTAAGCCAGGGAGTTGGTAAATTAGCTATTGTCGCGCTAATCTGCTTGCCAAGCTTATGCAACTAAAAGAGTTTACCTTGACCTCTGCCGAGATTGAACCAGGAGAGGTATTCCAAGCGCTCGAAACAGTTAT
>CALRKB020000114.1:0-11685 GCA_943367755.1 Rhizobium sp. Q54 | reverse complement strand
TCAATTGCTCGCGAACTGTTCTAACTTGCTCCCTCGGTACGCGCCACTGGATGTCAACAGATTCGCTTTCCTGACCCCGAACCGATAATTCTGGGAATAAACGGGCAAAAATCATCGCCATGAATCCCGTTAATACAATGCGCCTAGTTTGTTTCATGAGCTGCTAATTCCTATATCTGTCTGCCTCAAGTTCAGTAACTCTTCTTTATAACTCAGCCACCCTCTGACTCAACGGCACAGCCTCAGCCCAGCCCAAATAAGTGGCGATCGTGCTGACGACCACCTCAGTCTTGGACGTGCCAGCGTCTCGATGTGCTGGTTGAGTTCTGTGAAGAGGGAGGGGGGAATTCTGATGGCGATGTGTGGCTTACCCATAGTAATATAACTATCCCAATCTTCCACCATCTTACTGACTTTGCTACTAAGTGTCACTATATCTCTACTTTTCTTAACCAACTGGAAGGAGAGCGATCTGCGTAGCCGCGCATAAAGCATCAATTGGGTGGAATTGCAGTCATTTGCTCTCTAGGCAACGAATCTCTATGTCGATATGGCTGAGTTTTTCAAAAATATTTCGATTGTAATAGATAGGCCACCAGTCATATAGAAATATTTCCAGCGGTCGCCACATGGCTACCCAGCCGATGATCAGCAGCCCTTCTTTGAAAATGTCAACTAACGTTTTGTGATTCAGCAAGCCGATTAACTCGCTGACACTGATGCAGAAAAATAAGAATAATAGACCGACGATCAGAGCAGTGCGTCCTTCGCGCAGGATGGATCGCAATTCCTTATCTGTAGTCTGCCTGCGATAGTCGAAATAGTGGTGGATGGCCTCTGGTACGATCTGTTTTGCTTCTTCCTGTACCTGATTGGGCAAGTAAAACACCAGTTTTAAAGAAGTCTTGAGCGAGAACTCGCGCGCCGACTGAACGATATAGGTTTCCACTTTGTCGTCGAGGTCTTTTTCTAGAAGCGGTGAGGGATCGAACGAATTAAATAGTTGGCGCAGATCGTTCAATTTCAGCTCGATCAGATAGGCACTGCCTTCGCGATTGTAATAGGACTCTACTTTTTTCATCAGATCGGGCGAGTTACTCTCAGATACAGAAACCACAACGAACAAATCTATCAAATCAACCGTGACTTAATTCTAATTTGACTCTAACGCCGATTGGTAACCTTGGTTACTGCTCCATTAAGCGATCGCCCACCAGGATAGATTGCGATCGCGATATAAAAAATTGGTTCATACCAGCATACCTTCCGTGGCGATCACACATAAAAAAACACCCGCAATTCCCTGCAGGTGTTGTTGATTCCCTTTTACTATTTCACTTTCAGTCAAGCAAGTTCTACTTGATGTAATTAAGATAACCAAAATGACCTATGTATTACTTCACCCATGCGGTTAACGTGTCAGGCGATTTCTCTCTGACCTTATGGGTGAGACATTTGTGCTTCAGGCAGGTGATGCCGATATGGGAGCTACTCAGCTAATCTATGAATAATCATTTTTACCTCTTTTGGATACCTAGCAGGCCGCTGCTAGGTGTTTTATTTAGGGCTGATTAGTTTAGAATTTATAATCAGATCGTATTAGCCGTTTGATTAGGCTTTTAATTGGCAATGATTACCTTACAGGTTAATGGCAACGGCAAAACTTGCGAGCAAAACATGAATATGCCCAAACTACTGAGTTTCTTGGGCCTAAACCCACGTTTAGTGGCGGTGGAATATAATGGAGAAATCCTGCATCGACAGTTTTGGGACGATACTATACTCAAAGACGGCGATCGCCTTGAGATCGTTACCATTGTGGGTGGGGGTTAAAAATAATTACCTAAAGCCTCGTTGAGGCGCTGAAGTGATGTTTTATATTTTCTCAAGCGCTCTATATCCTTAGCTGTAGGTTGTGGAATGCGGCTAATGTCAAGGTTGTGCGTTACATTGACAATACCTTCATGAGCCTGTTTGGCAATTTTGATTGCTAGATCTAACAATTTATCGCAGTTGTCAATCGCCATAACCCAATCAATGACATGGTTTGTGTACTACTAGCTTAGAATGTTTTCGCGTGAAGTACCTAGCGAAAACCTGGCTACCGATAGCCAATTTGATTGCCTAACAGTGCAAACTCCTGATTTTTGCCCTACCTTTTTCTGGTAATCTCTAAAGTCAGGATTCTTTTCATAAACTAAATTTCTAGACTTGATTTGAGAAATACGATGATGAAAGCTTTAGCCCGCTTATTATTTGCGACAGCAGCGATCGCGGTGATTTTTGTCGCTGGATTCTTAGGCATTAACAATTTTGACTATGCTCTTGCTGCTGATTTACCCGATACCAGCTACATCAAGGCTGACAGCAGCAAGATCGATCTAAACAATGCCAATATTTATCAGTTCCGTCAAGTTCCAGGCATGTACCCCACGCTTGGACGCATAATTATCGAAAATGCTCCCTACAACTCCTTAGATGAAGTGCTAGCCATCAAAGGCTTAACCGCAGATCAACAGGACAAGATTAGGAGTAATGCTGATCGTTTTGCCTTGTTCAAGCCAGATAATTCCATGCAACGCGAACGCATCAATAACGCTACGTATCGCCTTTAGCAATCTGTTCTATAGCGATCCTATTAGTTTGGGAAACGAATACCCGCAGAGCATTTGGTTCCCAAAGACCTAAAGATCGCCAACGATCTAGGTTTGCTATAGTAATACATCGATTTCTAATTGACAGATATGACAATGTTGATATGGGTCACTTTTTGAGGGGTTTTAACCCCTCAAAATCTCCCTAGCACGACAGCGCTTCCCCAGTAATTTATATAAAGCGTGACCGCAAAAAAATTTGATGCTGTAGTGGTAGGTGCAGGCGCTGCCGGACTGTACACAGCACTTTCTCTTGCCACTAACCAATCTGGTAGTTCCATTACCTACAGACAGATCCAAGTTGCTCTTGTTGCTAAAGATATTTTGTCTGTATCAGCGAGTGATTGGGCACAGGGTGGGATTGCCGCAGTTGTTGGGGAGGATGATTCTCCTGGCCTCCATGCAGATGACACTCTTAAGGCTGGTGCTGGTCTATGCGAGACTGATGCCGTCGAAATTCTCGTCACCTCGGCGAAAACGCAAATCGAAAATCTACTGGATCTTGGTGTTGACTTCGATCGCTACGGAAATTTGCTAGCAGTTACCCTAGAAGCTGCGCATTCGCGTCGTAGGGTACTACACGCCGCCGATGCTACAGGCAGAGCTTTGGTGAGTACGCTGGCATCGCAAGTATTGGCACAACCAAATATTCACATTTTTGATTCTACCCTAGCCCTAGATCTCTACCTCGATCGAGAAGGTAGGTGCGCTGGGGTTTTTTGTATATCCCTACCCAAGACTTCGCTAGAAAAGTTGCCGGAGAAATTCCCAGAGCAATTCCCAGAGAGCATCCCAGAAAACTGCCTAGAGTGCCTGATCGCACCTGTCGTCATCCTAGCAACTGGTGGTGGCGCTCAGGTCTTCGCCCAAACTACCAACCCCCCAACTAGTACTGGTGATGGTGTAGCGATCGCTTGGCGAGCAGGTGCCACAATTCGGGATATGGAGTTTGTGCAGTTTCACCCCACAGCTCTAGCCGTTGAGGGCGCACCACGATTTCTGATTAGTGAAGCGGTGCGGGGTGAGGGAGCATACCTGGTGGACGCTAAGGGCGAGCGATTTTTATTTGCCTACGACCCTAGAGGTGAACTTGCGCCCCGCGATATTGTCAGCCGCGCCGTATTTACACATCTGGCAAAAAACGGCGATTCGACCGTGTTTTTAGATCTCAAAGCGATCGCCCCCGAGACAATCGCGCGACGGTTCCCCAATATTATGAGGATCTGTCAAAGGTGGCAGATTGATATTTTTTCGACCCCCATCCCCGTAACGCCCGCCGCTCACTATTGCATGGGCGGCATCGTCACTGATACCTATGGTGCGACTTCCATCCCTGGACTGTATGCGGTGGGCGAAACAGCCAGCACAGGTGTACACGGTGCCAACCGTCTGGCTAGCAATTCCCTGTTGGAGTGCTTTGTGTTTGGTGCGCGATTGGCGGAGAGCGTCCACAATTTATTGGCGCAGGAAACCACCCCACCAGAAATAGAGATTGTTCAATGGCAATCATTCGAGAACACTCTTCCTGCAAATGCAACGGAGAGTGCAAATTTGCAAATGCTTAAATCTGCATTGCAAGAACTAACCTGGCAAGCAGCAGGCATTTGTCGTAGTGGGGCTGAGTTAGAGTTAGCTCTATCACAAATTCAAGCTTGGCAACAGTCAATCATGCAAAAAAGGCATCGTGATCGCCTCTGGGTAGAAACACGTAACCTGATCGATTTTGCCTATCTATTGGTTAAGTCCGCCCTATTTCGCACTGAGAGTCGGGGCGCTCACTATCGCATTGACTACCCTAATCTCGATCCGAGATGGCAATCACACACAGTCATTCAAGCTGAGCGTATCTATCTATCTCCACCCATTGCTTAGAATTGTTTAACGCGCTCTTGCCTCAAATACTGAACTCTGGACAATAAAACTACGCCTTAATGGCCAAAGCACTGGCAGGGCCAACTAGAGAGATCGCCGGAGTTGATAAGTAGGTGCTTGCCACGCTTTGAATATCTTCTACGGTTACGGCTTTGATCGCTGTGGCAAATTCGCGATCGAAGTCCATGCCTAAACCAATGGTTTCATACCAGCCGAATACCTGTGCAATCTGGCCATTAGTCTGCTTACCCAGAGCATATTGTCCTAGCAGCTTACTTTTCGCCGTCTGCAACTCATCTGGTTGCAAGGTTGTATGAATCAGGCGATCGCACTCAGCGCGCAGGCTATCTAAAGCCAATTGCGTATTTTGTGGTGCTGTGCCCATATAAGCAACAAACTGCGATAGATCGAGCCGCGTTGGATAAAAAGCGGAAACCTCATAGGCTAGACCGCGCTTTTCCCTTAACTCCACGAATAGGCGACTAGACAAACCATTTCCCAAATATGTCGCAATTAGCTTGAGGGCAGCATAATCCGCAGAAGTTACAGCAGGGGCAGGATATCCTAACATCACGATCGCCTGCTGCGTATCCTGAGCGGTGGATACGATCTTGGGACTGAACTGTGCTTCACTATGCACTTTGGGTAATGGCGCGTCGGGAATCTGCCAGTCACCAAATACTTGTTCGATCTCAGACAGGGCTACCTCCGCACTAATACGACCGGCAATGCTAATTACCATCGCATCCGGTCGGAACTGGGTTTGGTGAAACTGCACGAGATCTGAACGGCTAAGACTGCTAACAGTTGCTGCTGTACCCATGCCAGGAAATCCGTAGGGATGCTTGCCATAGATCATCGGCTGCAATTGGTCGTAGGCTAGTGAAAATGGACGTTCCTGTTGTGAGGCGATCGCTTGCAAGGTAAGACGACGCTCCAGTTCTAGCTCACTATCAGGAAATGTGGGCGATCGCAAAATTTCCGCAGCTAAGTGTAGAATCTCGGCAAAGTCAGCACCAATCGTTTTAAAGCTAAGTAAAAAGTAGTCTGCTGCTGCTTCAGATCCTAAAGAGGCCCCGATCGATTCCACCTGTTCGGCGATCTCTTGAGATGAAAAATTTACCGTACCTTTAGCGATCAAGGAAGAAACGAGATGCGAAATACCAGCATTGTGCTGCAATTCCAGACTGGTGCCGCCACGAAAGAAACAGCGTGTAGCCACAATGTCAGCAGTTGGATTCTCTACTACTAACACCACAATGCCATTGGCAAGGACGGTACGATAATTTTGACGCTGCATTAATGTAGGCACTAAGATCCTCAAGGTGGAATGGATAAATTAATCGCAAGTTACGGCTAGTAAGCCTGTCAGGGTAAGATCGGGTGCGATCGCTCGTATATTCATATTGCTGGAACTAAGGAAGCGATCGCATATTTCTCAGGCGATAAGTACTTTTGCGCTAGCTTTAGCAAATCCTGCGGTTGCACTTTTTCGATTGTGCTGGCATAGAGATCGGGCCAATCAGAGCATAGACCTTGACAACCAAGTAAGCCATGATAGCCCAAAAAGCTAGCAAGTTGATCTGGAGACTCAACGGCAAAGGCAAAGCTATTACAGAGAGAACGTTTGGCACGTTGTAGTTCTGAAGCTGAGACCGGCGTAGTTGTGATTTGATGAATCTGCTCTAATATTTTATGCTCCACTGGTTCCAGGTAATGGGCATCAAGATAAGCACCGACTGTGAAGAGCCCAGGTTCCCTTTGCAAAGTGAAACCGCTACAAATGTCATGTACCCAGCCCAAATCTTCGCGCAGCTCTTTGACTAGGCGAGAGGTACGGCCTTCTGCCAGGATCGTCGAAACCAACTCAAGTTGGAGGGCATCTTCCAGCCGATCGACGCAGGGACCCATCCATGCCATAGTCATGCGACTGTGTTTCAAGCGTGGGAGGCAATCCAGGTGACGACAGATGCTTGATAGGGTTGGTAAAGCTGCCGATCTGATACCGCCCAACTCTGCGTTGCTATGTGATGAGCTATGCGATCTAAATGCACTGCTGCAAGCAAAAGCCTCTGAAACTACATCGATCGCTTCTTGCTGCGCGATCGCGCCTACTACCACAACAGTCATTAAATTGGGACGATAGTGACTGCGATGAAAGCGGCGCATTTGGTCGGGAGTTAGACTGAGGATTACTTCTTCTGAGCCGAGGATCGAACGCTTGTAAGGATGGTTGCCATAGGCGGTTTGCATCAGATTTTGGAAGGCTAGCCAGTCAGGGTCATCGTGGGATTGGCGCATCTCTTCTAAAACAACTAGCCGCTCTTGCTCAAATTCATCGTCAGGAATACTGGCATCTAGCAACATTTCCGCTAGGTAGGGCAGTGTGGCCCCAAAGCTATCTGGTGCGGTGGTAAATGTATAGTGGGCATAGTCATGACTGGTAGCAGCATTGGCAACGCCACCCTGCAACTCAATTAACCAATCAAATTCACCTGGTAGGATATTCTCAGTACCCTTAAAAATCATGTGCTCTAGAAAGTGAGCGATGCCTGAGCATTCTTCTGGCTCAGTCATAGTTCCTGCTTGTACCCACACATCGACACTAACAACCGACGTAGCGGGAATTTCTTGATGAATTAGTGTCAATCCATTGTCTAGCTTCAGAAACGTTGCACCTAGACCAACTTTCTCTACAGTCCTTTTAAAGGTAATCGGCACGTTTTATGTAAAGTAGATTATTTCTTAATTTAAATTATTATCGTTTATTAACAAAATCATAAAGTAGTCAATGCTACATAAACTCAACCTTGAACATAACTACTGCCAATACTAATGCCAATCTTCCAACTAGAGCTGTAGCGATCGCCATTCTCTATCGTCAGGGAAAATTTCTGCTGCAATTGCGCGATGATATTCCAGGGATCGTTCATCCTGGCACCTGGGCTTTATTTGGCGGACATTTAGAGATAGGAGAAACTCCCGAGCAGGGGTTGCGGCGAGAACTCGTAGAAGAAATTTGCTATGCACCACTAGTCGTAAAATTATTTGGCACGTATCCACTCCCAGGTATAGTGCGGTACGTATACTGTGGCGAACTAACTGTTGATATCAATGCCCTAAAGTTAAACGAAGGCTGGGATATGGCTTTAGTCTCACCCGAGGATATTCAGAAAGGGGAATGCTATTCGGCGATCGCCCAGCAAGTTCGACCTCTAGCCGCACCGCACCAACAGATCTTGCTGGAGTTTATTGCCACTGAACTTGCCAATAGGCCATAGATCAACTCGTTCGCTTATTGACGCAATTAACGCACAATTAATCTTTGAGGGTAAGCTTTAAGCTGGGTATCTAGTAAAGCCCGTGCCTAACGTTTACAACTGCTGTGGAGCCTAATGGAAGGGTCTTTTGCACTCACAGTTTTAATGATTACTGCCATTGTTGCCGGAGTCACGGCTCAGGTGGTGGCTAACTATATTAGGGTGCCTAGCATTGTATTTTTGCTGATCTTTGGTGTAACCCTTGGGGGTAATGGTCTAGGTATTCTGCAACCCCGCGACTTGGGGACGGGGTTAGAAGTAATCGTGTCGCTGTCTGTAGCACTCATCTTGTTTGAGGGCGGGCTTAATCTCCAACTCAGTGACTTGAATAAAGTTTCGGCTAGTTTGCGCAATCTCGTCACGATTGGGGCGCTGATCACGTTAATTGGTGGCGCGATCGCTGCCCACTGGCTGGCAGAATTTCCGTGGCAAATTGCCTTTTTATACGCTTCCTTAGTAGTGGTAACTGGGCCCACGGTGATCAACCCGCTGCTCAAGGAGGTCGGGGTCGATCGCCGCGTTGCGACGATCCTGGAGGGGGAAGGGGTATTAATTGATGCCCTGGGTGCGATCTTGGCGGTGGTAGTGCTAGATGTAGTGCTCAAAAGCGACGCCAGTGCCTCCGAAATTGTGCTGGATTTATTAGTGAGACTGAGCATTGGTGGCGGCATTGGTGCGGTTGGTGGTTGGTGGTTGAGTTGGTTTCTGAAGCGATCGCAGTTTTTAGCTGACGATCTTAAAAGTTCGGTAGTAGTGGCGGCGGTGCTGGGTTTATTTGGCTTGGCACAGTCAATTCAGAGCGAGTCGGGGCTGCTAACGGCCGTTTTGGCGGGAATTGTGGTGAGAGCCTCATCCGTCCCCGATCAGCGACTCCTGCTCAAATTCAAAGGCCAACTCACCGTACTCACGGTATCTGTCCTATTTGTATTACTGGCCGCTAATCTCTCCATTCCCAGTATTTTTGTCCTGGGATGGGGTGGGGTGCAAACTGTTTTGGTGATGATGGCGATCGTGCGACCGTTAAATATCATCATCTGTACCTGGAATAGCAGCTTTACCTGGAGACAAAAGGCGTTTATCGCCTGGTGCGGCCCTAGGGGCATTGTGGCAGCATCGGTAGCCTCTCTATTTGCGATCGTGCTGACCGATCGCGGGGTCAATGGTGGGGACTCGATTAAGGCGCTCGTATTTTTAACGATTGCCATGACCGTATTTCTCCAGGGCTTAACTGCGAAGTGGGTAGCTAAATTACTAGGATTAAGTGCGGCGGAAGCGTCTGGCATCGTCATTGTGGGTGGCAATGCCCTGGGCTTACTGGTGGCACGTTTATTTCAGAGTAATGGCCAGAGAGTCACGCTGGTTGATACTAGTGCGGAATCTTGTAAGCAGGCGATCGCGCTGGATATCCCTGCATTTGTCAGTAATGGTTTGGATATGAGAGCTTTAGCCGAAGCAGGGCTTGACAGCGTGGGTACTTTTATCGCTTTAACGATCAATACCGATGTGAATCTGGTGCTGGCACAGAGAGCAATGGAAGAATTTCGCCCACCCAAAGTTTTCGCTGTCTACGTAAAAGAGGATAGCAACCATCAAGATATTCAACAGGCATTTGGAAATAGGGTGCCGATCAAAGCTTGGAATCAGTATGTGAGCTTACAAGAAATCCGCTTGGGAGAGGTAACGCTCACCGAGGAGAGCGATCTGCAACTGTCGCAGTTTAACAATCTCTACAACTCCGGGAACTTGCTACCGATTGTATTTGAACGTAAAGAACGCCTGCAAATTGTCCCCGCTGATATTGCTTGGGAGAGCGGCGATCGCATTATCTACTTACTCTATACACCGAGAATGATTGGTCCTGGTCGCTCCCAACTGCTTGGCGGCACAGAAGTAGCGAAAGGTTGGGAATCAGCCCCGACTATCGATGTTATACCTGAAGCTATCCCGCTGGAAGTGAAACCAGGTCAAAATCAAGACAGATTGAATGATACTCAAGACTATTTGGCAATGGCAAGAGAGATTCTGAAAAAATCAGGGAGGAATCCATCCCCATGAGCGAGCACGATCGCGACGGTACGCATCCCGCAGGGAATCGCCCTCAACCCTCTGATCTTGTCCTTGGCGGACAGACAAATATTCCCTCTACAGGCTTTGTGTTGGGAGGACTCGATGGAGTTAGACGGCGGCTGCAAACCGATGAGATTGACTATCGCATCGCTGCTTTGACAGAGGCCATGCAGCACGGTCAAAGGGGATTAGATCTGGTAATTCGCGCCTTACGCGATCGCTCAGAACAGGTGCAGTGGGCTGCCTACGATATTTTGCGCACGCAACCGCAACCTAGAGCTAAACTGGCCTTACAACTGTTCTCTTCTACTAGAGTTAACTATACGCCTTTGAAAGACTTACTCAGACAGAAACAATGGCAAGCAGCCGATCGCATCACTAAAGACCTGATGCTCAAAGCATCTGGCAAGACACCATATCGAAACCTGGTGTATCAATTGAAGGAGCAAGATATTCAGGAATTTCCTTGTGAAGATCTGGCAATTATGGATCGACTATGGCGCAAATATAGTTATGGCAATTTTGGTTTTAGCATCCAACAACAGATTTGGCAAAAGTGCGATCGCAGTCGTTGGGATAAAGGTGAGGCGTGGGGTTTATTTGGCGATCGCGTTGGCTGGCGCACTTACAACATTTTACAGTTATCTCATCATTGGAAGCAATTTGAAGAACTAGACTTTTCGCTTAATGCACCTAGGGGGCACCTACCATGGTTATTTGGGATTTTCACCCTTGAAGCAATTAGCGATCGCTTTGCCACTTGCCGGGCGTGTTCTAAATCTCAATGAAGCCTATCGTTTTTGCTTACCTAATCTTGGCTAAAAATAGATAAACTTAACGGGCGTATCGGTTCGGTATAACGTCTTAGGCTTCAGCGGTGGCAAGGGTCTTCGAGTCAACACCATTGTATTGAGGCTATCCACTGCAAGCCCTGCTTAGCTTGCTCATTCAGCTAAGCTAAATGAGCAAGCTGAACCACAGGAATGCGACTATAAATTTCTTTATTTTGTTCCTGAGCTTGACGTAAATCGTACTGTGTCTGTAAGTTCAGCCAGAACTGAGCACTATTACCAAAATATCTTGACAAACGCAGAGCTGTGTCTGCTGTAATGCTGCGCTTCTCAGACAAAATTTCGCTAATTCGTGTCTGAGCTACATCAATATCTTTGCTTAACCGATAGGGAGTAATTTCCAGTGGCTCCAAAAATTCTAGACGCAGAATTTCGCCAGGATGAATATTTAGCGGATGATTACTGTCCATACTTTGTTCTCAATGATAGTCTACAATTTCAACTTGATCCGCATTGTTCTCATCTGTCCAGACAAAGCAAATTCGCCACTGATCATTGATGCGGATACTATGTTGCCCCTTGCGATCGCCAACCAATTTCTCTAATCGATTTCCAGGGGGAACGCGCAAGTCATTAACTGATGTTGCTGCATCAAGCAGGAGAAGTTTACGTAAAGCGATTCTTTGGATATCAGGTGGATAATAGCGAGATGTATAGCCATCAAAGATAAGCCTTGTCTCGTCAGACTTGAAGGTTACAATCACAATAATACTGTGCAACGTTACTATTGTCAAACAGTACTACTATGCTCTGATTTTGGCAATTAATCCAGCTAAAGAATCTATGCAAGCCGTGAGAGAGTGGAGAAAGCAAACTAAACCCTCTCACAACAAGGAGGATAGCATGAAAATTCTGGCAATAGATCTAGGCAAATACAACAGTGTAGCGTGCCTATTTACCCCAGGGAACCAACAGCCTGAA
>CALRKB020000113.1:0-11787 GCA_943367755.1 Rhizobium sp. Q54 | reverse complement strand
TTTTAATGACTTCTCGAAGCTCGCAACGCTCTTCTTCTGTCAATCGGACGATATATTTCTTCTGCATAAAGCACCTCCTACTTTATACACCTTCGCCGATTTGAACACACTTGTTAACCCTAATGTTTAGATGTGACCCTGCACTAGCCTGGGCGAAGGAAGAAGCCCAAAAAAGGGGCATTGGCTATCAAACAGTTATTAATGAAATACTGCTAGAGAGAGTTAGCTGACAGAGTGCGATCGCGAACCTTATACAAACTCATAACTCGTAAATTCCTTCAGCCCTGAGGATAAAGGTAACTATAGGCTGACTATTAGCCCATCTGCGCAAGGGCGCTAGCGATCGTGTTCGTGAAAGCGATCGCCTGATATCTGCTTACAAAATTGGTTTTATGCCAATCATCAGGGCCAACTCTAACCATTTCCAGTAACAATCCACATCATCAAAGCCAATTTCTCGCAACCATTGCAACTGTGTTTCCACATCCAGCAGAATGTTCGATGGATCTTCAGGATGTTGGCTAATGCCGATCGCCACGCGAAACTGTTCGTGTACCTTTGCGTTTGGTGAGGCCACATGTTCGAGATTGCAGAAGATCCCACCCGGTGACAAGCAATCAAATATTTCCGTGTAGAGCGATCGCTTCCGTGCGTGGGTGAGATGGTGAATGGCAAAACTAGAAACCACAGCATCAAATCTGCCCAGGTTGGGTAGAGAATCGTCCAGGTTATGCGCAATTACTTGCACGGAATCATCATCAGCGAACTGAGTTCTCGCTGCTTCTAACATTGTGGGTGAAAAATCCAACGCGATACTTTGAGCGTGGGGGCGATCAATTTTCAGCAATGTCAGTAACCGACCACTGCCAGTGCCTAAGTCCAGGATTCGCTTTACTGTTTTAGGCACATGCTCCAACAGCACACCTTCACCTTCAGTGCGATGGGGAATCGTATCTGCCATGCCCAGATAGTTCAATGCATGTTCGGCAGATGTCCAAATATTAGCCATGGTGACACTCCTAATTGCTTCCTGAACATCATAACTTTAAAGCGCAATTACGCCTGAAATACGACTGAGAGATTATTGGCTGGCATCGCATAGGTTTTAATATGCGCGAGATTTTGACCTTGGGCAATCGCTACCACATCATCGAGATCTCGCACGCCCCATGCTGGATTTTGTTGCCGCAAGCTCAGATCGAATTCAGCATTACTGGGTGCCGTATGGACACCGCCCCGTTTAAAGGGGCCGTATAGGTATAGAATGCCGCCCGGAGATAGAATCCTGCCTGCACCTGCCATCAATCCCAGACAGGCATCCCAGGGAGCAATGTGAATCATATTGATGTTGACAATCGCGGCAATCGGATCTTGGCTCAAATCGACCTTGGAGTACTGTTCAATTGACCAGATTGGTTTGCTGGCATCCAGAGCGATCGGCTCGGCTAAATTATCCGTAGGGCAATATTGTCGCCATGAGGAAATGCTGGTGATCGCGATCGGATTTGGGTCGGAAGGAATCCATTTGCGAGGGTGAAGCCGTGGTGCTAGAAAAACTGCATGTTCGCCTGTGCCACTGGAAATTTCCAACACAGTTCCCGTTGGCGGTAAAACTTGCAACAGCACCTCTAGAATCGGTTCCCGATTGCGCTGTGTAGCTGGAGCATATTGCCTTGCATCCTGCGAGATATCTGTTGATTCGTTCATTCGTTTAGCCCTAATGCCTTAGCTACTTCTAGATCGACTTCTCGTCTTTCCCATCCTTACCATCTGCTAAACATCCGTTGCACCTCTATCGATATTTCTGGAAATGCAAGCGGAGAGATGGGACCACTGGTTGAGACTGTTTTGGTTTGATATCCATTAGCCGTGGGATGTCGGAAAACTATTAATTGCAAATCCTTCAAATTTATTACCCAATACTCTAGAATCAAAGCCTCTGTATAGTTAATCTGCTTAGCACCTAAGTCTTTATTGAGAGTTGTATTGGAGTATTCAATTATCAAAAAAATATTCTCTGAGTAGGGATGATGATCGAGATAGATAGTATCTAATGGTTGTACTATAGCAATGTCAGGTTCTGGCTCGGAGTTATTGGGCAGTGCGATCAGTCTACTTTCCCGAATTTGGGCTCTCTCCCCTAATAGCCTTTGCAGTACCTTAGAAATGCGATCGCTGAAATAGGTATGAGGTGTTCCTTCTGGAGCCATTAACACAATTTCTCCCTGCAATAATTCGATGGACTGATCGTCAAAAAAACCAGCTTCAACTACTTGGTGATAGCGATCGGTTGTCCACTTATAGGTTACTGCAGCCATAGTGATTGCCTACCCTACTGAGCTTTTCTATAAAAAGTATTGCAGTCATTATAGTCTTTATTTTCACGGTACCGAGCATGCGATGAAGCAAGGCTTACGGGCAATGGCTCTGATCTGGAACTTTCATCCCTACTCTCGTAAAGTTCAAGCAATTGAATCTCATTCCCTGTCACCTTTCGAAAACCTAAATGGCTTTCACCCTAAACGATAACTGGTTGCGTAACCTCCTCTGTGCTTCCTCTCTCAACGGTCGTGGTTTTGGAAAACTAGTCAAACACAAACTGGAGTAGAACCAGTAACCTTGAGCTGCTTTACCGATGAGACGTACATTTGTAATTGGAGTAGTGTTAACCTAGTAAAGTTCAGTATTTCCGCCAGTATCACTTAAGTTAATGACTATGCTCAAAACGGTCAAGCCCACGATCGCGATCTCTCATCTGGGTTGTGAAAAAAATCGTGTCGATTCCGAACATATGCTTGGCTTGCTGGTGCAGGCAGGTTACGGCGTCGATAATAACGAAGATCTGGCTGACTATGTGATCGTGAATACCTGTAGTTTTATTGAAGCTGCCCGCGAGGAATCCGTCAGAACCTTAGTAGAACTGGCAGAAGCAGGCAAACGCGTCGTGATTGCTGGCTGTATGGCGCAACACTTCCAACAGACATTACTAGATGAAATCCCTGAAGCTGTGGCGATCATAGGCACAGGCGACTATCACAAAATTGTTGACGTGATCGAGCGGGCAGAAACAGGCGAACGGGTGCAAGAGGTATCGGCGGAGCCAACTTACATTGCCGATGATACGGTGCCGCGCTACCGCACTACAAATCAGTCAGTTGCCTATTTAAGGGTGGCGGAGGGCTGCGACTACCGCTGTGCGTTTTGCATTATTCCCCACCTGCGCGGTAATCAGCGATCGCGCTCGATTGAATCGATCGTGACTGAAGCCCATCGCCTTGCCAGTGAGGGCGTTAAGGAAATCATCCTGATCTCGCAAATCACCACAAATTACGGCATGGACATCTACGGCCAGCCCCGCTTGGCGGAGTTGCTTCAAGCCCTAGGCGAAGTTGATGTGCCATGGATTCGGATGCACTATGCTTACCCGACTGGTTTAACCCCCAAAGTCATGAAAGCGATGCAGTCTACGCCTAACGTACTGCCATACCTAGATCTACCATTGCAACATGCTCACCCAGATGTATTGCGAGCGATGAATCGTCCCTGGCAGGGTCGCGTCAACGACAAAATTATCGAGCAAATTAAACTCGCGATGCCTGATGCTGTGATGCGCACCACTTTAATTGTGGGCTTCCCAGGTGAAACGGAAGCACAGTTCCAGCACTTGTTAGAGTTCGTACAGCGACATGAATTCGATCATGTGGGTGTTTTTACCTTCTCCGCCGAGGAAGGTACTCCTGCCTTCGATCTAGGCGATCGGATTCCTGAAGAGGTAATGCAGGCGAGACGCGATGCCATCATGTCCGTACAGCAGGAAATTTCCCTCAAAAAGAACCAGATGGAAGTAGGTAAGGTGGTTGATGTCCTGATCGAACAGGAAAACCCCGATACAGGTGAATTAGTGGGGCGATCGCCGCGTTTTGCCCCCGATGTTGATGGGCTTGTCTATGTCAGCGATCCTACAGGTAGAGCGTCGCTAGGCGATCTGCTCCCTGTCAAAATTACTAGTGCTGATTGCTACGATCTTTTCGGGGAAATTCAGTTAGTGCAGGACTAAAATCAAAGTGTGGGTATCCCTACGATGTTATTTTGGGATTAGCAAGCTAGTTAAATTAGGATGCAATGGTGAGCAAAAATTTTTTGATAAATCGGCTATCTGGCATATTTTCGATGGCGATAGCTTTTGTCGTATCTGTGGCTTTGGTGGCCTATACACAACCCTGTGAAGCGTCGTTGATTGCGGCTTTACCCTCTACAACTGCAATTAAAGATGCCAGGATTTTGCTGCGGCAAGCCCTGCCAATTGATAACACCCAAATACGTGACATCCAAGAAAACCTGGAAAAATTACCGCGTCAGGCTAACCTAAAGCGCTGGGGTAGCATATCTAGTGAGGTGGATAAGATTGTGCAGACACTGACACAACAAAGCGACAAGATTCTTGCCAGTGTTGCGCCTGCCCAAAAAGAAGCCGCGATCGCCGCCCTTGCAGATCTAAACAAAACCCTTGTGCCATTACAAGAAGCGATCGCCGCCAAGGATCGCAACAGTGTTAAGCCCCTCAGCGAGAAGTCTTTGGATTACGTTGGCTTGCTAGAGAGCCTAATGGTACAGAGCTTCCCCTTCCAGGTGCCAGATGCGTATGCGAACCTACCCCAGCTCAAAGGCAGGGCGATCGTGGAAATGGAAACCGAAAAGGGATCGTTTACGATCGTGCTAGATGGCTTCAGTGCACCCGTTAATGCTGGGCAATTTGTCGATCTTGTCCAGCAAGGTTTCTACAATGGCTTGGTGTTTAACCGCGCCGATGATAACTATTTTCTACAAGCCGGCGATCCACCTGGCGATGCTGATGGTTATGTCGATCGCAAAACCGGTAAAGTTCGCACTGTGCCTATAGAAATCCGCGTACCTGGCAAAAAAGAACCAGTTTACGGTAAACCTTTGAACGAAGTGGGTTTAGATCGCGTTACACCCGTACTACCCTTTTCAACCTATGGGACATTGGCGATGGCGCATCCAACCGACGAGCCTAACGGCGGTTCTTCCCAATTTTTCCTCTACCTATTTGAATCTGACCTCACGCCGGCGGGTCTAAACCTGATCGATGGGAACTATACAGTATTTGGGTATGTCACCGAAGGGGAAGAAACATTGCGCAAACTCAAACTGGGAGACAAGATTACCTCAGCACGGGTGATTGCTGGTGCCGAGAATCTAGTGCCACCTTCTAGAACTTGAACCAATCCGGGCGATCGCGGCGCGGGGGGCAATCCCTATGTGGTTGTCCCTAAAATATGTCCTAAATTTAGCTAGCCAACCACAATATGGGCAATCCCGCAATTATTCTTTTACCCACACCCAGCAGCGCCATGCGGCTGGCGGGTAGCCAGGAAGAGAATCTCAAGCTAATTGCCCAACAGACAGGGACAAAACTGGTGTTGCGCGGTCAAGAGCTAATGATTAGCGGGACTGAATCTCAGATTGATATCTGCCAGAAGCTAGTCTATGGACTACAACAGCTATGGTCTCAGGATCGAGCCATCTCTTCTGTGGATATTCTGACAGCTAAACAGGCGATCGATACCAATCGTATAGAGGAGTGGAGCGATCGCCCCACAATTACCCGTACCCGTCGCGGCGAGATTATCCAACCGCGTACATTTCGGCAAAAGCAATACGTGCAGATGATTGCCAAGCACGATCTGACGTTTGGCATAGGGCCTGCTGGTACGGGCAAAACTTACTTAGCGGCAGTGGCAGCCGTCAAAGCACTTCAGAATAATGAGGTAGAACGCCTGATCTTGACGCGGCCAGCCGTGGAAGCAGGCGAAAAATTAGGCTTTCTGCCAGGCGACCTCCAACAAAAAATCAGCCCCTATCTACGTCCCCTCTATGATGCTCTCTATGAGTTGATGGATGCCGAGAAAATCCCTCAATTGATGGAGCGCGGCATAATTGAGGTCGCTCCCCTTGCCTACATGCGCGGTCGCACGCTCAATAATGCATTTATCATCGTCGATGAAGCCCAAAATACGACGCCAGCGCAGATGAAGATGGTGCTAACCCGCTTAGGTTTCAAGTCGCACATGGTGGTGACTGGAGACATCACCCAAATCGATCTACCGCCAATGCAGAAATCGGGCTTAGTGATGGCGAAAGAACTTCTACAGCATGTTGATGGCATAGCTTTTGCCATGTTTGATAAATCTGATGTGGTGCGTCATCCTTTGGTACAGAGGATTGTGGCAGCTTATGAGAAAGCTGAAGAATAAAGCGGATCTTCTTGCTATCTAGACGATTTGCGGCATCGCCTCAATACCTTTAGAGAGGAGTGGGATAGCACAAAAATAGATATCTATCATGACTATGATGCAGCCAAATCCCAACTATAAACGCGGCGATGTTGTATTAGTACTATTCCCAAACTCTGATTTGCGATCGGCAAAGTTACACCCCGCACTCATCGTCCAAACCGACAACCTGCAAACTGGGGTGTCGCAAACCATTGTTGCAATGATTACAAGCAAAATGTTCCGCGCATCTCACCCCAGCCGTGTAGTTGTTCTGCGATCCTCAACGGCAGGTAGAAGTTCTGGTTTATCGAGCGATTCTGTGATTATGACCGATAATCTTGCCACAGTAGCAGACGCCCAGATAACCCGGGCGATCGGCAGTTTGCCAATGACTCAGGTGGACAGGGCATTACGCCATACGCTTACACTTTAATGGGGGAAGACTCCTGATTCTGTGTGGGGTAGAGACAGATCGGATTTCTCCACGTCTTTGGATGGAATGCTGGCGCGATCGGATTTGCGTATCAATGTTGAGAAATTATTAGCGGGCTATAGAGTTTCTGTACTCTGCATTATTTCTGTTATAGCCGCAATATCCTCATCGGAGATATCGCTATTATCTTCTATGTTATCTAGTATAAATTTAATCTGGTTGTACACATCTCTCACTAAAATCTTTGATTGTTCAATAAAATAAGTTGTTAGTTCAGATATTTCACCCTCTAATTTACTTGATATTTCACCCTTTTCTTGACTTTCAAGGCTATTAAATATCTTACTGCTACTGGACTCAGCATGTTCTTTTAGAATGTCAACCATCCTATCCCTCATGCCGTCTCCCCTTTCTCTGCTGGCCTTGCCGTAGGCTACTAACATTTTTTCTTTAATGATGGTAGGAATGGAAGTCACCAGATTGCGACGTACTCCCTTAGTCTTGCCATCGATACGTTTCTCTTCATCTCCTACACGCACCTGTAACCTGTTGCGTATCAGATTAGTACTGTCAGAAATAATTGCTAAGGTAGCATTAGAACCTGAGGTGGTCATCTTGTCTTTAAAATTAAATTCTGTCATAAAACTCTCGCTATGTTCTGCCAGTTGCTCGCCTAATTGTATAAATGCGGTTTTATTTCGATCGAAGAAATCATTCCAGGAACCCATAAGTGGATCGAATAAACAGTTTTTAATATCGTCGTTAAGGTAAAAGACCTTTTTCGAAGATGAAGTAAAGCTTTCACCGTCGCGATCTACACATGCTTTCAAAGTTTTAACATTCATACTTCTCCACCCTTCACTGATCGGTGTTAGTTGGTTTTTAGCTTTTTTTTCTGCTTGTTGGAGTGCGCTCTCAAAAACTCTTTGGTGTTCGATAAAGCTATTTATAGCTTCTACTTTGATCGAATTGAGGTGTTCCTGTAAATCCGAATAAAGTTGATTTAATATTTCCCTTAAGCGGTCAAATTGCTCTGCTACTTCTTCCTCAAGCTGGGCGCGAAAAAAAAGCTGTAGTTCCTCCTTAAGTAAGTCTATTTCTAAGTTTAAATTGTTGGCATAGGTTTGAGGACTATTTCTCGTGCAAATATCATTGAGATGGCTGATAAGATCTGGTATACCAGTGTCATTCTCATCATTGAAGCCATATTTTTTTGGCTTAAAGTATCCTATAGAAGATACCGGCAGTTTCTTGGTTTGCAATAGTGTTTCTCGGAGCTTTGGCAGAGAATTTTCGCCATCGGAAGCTTTCTGTATCACCTCACTCATCTCACTCGCGATTTTCGCCATACTGGAATTAGTCGTCTCAATAAAGGATCTATTTCTTGCGCGAATTATTTCGATTGTTGTAGCATCCTCAGAAAGATTGAAATCCTCTATCGCTTGTGATTCATCCCCGATGTTATCCGCTGACGTACCAATAAAAGTAAGCGAATCTACTCTACCTTCGAGTAATAATCTTGTAAGTAAGCGCTGCTCAATTAGTGAATTTTCAATGTCTGCTGTCATACTACGCTTTATTTCGCAAACAACCCAAATAAATGAAGCTTCTTTGATATAGTCCTCTGCAACTTTCTGACGAGCTTGATTTGGATCGTTTAATCCTGGCAGATCGACGATAATGGCTCCATTACGGAGCGTATCAAAATTGCCAAAGACCTCAACACCCTTGATCAGCGGCCAATAATGTCTTTTATCTTCCTCTTTAGGTATCAGGTGGTCTTTTTTAGGTATCAGGTGGTCTTTGAGTTGTTTTCTAAATTCTTTAACATCAATCTCTTGTATTACTAGAGGCTTGCCATTCTCCATATAATCTAGAATATCCTCCGGCAATTTTAGAGAAGTTATATCTTTTGGTAACTCACTTAAGCCATAGACGGCTTTCATTCGCTCCTTTAAAACCTTTGTAAAATCATCATCGCCTACTTCATTTGGCGAATCTTCCTCGATAGTCTTGTCTGTTAGTTTTTTCAGGTCATCTAATTCTTTTTCCCAGTCTGCAATTTTGAGAAATGTAATTTTTGCACGATATATTTTCTCCTCAGTATGTTGCACTGATGTCACAGTAGCAGTACAGACTCCTGTTGATGAAGTAGGCAGTATGCTTTCCCCCAGCAGGGCATTAATTAGGGTGGATTTACCAGCTCCTGTTGAACCAAGCAGTGCAATTCGTGTTTGCGGACGCTTTGTTAACTCTTCTTTAATAGAGGTCAGTTGCCTTTGCCAATTTGCAACTTGAGTTGGATGCTTATCTTCGAAATAAGGAAAAATCTTGGATGTGAAGTGACTTTCTAAGCGATCGAATCTTTGGCTTACAAATTTAATAGGATCTTGACTTGTCATTGCTAAGATTTACCCCCCTATGTAATGTATATGTAGTATGAGATTAAATAAAATATGAAGGATTTTACTTTTGCCAGTATACTCCAATATAATTCCTACTGGCAAGTTGAGATATTGGCATCATTATCTCAAGTAGTGGATTGTTTAAGGTTATTCCTTGTCTGACCCACAATATTCTTAGGACAATAGGCCTGCCATGCAACACTCACAATCAGAACGAACTCTGGCAGCACTGCAAACCTTTTTTTCCACCTCTTTGGATGAAATGCTGGCGCGTGTTGATGCTGAGAACGCATTACTGGCATTGTTTCAAAAAGTAGCGATAGAGGTACCTGCTTATCAAGCTTTTTTGACAGAACAGGGCATCAATCCCAAAGAGATTCAGAGCTTCGAGCAATTTACATCTCTGCCTTTAGTTACGAAGGATAACTACCTGCGACGCTATCAGTTATCGGATCTTTGCTACGACGGCAAACTGGTCAATTGCGATACGATCGCTGTCTCATCTGGCTCGACGGGTAAGCCCAGCTTTTGGCCGCGCTTTGTGACGGATGAGTTGCAGATTGCCAAGCGGTTCGAGCAAATTTTTCACGATAGTTTTGAGGCAGATCGGCGCAGCACCCTTGCGGTAATTTGCTTTGCACTCGGTACGTGGGTGGGGGGCATGTACACCACAAACTGCTGCCGATATCTTGCCAGTAAAGGTTATCCTCTGATCGTCGTTACTCCAGGCAATCATAAAGAAGAAATATTTCGAGTCGTGCGCGAACTGGGAGAAAGCTTCGAGCAGGTAGTATTGCTAGGCTATCCGCCTTTTCTCAAGGATGCGATCGATAGTGGCAGGCAGCAAGGTGTGGATTGGTCGCGATATCATATCAAACTGGTGATGGCGGGGGAAGTATTCAGCGAGGAGTGGCGCAGTCTAGTAGGCGATCGCATGGGGGCGAGCAATCCTTGCTATGACTCAGCCTCTTTATACGGCACGGCGGATGCGGGCGTGTTGGGGAATGAAACTCCCCTAAGCATTTGCATTCGGCGTTTTTTGGCCGCACATCCTGACGCAGCGCGAGCGCTGTTTGGCGAATCGCGGCTGCCTACGCTGGTGCAGTACGATCCGCGCAGTCGTTACTTCGAGACCACCGACGAGGGTACGCTGTTATTCTCTGGCGACAATGGCATTCCTTTATTGCGCTACCACATTGCCGACAATGGCGGCTTGATTGGTTACGAGGAAATGCTGGCCTTCTTAGTAGCACGAGGCTTCGATCCGAGAGCGCATTTGGGCGATTTCGTTCCGAATGCCTTTGGCCGCAGCGTGCGTCCTCTGCCATTCGTTTATGTATTTGGGCGATCGCACTTTACGGTTTCCTATTTCGGAGCCAATATTTACCCTGAAAACGTGACGGTGGGATTAGAGCAACCCACGATTCGGGAATGGGTAACGGGTAAGTTTGTCCTACAGGTAAAGGAAGATAGCGACAGAAATCGCTGGTTATCGGTTGTAGTCGAACTCGCGCCTGGGGTAGATGGGAGTGAGGAGAAACAAGAGGCGATCGCGGCATCCATCAAATCTCAGCTATTGCGTCTGAATAGCGAATTCGCCAACTACGTTCCGCCTGAATACCAGACTCCACAAATTATGCTAGCTAGTATCGGAGATTCGGAATATTTTCCAATCGGAGTTAAGCATCGCTATACTCGGGCTTGATGTCTATCGAACGAGATTGTATAGTCGTTTATCGGGTCAAACATCGTCGAGATGTATACAAATAAGCTATGAGGCAAAGTGAAATGACGCAATTGCATCCTCAGTTCCTGACTAAAAATGAGAAACCTGAATTTGTTGTTTTGCCCTATGAGGAGTTTGTCGAGCTGCAAGAAAGATTGGAAGATCTCGAAGATCTACTAGAACTACGTAAGGTCAAGGATGAAGAGGAACCCGAACCATCTTTGTCTTTGGCAGATGTTAAGAAAGAGCTTGGGATTTCATAACTAAAGATATTACTGGAGTGCACTGACTGGGGGCCAGGTATCAGATCTAGGAAAGGCTTATGCTGCCGTACTTATTAACCCGACAATAGTTGAGCTTGCATTTTTTAGGTGGCGACCTTTGAAATGACTGTATCTCCTTTAAGATATCAGGTTGCCAGGTTAATAATTGCTCGAGATATTGAAAAATGAACAAACTGATTAATTTTGCCCTTAAGTATTTGGGAGTAGAGAGCATGATAGTTGAAAACAACAAAAACTCTGGAATCAACCGTAAAGATACACAAAAGATTCTGATTAATTTTCTGGAGGACGAAAATCTCAAGGTTTTAGCACTCAAGGGTAAATGGGGGGGTTGGTAAAACTCACTTGGTACAGACAGTTTTGAAGTCCAACAGTAAGCAATTCTATTACAGTTCAGTGTTTGGCGTATCATCCCTAGAGCAGCTTAAGGCACAAATACTTGTAAATCGGTATGATGAACCAGCCCACCAAATAAATCAGAGAGGCCTATTCCAGTTTATTGTCCCAGCGCGCTAGTCCAAAACTACCCACTTTAGTGGGAGGCTTTAGCTGCTACACATTTCTAAGGTTACTGTCAGAAGGTAAAGAGGTGTTAGCTTAGATGTAAAACGTCATGGTAGAGCAACGCAAAGGCAGTCACACA
>CALRKB020000112.1:0-12027 GCA_943367755.1 Rhizobium sp. Q54 | reverse complement strand
GGAAAAATCCTACTATTGTGTCAAACGTGCCTATTTGCTTCAAAGCTCATGCCTTAAATGAATCATGATCATCCTGATGGTATTAACAATAGCCCTATATCAACGGTTTGACCAGCTTGCTTTCATGCTTTCATAATGAGAATTGCTGGCATTGGCACGCGCGCTGTTTAAAAATGGCAATATTCTTTAGATTGTTAGGCTCGTAGTGGCTATGGTGGAGTAAAAATTCCATCTTTCCTAAGCGATCGACAAGCGATGAGGGAGAGAAGCAGCAAGGTTCGCGACGATCTGAATTCTGGTAAGCCTGCTATCATCCCAATTAACAGAGTATTGCCCAAATAAGCAATTTGCCTTACAATTTTCTCGGTTGTATCTACCTTATTCTTCAGATTTTACAGCTTTTCATTCTCGGGCTTGTGTTGGAGCATCAATGGGGCAATTTGTACCTATTGCTCTATTCGCTATTAGATACAACCTAATAAATTTCAGCCATTTAGTCCATTACCATCTCGATTGTGGATACTTAGCTAGGAGCTCGAACTATGTCAGACAACATCAACGGAGTAATGTTTCAGGGCTTTCACTGGTTCCTGAAGAAAGGTGTCCCGAGTACTAGCGGTAGTAGCAAAAGCTTGTGGAAGTTTCTTAATGATGAGGCAAATCAGCTTAGAGATATCGGAGTCGATGCAATCTGGATTCCCCCAGCTTACAAAGCAGCATCCAATCGCAGCAACAGCGTTGGATATGATGTTTACGATCACTTTGACCTTGGTGAATTCAAACTGCCGGGCGAAACCAGTGGAAACACTAAGTATGGCAGTAAACAGGAACTCATAGACGCAGTCAATGCTCTGCATGGTAATGGTACGAACAAGTATATTCAAGTCTATGCGGATGTTGTTCTTAACCACAAAATGGGCGGTGCAGTGGATGGTTTCTGGCAAGCCATCCGCGTCGATATGGAGAATCGCAATTTAGAACGCTGGGGTGAAGGGTATGAAAGTGGCTTGATTGAGGTCCAAGCTTTTACCAAATTTGAACATTCGGAACGCAGAGGTACACACTCAACGTTTAAGTGGGAAACCAAGCATTTTGACAGCGTTGATACCGTGGCTAACATTCGTCAAGGTGGCAAGGAATTTAACGATGGGAATAAGTACATTTATAGATTCTTATTCAACGAACCGAATTACATACCTCAAAATAAAGGTTTTGAATCCTGGGTTTCTTTAGAAAAGGGGAACTACGATTACCTAACAGGCTGTGACATCGATTATGGCCGCTACGACGTGCGGGAGGAATTGAAGTTCTGGGGACAATGGTTCGTCAAAGAGCTTAACCTCGACGGTGTAAGGCTAGATGCTGTAAAACACATTAATGCTGACTATATCCGAGAATGGTTGGGACACATTCGAGCAAAAGCTGGCAAAAATCTATTTGCAGTGGCAGAATATATCGCTGGAGACACCAGCCCGCTGCATAACTACATCACCAGGGTGTCAGCCTATGGAGAGTACCCACAACAAGTCTGTCTATTTGACTTCCCGCTCCGCTTTAAATTTGGCACTGCCGCTAGACAGGGCGAAGCATACGACCTTAGAGATCTTAACAGTGGCACCCTAATGGCCGAACAGCCAGCTCTTGCGGTTACTTTCGTGGAAAACCACGACTACGAAGAAGGTAGAGCTTACGAATCCCACGTTGAAGAGTGGTTTAAACCCTTAGCCTATGCATTTATCTTGCTACGCCAAAATGGATACCCTTGTCTCTTTTTCCCAGATTATTATGGCTCTCAAGATTGGGATGAGCTCGGTCGGCGTTGGCATCATGCCACGCAATCTGGCAAAGATTATCTCGAACTACTGCTAAAGCTTAGGAAACAATTTGCTCTCGGAGAGGAAAGATATTATTCCGATAAGAATGTCGCAGGATGGATCAGGATGGGATTTGTTCCTGGCGCAAAGGGAGCGATGGCTGTTGTCATCAATACTTCTTATGGGGCTGTAAAGTCGATTCGAATGAATACGGGGCGTTTCAACAGACGCTTCTATCATTTAGCCACAATCAAGCTAACGAGCGGTGGGTTTCTCGTTGTTCGCAATCACTACGATCTCTATGGCGATAAGGCAGAAGGGCTGTGGACTGACTCGAATGGCTGGAGCGATTTTCTTGCAGATGGCGGAAGCGTCGCTATCTGGATTGAGGATGGAGTTGGGTTAGTTTAGTAGTTTTGACATCAATCGAGTACCTTCACATTTGCAGTAAAGGGCAGACGCTCCAGTCTACCCTCTGACACGACTGATAGTTATGTTGCCCCAGATGTCGTAACACATGCCAACCACAGATAACTTTATTAGCGGTGGAAAAACTATTCAAGCGGAACTATTCGCTCCGTCAGGAACGCCTAATGGAGGAGTAATTGTAATTGTCTATGGAACTTTTGGAACGATCTCGCCTTGGGGAAGTGGAATCAGGGCTTATGCTGATGCTCTCTCTCAGAAAGGGTTTGTCGCCATAATTCCTGACTACTTTGCTAGTACAAGTACCAAACCAGGGTTTACAGACTTTAACGAGATTGGTCTTCACCGCAATACTTGGCAGGCGACTATTGCAGATGCTATATCTCATGCTAAAACTCTTCTAAGCATCCAAGCATCAAGAGTTGGACTTCTTCTAAGCATCCAAGCATCAAGAGTTGGACTTTTAGGGTTTTCCTTGGGAGGCCATCTTTGTTTGCGAGTTCGTGAAACTGCTTCAGTTTTGGTAGAATTCTTTGCTCCTGAATTAGATGGCTTGGGAACAACTCCTAAACCCACACTTAAGGCTCAAATTCATCATGGCTTAGCAGATAAAATAGTACCTTACCATCCTAATGCTGAGAACATTAATATTATCCTGCAAAAAGAGGGAGCCAGTGTGGAATTGTTTTCCTATCCTGGTGCAGATCATGGTTTTATCAAAAATAACCCAGACGACTTGAATGCGCGCAAGGATTCTATGGAGCGTACACTCGCCTTTTTTGAGAAATATCTTTGACAATGATATTACTGAAGTTTAGCAATTTCTCCACTCACTATATATAGAGGTAAAGATGTCAAACGAGGATACTGTAAGAAAGTTTTTTCTCTGTTACCAAGCCCATGATTTTAAAGGAATGCAAAGTTGCTTAGATGAAAATGTCAAATTTTCTGATTTTGCCTATGAGATCGAGGGCATCAAAGTGAAAGCAATGTGGCATTGGTTCTGTGTGCCCTTTGGGCCTAGAGAAGAGCCAGTCGATGTTACTAAGTTTGAAATTATTAAATCTGACAATGATGTTGTTTTAGCTAAGTATAGGGTCAGCTATCTTTATGGAAAACAACAAAGACCGGTTATCTACTTTATCGAAGCATGCTTTATCATTCAAAATGACAAGATAGTTGAACAAAAAGATACATTCAGCAGTATTTCGCAATTTAAGTTTGCTGGTATGGCTCTTGGGTTCCCCTTTCAATTCCTTGCTTTGACTCCGCTACTGCGTTGGATAGTCAAGAACGAGGCTGCCAAGAAGCTCAATCATTTTATGGAAACACACGGATATACCGATTAGTTAGTCTAGCAGCTTACAAAGAGGGCATGCTAGATTATCTATTTGCTAGGAAGGAGTGCGATTGGGAGACTATATCTACTATGAGCCAACAATTTACAAAAGGTGGTCAGATTGCCTGGTTTCATGACGACGGGTATTCTGGAGGATTTTTTCATACCTACGATCGCTTGCAAGTAGCTGGCCCTCAGGATCAACCCCGTAAAGTTCACATCTTCCTGCCCAAAGACTATGAAGCCAGCGGACAAAGCTATCCCGTAATTTATATGAATGACGGTGACACCGCTTTCTTCCCTGGCGGACAGTTCAACAAATGCTGGAACATGGCGAAAATCCTCAGCGACCTTTACAGTAGCAGTCAAATTCAGAAAGTAATCGTAGTTGCGATTTCGCCAATCAACCGCGATCGCGAATACACCCATGCTTCCGTTCGGGATCGCGATTGTTGCGGGTTAGATGGCTACTCAGACTACATTGCCAATCCCGTGAAGCAGTTCGTTGATAACAATTACAGAACCCTTCCCGATGCCCAAAATACGATGATATTAGGATCGTCGCATGGAGGGCTAGCCGCATTTTATATTGCCACCAAGTACCCAGACAAGTTCCACCTCGTAGCTGCTCTTTCACCCTCCTTTTGGGTGGGACTGGATTCCAATCCCAATCCTTGGGAACTACCTTTCGTGCGTCCTCTAAATTCCTCAGCACTTTTGGATGCTGCCAGAGCTACGCTAAAAGATACTGCCAAGCGTCCGAAGATTTATATGGACTGGGGTCTGGTTCGAAACGGCAAATTCCATAATGAATTTATTGAGGCTCGTGCTACAGGTCGGGGTCGCGAGATGCGCGATCTCTTACTGCATGATTTTGGCTATATCCTGAACCAAAATCTTTTTGCGGTAGAAGACCCTAGCGGCGATCACACAGAGGAATCGTGGTCTCGTCGAGTGCCAAATGTCCTCAAAATCTTTTTTGCGTAGTTCCTACAAGCAAAAAACTGAAGGGCATTTCCTTTCGCGATCACCATAAAGAGAAGGCGATCGCCTTGCTAAAATGAAAGGGCAAACACTACCAATCGCATAGTGTGGGAAATTGTTTGCAGCCGTCGCGTTTTGTTTTGCGATTCTTCTAGCTGTGGTAAGACAGCCACCGCCGAACAGAACACAGCAAAATTAAACGGGTAGTTTACTACTTGACTTTATACGCAACAATATAGGCAGTAACCATAACCCTAGGGTATTGCATACATAGAAAGCCTGAAAGGTAATGCGTACCATCCCCGATCGCGAGTCATTAACCATCGAATTCAAAAGCGACCTCAGCCACTTACCTGATCGCGATCTGGTTACAACCATCGTATGTCTTGCCAACACAGAAGGCGGCACGCTCTACCTCGGTGTTGAGGACAATGGCACAATTACAGGACTGCACTCTAACCATCAGAACCCATCAAACCTAGCAGCCCGCATTGCTAACAAAACCAGCCCCCCAATCAGCGTGCGGGTTAGCATCATCCAAGAAGAAGGGCATCTAGTTGCTTGCATCGAAATTCCTAAATCTACACGACTGATTGCTACCTCAGACGGACTGTTGCAAAGGCGGCGAATCAAAGCCGATGGTACGCCTGAATGTATACCCTTTTATCCCCATGAATTTGCTAGTCGCCAATCAGACCTAGGAATTCTTGACTATTCATCCCTACCTGTAACTGGAGCTACTGAAGCAGACCTCGATCCGCTCGAACGCGAACGGTTACGGCAAATGGTCGATCGCTATGGTGGCGATCGCTCTTTACTTGCTCTCACCAACGAAGAACTAGATGGAGCCTTGGGCTTCGTGCGAACCCAAGAGGGCAAACGCTTACCCACAGTTACAGGACTACTAGCGATCGGGAAGGAAGCTGCCATCCGCGAACATATCCCCACCCATGAAATTGCCTTTCAAGTACTCGACGGTATACAAGTACGAGTCAATGACTTTTACCGTACCCCACTCCTAAAAACTTTTGAGCGCATCATGGAACAGTTTGAAGCCAGGGTGGAAGAAGATGAAGTCCAAGTCGGACTATTTCGCGTCCCCATCCCCACGTTCGATCGCCGTGCCTTTCGAGAAGCCTTGGTCAACGCCCTGATTCACCGCGACTACACCTGTTTGGGGGCAGTCTACGTGCGGATGCAAAGTGATAGTCTATCGATCAGCAATCCAGGCGGTTTTGTTGAGGGTGTAACCTTGGATAACCTACTGGTAGTTGAACCCAAACCCCGCAACCCCTACTTAGCCGATGCGATCAAGCGGATTGGACTAGCCGAACGAACTGGGCGAGGTGTCGATCTGATTTATCAGGGACTCCTGCGCTACGGACGCTCCGAGCCTGACTACTCTAGTACTGATGCCATCACAGTAATGGTACGTTTCAGCGTTGAAGCAAACGTGCCTTTCTTGCGAATGATTTTGGAAGAAGAAGAAAGGATGGGCATACCCCTACCACTAGACTCATTGATCGTGCTATCGAGACTGTGGAAAGAGAGACGCTTAGATGTAAGTGCGATCGCACTCGCTATTCAGAAACATGAATCGGCAGCGCGATCGGTCATTGAAAGGCTAGTTGAAGCAGGTTTGGTCGAACCGCACGGAGTAAAAAAAGGCCGTACCTATACATTAGGTGTGGGTGTGTATCGTGAGTCTGGACAAAGTACTGATTACATCCGTCAAGTAGGGTTCGATTCTATTCAACAAGAACAGATGATCCTCCAGTATGTGAAAACCCACAGCAAAATTACCCGCAAAGATGTAGTTACCCTCTGTCGCATTAGTGAGGATCGGGCTGGCAACCTACTCCGCAGACTGAACGCTGAGAATAAGCTTGTGTTACACGGCAAAAGCAAAGGTGCTTATTACACCCTTGCTGTAATCACGTAAATAATCACGTAATTTGTTTTTAGAATCATGTTTACGCGATTATTCACGTATCAAAATCTGTTGCGTCTTGCCTAGAAAAGATCCTAGGTTTTCAGGTAAGCATACAAACATACCGTAAATTTTCGCGGCTGTGGAAAAATAGAAAGACACAGCCCTCACCAATGGCACTGCAACTCATCCAACTGATGCTTGAACGCATGGGTGATTTCGTCCCAAATGCCTTCGGCCGTGGTAGTGACCTACTCGATCCCTACTTTTCGCGCAAGTAGATAATTTGCACAAAATGCTTGTAGTTGTAATATTTTGAGAACTGCTACGCAAAAGCAGAAATTCGCTTCGGTTTGAGCATGGCTATGTCCATATCGAGCCAAATTACCAGTCGATCGCACAGGAACATACAACAATGCAGAAAGTTGGGCTACGTCATTTGGTACTACCTTTTTTCCTTACGTCTTGCTTAGTTCCACCCCTAGTTCAGGCGCGATCGCTACCAAAGGCAAATCCTAAAAGCATTGTTGTTGCCCAGGCACAAAAAACTCAAGGCATTACTGAAGCAAGCGTTAAGGCGGCGTTGCCCGAGCTGGAAAAACTCACCAACGCCACGTTGAATAAAACAGGTGTGCCAGGGCTAGCGATCGCCGTTGTGTATAAAGACCAGATCGTTTACCTCAAGGGTTTTGGTGTGCGCGAGACAGGCAAACCCGATTTGGTCGATCCAGATACTGTGTTTCAACTTGCCTCCGTATCCAAACCGATTGCTTCCACGATCGTTGCGGGTGTCGTCGGGAAGGGATTGGTAAAGTGGGATGACCCGATTATTCAGCACGATCCGAGTTTTCAACTGGATAGCCCCTATGTGACTCGTAAGGTGACGCTGCGGGATCTATTTTCCCATCGCAGCGGGTTACCTGGTTCTCCAGGCTTTCCGATCCATGCAGGCGACGATCTAGAAGATCTGGGATTTGACCGTGCCACGATTTTAGATCGATTGCGGTACTTGCCAACCGGCGATCGCTTCCGCTCGCACTATGGTTATACAAACTTCGGACTAACCGCCGCTGCCGTCGCGGCTGCAAAAGCAACGGGGAAATCCTGGGAAGTGCTGGCGGTTGAGACACTATACCGTCCCCTGGAAATGACGCATACGAGTTCGCGCTATGCCGATTTTCTAGCAGCTAAGAATCGCGCCCTCGGTCACGTTCCTGTCGATGGCAAGTGGGTTGCCAAATACCAACGAGATCCCGATCCGGAGTCCCCTGCGGGTGGCGTGAGTTCATCGGTGCGCGATCTAGCCCAGTGGGTGCGGCTGCAACTTGGGAATGGCAAGTTTGAGGGCAAGCAAATTATTGATGCCGATGCCCTGGCAGAAACCCATCGACCTCAGATGGTTAGCAATCCCCCTCAAAATCCCGCCACCGATCGCGCCAGCTTTTATGGTCTGGGTTGGGGTGTTGGGTATACAGAGCGGGGACTTGTGCGGTTAAGTCATTCTGGTGCCTTTAATCTGGGAGTTGCGACCGCTGTTTACCTGCTGCCAAGTGAAGATCTGGGCATCGTCGTTCTGACTAATGGCCGATCGATGGGTGTACCTGAGGCGATCGCCGTGAGTTTCCTGGATCTGGTGCAATACGGCAAGATGCAACGGGACTATATCGAGCTATACCGACAAGGCTTTGAGGAACTCGACAAGCCTTCCTATGGCACTCTGGTTGACTATGCCAAACCACCCGCACAGCGATCGCCTGCTCTACCTGCTAGCGCTTACGCAGGCAGCTATGAAAATGATTATTTCGGCAAGATTGCGATCGCAGTCCAAGATAACCAACTGGTACTTCTCCAAGGTCTCAAGCAAAAAGCATTTCTGTTGCAACACTATAACGGCAACGTATTTACCTATCAGCCCGAAGGAGAGAATGCCTACGGTTTAAGTGCGGTGACCTTCACCGTTGGCGCGGATGGCAACGGAACGAACGTCACGATTGAGAACCTGAATCTCCTCGATCGAGGAACGTTCAAGCGAGTGTTGCCGAAGAGGTAATCGAATCGGTGATGTTAATTTTGCTCCAACTCAAATACCCCGAAATCAACCACCCTCAGCAGGCTTACATCGCTACTGGGCTAGGACGGGATGATTCATAGAAAAGCAGGGAATTGCTTTGTTGAGGCTATCAAGTTTTTGCAGCGAATCGTAAATGCGATCGCTGTTGCGAGAAATCAAGGGAAACTTTTGGTGAGGTAGGTGTACCTGAGGAGATCGCACAAGTCAACCGAGCCAGCGCGCTGGTTGAGATATTTGAGACTCCCTATGGGATGGAGTTGCTGGTGGGTTATAACGCGGAGCGATCGCACTTTGGTATGGAAGAGGAGATCGCAGGGATTCATGTGTGGAGCAATTCCTCTCAGGATGCGTACCGCCTACCGCCATAAGCACGATCAGCTTAAGCCAAAGCATATCCATGTGGCGTGGCAACGTTTATACGATCTAAACTGGCTGAGTCAAGTTAAATCCTCTACCATCTATAACACTGACATGACATCCCCAACATCTCATCTAAACTATTAAAGGGATGCCTCAGCACATTTTCGCCCTACAACTGCATGTAGCCTAGATTTACCAAACGGAAAATCATCGCTTGGGTACTCACTTTGTATTTTTTTGCCAAATCCTCAACTGCGGTATCGTTCTCTAAATCGATTGCGTCTAACTCTGCCAAGTCTTGCTTGAGGAAACGGACTGGCATCAATAGCTCTGCTGCAAATAGGTTGGCTTCCTTTTCCTTATCACTTTCACCCTGACTAGAGTTACTATCGCGCAGATCGATCCGAAATCGCCGATCCACATGCAATCCCTCTTGCTCGTGCAGAAAAAAATGCCCTAACTCATGAGCAATCGTGAACCGCTTGCGGTTTAAGCCATGACGCTGATTCACTCCAATTAAGACTTTACGGCGTTCGAGATCTCGAAGCAGGAACCCAGATAGTTCATCATCTGCTGGCTCGTATTGGACGCCAATGTCCATTGCCTCAGCAATTCCCTCTACATCAACCCAAGCAGATTCTATGCTGTGTTTCTGTAAAAGTTGCTCCACTAGACCGCGAATATGTTTACGTCGGACTGTCATAGATTAATCCCTGTCTGCTAGATCGAACAATCGTATCCAATCTTGGGTCTGAGGCGGTTCCATCTTTATCATTTCTTTGATAGATGCAGGTTTTGGCTTTGGCAATAGTGACTCTGGCGAAACATTCAATGCCTTCGCAATTTCAACCAGCGTGTGTACTAAAAGCTGCTGTCTACCTTTCTCAATATTAGTGATAGTTGTACGAGTCAGCGAAACTCGTGTTGCCAGAGTCTCTTGGGTCAAACACTTCTCTTCCCTTTCTTCCTTAATTCGACGACCCAACTCGTTATAAAAAGTCTGATTATTAGTCATACTAAGCAGCTTTCCTAAAGACAAAGTAGGTTACACGCATCATATCTAAATATGTTACTAATACCAACTGTTTGTAATACAAACTATTAAAATTCTTAGTTATTGTCGATCACTTTTGGGGTTTTTACTGCTAAGCTGGCTTAGAAATATAAGAAATATAAAAAGAGGCACAATATGGCTCCTTATCTTCTTGTTACTCACTTTGAAGAGCTACTCAAAAATATTCAACCACCTTCAGATCGTATAAAAGCTGCTCAAGAACTACCTTGGCAAGTTCGAGATTACATTAAATCTAGTAAAGAGTTTCCCACTATATTTCCGCATACTCGGTTGGCGGGTGCCTATGCACAGGATATGGCGGTTGGAGATGTGAAAGATGTTGATACTTTGGTACGAGTCCCTGGCAATCCAGAGGCAAACGATCCTGAGGCTAAACACCTCATCCAAGACTTGAAGAAATTACTAGATGGTTTGCCAGAAGCCTTGGGGTACAAAGGCTATGCAGAGGCAAGAATTGATGTTGAGCGAGCGCGTCGATCAGTTCACGTATATTTTGAGGGCGAAGATTTTCACCTGGATTTTGTGCCATGCATAGCACCAGAAGGTTTTGAGGACGTTTTATATGTTCCCGATCGAGGTTTTAACAAATGGATCGCCTCTCATCCAATCGGCTATATCAATCTACTGAATGAATTGCAGAAAGAGCATAATGGCAAAGTCAAGCCTTTGGGCAAACTGCTAAAACACTTCCGCGACTATCAGATGAAGAGGCGTAAACCTAAGAGCTACTGGCTTGGCGCACTGTTGATTTATCATACCCGACAAGGCAAGCTAGACATGACTATCTCTCTAGGGGAGTTATTTCGCGATCTACTGGACGCTATTTACAGTCAGTACGACCATCTATTGTGGACTAGCAAGGAAGCAACTCCTAATATTCCAGACCCTATACTGGAACACAATATCTCTTGGAACTGGAGTCGTACCCATTTTGAGACATTTATGCGGCGAATTGACGAGGCACGGACTTGGGCAACTAAAGCTCTTGAAGTAGACGATCGCAAGAAAGCAGTTGAATTTTGGCAAAAGATTTTTGGTGAAGAATACTTTCCCTCAGAAGTTGAAGTAGCCGCTACAAAACTTGCAAATGAGGGTTGGCCTGGTAAGTCCTACTGGCCAAATCCTACTCAGTCAGTCAGCATCCGCTATATACATACCAATACAAACGACTAAGTTTCATGGGATTAAGCAAGTTTGAATACTCGCAATTACAACCTGTAATTAATCCAGCATTACAAAGTTTACATGTCCTGCGCCGATTTCCTGGATTTGTTTACAAGCGCGAGCGAGGAGGTTCTGTATGGCGAGGAACGCTTCAACCCCGTCCATTGTCACCACAGTATCGAGTAGCTGTAGGCTATAAACTCACGTCTAGTCCTACAGTTAGGGTTGTCTCCCCCAACTTAGCAGCAGCAGCGCCACATCTGTGGGGTGATAGAACGCTTTGTCTTTACTTTCCAAAAGAAAATCCTTGGAAACCCGATATGTTGATTGCTGAAACCATCATTCCGTGGGCAGCATCATGGCTCTACTACTATGAATTGTGGCTGGATACAGGAAAATGGTTAGGCCCATCGTCTCATGCTTTCGATCCCAACCTGCAAGAGGGATATGCCGATCCTACCGAAGATCGTTTATCAAATTAAAAGTTTAAAAATCTAGATGAGTAGTAGGTACATGCCAAAACACGATCGGTTAACTCCATCACTTCTAGAACCCCAGTCATGTGGTGGAGATATCGCAAAAACAGGGTTTTCTTTTCAAGATCACTATATTTTGGCTCAGATTCCAGTTTGGCTAGCGCAGGAAGGCTTTACTGCTATGGTTCAAGAAGGCATTGGGGATGTTGAAATAAAATTTTTTACTCCCAATCAGGGGTTTTGAAGTGGACCCAATCGACTGAACAACTTTGAGGGATCTCTAAGCTCTGAGAAATTGAGATCTCTAATTTCCTCATCAAGTGGTTTTAGGGAATAATTCTCCAGTGGAGACACTGCCTGAAAGCCTTTCCCAGTAAACAAGTTCTGG
>CALRKB020000111.1:0-12333 GCA_943367755.1 Rhizobium sp. Q54 | reverse complement strand
GAACTTGACTGAGGAGTTGGTAGCGGAATACTTAGAGCATCACCGAAATCCATCGAATCAAGAACGAGATAACTTTTTGATAGAGTGAGTTAACTTGGACTTTCAGTCCTGCCCAACCTCTGCACTTGCAGTGCAGAGTGGTTGAGTTTTGAGTCCCGGATCGGATGGAAGTTCGATCCAGGGACTGGCAATTAATAGTTTCACCTCTGGAATTTATTTATCTGGTAGTAGTGGGAATACCATTCGAGGGAACTTCATCGGTACAGATGTTACTGGTACAGCAAAAGTTGCGAATAGTACTGGTATATTTATCGTTGATGCATCCAATAACATAATTGGCGGAAGTACTGCAAGCGATCGCAATATTATCTCGGGCAATGATTATGGCATATATCTTCTTCAAGATCTAAGTACAATTGGAACGGCCTCTAACAATCAGATTGAAGGCAACTATATCGGCACAGATGCCACCGGCATCTACAATCTGGGAAATGGCTATGGAATCATTATTAATGGTGCATCAAACAATACGATAGGAGGTACTGCAATAGGAGCAAGTAACCTCATCGCCGGTAATGGCTCCAGTGGAGTATGGATCGCTACTTACACAACAAATACTCCCATTAACAATAGAATCCAAGGCAATAGCATTTTTGGCAATGGTGAATTAGGGATCGACCTCATCCCAGGACTATACACAAGTTCCCCAAACGGTGTTACACCCAATGACCCCGGCGATGCTGACACTGGCGCAAATAATCTCCAAAACTTCCCGATTCTGACCTCTGCCACTTCCAGTGGAGGCAATACCATCATCCAGGGAACGCTCAATAGCACTGCTAACACTTCCTTCCGCCTTGAATTCTTTGCTAATTCTGCATCAGATCCATCTGGCTTTGGCGAAGGCCAGACTTATTTGGGTTTTGCTACTATCACCACTGATGCTAGCGGCAACGCCACCATTAACTCGACTCTCTCTACAACTGTTCCCACAGGACAGTACATCACTTCCACAGCTACCGATCCCAACGGCAACACCTCCGAATTCTCATTCGGAGCTATTGTCAACGACTCAGCACCAACACCGACCGTCAACCTCTCGGTTTCTCCCAATACAGCCAGCGAAGCGGGCAAGACTGCGATAACGGTAACGGCCACTGCCTCCAGCAGCGTCGTCGGCGATCAGACCGTAAATCTCAACCTCAGCGGCACGGGCATTACTGCCGATGACTTCACGGGTACGATTCCCACCCAAATTACAATTCCCAACGGGCAAACCACCGGTTCCTTCACCATAAATGTCAATGACGACACCTTGGTTGAAGGAACAGAGACAGCAACATTTGCGATTAGCGCTCCTTCGTCTGGAATTGCTTTGGGCAACACAACATCCGGTTCCGTCACGATTGACGATAATGATGCCGTACCCGTACCCGAAATCAACGTCACAGGCAACGGTAACAGCATCGTCGATGGCGATACCACACCTGTCGCAACGGACAACACCGACTACGGCAGCACCACAGTCGGCACCGCACTCACCCGCACCTTCACGATTGAGAACACAGGCACAGCCGCTCTCACCCTAGGCGCTCCAACCCTACCCACAGGTTTCAGCGTCATAGGCACCTTCCCAACCAGCGTCGCCGCAGGCACCAGTACCAACATCACCGTGCAAATGGATGCCGCAACAGCCGGAACCTACACAGGCGAGATTGTCATTCCCAACAACGATAGCGATGAGAATCCCTACAACTTCGCTATTGCTGGAACAGTCAACGCCGCACCCTTACCAGAAGTCAACGTCACGGGCAACGGCAACAACATCGTCGATGGCGATACAACTCCCAGCACTACAGACAACACTGACTACGGCAGCACCACAGTAGGTACAGCACTCACGCGCACGTTCGCAATTGAGAACACCGGCACCGCCGCACTCACCCTAGGCACACCAACCTTGCCCACAGGTTTCAGCGTCGTCGGCACCTTCCCCATCAGCGTCGCCGCAGGCACGAGTCAGACCATCACCGTGCAACTCGATGCCGCAACCGCCGGAACCTACACCGGCGAGATCGTGATTCCCAATAACGATAGCGATGAGAATCCATACAACTTCGCCATCCAAGGAACAGTCAATGCCGTACCCGTGCCAGAAGTCAACGTCACAGGCAACGGTAACAGCATCATCGATGGCGATACAACTCCCAGCACCACAGACAACACCGACTACGGCAGCACCACAGTCGGTACCGCACTCACGCGCACCTTTACGATTGAGAACACCGGCACCGCCGCTCTGACCTTAGGCACACCAACCTTACCCACAGGCTTTAGCGTCGTCGGCACAGCACCCACCAGCGTCGCCGCAGGCACCAGTACCACCATCACCGTAAGGCTAGATGCAACCGCAACTGGAACTTACACTGGCGAGATTACGATTCCCAATAACGATAGCAATGAGAATCCCTATAACTTCGCTATTGTTGGCGTAGTCAATGCCCTTCCTGGAGGCCAAGTAATTAATGGTACCAACGCCAGCGAAACCTTAACTGGCAATAGCTCCGCAAACACGATTAATGCTCTAGCTGGCAACGACTTCCTCGATGGACGTGGTGGTAATGACTCTCTCAATGGCGGTAACGGTAGCGACACCCTGGATGGTGGCCCTGGCATCGACACTCTCGATGGTGGTAATGGCAGCGATACCTACCTCTGGTTTGCAGGTGATGGCCGCGATGTCTATCAAGATACTGGCACTACCGGCACAGATAGAATTATCGTCAGCAATACCACCAACTTTGCTGGGTTGCAGTCACCGTTCAATCGCACCATCTCTGGTATAGATCGCATTGAAAGCGACTTGGGAGACTTCAACATTCTGGGAGACAACACTACTGGCGACATTTGGGACTTCCTGGGCATGAGTTTGGCTAATGCCACCATCCAAGGTCGAGGTGGAGACGACAATATTAGCGGTTCCAATGGCGCAGAAACCATCCAGGGCGGGGAAGGTAACGATTCGCTTAGCGGTAACGGTGGTGGAGATCTTCTCGATGGTGGCAACGGCAACGATTCTCTTAAGGGAGGTAATGGCAACGACACCCTCGACGGTGGGGTTGGTATAGATACCCTTGACGGTGGCAACGGTGGCGATACTTACCTATGGTCTACAGGTGATGGCCGCGATCTCTACCAGGACTTCGGCATTAGCGGCACTGATAGAATTCTGGTTAGCAACACAATCAACTTTGATGGATTACGCTCAGAGTTTGATCAAGCCATCTCCGAGATCGATCGCATTGAAAGCGACCTGGGAGCCTTCAATATCCGAGGCGACGATGCCATTGGCGATGACTGGGACTTCACAGACATAACTCTGGTCAATGCCACTATCCAGGGTCGCGGTGGAAATGACACGATCGCTGGCTCTAGCAGCGCAGATATCATCCAGGGTGGTGAAGGTAGCGATCTACTGCTCGGAGCCGAAGGAGCCGACAACCTCAGTGGTGGTAACGGTAATGACACCCTCAATGGTGGAACGGGGAATGATACCCTAGCAGGAGGAGGTAATGCCGATACCTTCAGCTTTAACGGAGCCTTTGGAATCGATACAATTCTGGACTTCCAAAGCGGTAGCGATAAAATTAATCTCACTGCCTTCGCCCTGGGTAAAGCCAATCTGGATATCAATGGCGATAACATCATTAACAGCAGCGATAGCGGAGTTGCCAGCTTGGTAGGAGGCAATCTCCAAATCAATCTTACTAGCTTTGGTGGAGGTCGCATTCGGTTTACAGGTCTGACCCAAATCAACGTGACGGATATTACCTTCTAATTTGTTTTGAAGCGTTTTGAGGTGGGTTACATTGTCGCTAACCCACTTTTTGCCGCCTATCCCATGCCCTACGTTAATATCTCAGAGTTTATCAACTTCAGAGCTTTTATCCTTTATTTTGGCCGTTTTTAGGAAAAAATTGCGGAAATTACTGAGATCCTCAATTGTCTGAGGTGCAGGATAAATTTCACCAGGTTCAGCCATTACTTAATCGAGATATAACTGAAAAGCCTCGTCATCTTCTCAATGTTCGAGAATATAAGTGCGTAATTCTTGATGTTTTAGATATTATCGATAAATATCCCTTCGATGTCCAAGATGGAGAACCATTACTTTCTTATCTGGATCGTTTATCTCATAGATTACTCGATAAACTCCTACCCTAATACGCCAACCCTCCCTTCCCGTCAATTTTAAGCATCCTGAAGGTCTTGGATTTTGGGCTAGTTCTCTAATAGCATCTCGAACTTTCTGATAATTTTCATCCGTTAGATTAGCTAATGCTTTAGCAGCAGGTCTTTTAATAGTAATATCGTAATTCATTGACGACTATTTTCAATTTCGGAAATCGCTACTTCAAAAGGAATCTCATCATCATCTGAGGAAATAGCATTATCATAGGCTCGAATAGTTTCAAGTTCTTCTATGTCTTCTAACAGTTTTTGATATTCTTCTATATCCAAAAAAACACCGATTCGATTGCCTAGATGGTCTGTAACGTATTTTTCTTTTAACTGCATTGAAAAAATCACCTCTTTAATTCTTATCTTAAATTGTAACCGATGGCTGTTGCGAGATTGGAGGCATTGGACAGCGATCGCTGTTTCAGGGCGATCGCTCTTTCGCAAGCTAAGGGCTTTCAAGGACGATGCTTCAGGAAGTTCGCGTGACTTGCTGATTTACTTTGGGGGTGCCAAAGCGCTCCCAGGCACTCCCTCCTCGCAGGAAAAGCTCCATCCAGCGTAAAGGTTGTTCTGCGTCAGCAGATGGCCAACCAGAACTACCAGGGGCAAAGGCCAAAGTTCCTTCAGGCACCTTGAAACTGCCATCGGAATATACGGCATCGCTGACCACATTCCCAATCCGAATCGCGATCTTGGTTTCAGGCTTCAGGTTAACTGTATGGGCAGCAATAGTTGTTTTGATGTTCCCGTAGCCGTCAATCCAGGCAATGCGATCGCTTGGAACATCTGGGATTTGTGCGGGAACGAGGCGATCTCCTAGGAGGCTGAAATCTTCGCGCGCGATCGCGGTCGCAGCGGCTGGAAATACATCACGCGAGCGAAATTGCGATCCGCCACGAGAAACGTTAACAACTTGCAGTTCCTTCGTATGATTCTTGATAAAGGAAAGGGTGTAACCCGCATTCACACCCACTACTTTGACCCCATTGTCCAAAAGCGCATAGGTTAGTCCTTCGCCCTCATTGTTCTGCCGAGCTTCGGGATCGTCTTGACGGGGCGCGCAGTTGTGGTAAATCAGGCGATCGCCTGGCCCCGGATTCAGACCTAATTGAGCAATCCAAAAGCCTGTTGCCAAGGTACTGAATGGAGGAACTGAAAGCAAATGAATTTGGGCATGGGGAAACGCCATCAGCAGGCGCTGGGTGACTTCAGTAAATGCCGGATCTCCAGTACCATAGTCTGCAATCACGCAAATAAACATCCTGTCTCTCCAGATTAAGTAACATATTGCCGTTAGCCGATCGGAGGTTAGGGAATGGGTAGTAGTGTTAAAAGTCCCCAACAAACCTACCTCAATCAGCAGTCTAGGTGCGATCGCGCTCATATGCAAGAATTTTGTGCTCTGAACCATGTCAGAGTTTGCGGGCTTTGCTAATATCTGCCTTGCCAAAAAGTTTCTGCTAAATTGGTGAAGATTGAGAGCATATAGTCTGGCAACGCCAATGAAGAATTTTCAAGTTTTTGACAACGATATTGATACCGAGGCACTCGAACATTACTTACAATGTGGGGCGATCGCGGTTGATACGGAAACGATGGGGCTAATACCGCGCCGCGATCGGCTCTGCTTAGTGCAGATTTGCGATCGAGACGACTGCGTGAGCCTGATCCGCATGCAACGGGGCATCACTGATGCTACTAACCTCAAGAAACTGATGGAAGCCCCGGATGTCACTAAGGTATTTCACTTCGCCCGCTTTGATGTTGGCATGTTAAAAGCACACCTGAATATCACAACATTTCCCATTTTTTGTACCAAGATTGCCAGCAAACTAGCCCGTACCTATACAGATCGCCACGGTTTGAAGGAGCTCATCAAAGATCTTGAGCAGTTAGAACTGGACAAGACATCGCAGAGTTCTGATTGGGGGAGTGTCTACGACTTATCCGAAGCACAACTCCAGTACGCGGCGAATGACGTGCGCTATCTCCTATCGGTATATAAAAAGTTGATTGAGATGCTGAAGCGCGAAGAACGTTACGAACTAGCTTTAGCAAGTTTTAATTATCTGCCCACTCTGGTCAGCTTAGACTTACTGGGCTACGAGGATGTTTTCAAACATTAATTCAAGTACCAATATCGCGGAATTATGAAAGCAGTTTTAATGTCTGCTCCAGGCGAACCTGAAGTTTTACAACTAACGTCAGTGGCAACTCCACAGATCCAGTCGCCTACGGAAATTTTAGTAGAGCTAAAAGCGGCAGGTGTAAACCCAATCGATACCAAATTAAGGCGGCGCGGCACATTTTACCCAGAGCGGATGCCAGCGATTTTGGGTTGTGATGGTGCAGGCGTAGTTATTGCCGTCGGTGCGGACGTGCAGCGCTTTACGATTGGTGACGAAGTATATTTTTGTAATGCCGGACTGGGAGGACATCCTGGCAACTATGCTGAGTACGCTACGGTTGACGAACGCTTTGTGGCGAGAAAGCCAAGTTCCGTATCTTTTGCGATCGCAGCGGCAGCACCTCTAGCCCTAATCACTGCCTGGGAAGCACTCTATGATCGCGGTAGGTTAGAGGCAGGACGGCATGTATTGATTCATGCTGGTGCGGGTGGTGTCGGGCATGTCGCGATTCAGCTAGCCAAACTGAAGGGAGCAAATGTATGTACGACGGTGAGCACAGAGCAAAAAGCCGAATTTGCTCTCAGTCTAGGAGCGGACAAAGCAATTCTCTACAAGCAAGTGGATTTTGTGGAAGCTGTACTGGAATGGACAAACGGCGAAGGTGTAGAACTGGCATTTGATACAGTGGGAGGAAGTACATTTGCCCAGACTTTCCCTGCTGTGCAGATTGGTGGCGATCTAGTCACAATTTTGGAGCCGGATGCTTCGACTAGTTGGAAGGTGGCGAGAAATCGCAACTTGCGGGTTAGTTTCGAGCTGATGCTCACACCGATGCTCCAGGGGTTGGTGGATTTGCAGCGACATCAAGCACATATTCTCTCTGAATGCGCGCGACTAATTGATGCGGGACAACTCAAAATCCATGTCAGTCAGGTATTTTCACTAGCCGAGGCCGCTGCTGCCCATCGCCTGATTGAATCTGGCTCTGTCACAGGGAAACTTGTATTGCAGATTTAAATGACGCGATCGCCCTGAACTAAGGCATGTGCCAATCATGACTGGGCAAATAATGAATATTTGATTTTTGGTTGCGGATTGTGGTTTCGATTTCTGTATGCAGATCTGCTTTTGAACCTTGGAAGGAAATTAAAAGCTTCAATAGTTCGAAAGATGGTGTATGTGTCTGAAAATAGCCGCCATGCAGATCGATCTGTGTCCATTTCTGTAATGCATACAGCAATGTATTGAATATATCAATCAAAATCCCATTAATTGGGTTGAGTGGACACGAGACACCATTAACCCCGCCTTTGCCTTTTACCTTCATCTCAGTACAGTCAAGATAATTAAATTTCTGAAATAGACTATAGGAAGAAGTAGATTTTACTGCTGGATCTATGCCAAGGAAAACGCGGATATATGGGTATGTATTACCAAGTGACTTACTTACTCGCTCTTTATTCCCCCTGAGATGAACATTGCCCAGTCGTGCGGTGGACATCTCAATACTCGGTTCGCTGAACCAGTTAATTACCGCCGAGAGGTAGCGCAAAACAATATCGCGATCACTAGACATAAGGAAAATTTGATCGCAACGACTGATCGCCGATCGCACATAGTTATTTCGACTTTCTCTTAAAAATTCTAGCGGAATGTCTGGCGAAGCCAGGATGATTTTCATCAAGTCAAGATGATCGCCTAATCGACTGATATCTTGAGATTCTTCAGGACAAGACATCTCTTGTAGTTGCCATCTCACACCTGCCCGATTTTCTGCTTGGATTTCGTTGTAGAATTGTCCAGCAGGATTAACGAGGACAAAATCTGGAGGGCAAAAGCCTACATCATCTTTGCCAAATTTATCGGATATTACCCGCAGCATATTGGTCAGCACCAAACCTCCCATGCTATGTCCAATTAGATTGACATTAAGAACGTTAGTTTTTAGCTTTTGTTTGGTTTTACTAAGTGCGCTATCCAGTCGCCAGAAAAACTCGGCCAGATCGGGCGCGCCATAATGAATTGCGCGATAGCGATCGCGGTGATAAACAAAAAGCCGCAACAGCCAGAAAGCCAGCAACCAGAACAAAAAAGTAGTGGGAATTAGCCAATACCACTGCACAGCTAGGTTTGCAACCGCATTAAAATCTCCCCAAGGCCAAACTAAAGGAACTCCAACGACTTGTAAAATCGGCACAACTAATAGGTGCAGTAGTAAGTACAAAATGAATCCGGCAATTCCCGACATGCCACTCAGGACAAAAACGAATTTCACCAATGCATCTAAATTGGCGATCACATCGCTTCTAAGGGATGGGCTGAGGAAAGGTTGTTCGCTGGGCCAGTGATAGCCAATGTAAAGGCGATCGGTCCCCAATGTATTGTCTCTACTTAGCTCATTAGCCTCATTGACAAATGATTCATAAAAACTCTTGGCAGGATTGGCAAAACCATGGGTGCGTAATGTTAGGGATGTGAAATTTCCCTCCGCAATTAATCGAGCTAATTCATCAATATTGAATAGGGGACGAAAGCGTTCGATGTCAGGCAGATCGCGCTTTACATTTAAGCTAACGGGTGCAGTACTGGTGACCAGAAAAACATTGACATGGTGGCGGTCAGCATAAATTTCAAAATTGCGTCCCACTTCCTGCGTGAATTGCTGGTTCTGCCAACTTGCGATTACATCATAGACATATTGTTCATTTACTTGTTGATGTAAGTCAGGATAATCAGTTACTGGGCAAGATTTCGTGATTTCCCTGACTATATCAGCTTCAGAGGTATTCTTGTAGGCCAGCTCAATAATGCAAGCCTTTGTCCAGGCATCAGAGAATTGTGCATAGTTTTGCTTAATTGATGATAGCCATGCCCGATCGTTCGCTTCTTGAGCAGCATCGCTCCAGGACAAGGGTAAATTGCTACGATCGGAACTAGTTGGATCAGTATTGCTCACCATATGACATCCTCATGCGATCGCGATTATTTTGTCAGGCGTCCTTCTTGATTCTCTACGTTTTTGCAGACTAAAGGGAAAATCTCAACAAATTTTTACGAGATCGCTAATCTTCTAAACTTTAGCCTGGAATCATTGTTTGCATTCAGGGCTATCATTTTTGGGGCTATTGACGCATGTATGAAGTCCACTAGGAGAGCTAATAAACATGTGGCAGAGGAACTTACCAGCCTTCTTTGGCGATGAGTTTTTGACTGGCAATACGTAATTTCTCTTAATTTACGCGCGATTGGCGATGCCAACAGCTAGACTAATATTATCTAACCCAGCCTTATCCAACTTTTGGACTAATCCCTTCAGAACTTGACGCACCACAAGTGGTCCTTCATAGATCAAACCTGTATAGAGTTGGATTAAGGATGCCCCAGCAGTAATCTTTTCCCATGCGTCATCGGTATTGAAAATTCCACCCACACCAACAATTGGCAACTTCCCATCGGTAGCTTGGTAGATTAGTCGAATTACCTCTGTCGATCGCAACCTGAGTGGTTGGCCGCTAATACCTCCAGCTTCGTCAGTTAAGGGTTTACCAGTAGCTGCCAGAATAGTCGTTTTGAGGTTATGACGGGCAATGGATGTATTTGTTGCGATCATGCCTGATACCTGATGTGATTGGCAGAGACTGACAACTTCACGAATATCATCATCTGCTAGATCGGGAGCGATTTTTACCAGTAGAGGCTTGCTATTTGCATTCTCTAACTGCATCACAGTGAGAATTCTTTTGAGTTGATCTACTGCTTGCAGATCGCGCAGTCCTGGTGTATTGGGAGAGCTAACGTTAATCACAAAATAATCACCAAAATCCCTAAGTAACTTAAAGCTTTCCAGATAATCCTGAGCAGCTTCATCTAAAGGTGTGATTTTGGATTTACCCAGATTAATCCCCAGTGGTGCACCTAGTGCAAATGGATGTGCCACCTGGTAATTTCGCAAATAATCTGCTGTTGCCACCGCACCGCGATTATTAAAACCCATGCGGTTGAGCACAGCGCGATCACCCGGCAAGCGAAACAATCTAGGCGTAGGATTCCCTGGCTGAGCATGATAGGTAATCGATCCCATCTCAGCAAAGCCAAATCCCAGACTTGCCCAGGCATTCGGCGCGATCGCATCTTTGTCAAAGCCCGCCGCCAAGCCCACAGGATTGGCAAATTCAATCCCCCATAGCTTCTGCCGCAAGCGATCGTGTTGATAAGCGCAGATTTTGCCGATCGCAGTTTGCAGGTAGGGAGAGTCGCTGATAGATTTGCACAGAGCGATCGCACTTTTGTGCGCCACTTCTGGGTCGAGTGCAAACAGCAGCCGTCGGAGGCTCATTTGGTAGATTTGATTTAGCATGAAAACTTAGTAAGACCGCTTGAATAATTACTTGCCGTTAAAGCAACTTCTCCAGACCGTAAACTAGACTCTTGAGCTGAATTACTTTACGAATTGCGAGTAGTACACCTGGCATATAGGAAGCGCGATCGCTGGTATCGTGGCGCAAAGTATAGGTTTCGCCCGCTGCACCAAACATCACTTCTTGATGGGCAATTAGACCTGGCAAGCGCACGCTATGCAGACGGATATTTTCGCCAACGATCGCACCACGCGCACCTGGAATGTTCTCCTTTTCTTGAATGCTGGCGGGATTGAAGGTTTTACCGAGTTCAGAGAGCATTTGCGCTGTTTGCAGAGATGTGCCGCTGGGGGCATCGGCTTTTTGGTTGTGGTGCAGTTCGATAATTTCCACATGCTGAAAGTACTGACAAGCTGCGATCGCTGCCTGTTGTAATAAAATCATGCCAATCGAGAAATTAGGCGCGATCGCTACCCCAATGCTAGCCTTATCAGCAAATTCCGCCAGATCGTGCACTTGTCCAGGCGATAAACCCGTTGTCCCGACGACCGGACGCACACCATAGGCGATCGCCGAACGGATATGCTCATATACCAAACTAGGATGGGTAAAGTCCACCATGACGCTGTACTGCTTTTCCTGTGCCCCTTGGGCTAGCAATACTTCCAAATCTCTCGTGATCGGGATCTCAAGTTCACCACAGCCGATCACTTCACCAATATCTTCACCAACATGCTGACGACCGATCGCACCAATTAAAGTCATATCAGGGGACTGCGCGATCGCCTTCACAGTTTCGCGTCCCATTTTACCAGTGGCACCAACCACAATTACGGGAATAGGTAAATTCGCTTCAGGCATAAAAGTTAAGGTAGTTTTTCGTAGAGACTAGGATACATGTTTAGTGACAGGTATCATGATGCTTAGATAGTTATTGACAAAATGCTGTAAATAAAAGGAGTGCGATCGTGACTGACCTTCGAGCAGAAATGCCCGTTCTTGTGCGTCATGCAGGAGATTGGATCGGTACGTATACCCTAGTCGATCTGCAAGGAAACATCCTCGATCGCCATGCATCTCACTTAACCTGCGAATTTCCTACAGAGGGGTCTTTCCCCTATTACCAAACTAATCGTTACACCTGGTCTGATGGGAAGCAAGAAGAACATAAATTCCCAGGAACCTATCGAGATCGAGCACTCTGGTTCGATACGGAACGGATAGAAGGCAAAGCGTGGGAAGTCGATGATGCCACAATTATTCTGCATTTTTCCTATAAGGGAATGCCAGGAGCTTACTTATACGAAATGATTCAAATTAGCCCCTGCAATAATTATCGCGCTCGCACTTGGCACTGGTTTGAGGATAACAAACTGACTCGACGCACCCTCATTCAAGAAGAGCGAATGCGATCAGGTAACCAATAATATCAAAATTTGGCTCATGACCATAACTTCTTCGCTCATCTAGGTAAGTAGGTGAAATGGCAAAATAGGAGAAAGCCGTTTTCATAAATTGTCAGACATACCATGATAAAGTTTCCCCTGACCCAGTTGTTAGATGAGCAAGCTTGCTATGAATGGTTATTAAAGATCCTACATCCG
>CALRKB020000110.1:0-12891 GCA_943367755.1 Rhizobium sp. Q54 | reverse complement strand
CTGCGATTAAGCGAACTGCGACAACGAGACTTACTTACTGATGAAGGAAAGGTCAGCTTTCTCGATAGCATCAAAGATATCTTTGACAGATTACTCATCGCCCATCTCGATCTCGCCCAAAGAGATGGTGGTGACTATCGAGCTGCTTTGGAAATAGCGGAAAATGCTAGGGGTAGAGCCTTACAGGATTTAATGCAAGGAAATAATCGGCATCGCCCCAAGCTTCAGGAAAATGTAGCGATCGCCTCCACTCCATCTGAAAAACAGGCACAACAGCAGAGGCAACAAGCGATTAGCACGCCCGTGGATCGAACCCAAGGAGAGCCAGATCGAAATGTCATTCTTGTGGAAGCCCCAGCGATCGCTCGACTCGTTTTCTACGTTCTGCTCGATCGAATTGCTATTTTTGCCGTTACTCCTGATGGTAAAGTCTCAGGTCATGTAAGTCCTATAGGCTGTGACGAAATGGAGAGAAAAGTTGCCCGTTTGCGCAGAGCCATGCAGGTGGACGAAGCATCTCGTGGCATAGATCGTAAGTTACTCGCAGTGGAAGGTGTAGAGCAAGTAGAATTTCCCCCTAAAGATCTAGACACCTTACTGCAAGAATTTTATGCCGATCTCGTTGCCCCAGTAGTGGATTCTCTCCCAACCGATGGCAGCACTCTCGTTATCGAACCCCACGCCTCATTGTGGTTAGTACCCTTTGCCGCACTCCAACTGAGCGATCGCACCTGGATGAGCGATCGCTGGTCGTTACTTTATACTCCTTCTGCCCAGACTTTAGCAGAAATCCGCAGCGAACCTTGCTATGCCACCTTAGCGCGATCGAAGGTTTTAGTAGTGGGCAACCCTCTTATGCCCAAAATCCGCACTCAAGGCGGTGAGGAGTTCGTGCTATCGCCTTTATCGGGTGCGGAAGAGGAAGCGCGATCGATTGTTGAGTCTTTGGGCGATCGCCAACATACTTTATTACTTCGCGAGCAAGCCACCGAAACAGCCGTTAAAGATTTGGCTCGAACCCACAACATCATTCATCTAGCCACCCACGGTATTGCCTATATGGACAATCCACTGGAATCCTTTGTCGCATTTTCTCCCACTGCCACAGAAGACGGACTGCTTACTGCCAGAGAAGTAGCCGAGAATCGCGATCTGCCAGCCGATCTGATCGTTCTCAGTGCCTGTCAGACAGGGTTGGGGAAAATTTCTGGAGATGGAATGCTGGGATTAAGTCGAGCTTTCTTGATTGCAGGGGCAAGAACCGTAGTGGTCAGTCAATGGAGTGTCAGCGATGCCGCCACAAAGGAATTAATGGTAGCTTTCTATCAAAACTATTTAGTGTCGGGCAATAAGGCGATCGCGCTTCAAAAAGCAATGCAAACAGTCCGTTCTATGAAAGAATATATTCATCCTCGTTTTTGGGCAGCGTTTCTATCAGTGGGAGATTACACATAAAAACTTTATCTTAAGCTCCCATGTCCAACCAGCCTTTTGCTCAAAAATCAGGTGAATACCCCACTCATTTCATTCTAAAAAACGGCACAAAAATATGCAAAAAACCGAAAATATCTATGCTTTGTTAGTTGGCATTAATCAGTACGAGCCAACGGCAAGAGTTAATCCTTTACAGGGATGTGTCAACGATGTCCAAATAATGGAAGCATATCTCAAAGAAAGAATTAGTAAAAATATCAACTGCGAAATTAAAATGTTGACTAATGAACAGGCAACCTATGATGCGATCGTCGATGGCTTTAGAAATCATCTGGGCAAAGCAAACAGCGAAAAGGATACAGTACTCTTTTGGTTTTCCGGTCATGGTTCCCAAGAACCCGCACCGGAAGAATTTTGGCATCTAGAACCCGATCGCAAGAATGAAACCTTAGTCTGTTACGATAGCCGTACTTCAACTGGGAAGGATTTAACAGATAAGGAATTGGCTTATCTGATTGGGGAGCTAGCCAAACACAAGCCGCATATTGTGGTCATATTAGACAACTGCCACTCAGGTTCGGGCACTCGCAATCCCTTTCAACTGGCAAGAGAGCGGCGGATACCAGAATCGACTAAATCTAGATCGCTGGATAGTTATCTCTTCCCTTCTACACAGCTAGACTTTCCTCGGGGGAAACATCTGGTATTGTCCGCCTGCCGAGACTATCAGACAGCCAAGGAGTACACCGATGGAGATGGACAGGATCGCGGTGCATTCTCGTATTTTCTGATTGAAGCCCTGAAACGATCGAATGGTAATGTTTCCTATCGCGATCTATTTCAAGAAACGAATGCCCTGATTCGCGGGAATATTAGCGACCAATCACCACAACTAGAAGGTGAGGAGTCAGATTTATCATTCTTGGGGGTTGGTGCAGTTGCCGAGCGGCAGCACTACTTCACCGCAGCCTACGATCCAGAGTTGGGATGGGCGATCGATGGAGGAGCCTTGCATGGTATAGCTGCACCCGCCCAAGGGCAATTTACTCGTCTGGCGTTGTTTTCATTTACAGATGCTGAGGGCAATCCGTCTGACTTGACTCAGTTGGCTAATGCTGTTGCCCAAGTAGATGTTACAGAAGTTCGACCAGCCAAGAGTAAATTGTCAGAGCCTAGTCTAGATCGGCAAACATCCTATAAAGCAATTGTCATTAGCCAACCGATCGCACCGATGTTGGTTTACTTAGAAGGTGATGAACAGGGGGTATCGCTGATTCGCGAAGCTATTCAGACTGCTGGTGCGAACAAAACCCGATCGTTGTATGTAGAGGAAATAGTCGAACGAGAGAAAGCTCAATTTCGAGCGATCGCCCAGAACGATGAATACATTATTGCCCGACCTACAGATGCCCGCCCATTGGTAGAGCAAGTGCAGGGCTATACGGCTCAGAGTGCAGCAAAAGTAGTTAAGAATCTGGAGCATATCGATCGGTGGCGCAAAATTGTTGAATTGAGCCGCGAAGCCAATAGCAGTATTCCAGCAGATGGGGTAAAGCTGATGATTATGGAGCCCGACAAGGATGAGGAAATACTGGGGACAGATATTCGTTTAGAGTACAAGGATGACAAGAAGCCCAGGTTCCGTGTCAAGCTCAAGAACACAACGGGTAAACCGCTGTCCTGTTCGCTCTTTAATTTAACAGAGACCTTTTCGGTGAAATCAATGCTGCCAAACGGTGCTGTTAAGTTGGAACCCTATCCCAATGTTGGACATGAAGTTTGGGTAAAAGACGGAAAAGCGATCGGGGGTACTGTAGCAGATTCTCTAGCAAAACAGGGAATTACACAAGTTACGGATATTCTGAAGGTAATTGCTTGCACCACAGATTTCCAAGCGAGTCTACTGGAGCAAGGTGAATTGGGTATCCCTTTACCGACGACCAAAAGTGTTACTCGTGGTATGGGTGGCAGTCTCAATCATCTTTTTAATCAAGTTATTACTCGATCTTTGGATTTTGAAGAAGATACAATTTACGATGACTGGATTGCTAAATCGGTAATCTTCACTATTGTCCGACCCCAGGCATTTGTGACAGTCAATACCCAAACCGAAGCTACCTTGGGGTCAGGAGTGGCGATCGAGCCACATCCTAGCTTTGCAGGCAATGCTCGGTTGACGACAATTCCACAATCGACAAGAGATGTTGGCGGTCATGTTCTGCCAGCTATTCTCCAAACCAACTATGAAGTCGTGCGTCCTTTTAGCTTTACTACCACCAGGGGTAGCGATCCGGGTCTGAGTGCCTTGGAATTAAGTGATTTAACGACAGATTCGATCGCTGCTGTCACCCCAGAAACCCCTTTAAAGCTCACAGTGGCAAACGCATCGCTAGCAGCAGAGGAAGAACTCCTCGCGATCGGTTATGATGGCGAATTCTTCCTACCAGTGGGGCTAGGAAAAAATCATGATAATGGGATTGAAATCAGCCTAGAACGTTTACCAGAACCCATGAGTGAAGGCAAACGCAGTCTCGGCGGTTCGATTCGGATCTTTTTCCAAAAAGTAATTAGTAAGCGGTTGAAGCTAGATTTCAACTACCCCTTGCTATCGGCAGTCACCGTTCATCCCGATGAGTCGATCGAACCTTATGATTCTGTCGAGGTTTCCATCAAAGAAAAGGTTGCCAAAGCCAAGCGGATCGTGCTGTTTGTTCACGGCATTATTGGTGATACAGAAAGCATGGTGCCCAGCTTACATCGGGCTAAAGTTGAGGTTAATGGGACAGAATATCCTCTTTTCGATCCCAATGTTTATGATTTGGTACTGGCTTTTGATTACGAAAATCTGAACACCTCAATCGCAGATAATGCCCGGTCTCTCAAGGAACGACTAGCAGCCGTAGGCTTAGGGAAAGGGCATGACAAAACATTGCATATTGTTGCCCACTCGATGGGGGGACTGGTATCTCGCTGGTTCATTGAACGGGAAGGCGGTAACGATATTGTCAACCACTTAATCATGCTGGGAACTCCCAATAATGGTTCACCTTGGCCGAATGTGGTGGAATTTGCTCTGCCATTATTAACAGTGGGATTAAACGGACTAGCTACTGTTGCTTGGCCTGTCTCGGCGATCGGCTCCTTAATGCATTTAGCCGGATTAGCTACAGCAGGAGCGGAACGCAAAATGACTATTGCTTTAAAAGAGATGCAACCTGATTCAACACTGGTACAGACACTGTTTTCGAGCCAGCCGCCAGGGATTCCCTACACAGTTATTGCGGGGAATACATCGCTTATTCAACCCAGCACACCAGAGCATCAGGCAAAGATTCAAGCATTATTCAAGCGGATTGTTCGGGAGACGATCGATCTACCCTTTATGGGAGCAGCTAACGATATTGCCGTGAAGGTCAATAGTATTACCCACTTGCCAAATCGATCTCCAGTCCCAATGGTTACACAAGTTGCTTGCGATCACCTGACTTACTTCAGTGACTCGGCAGGCTTAACAGCACTAGCAGATGCTGTTACGTTAGCACTTCAACTTAATTCAGTTAAGCCAGTTGCTCCACCTGCGAAACCATAGACTGTGGAACAACGCACTTGATGTTCCTCAATTGTAGAGGAGGGTTTATCGATCGAGGCGGGTTGAAGTGTTAAAAATGGCTGCGAATATAAATCGTCAAGATGCCGCAGCCATTCTCGAATATTTAATCAATAAGAGGATAAAAAATGATGGCTGATAATTTCTATGCTTTATTAATTGGGATCGATCGCTATGAACCCAACCAATATTACAAAGATTTGAGCGGATGTGTTGCGGACATTAATTTAGTTGCCCGTTATGTTGACAAAACCCTTAATGTTCCCAAGGAGCAGATCTGGAAATTAACTTCTCCTTTTGCAGATACTAGCACTCTTTCCGCCTATCGATTGGCACAACCAGCCGCCAACCCAACTTATGAAAATATCATTAAAGCGTTTGAGGAAATAACCGCAACCGCACAATCGGGAGATCAAGTATATATTCACTATTCCGGACATGGAGGACGTGCTACTACTATTTATCCCGAGCTTGAGGGAGATCGCCGTCAGGACGAAGGAATCGTGCCGATGGATATTGGTAGTTCGGATGGTCGCCATCTGCGGGATGTAGAAATTGCCACCTTACTCAAACGTCTGACTGATAAAGGCTGTATCTTGACGGTGATTTTTGATAGTTGTCATTCAGGCGGTGCCACTAGAGGAGATTGTGCGATTCGAGGTAATGAAAATAATTTAGTGGACACCACACCTAGAAGCCAAGATAGTTTAGTGGCATCTCGTAAGGAGTTGCTGAATAACTGGCGAATTTTAACTCAAGCCGATCCCGATCTCGCTGGTGGCTGGCTACCCAATCAAGATTATGTATTCCTGGCAGCCTGTCGTCCTTCAGAATTTGCCTATGAATATGCAGTGAATGGAGGACAACGCAATGGTGCATTAACCTACTGGATGATGGACACATTGACTAGCAGTACTTCTGTCTTGACTTACAAGTCTCTCTATAATCGTCTCAAGGGAATGATTCAGAGTAAATTTCCTCAGCAGTTACCGATGTTAAGTGGGGATGGAGATCGATTGGTATTTGGCGATACAAGACAATATAAGCCTTATACAGTTGGAGTTCTTGAGGTAAACGATAATAACCAGGAAGTTATTTTAGATGCTGGATTAGCAGCAGGTTTAAGCACTGGTACTCGCTTTGCGATTTATCCTTTTGATTTTTACGATCTGGCAGATAAAACTAAACAAATAGCCATTGTCGAACTCACAGATGATATTTTAGCTGACAAATCAACTGCCCGAATTTTAGATGCAGTAGCAGGTGGAATTGAAGTCAAAGGTAAGATCGAACCTGGTGCTTCAGCAGTAATGGTAGCGGCACCTGTAAATTTAATCAGGAAAGTACGCTTATTCGCTCAAAAACAAACAGGGGATAGAGAACAAGATTTACCAGCAGATTTAGTAGATAAACAAGCAACAGCTTTAGAGAAAATTCGTCAAGCTTTAGCTGGCAATGGTTGGTTAGTGGAAGTAGAAGATGGTGAAGAAGGATATTATCAGGTTGCTGTTAACAGAAATGGTGCGTATGAAATTTGTATTGGGATGCCAATTAAAAATCTACGTCCAGTATTAAGTATTGAAGATCCATCAGCACCTGAAAAAGTAGTCGATCGCTTGGTTCATTTGACTAAATATCAGGCAGTACAAGAATTAAATAACCCAGCTTCTGAACTGACTGAGTATCTAGTATTTGAACTTTGCGATCATAATAAAAAACCTTTCCCAGAACCGCAAAGTGTATCTTTAAAACCTGGAGAAGTATCCTATCTAAAAATCAAAAATAACTACTCTGAAAGACTCAATATTGCCGTACTAGATCTAGAACCTACGTGGGAGATTTCACAAGTTCCGATTCAAGGAGATATTGCCTCCTTCTTTCCTTTAGAGTCTGGTCAAGAAGCATATACTAAACTGCGATTATCATTGCCACCGGATTATAAGCAAACCAAAGAAACTCTCAAAATCTTTGCCACGAAAGGATTAGCTAATTTCCAATGGTTACTTTTACCTTCTCTCGATGAACAACCTCGGACAAGGGGATATTCTCCAGATCTAGAACTGAGCAGAAGAGGAGTCAATCAAAATATCAATCCTCTCAATAAACTATTGTCTTCTATTGGTAGTGATGTCAACGATCCTCCGCAAAAAACTCGTGCGTTGGTTTATGAGTCAGATCCTGAAGCCGAATGGGTAACTCGTGAGATCCAAATCATCGTTGCACTGTAATCACCCAAATGGGGGTTTTTAGTTATTTTCCCTAGTTGTATTGAAAGATGAATAACCAAAATCAAAGAAGTTTAGAATTTGTAGAAGAAACAAAAGAAATTTACTCGCAATATCAAAAATGCGATCGCTGGGCAGTGCTTGTTGGAATTTCTCAGTACAAACACCAACCCTGGAGTTTAAACTATGCCGATCGCGATGCAGAAGAACTTTGCCAATTTTTGCGCTCAGAAAATGGAGGGGAATTTAAAGAAGAAAATATCTATTTACTAACAAATCAAAAGGCAACCAAAAGCAATATTGAAGATGCACTTTATTCTTTTCTCCAAAAACCAGATAAGGATGATTTAGTTATAATTTTTTTCGCTTGTCATGGGGCACCCGATCCTAATCGACCTGGTAATATTTATTTACTACCCTATGATACAGATCCAAATAAAATAGCGGCTAGAGGGATACCAATGAGTCGCATTGATGAGGTTCTTAAAACCACTCTTATTTCAAACAAAGTAATTATTTTTGCAGATACTTGTCATAGTGGAAATATTGGGGGCAAAATTGGTAATAGAAATGCAGGCGACCAATCTGAGTTAATAAATAAATATTTACAAGATCTAACTCAAGCATCAGAAGGAATAGCATTATTAACTTCAGCAGAAGCCAGAGAAGTAGCACGCGAAGGTCCAGAATGGGGAGGAGGTCATGGTGTATTTACCCATTTTGTTTTAGAGGGCATGAAAGGTGCCGCAGATCGAGATAAAAATGGGATTATTACCGTTGGTGAATTATTTGAATATGTTCGAGAGAATGTTAAACAAGCAACTGAAAATAAACAACATCCCTCGATTGGAACAAATCCTTACGATCGGAATTTGCCAATAGCAATTGACCAGAAAGTAATCAAAACATTCTACACGAAAACTACGGATAAAAATAAATCCCAACAGCTTAGGAAAGCAAAAGGGAATGATGAGAAATATCGTGTTCAAGAACTAACAAATGGAATAATTCTGGAGATGGTAAAAATTCCCTCTGGACAATTCCAAATGGGATCTCCAGAAAATGGATATCCTAGTGAAGAAAAACCTCAACATTCAGTAAAAATTCCATCTTTTTGGATGGGTAAGTATCTAATTACACAAGAACAATGGCGAATTGTCGCAGAAATGGATATTGTTTCACAAGATTTAAACCCCAATCCATCTAATTTTCCAGGGGATAAATTACCAGTAGAAAAAGTTAGTTGGTATGATGCAATGGAATTTTGCGCCAGAATATCCCTGCATACAGGTCTAAAATACAGATTACCTTCGGAAGCAGAATGGGAATATGCTTGTCGGAGTAAAACAAAAACTCCGTGGTTTTTTGGTTCATTGCTAGGTTCTAAATATGCTAGATTTGGTGACCCACAAGGAAGAACTGTATCTGTCGGTAATTTTCCTCCAAACCAATTTGGCATCTATGATATGCATGGAAATACATGGGAATGGTGTGCCGACACTTGGCATGAAAACTATGAAAATGCACCTAACAATGGTAATGTTTGGGACGAAAATCATCAAGAAATTAATTATTATCAAAATACTAACGAAAATCTAGTTGAATTACTTAATGACGATCGATGGCGTGTTGTTCGTGGAGGTTCTTGGGCTGATAGTCAAGAACAATGTCGCTCTGCTTTTCGGATCGACCAAAGCCCAAATGCTAGTGGAAATACGCTTGGTTTGAGAGTTGTTTTTACGGAAAATTAAATTCTCTAATTTTCACTTTTCTACACACTAAGTAGCTATACTGAATTAAATATAAAACGTGACACACTGTATTCTTTGGCTCGATTGTCGTCCAATAGCCATGATACGTCTCATGCTCCTACGGCTAGCGTAGTCTTTGACTTCTCAGATGCCCTATGAAGCAAAGCTTACGTTTACATGAATAATCTATACAGATTCTCCAATAAGGATGAAAGCAGCCCAATTTCGTGGATCCGGATATACAAGCTTTGTTCTAAGCATTGCTTCACGAAGTGCTTTAGCTTTGTCTTGAGTTTGCTCCAGTTGCACGTAAAAATCGATCATCAATTCAGCAGTAGAGTTATCAGGCACAGACCAAAGAGACACAATTAAACTAGGGACTCCAGCTGCAATAAAAGAACGAGACAGACCAATAACTCCATCCCCTGTAATGCTTCCTTGTCCAGTATTACATGCACTCAACACAGCAAGTTCAGCATTGAGTTCCATATCAAAAATTTCGGTAGCTGTTAAGAGTCCGTCATCCTCTTCTGATGCCGCAAAAACGAGAGCACCGGGGATATTTTGTGGCATGAAATGAGTTCTGTACTCTAATAAACCGTGTGTGGCAAAATGGATGAATCTTACATCAGTCATTTTCAGTTTAATTGTATGTTTAGAGGCGTGGTATCCAGTAAGAGAACTTTGATGAAATTTCTCTGCGATTTGTTCAGCTTCTTTACGAGCACCTTCTAATTGAGGAGGCGAGATCGGGATATTACTAGCTGAATTGAGTATTGTAGGCATGATTGGATCTCCAACAATCAGCATTTTTGTCGAAGCAAGCTTAGGAGATGGACCAAGTTTCATGCGTTGTTCCTGAGTACAGCACAGAACTTCAATAGAAGTACAAACAGAAATAGTATGTTTCTCAATAAGGTACTTAGCAGTTTCACTTTCTCCATCTAAAAGAGCAGCAAAAGGAACATAAAATAGACATTGATGAGGTATGAAAATCACTTTCTCATTGGGATTTTGCGGTAGAGTATCCTTTATTGGATCAATGAGAATAGTGTGCAGCCTCCTGAGAGTCTGCCGATAAGTATTTGTGTGGTCATCACTTTCATACACCAAGGCGCGGATAGAAGACACCGTATCAAGTATGCTTTGATCCTGGAATGTCATACGGAAGAGAGGCGAGTTCTTAAGGGAAAAAATAGTGCTTATAGTGGAAAAACTCTCATCTGAATGGTTGAGTCGAAGTTGACGAAAGATGAGAGAGTCAGGGCGAATTACCCAAACATACAGAGCTTCATTAGGAATAATAGAATACTCTACAAGAGTAGCGTTTTGACTTTGTGCAACGTTTTGCATTTTTTCGAAACTCAAAAAAGATTCATTGGGTAAATTGCGTATATAGTAAGAATCAGATTTTCTTTGTAGAAGATGAACTAGAGCTCGCGCTCTGCTTCGTTCCGAAATCTCTAGAGCTTCCTCATATTTGTTTTGATTTACCAGCACAGTTTGCAGCAGATAAAATGCATAAGTTTGTGTTTCGAAAATTGATATTCTTTGTTCATCTGTCAAGTCACCTCTCAATTTTTCAAGACATTTAATAGCACTAAAAAGGTATTTTTCTGAATTAGATGGATCATCGAGTTTTGCATAAATAGAGGCAATATCAACAAGTATTCTTCCCTGATTTTCTATATCCTCAATTTCAACAAAGATTTTATGTGCATCGAGATAGCTGGAAAGAGCCCTAGAAAAATTTCCCAGAAGCAGAAACGCTCCTGCCATGGCACTAGTAACTGTTCCCTCTTGCCGTTTCAATCCTATATCTTTATCTTTAAGAATTGACAGTGACTGCTTAAAGAAATCAAGGGCTTGATTATATTCTCCTAAACTAACGTAAATATTCCCAGTATTGGCAAGGAGCGCGGCTTTCTCAGGATGATTCTTCATCTCCTCTCTCAGCAACAACGATTGCTTTAAATGAGTAAGTGCTTGTGGATATTTACCTTCACGATATAAGGTTAACCCTATGTGACTTAAAGTTAAAGCCTCACCATTTTTGTTGTTTATATACTTAAACTTCTCTAGTGCCTCTTCCAGATATTTATTAGCGTCGTCAAAATACTTTATATCTCTGAAAAAATAACCACGATCAGAATAGGCTACACCAATACCGTCAAGAATCATACCTTGATTAAACAGAGCACTTTTTTTCTCACTGGGATCATCAGTCTTTAGATAAAACTCGCGAAAAACCGCTAAAGCCTGAAATTGAAGCGATAATGCCTTATCATTATTCCCAAGCTTGTAGTAAGCTCCAGACATCAGATGAAGAACATTTCCCCTTCCAAGATAATCATCAATTGCTTCCAAAGCTAGCAATGAATGATCGAAAGATGTTATGGCATTTGCGTATTGACCCAAAGTAACAAAATTTGCACCAATATTAGAGTGTATTCTACCTGCTCCAGCTTGCAAAAAATGTTGTAGCTTTTCCCGATCGATGCTCTCTTTTTGACTCATTTCTTGATACAGTCTTTGTATCAAATCAAGAGCTTTTTTATAGTAGGCTTGCGAATCTTCTAAGTCGCCTATCTGCACTGCTATTGCACCAAGAGTATTGTAGGAAGTTGCCATGTTGGATATGTCTCCTAAACACTCAGAAATGGCTAATGATTGCACAGACTTGATTAAGGCTTGTCCAAATTCACCTCCATTCCAATAATTATTTACTGAATTTTCTATTAATTTTCTTAAGTTTATTAAGTTATTTATTGCTACAGCTTCGCCCTCTTCATTACCTATTCCTCTGAATATAGATAGCCCTGTTTTATACAAATCAATGGCTTTGTCGTAATCCTCTAAATTCTTATAAGCAATACCCTGATTGACAAGACTACCAGCTAACAGTTCACTATATCCGCCTATTTGCTTAGTAAGCTTCATCCCTCTATCAAAATAGTCAATAGCTCTTCGATGATCTCCTAGGCGATCATTATATATAACCCCAATATTGACTAACATTCTAGCTTGAGAATCAATATCATCCGACTTCTGGAAAATCTCTAGTGCTCGTTCCCAAAGTTCAACAGTCCTATGAGGATTGCCATCTTTAAGTTGTTCCACCCCATCTGCATATAAAGTGTCTGCACTATTTTCTTTGGACATAGCAATTCTTGTTTACTTTTGCAACTACTCAGGTCAGGATGATAAGAGGTAAGAGTAGTTATAAAATTCCTTCAGGAATGTAGCTAATTATACCACTACTCTAAAGATTTCGTGAATGAAATAGATCTGTCCCATGACATCCCCTTTTTCAATACCTTTGATTTGACCTTTTCTGATCATATTCATGGATTCATAGACTCGGAGTGTTCGTCTGGCCGTGTTGAATGAGGCAAAACACAGTCCGGGATTTGTCAGTCTCTTGATAAATCGATGGTCTTGCTCAATCAGGTTATTCGGATCTGTTGCAAACCTTTACTGGGCATTTAGGAGAGGTGCGTACAGTTGCCTTTAGCCCTGATGGTAAACTGCTTGCCAGTGGGGGAGACGATTTAGAAATCAAACTTTGGCAAGTTTAGGAAAGCACAATTTATGCTTCAACTAGTGATCGCAGAGAGGCGTTCCCATGAACAAGAAAACGATTTTAATTCTGGTAGCTAATCCCCAAGGCACTACTAGCTTGAATCTGCTGCCAGAAGTCGGTAAGTTGCAGGAAGCTATACAGCGATCGCTCAATCGAGAGCGTTTTACTATTGAATGGAAGGTGGCTGTACAGCAAGAAGATTTTCGACGACACATTTTAGATGTTAAGCCCTGGATTATCCATTTTTGTGGACATGGGACTAAAGAGGGTCTGATCGTACATGATGAAAAC
>CALRKB020000109.1:0-12995 GCA_943367755.1 Rhizobium sp. Q54 | reverse complement strand
GGAAAAATCCTACTATTGTGTCAAACGTGCCTATTTGCTTCAAAGCTCATGCCTTAAATGAATCATGATCATCCTGATGGTATTAACAATAGCCCTATATCAACGGTTTGACCAGCTTGCTTTCATGCTTTCATAATGAGAATTGCTGGGGTTCTACAGAAACGACTTGACTAGAGAGCGCGGCAGGCAATAGCCCTATGAGATCGATTCGACTCGTAATTTTGTTTGATTTAGCGTCTTTGAACGATCCCCGAAGGTTGACGGTTTGAGTTTGAAACAAATCATCCGCGACACCGTTGTTTCCCTGAAAAATCAATAAGTCCTCGGCGCGTGAAAGCTTGTTGACAGCATTAATTGCTAGAGTCACGGCGGTCATTAAGTGTTCTTCTTTGTCGTATTGCTGTTTTGTCAGTGCAAATTCGACCCAAATTTCAATCAGCGAAGTTTTATCATCTTCATTGACCGTCAACAGAGGAACTGTTCTTAAATTTACCTGATCTGATGGAATGGTCGTGTCAGACACATCGGTAACATGGGGTGGCAGAAATTGAGCTGCTACTTTAGTTCGTTTAGCTTCTTCCTGCACGGCTTTGTTAATGTTGTCCCAGATTGATTGACTCCATTCGAGTTTGTCTTGGCCAGGATTCATAGTCATTTGTTTTCTCCTTTTATGTTTACTATTGGTTGATTGAGCAATTCAACAGCGATCGCATCCTCCCGAATCTCAGGAGAGCCTCTTGGCTGGCGATCGCACATAAATCTCCTAGAATAATTAAGCTCGGTCAGCTTGGTTAATGTAAAAATGACGATTCCTCCCGAAATCTCTAGACTGGTCGAACAATTGACCGATGAACTTGATCGCATTGAACAGCAGGCTAATATGGGGCTTGCTAGGGCAAGCCAACTTTTGCAGTGGTTTCCCAACAATGCCAGACTGATTGGCTTGTCTGCTAACGTTGGCAATGGGTTGTTTTTTGTTAATAGCTTTAGAAGTCGGATTAAGCGCATAATTGGGGAAATATCTGGGAATGGAGTATCGATCGAGGCTATTCAGCAAGCTGGGCAGGATTTGTCGGAGATGTGGGGCAGAATCTTTGAGTGTAAAATGACGGTGAGTAGGTCTGTTAGTATCTTGGAGGATTTGCAATGAATGAGCCGCAAATGACTAAGGAGCAAGAAGCTTTGTTGGATGAGGCTGCGAAATATGCTGAATTATTCGAGCAGCAAGCAAGGGAGTTGTGGGAAATGGGTGAGGCTTTTGCCCAGAAGTGGGAAAAACGCTTGCATGATGCTGATGTAGCTGTTGTGCCAACGTCAGGTCATTGAGTTTGTTCATTGATTCTATTTACTCCCGATCGATCTAAATATTTGTGGCTGAACCGACGATCGCACCCAGCTAAAGATCGGGTGATGCTCTTGGATGTCGATCACTCCCAACCGCAGAACACCAACTTTGACGTTCCATCAATTTTTCGCTGTCCTCGATCGCTTTTTTCAGGGCAATATCGACGACTCGTCCTGTACTGGCTTCCAAGTCATCTGTAATTTTGGCAAGGGTTAATAAGCCTTGGCGAGTATTGGGTGCAGGACGAATGAGGATATCAATTTCACAGCGATCGTGAAATTGATCGCCCAACACTGAGCCAAATAGAGACAGTTCTGTGATGTGCCAGCGCTGGCAAAATGTGGCGATTTCGGGTATTGAAAGTCCGAGTCGTTGTTGGAGTTGGGGATTAAGCTGGGTGAGCATAAAGGTTTTCCAGTGTTTTTTGCTGTGAAGTAATATCAATATTGGGAATTTTGCGGGGCTTTGATGCGTTAGAACAAAATTTATGGCGTAATCAATGGCACTGATGGAAAGTACGTCCGGTAACGGTTGACATCGCGGGTTAGTAGAGTCATACCTGAGATCGCAGCATGAGCTCCAATGTAAAAATCGGGTAGTGGCGATCTCCTTTCTCCACCTCGACGGCGATAGTCTAGAAAACTTTGCCCAGCCAAAAATGCTGCTGCATAAGGAAGTGGGTCGCGGCGAAAGAACGCTTCCGGCAGGGCTGCTTCCAGCTCTCTAGGTTGGTTAAACCCGATCGAGATTTCGGCGTAAATGATCGGGTTAATGACCAAATTTCCCTGATGAGATTGTTCTGCCAGCGTTTTGGCTGACCACTCAAACCACTGGGAGTCTTCGGTCAGAATGTCTAGGATTACGTTGCTGTCAACCAAAATATCAGTCATGGATCTGCCCGAGTGAGTTGCATAATGTCGTCAGTGGTTACGCTGCGGGTGGCTTTGCCGCGCAGGGCAGCAATAAGTTCTGCTCCCTGGTTGGCTATGGGTTGTTTGCGGAGTTGCAGGGTCTCCCCAATCACTTCAAGCTGGATTTCTGTACCTGGTAACAACCCAAGCCGCTCTTGAATGTCAGTGGGAATAGTGATTTGTCCGTTAGGGCTAATTTTCATGATGGTTTTCTCCATTAGGTTTATTAAAGCGATCGCACTGCATCCTGTCCATCCTCTAATCCTGTAAATCCCGATCCTGACGGTTATTGAATACCAACTTATGCTCCAAGCTCTTCCCGCCAAAATTGATCAGTAATCCCAGCGGGAACCCATAGGCAACTGTATAATTCTTCGCCTGTGCCAGATGTGCATCCTCCAACTGCACCAATGCTTTCAACTCAACGACGACCTGATTCTCGACGACAAAATCTGCTCGGCGCGTCCCCACTTGGATGCCGTCGTAATAGACGGTCTGCTCTTGCTCGCGCACAAAGGATAGACCTGCTCGTTCTAGTTCAATGGCGAGGCAGCGTTGGTAAATGACTTCTTGAAATCCGGGTCCCATTTTGTTGTGTACTTTCATAGCGCATCCGATGATTTTGTAGGTGAGTTCGTTGCCGATCATTGTCAGTATCAGGATTTACAGGATAAGAAGATTTTCAGGATTTCGGAGTTCGTTAGCATAGTTTATTGCTCCAATTTTTGATTTTCCAACCTCTTAATCCTGCCCATCCTTAAATCTTGAAAATCCTGATTTGATTTTTGAATTCGTTGGCATAATTTATGTACCCAACTTTTAATTTTCTAATTTTCCAATCTCTTAATCCTGCCAATCCTTAAATCCTGAAAATCCTGATCAGCATGATGTATTTCTCCAGTTTTTAATTCTCTAATCTCTCAATTTCTTAATCCTGCCAATCCTCTAATCCTGTAAATCCTGATTTTCTCCTTGATTGGTTATTTTTTGGGGATTTAGTGCGTTACGCCGATCGCACTGTAAATCCTCTAATCCTGATACGCACTTGACTCAGCTCCTAAATAGTGGGGTGTGACATTGCAAATTTGATCGCTTCAGATTGTTGTTCTACTCAGGTTTAAGTGTTGTTTGAAGGATAGATCAATCGCGGTTGTTATCGATTTTCCAGACTCTTCCTTATGAACTCATTCCAATCTCTGATCTCACGTATTGCGTCTTTAGTACCTGCGACAGAGAGCTCTGGATAATTCTCCTTTTGCCAGTTGAATATTGCCCACACATCACCGAGCTCCATTTTCTGTCCACGGCTTTCTGCGGTATGCATTCTGGCGCGTAGTTCTGGAATAATTTCTTGTGCGCGCGTTCCCTTTCCACCCAAGCCTATTGCATGTGACGTTTCATGGATGGCTGTTTCGGCCGCTTCTCCTTTGAGTGTGTTATTAGCGAGAAATACCGTGGCTTTGCCTTCTGCAAAAACCGCCTGCCCTAGGACACCGGGAGGAGCCAAGCCAGGATCGAACCCCAAGCTCACAGTCGGGTTGGAACCCTCGGTCAGTGCCAGAGTTTCTTTCCCTATAGCTGTTTCTCGCAACTGTCTCCTTGCCTGTCCTTCAAGTTTCGCAGCGACATTTGGGGCTAGCGGCGCAACGCCAGCTACCTTTGTAGAACGCGATTCCATTGGTGCAGGAGGTCCTTGTTTTGGTGCAGGAGGTTCAGTTCGTGAAGTTGAATTAGGTATACTACCTCTGCCAACTCGCCGTGAAGAAAGAAGTTTAAGAGCAAAGGTAAGAATTGCACCTGCCATCCCCAGTTCACCCGCATAATCTGGCGAAGGAACACCTAACATAAATGTCATTCCAATTTGATTCATTTGTTCATCCAGGGTCGGATCAACAATTACCTTATTCTTACCCGATGCACTTTTCTCGATATGCGCCTCATTTCCCGTATAATCGGCTATGCCAGGGAGCACCTCTATTTCTGGCCAGCCCTCTGTGGCGGGAATTACAGATGCAACAACAGTAACTTCTGGTTGGATCTGTACACGTGAATCATCGACTTTTTCCATTTTATTTGTCTTTTTGTTGACGATTTCCATTGAAGTTTCGACAGTTATAGAATTACCTTTTGTGCCTGTTGAGTCATAAATCATTATTGGATTGTTTCGCACATATGCATAAAGACATGTTCCATCAACCATTCCCGCTGGATCGCAACTGACCCACCTCCCCACCCACGGCGCATAATACCGCGCCCCATGATAACTAAACCCCGTCTCCTCATCCCCCTCCTTCCCCGTATACCGATATCGCTTCGGCGTTTCCGTCAGACTGCGTGCCGCATGATAAGCCGTGCTGCCGTAGGGGTGATACTCCTCATAGGAAATTACCTGCGCCTCGTCATCCAACTCCAGCGCCGCCGAGCCGAGATGATTACCTAATTGAAACCGAATAAGCTGCACAGGAGATTTATCATCAGGGTTAGTAATCGTCTTAGTCTCCACCAACGCCACCCGCTGCTTGTCATCCATAATGTGCAGCGTCTCCCGTTCCAGCACAGCCGCCTGCCTGTTGCCGTTGTACATGCGGTACACCTCAAACCCACCCAGATAAATCCGCTCGTCCTTCCGCGTGCCGTTCTGCGTTTCCGTCACCTTCCGCACCCGCTGACCACCCGCGTCATAGACGTAGTAAGTCTTTTCCCCAACGCCGTTGTTCACCACCTGCTGCTGCGTCAGGTGTAATTGATCCTTAAAGTCCCACTCCATCACCTTCAGGTGCGGCATCGCTTTCATATTGCCGTGGTCATCATAGGTATACTTCGCGCCGTAACCAGGCGTAGCAGCGTAGTCCGGCAGATTGGTGGCTTCCCCCGGCAGACGGGTGGAGAGCAGGCGATTACTGTCGAGGGCGTATTGATACCGACGTACCCAGCGTTCTACTGCCCCGCCAGTATGACGGAACTCTAAGATGTTGCCCACCGGGTCATATTTGTAAGCCTCGGTATAATTTTGCAAGGCTTCCGGGCTGTTGGGAAACGGAATGCCTTCGATAGGCTCAAATTTTTTGGCATCGCGCTGCACGATGTTTTGCACCGCATGTTCCCGTCCCTCGGCAAGCACTAGGCGGTACAACGCATCATAGGTGTAGGTGTTGCTTGGGTCGATCAGGGAGTTGTTGAAGAACACCCGTTGCTGCGCCTTGTCTCGAATCTCGGTGATGTTGCCCACCGGATCGTAGGTGTAGGACAGGTCTTGCAGTGTGAGTTTGTCGGTTTCGGGACGGTTGAGATCAGGATAGTTAGGGCGGGTACTGAGCAAGCGGCTCAGGCGGAACGTTTCCCGATCGTAGGTATATTCAGTGATAATAGGATGATTTTTAGTGATAACGGGATGGTTCGCCTCGTTGTATTCGATGCGGATGCGCTGACCCTTAGCGTCGTAGTCAATGTTAGTAACCGCCTTCAGGTTCGCGGTCGTTGGCTTCAGCAACGTCGTCGGTTCGGCGGTCTGTTCCAACCACACATCCACCCGTTCCAGCAGGTTAGCTTTGTTATAGCCAGGGCGGATGACGTTGAACTTGGTATTGACTCGATCGCTATGGGGAGCAACCATCTGAATCGGGCGGTTCAGGGCATCGTAGCGGGTGCTGCTGCTGAATATCTCCTTTTCCAGCGCTGAATTCTGTGACCAGTCAGGCATTTCCTGATACTTCTCGATCAGTTGCCGCGTACTGCGGAGCGGATTGCCCTTGAAATCAAAGGCTTCCTCTGCGCGAGTAGCAGGGTTGCGCCCCAGACTGGTGACTAATCCTGCCGTGTCGTAATGTTGATAGGGCTTGCCGCGCAGGTTTAACTGGATCTTCTGAGCATCGGACAAGCCATTTACGGGCGTATCGCCATAAATGACCTTCTCAAATTGGACGATTTGTTTTAGATTCGCTCGATCGGCTCCCTTAACGAAAGAACCAACCGGACGGTGGAGGGCATCGTAATCCGTGCGGAAAGCCCGACCGAGATTGTCCCAGGCGCACATCGGTTTTCCGGCCGCATCGTTGAGCATCCAGCGATCGCCCGCATCCATGCTGTGCTGAAACAGGAGATTCCCGGCGATATCGTAACAGGGCACAAATCCTGCCACCGGATCGGCAGCTTGATTGCTCGGCACCGACGGTCTGATGTATTGCATCACCCGATTCTTTCTGGCATCACGAATCCACAGCGGTTTACCCTCAGCATCCAGTTTGGTAAAAGTCAGGTAGCGATCCTCCTTCAGCACCCCGGCAGCATCCTTGACCCGGTTGTGAGCAATAGAAATCACATCCCGTCCCAGGCTGTCCAGAATCGTCAGGGCGGGAGTGTTGGCGTGTACTTCCACCGCTTTTGCCGCACGAGCATTTTCCACAGTATTAAACTCAGCAAATCGGGGATGGGTCGGATCTATCCGTCGCCTGTACCAATCACTGCGCTGGGTCGGATCGGCATTCAATGCCGTATCGTTCGGGTCGTAGCTCCTGACATACCAGGGCGAAAACTCAACCCGGCTGAAACTGCCATCGGGCATTTCGGTACGCACCGTGCGACCCACGGCATCGTAATAGATAATCGGCGTGACACCTTCTTCCTTCGGTTCCTCGTACTGATGCCCCACAGCAGGTGAACTGAAATACGGCTCGTATTGTTTAACTGGCTTGCCCTTGTTGTTGAGGATGGTCTTGCCACTAGCGACCCAGCGGATCGGTTGCCCTGCTTTTTCAGGCTCCGCCTGCACTTTCTTCACCACCACGCTGCCCATGCCATCCGAATACTCGAAACTCGCTTGCAGCGGACTCTGGGCATTCGGCTCAAGTTGGCTAACGTGCTGCTCACGCACAATGCCACAGGCGCAGGCGGGATGTTGCCCCCAGTGGATGACGGTAGTACCACCAGGAAGCGTCTCTTCGGTTTCGCCAAAATAATAGAGGTGGCGAGCGGTCGCATTGCCTAGCCAAATGCTCGCCTGAGCCTGATCGAGATCGGGTTGATTGAAAAATTTCGCCAGTTCGGCTGTGGTCGGATTGGCTAGTGCATCGGTAACACCGATCAGGTTATCGCCTTCATTGCCTTTGCCCTTCACCGCCATCACCGTGGGCATCCCCAGCACATCGAAGTACACCTCGGAGAGGTTGTTGTTGATGTCCTGAATCTCGCGCGGAGCCAGCACCCGAAAGTCGAATTTTGTCACGCGGGTGGTGTTGTTCATCATGTCGGTGCTGGACATGATAAACAGATCGCGCGGATCGTATTTCAGCGTGGTGACGTTATCAAAGGGATCGGTGTAGCGTTCCGGCAAATAAAAGTGCTGCGCCGCAAAGTTGGCAAAACCGGCGATCCCAGAGCGAATCCAGTATTGACCAGTGGTATCAACGCCAGTGATTCGAGCGGCAAGTTTCGCGCCGCTGAGGTAGCCACTAATGGTAGGGTCATTAAGCTTGGCACGGGCTGTGATCGCCCCATCAATGGTTTCATCGAGCTTTTTATTCCCCGCCGCATCTTTTTTAAATACAGTGTTAAGCAAATCCTCAGTCAACGCCAGCTTGTAGGTTTCGTAGGCCAAGCCCAGCCGACCGTGTTCGCCAAATGGCAATGGATTGACCAGGTTTTCATTAAAGAACAGCGTCCTTGTGTGTTCCACCAGACGCTTTTCTGGAGTCGTCCGGTTCGGGATCTGGTGATAGGGAATGTCCGACACGGACGTGCCAGATGTCTGATGCACCAGGCTGAGTCGAAAAGCCTGCAATTCATCCAGCGTAAAGTGCAAGCCTGACTTAGGTTTGATGCCAGTCAACTCATAGGTCAGCACCTCACAGGGCACCCGTAAGCGATGGTTGTCCAGTGCCGCGATCGTGTCCGCTGGTTTGGTGCCAAAATCCTCTGTGTAGCGCGTCTCGGAGTAGGCTATATGGGTTTCCTGCTGCACCTGGCTAATAAGGGTAAGCGCATCGGTGAGTCCATCTGCTAGCTTGGCATCGTCCTCAAACTTACCGAGGCGGGGATAGACGACTGCAACCGATTGCAAGACATTGGCATACTCATCGAATTGAAGATTCAGCGTGTGGGCAATACGCGGGTCAGGATTCAGCTTGTCCGGCGTCAGATCCAATTCGTAGTGGTAAGTAATCGCCTCACTTTCAGCCACCAGGAATACCTCGTGCTGGTTCTGCCCCTTCGCCTGCAAGCGGCGAATATGGCAATTGTGATAGGCAGTGGAGAATAACTTCACCGGGCGGTGTTCGCCAAGCTCCAGTGCATCCACATCCAGCTCATACACTTCCTGGCGGAGCATCATGCCCTTACAAGCCCGCAACGCCTCGCGCCACTCTTCCGCACTGAGCGCTTCCGCCTCCAAGTCCGGTTGCGGCAAACCATTCTCCTGAAAAGTCCCCAGAACGTTGACTTCGTTCGGACGCAAATCCTCAAACCAGTGAGGAAAATACTCGTGTTCAAACTGCGAGAGGATATGTTCGCGGTCAAGAAAAGCGCCCGTATGATACCAGGTAACCGTCTTAACTGGCGGCTGGTAGAGCGTCTTGTCTTTAGTAATATAAGGGCTGGCGGCATTACCACTGGCAAATTCACCATAGGACTCGCTGTCTACCTGCTCCACCCGACCGAACCCACGAAACTCCCGTTCGATGCCATCAAAATAGCCGTGGTGATAGGAATAGGTACTGGAGAAAACCGTCTTCCGCCATTTGTCAGTAACGGTAACTTTCTCGACACAGTGGACGGGAAACGGTAGCTTGGTAATCCAGGGTTTTCTGTCGAGTTTGTCTTGCAAGTAGAACCGAGTAGAAGGCGCATACTGCACAACCGTTTCCGCCCCCAGATTGTTTACCGTCTTAATCAGCAAATGCGGCTTTTGCCCACCCATCAAGTCGATATAGCGCATTACACGGCGACCATTACCCGGCAGAGGCAAAGACCACACCAGACAGGCTGTCCCATTGCCCAACAGATCGATCGCCGTTATGGATGCCACACTATTGATCGCCGGAAAATAGCTCAACATTCGCTTCGCCGCCCAACCATTCCCCGACTGATTAAAGTAGACCTGCACCCCAGAGCCACTCAGGTAAATAATATCTGTCGTCCCCGAACCATCGATATCTGCCAACTGGATGCGTCGCTGGTCAAAGATGTCAGGGAGATCGAACCAGGGTGCGTCATCCATCGTCACCTTCGCTCCAAACCGCCCATAGCCAAGATTTGGCCAGTAACACACCTCCCCATTGCGAATCCGCACAATATCCGTCAGTCCATCCCCCGACATATCCGCCAGGTGAATCGACTGCGTGCTATCCGCAAAAATAACTCGCGGCCCCTTCTCCTCATCCCAAGGCTGAATCACCCGCTCCGCAGCAGCAAAGCCATCCTCTGCCAGCGACGGATGCCAAACAAAGCAATTATCCTCGCTAATCAGAATGTCGCTATGTCCATCCCCATTCAAGTCGATAAACTTCAGGTTTGGGTTATCCCAATCCACCACAGGTAAAGACTTAAAAGCAACAAACGACTCCCAGTCTTCATCCTGAGTTCGCTCATAAAAACCGGGTGTTGCCCCTCGCAGCATCACCACATCCGGCTGCCCATCCCCCGCCAAATCCAAAAACTGCGCACCATTCGCCAACCCACCAGCAGGCTTACTGGCAACGAGTTCAACTGGGGCAAACTGTGCCTCAATATGCTTCGAGCCCTTGGGTACAGGATTAATCGGACTGAGATTGCGCTTGTAAAACCACCCATTGCCCTGCTCCGTCAAAATCCCCGACAAACCTTCCCCATCCAGATCCACCCACTGATAGCGCGTGCCATCCAATCCTTGGGGCAAATTCTGCAAACTCTCAGGATCAACCTCCCTCACCGTCTCATCAATATTCGCTTCGCTATAGGTAAACTCCAGCGGCGGCAAGGATTTCTTCCGATAGCTGTCGCCATCACGCTTGTAGCCCGTTTGAGTCGCCGACAACAGCCGAGAATAAATGGGATTGCGCAGATCAGTCCCATCCTGCTCATAGGAATAGGTGAAATCCGTCGATCGCACCAAACAATCCCGCTCCACCCCAGCCTCATCTGGGAAATGATGAAACATCAGCACTCGCTGACACAGACGATACGTGCGAACTTCAAAGCCCGATCTGTAAGATGAGAATGGGTCATGGCGGTAGTCCCATTGCCCGACATCGCCTGGTCTGGGAATAGATTGGTTGTGTTCCCCATAATCAAAAACAACCTCGAAGAACCAGTTATCGCTGCCATCCGGGTTAGCAGCACCGGGTGGTGTTGGCCATGGTTGATTAGACACCAACTCAGGACGATAAGGTTGACGGTTGCCGTATCGAATGCGTTTCAGATAGCGGTTCGCAGAACGGCTCTGATCATCACGGTTACGTTCGTGCGCTTGGGAAAGATCAACCTTAGTAGAGTCTTCTGACCTGTAGCGATAAACAATAACGTTGCCCTTGTCGTCATAACTCTCACAAATCAGCCAGCTAAAGATATGGGTCAGATCGGTAGGATCAGCAATGCGACTGTTGGTATCTTTGCCATACCAAGTTGTAATGTTGTCTTTTGAGAGTGATCGCCAAAACGTGTCTTGCGGGTCAGCCTGATTTGTCCAACGTTCGATGCGGGCAAACAACCCTTCAATCCGAGGACGGTAGCGTTGAATGGAGTAGGTTTTACCACCCACTGTGCGCGGATCTAATTTTTCAGGCTCCCACTTCCCCTGGTTGTTCTGAACCAGAATCGGCACCAGATCTTCCGCACCTGAAAGAATAAACACATCAGAATCCTCACCATCCCAGTAGCGCGGCAAGCCTTTGTCTGTCTTGCGGGTAATCGACGGTAGCGACAGATTCCAGCTCAGCCCAAAGATCCCATTGCCCGCCCCAGAGTCGTAGGCAAGTGACAACTGCGGCCCAAACCCAGAACGACCAGGACTGGTGGCGATCGGTACAGACATCGAACCCGTACCCGTCACTGGGTTGGCGGCAAACTTCTCGCCCATGCCCTTAATTGCCCCACCGCCTTTGGGCAGCGTGACAGTAGGAGGAGCAGAAAAGTAGCTCTTATCGGGATCGGCTGAATTAGAATCACTATCCTTACTCGATCTACTTTGCATTGGCTTACATCCAATAAGGTGAGAGTCTCAAGGTAAGTTTCTTAAAGCATGCCTGAAATATAAATGCAAGTTACTAAAGAGAGCATCAAAATAGACACTTTATACTTGCTGGATTTCGAACATTACCCACAAGAATGATTCCTCAAGGATATGACAGTTACATAGGTTTTGACTGTGACAAGTAGTGTGAAAAAGTGTGATTGTTTATATATTTGAAGAAATTTAAGAAATATTAAGCAAAAAATGTTTTATCTGTTCTGATGTTTTGTCTACAAAACTAGCGATCGCCCACATGAGGGGCTTTTTGTTTTTCAGGTGTTTTATGCACGCACAGTTCATTAATCTAAGGCGAGTGGGCTCAAGTTTACGTTGCTTGGTTGAGCAAGGGGCGCATTGAGTTAGTTGGTTTCCCCATTGTGGCTCGTCAGGCGCTCGGCGGCACGGCTTAGCGCAGTTGGTGCTACTGAGGCACGCCTTGTTACCTCTGACCAAGTACGCTGCCGAGCACGGCGTGAGGTTGCTAGGGCTCTACTCGGCGTGTTTCCTAGTTGCCCGTTAGCTGGTTAGTTCGGTGCGCTCTTGCTATGGCGGGAGCAATTATCTGCTGTATTGTGGGGATTCCATAGGTCAAATACTTTCCTCCTGTAAATAATCCATTGATAGCTTGTTCTGTGCAACGAAGAAATGGGACTTTCACCATTACAGCAGTCATAAATCAATGAAAAATTTACAGCAAGAACAATTTCTAACAATGTTGGAAAATCACCCGCCGTCCCTGATACCGATATCCAATCGATAATTAATGATTCTGTTACCAATGCGATCGCCCCTTTAATGGCACGACTTGAAGCTCTCGAAGTTGTCACCCGCGAGGCACCAGCACCAGCAAAGCCCCTGATGCAATCCTTACACGTCCTGAGGCTCTAGCGATCGCTAAAAAGTTTGGTTTTAAAGGTTCAGCGCAATCTCTCTCCGATTGGTCTAAATCTGCTTTATTCGCTCAAACTGATAAGACGAAATTGGTCAATAGTGAGAAACTAGCCACCGTTGGGCTGGTTGATGCGCTCACCCCTCAAAACACACCAGCATAGATGGTTCGTGGTTGATGCTAAAAACAGGCAACTATCTACGCTAAAGAAGCCTAGCGATCGCCTGGTAGGCTCATAAAAAAATCCTAAAAACCTTTAACGCGGAACATAGTTGCCCAAATTTTTGCCTGCAAAATGTCGATTTAATTGGCAAAAATCGACATTTTTATTTGTCAGATTTAACTAATTCTATTTGGGCACCTCTATTAACGGTCTTTTGAGCAAAAAAATAGGGCTGAAAACACTGATTTTTCGTTGCTCATTTTCAAGAAATTTGAGTTTTTAGAGGTGCCCATTTGTCTTTGCCGGAATTCTTGACATATATTGCGCGATCGCCTATTTGTTTATTGTCCCAGCGCGCTAGTCCAAAACTACCCACTTTAGTGGGAGGCTTTAGCTGCTACACATTTCTAAGGTTACTGTCAGAAGGTAAAGAGGTGTTAGCTTAGATGTAAAACGTCATGGTAGAGCAACGCAAAGGCAGTCACACA
>CALRKB020000108.1:0-13170 GCA_943367755.1 Rhizobium sp. Q54 | reverse complement strand
AATCCGAGCGATCTGCATTGCTTGCGATCGCCGACGTTCTAATGCCTCGCAGTTTGCCTGCTCTTTTGCCCTTGCTGTGAGAATATAGCTTTGCATATATAGCAATCCTAAATCATTTGCAGATGTTTGAGGGTTGTAAAGGGCTAGAGAGCTAAGTTGTACGCGCGCGGCAGGCATATTCCAAATCGCGAAAGCGCTTGCCTTGCTGCCATCAGTAGGTTCTCAAATGCCTTAACTTCCAACCAAAAAGGATTCGGCACTGCATCGCTCCAAAACTGCTGAGCTTGTCCCCTGAAGTCCCCAAGGGGAACAGCGGATTCCCTGCGGTCAATTTGTTATTGGTGAAAAATGGCAAGATGCTTCAGTATGTCTCGCGGTGAAAGGGCTTACGCACACTTGTCTGCCCAAATCCAAGCGGTTGCCCGTTTGTTTGTTGGTGCGTCCAGCCCCACGAAACACAGTACGGCATGAGAATCAACGCACTCCTTACCTTGCCAGACGGGACAGAGCATCGTGTATGGGGAAAGCCCGACGATCCGGCGATCGCCTCTCTAAGGTCAGACCGTGCAGCTCTTATACGATGGCAAGGGCTACAAGCTGATAGACGATAGCCAAGCCGCACAGGTAAAACAGCCGGTAGCTACCGAGCTAACACCGGACCAAAAGCCGGCGGCTGAAGGCATTCGGAACGAAATCGCCGAGTACGTTACAGGACAGGCAGATCTGCTGAAATTCTGTTGGAAAACGGCAGCGGCAAAACTCGATGGGATAGCATCTGAGAAAGAAAGCATCAGATGTGCAGCCGCGTCTTTATACATTGCCGCACAGCGGAAGTTTAATTTGTAGCTGATTCCATTTACCCCCATAATACCAATTCCCTAAAGTAAATTTACAGATTACTGGAGGGGCGAACGGCCGGTCGCCCGCACATAGGTTCATGTGTAGTTCAATTTTGAAGAATTGGTATAACACTTTTACCCTTGCGACAACGCGAGGGTTTTTTCCTTTTTATGTCGTAGCCTGTAGTGCCTGCACCATCGCCGCGATCGCAACGGCGGGTAGCTCTAAATGGGGGACAGTACCCGTATCTGGGATGATGTGAAAGAATTTTACTTGGGGGCTTAAATCAGCAAGCTGCTTGCCAAGGGTTGGTGTGGCAAAGTTGACTTTCTCACCCCAAAGAATAGCGGTGGGCACACTCAAGGACGGGACGTAGTGCGCCAGATCGAAACTCATATTGCCCTTGAGAAAAGAGTAGGCAGCATATTCTGCTCGGGGCTGTTGCCCAGAGATATAGTAGGCATCAACCATCTCTTCGGTAACGCGCTTTTTATTGGCGAATAGCACATTCTCAAGGAATAATCGGATGGAGAGCGGACTGACAATGATTTGGCTGTAGAGAAGATAGTTGGTGATAGGTAGATTGCTGATGAGTTGAAATGCGGCACCGTTAAAGGGTTTGCCAAAATCTGAGAGCCCGGTCGGACACATCAACACCAGGCTCTGGAAGCGCTCGGGAGATTCGGTAGCCAGCCATACACTCAAGCCAGCGACGACGCTAGACGCAACGACGATCGCAGGTTTAGCGCAGGTGGCATCGAGAAATTCGGCGATCGCGATTCGGTAGTCTGAAGATGCATAATTGCGGGCAGTATGCTCCGAAAATCCCCAGCCGGGCAGGTCGGGTGCCAGCACGCGCATATCGCTACTGAATGCTGGGTACACCTTCGACCACTCAAAGGATGAGGAGCCGCCCCCAAAGCCGTGCAGAAAGACAATCGTTCTTGTCGCATCGGGATTGGCTTCGTAGTAGTTGATTTTACCTCGGGATGTGGATACTGTCCGACAAGAAAAGTTAGGTGGGCAGAACAGGGGGCTGTTAGGGAGCATAGCGCTTGGACACGATGAAGGAATGATATTCAGGATAGACGAAGAGGTAGTGTTCCAGATCTGTTGAATGATGTTGGTGAAACCTTTACTGCAGTCGACTCTAGGAAATCTAACCCACAGATCCACCACCACCCACAAGATTAACTGTTAAAGCTGGTCAATATCCAAGCATAGGTGACTAGAACCAAAATAGCCAAACCCATGAGAGTCTCCCTTTGTGCAGTCATCCAATGCTGCCAGCCGTGCCGGAAATAGGTAAAAGCGGCGTGGCGTTCCTGAGCCAGTTCTGCCATCAACTCAGCTACTCTAGCGTCTACTTCTTTTAGCGGAATTTCGCCTTGCTGATAAGCAGATTCTAACCGATCCAGCTTGCGCCAGTATTCTTTCGTTGCTTCGAGAAGATTGGGGAACATAAATTGATATTTTGGGCTGGAGTTATCTGCCAGAGCTAACAAGAGAGGGATTAAAGGTGGCTAACGCTGTCAGGCAGATGTTGGCAGTGTTAGCCACTTCTTTGTCAATCCCGAGTGCGGATAATTTTAAGCTAAAGCTCACTGGTAAAGCTTTCAGATAACAAGCCGTCACCTGGCATCGGTGTTGAGTCTATTCCCAAATACTGTTTGAGTAAATCCTGGTACAGGTTGTCTCTAATCATAATTTGCCGATTGAGTTCAATGAGAAATTCCTTCGCCTGTTCCGGGTTGAGGTTTTGCACCTGGTCGGCAAATAGCCTCAAGTTAAATTCTTGTTCCAGGGATAAGGTAGCAGATTGGTTCATAGCTGGCTCTTTTCCGTTAGGGGTGAGTATGCAGAAAACTATCGATCGTCATTACGAGGGACTACTGAATCTCACCGATCCTGCTGCTGCATAGGCAATCTCGCAGATAGTTAGGATGCCATCAATGGATTTTAGAAGCTATTTACGAAAAGCTCCAGAGATGTGCAGAGTCAGACCGTGGGCTCTAGCGATCGCCGCGCTTAATTTTTCCGCCCCTCCACTATTGCTAGTGTGGAGAGATGATTCCTAAATCAGATTTGCGACGTTGGAAGCAATCTATGCAAACTGATTGAAATCTTCTCTGAATGCAGTTGGAGTAAACAGGTTGCGGCCTTCGTAGTTAAAACTGGTTTGCATATGAGTTGCCCGTTATTGTGTTGATGAGGAGGGAAAAAGAAATTAAGAGATATTGACTAAACGTTGGTCAACCACCAGATCAAGCCATGTCCAGTGATTACTTCCATTGCCAGCAAAGAGATAAAGCCAATCATGGCAAGACGACCATTTAATTTTTCCGCGAAGGGAGTGAAGCCAGCACGATCTGTTTCATCAATATACATGGCAGGCTCAATGGTATAGGCATCGATCGTACCCTCATCATTTACGGTATAACCCTTTGCCAACGTAACTTCTAAGGATTGACCGCCATTACGGCGCATGCTTGCCTGTACTTCCGCAGGGATTAGCTCACTACCATCACTATAGCGATCAGACTTCGACTTTTTCTCTAAGATGGCGATCTCAGCAATGCGCTCATTGAGGGTGCGAGCAATTCTTTCGTTGTTGATTGTGTAAGTGCTGTTCATGTGTTTGCGTTTTTCTTTAAATTGCTTTATGTAACTAAATGTAACAATCACTTGACAGCGGCGCATATAGCTGAGGGCTTGTCTATTAGGACTTTCTAGCATTCACTAAGACTTATATATTCGGAGGTATACATAAGGAGCTAGATATTTATAGCAGTCTGAAACATTTATGCGGGAAAGATCCCCTAGGACTTATTTATTGACAGTAATTGAACATGACTATTCTAAGGACAGGCCGATCTGCTTAAATTCTGTTGGACGACGGCAGTGGTAAGGGATATGCAGTAAAATAAAGTACCCACATGCGTTGGAGCACGTTAGGTCTTCTCGACGATTACGAGGGCATCGGTCGGGAAAATCCGTTGCCACACGAGTACCGTCGAGATTTGGTCGCTGTCATACTCGACAACGGACGCCAACTGGAGGCGTGGGCATACGTTTTGAATCGATTGCTCGAAGGTTTGAGGCGAATCCGCTCCGGGGACTTTATAGAGTGGTGCAAGTCGGGCGGTGGCTAATCGGATCAAGAAGGGTATTTAGCCTTTTCCTCCCACACCAACCGGCATGTGGCTCCGCATGGGGCGCTTTCTCAAAGAGGGTTAGCCATTCTGGCTCAGAAGCGAGCGCGCAGCAGGATAGGCTAGAAATCTTAGAAAACAGATCGCAATTTTAAAGGGATATTAGTTTTGCTCTAGCCAGCTTGATAGATCCTCTGGTGAGGTAAAGTCCAATAGGGCTTCCCCCAGAGCTTCCAGTTGAGTTGTCGATAGCTGTTGGATTTTTGCCTGTAGCTCTAAGTGGATCGCCCCAAACTTGTGTTTGAGTTGTTTCAGGATGATACCAGACTCACCTTGTTGCAGAATATCCTGGTAAATTACAGACTCGCGCATGGTCTCCTCCTTGAATATGGATCGAATTAACTCTCGATCGAATCTCAATCCAGCAATCACCTGGCAGCAAGCAGAAATGCTGCGCTGCAAGTCACCTGCTTTAATTGTATCTACCTGTATGGCAACTCGCCTGAGCAAAACTTCGGGGTTATCCGTGCGAGCCAGGCTGGCGAGGGGTAATAGTCCCGTATCTGCTAGTAATGGCTCTGGCTCTTCCTCCCATAGTCGAATGACTCGATATTGATGCTGGGTGTTTGTGGTATCAAAGCGGTTGATAAAAACTGCGTCAGCACCGCTAGGCTTTAGGTAGACCACTATCTGCTGAATTTCGCATTTGTACTGGCGATACAACCTCACCCAATAGTCCAACATCCGAAATGGCATATTGGCATCTGGTTTAGTCTGAAACTCAATATGCAAGATTTGATTGGTGGTTTGCAGTAGGGTGAGGGCATCGGCGCGAATTGGCTCGTTGCTTAGCTCGGTTTTGAGTACGCGAATATTATCGTCAGCAGCAGCGTCAGGTATAAGCCATCGCACGAATTGACGGGGAGATTGCTCGGCTAAGTATTTGCAGAGGTTATCGATAGGCATGGCGATACTTTAGCAAAGTTCAATGCGATCGCGCGGCGCGATCTCTTAGATGCGATAGATAAGGCGATCGCAATTTTAAAGGGGCGTTAGTTTTGCTCTAGCCGGTGTAAGTCAGAAACTGCCAACTGTTTCAAAAGGGTTGAGCAGGGAAACTCCTGTCCCTGCAAAGTCGCTTGCATTGCGGGTGACCAGGATTAACCCGCAGGTGAGTGCAGTGGCGGCGATCTGTTTATCTAAGGCATTTTTGGGATGGGGAACTCGCAATTTGCCCCAAACCTGGGCATCCAGGGCGGTGAAATCTAGAATATGGTCGGCGTAGTCTTCCAAAACGGTCTGCAACCAGTTTTCTAGCAGGTCTGCTTGGCTGCGATCGCCGCGATGTCGGATGAGTTCGACCCCTCGCCGCAGTTCGCCAATGGTGATGACACTGAGATAGAGAGGGGCTGCTTGCTCGGACGCTTGCTGGAAAAATTTCAGGACACCGGGGTTTGCCTTACTTTTTTTTCGGAGTTCGCTAATAACGTTGGTGTCAATCAAATACTTGGCTGGCTGTATCATCCTGTACCCGCTCGTAGTCTGAATCGTTGCCAACGTTAGGGATTTGGCTGAGCACCTCTGCAAAGGATTTTCTTTGAGGTTGCAGCAAGACTTGTTCTAAGATTTTGCGATGTTCGGCTTCGGCACTGACCCCATGTTGACTTGCCCGCTTTTTGAGCGCTTTGACAATGGTTTCATCGATGTTTCGGACGATTAAATTTGCCATAGACTGCCTCCGTTTGGGGTGGCGTTGTATTCTCAATCATTTGAATGATAGCATTGATATCATTCCGGGTGTGAGGGGTTTGTCTTTGGCTGGGCAAGTCGTGAATTTCTGGATTTGGTTTGCGATCGCTTCAACTTAATTTTAGGTGGCGAGGTTGTTTGTGGCAGATAGAGATGCAGCGACAGAGAATTCAGAAGATCAGCCCATTTGGGTGCTGGATTTAATCGCATGGCTGAAGAAGATTCAGCAGCAAAACCTAACGGGTGAAGAGTGGGTTAAGCGGGTGGAAGAGGTGCTGGCGGAGTTGCCAGGGCAAGGGCTGCCGGAGGAATTTTGGCAGCAGGCTAAGATGGGTGGTGAGGCAGAGAAAGCGGCGGCGGCTGATCCACCACCTCTGAGTGATAATGACAGGAATGGGATTCAGGCAGAGCTAGATCGGGTGCAAACCATTGGGGGTGAGTCTCGCCGCGAGCAAGCCATCTGCAACGTTGCCGCCCAACTGCCTGCCAACGAACTGCAACTGCTCCAACAAGCCCTTACCGCCGCGCAAACCATTGGGTCTGACATTGGGTCTGAGGGGTACCGATCAGGTGCACTCGCCGCTGTTGCCGCACAACTGCCTTCCAGCGAACCGCAACTGCTCCAACAGGCCCTCATCGCCGCCCAAAACATTGAGAATGGGGATTTCCAATCGCGAGTCCTAGCAGCTGTTGTCGCCCAACTGCCTGCCGGCGAACCGGAACTGTTCCAACAAGCCCTCACCGCCGCCCAAAAAATTAAGGGGCAGGATGGGTATATGGCTAAGTTTTACCAATCGAAAGTCCTCGAAGCTGTTGTCGCCCAACTGCCTGCCAGCGAACCGCAACTGCTCCAACAAGCTATCACCGCCACGCAAACCCTTAAGTCTGAGGAGTACTCAGGTGCAATCGCCGCTATTGCCGCCCACCTCACGGACAGCCAACGCCAAGTGCGTCAACTGGTGCTCCAACAAGTCCTCACCTCCACGCAAGCCATTGAGGACGAGAGATACCGATGGCAAGCCCTAGCCAACTTTTCGGAACTCCTCAGCGCTGTTGCCCACCTCCCAGCCAGCGAACGTCAACCTATGCTCCAACAAGCTATCACCGACGACCAAAAAATTGGGGATGCGTTTCACTGCTCGCAAGCCCTCGTCGCCGTTGCCGTCCACCTCCCAGCCAGCGAACGTCAACCTGTGCTCCAACAAGCCCTCACTGCCGCGCAAAAAATTGGGGGTGAGAAGCGCCGATCAAATGCCCTTGCCGCTGTTGCCGCCGTTGCCGTCCACCTCCCAGCCAGCGAACGTCAACCTGTGCTCCAACAAGCCCTCACCGACGCGGAATGCATTGGGTTTGTGTTCCACTCCTTTAAAGACTCCATCACCGCTGGCGCCGTTGCCGCCGTTGCTGCTGTTGCAGTCCACCTCCCGGACAGCGAACGTCAACCTGTACTCCAACAAGCCCTCACCGACGCGGAACACATTGAGGATGCGTTTTGCCGATCGAAAGCCCTCGTCGCCGTTGCCGTCTACCTCCCGGACAGCGAACGTCAACCTGTTCTCCAAAAAGCCCTCACTGCCGCCCAAAAAATTCGGGAGGAGCAGTACCGATCGGAAGCCCTCATCGCCGTTGCTACCGTTGCCGCCCACCTCCCGGACAGCGAACGTCAACCTGTTCTCCAAAAAGCCCTCACCGCCGCCCAAACCATTGAGTCTGAGTGGTACTGTGTGCCAGCCCTTGTCGCCGTTGCCGCCCAAATCCCGGCCAGCGAACCCCAACTGCTCCAATCCGCCCTCACTGCCGCCCAAACCATTAAGTCTGAGGAGTACCGATCGGAAGCCCTCGCCACTGTTGCCGCCTACCTCCCGGTCAGCGAACGTCAACCTGTGCTCCAAGAAGCTCTCACCACCGCGCAAAAAATTGGGGATGAGAAGCGCCGATCAAATGCCCTTGCCGCTGTTGCTGCTCAACTGTCGGCCAGCGAACCCCAACTGCTCCAATCCGCCCTCACCGCTGCTCAAAACATTGGGTATGAGGAATACCGCTCGGCAGCCCTCGCCACTGTTGCCGCCCAAGTACCTGGCAGCAAACCGCAACTGCTCCAACAGTTGATTCAGATTGCCTCGGCTATAGATACTCCAGAACATCGAATCACAGCCCTGCGCGAGACGGCTTTTCGCATCACTGAAGCACTGCTCCTCCATGCGCCTCAAACTCTACTAGTAAGCTTGTTGAGGATTGTCCCCAAAGGCAAAACCACTGCCGACCGCGCCAGACTACTCAGCGCCCTTGCGCCCAAACTCTCGCCCGGTCTTTTTCCTAGAGCATTACAACTGATCCAAACTGAAATCTCCCATCCTGTTTATCAGGCAGAAACCCTCGGCAACCTCGCCCCCTACCTCCCCACCGATCTCCTATCCGAAGCCCTCGATCTCGTCCAGCAGCATATTCTTGGCTACTCCTACCCCACCACTGCCCTCTGTGCTCTCATTCCTCACCTATCGCTGACCCAACTCCAAAAAGCCCTAGTCATCGCCTTCTGGCGTATTCGTCAGCCTTTGCTGGCGACCCAAATACTCCGGACCGCTGCCACGCGACTCAGTGACGCTAACCGCTCCCAGCCGCAGCCTGACGATCCTTCCTACAAAAATCGCCTCATTCGACATCTTCTGAAATGCACCCAGCGATATATTAACGACGAAAAAAGCATTACCACCATTATCACGGCCCTGGCACCGAGCCTGAACAGCGATAGTTTGGACGGAATCTCGGAAAACATCCTCCCAAAACTCCTCTCTGAGTTCTATCGCGCCCAAGTCTTAGCCGCCCTAGCAACCTCCCCCAACCTAACACCTCAACAACTAACTCCCTTTCGCGAAAAAGCTACAGAACTTAGCCAAGCTTACCCCAAGGTCACCGCCCTCAGTGCCTTTATTCCCCGCTTCCCAGAATTGCATCCGATCATTGCCCAGATCCAAGCCGACGCGCCGAACGCCATCCAAGCCACCGACCTCTCCCTCATCCTTGCCACCCGTCCCCATCGCCAAACCGATGACTCTGCCGACCTGAGCTTACTCACAGAGGATCAAACCAAAGCTTTGCGGCTGATTCGCGACCAATCCCGCAATCCAGAAAAAGCCAACGCTCTTATCAAACTAACCCCCCATTTACGCTGTGTCCTTTTGCTAGAAGCCCAAAGCATCGCCCAAGATATTCAAGACAGTTATCATCGCGCCCGATCACTCCTAGCGCTGGCTACCCACTTTCCTGAAGTGCGGGCCGCAGCACTCACCCAAATTGCCAGCCTGCAAACCCAAGATCCCATTCAACACATCGAACTTCTCAGCCAATACACCATCACTGTTCCCGAACAAATCTCTGCCCTCCTCAAAGTCATTAAAGTCTGGGCAGACAAAAACAAGTTCAAAGAAGACTCCAAAGAACCCGATCCCAATACCTTCAAACGCCGCCGCATTCTCATCGCCCTCAAACCCCACCTCCCCATTCGCCTCGTTCGAGAAATCGATCGCCAAACCGGCATCGGCAAAGCACCCCAAGATCTCTGGGAACGCGCCCTTTTTGTTTTACGTACCGAATACCGCCAAGCCCTCAAAATAGGTAGCCTCCGCAACGATGCCACCCAAGACGAAGACCTGCTCAACCTCAAAGACGAAATCAACGCCCTCACCGAAATGCTCCTGATGCGCGACCTAGAACCACCAGTTGCCGTCGGCATTTTGGGCGGTTGGGGCGGTGGCAAATCCTACATCATGCACTTGATGCAAACCCACATGGTCGCTATTCGCAGTCAAAAAATGGAAGAAGCGATCGAAGCTTGGGGTTTTAAAGATGATGGCAGTACGAGTCCTGACGGTGATCGGGTGGGTAGATTTGTCGGTCACATTTACCAAATCAAATTCGATGCCTGGACTTATGCCAAAGCCAACCTCTGGGCAAGCCTCATGCAGGAAATATTCTATGAGTTGAATCGTCAAATCAGTTTAGAACAGAAACTAGGGCATATCCTCAGCGACCTCCATCAGTCATCAGATCCGGAAGCAGTGCCAGATAGCTCTTCATCGAAACAGCGATCAGATCGCTATCTCGATCAATTTATCTACGATCCCATTTCAAACATTGGGAAAAATCTCCAGAAAATCTGGCAGTATATTTATAAACTTTATCAACAAATTTATAAGAGAATTACTAATTCTACCGAAAAACTCCTGAATCTCTTTATAGTTCAGTTTGTCTTGCACATTATTGTATTTTTCTTGCTTTCCCCTATATTCTTAATTAAGAGTATTCGTTGTTTAGTCGCATTTTTAATTATCATACCTTTGTTGATCACCAAAGTTCTAATTTTCTACCCAATTACAAAATTTCATACTGGCTTATACTTAAAAATAGGACGCCCCATCCTTATTCTTTTTGGTTCCTTTTTAGATGAATTACAATACAGAGAATTGCCGTTTGACAAACTATTTTCGAGACAAATCGCAAATTACTACTTTCAAGATTACTCTCTCAATAACACGGGAGACAAGTCGGATAATGCCCCCTACAACTCAGTGATAGAGAATATTCTAAACAGAATTATATTCTTAGTATTTGTTGGATTCCAAAAACGCTTAAGCGATAGACGGCAATATTGGAAGAAAATCATTACAGAATCTAATTACAAGCCAGTAGCTACTGAAGATTTAATATCTCCTAATTCTAGCTCTGATATAAGCTCGAAAGCATTTGGTCAAGCCTTGCGAGAGGGCGGTAAATTATGGCAAGCGCTTTACCTAATGGATGAAGAAGAACGGTCTTCTTTCCTTCAGTCCAACCTAAAACCTAGCCAATTCAAAGACTGGAAAGAATCAGCTTCAAAGACTGAAATCTCTAATTCTCTTTGGGATTTACTAGCTCAAATAAAGCAAGAAGAAAAGCAGCTTTTTAAGCAAAAAGAGCAAGATTTAGAAGCAAAAGAAAAAGAGCTTCAGCGCCAGCTAAAAAAAGCTGAAGAAGATGTAAATCAGCGACTTGCTCAACGATCTGTTACGGCATTCTGGAAGCCTGTTATTAATGCCGTAGCTAAGCTACACTTTTCCGATGAAAAAATTAAAGAGTTTACGGAAAAAGGTAAAACTTACACAATGCTGCGTCAGACGGTCACGAGTTGGCAAGGACTACTGGCTCTATTCACAATGACCCTGTTGATTGTACTGACGCTGGATATAGACACTCGCACTGCGATTCTTGAAGCAATTCAGGCGCTCCTAGGGAAGTTTGGAATCGCAGATTGGTTTAATCAACTGATTCAAAGTATTCTAATTTGGTTTGAAAGTTTACCTCAGTGGATTAAAGAAATCCCCAAAGAAGTTCCAACAGCAATTCAGATTCCAGCTGCCATTACTGCAACCGTCACAGCCCTACTCCCTATCCTCAAATCTCTGGGCAATTACATCACCTCAGTTCAGAAAGAACAAGCAGAGATTCAGAGTAAGCGTGAAGTTTTGCTTAAAGAGGAACAGGACAAAGTCGCGGGACTCATCCAAGAAGTCGCATCCCTTAAGCTCCAGGTTGACGAACAGCGGCGAGAGGTTGGATTGACAGCCGATTACTCCTCCCTACTTGACTTTGTCAACTCCCGACTGAAAGACGGCGACTACAGCAAACACCTGGGGTTAATGCACCAGTTCAAAGATGACCTCTGGAAGCTGAGCAACAGTCTTTTACCCCCCGCCAATGCCACTGAGTTCAAAACAAAGTTAGACAAACTCCAGCAGATTTTCCCCAGAGGTCCAGCCCGTGTCGTCGTCTACATCGACGACCTCGATCGCTGCCCCCCCAATACCGTCGTCGAAGTCCTCGAAGCCGTCCAACTCCTCGTCAAAAATCCCCTCTTTATCGCCGTTCTCGCCATCGACGAGCGCTACATCAACCGTGCCCTTGCCCAACACTACAAAGGCGTTCTTTCCCTCCAAGGTAGCCCCTCCTCCGCTGACTACCTCGAAAAAATCATCCAGATCCCCTACCGCGTCCGCCCGATCGCCGAAGATGCCCTCCGCAGCTACCTCCGTGCCCAAATCGTCGTCCAAGACAGCGAAACCAGCGGCACCAAATTCAACGAATTCTCTCCCCAGGAATTCGACATCCTCGTCACCTGTTGCCAGGAAACCGAACTCTCCCCCCGCAGCCTCAAACGTCTCACCAACGTCTACAAACTCTACAAAATCCTCAGCCGTACCCGTGGGCAACGCCCCACCCCCAGAGAACAAAAGGCTATCCTCACCCTCCTGGTCTTTTCCAGTCGCTACCCCGACCTCATGCGCGACATTCTAGAAAACATCGGCTCCCACTACGAAGAAGGGCTGCATCTAGTAGAGCAAGACAGCGAAACCGAAACCCTCGCTAATGTCATCAATACCTACCTGTATAACTACGAAAAACGCAACCCAAATTCCAACCTCGCCCAAGATGTCAAAAAACTACGTCATGATGTTAAAAAATTGGTGGCAGACGATCTAAAACTCAAAGAAATCCGTCAGATCTTTGACTTCGTGCGCTCTTTTTCCTTTGTAGGCGATATTGGTGCCGATTTCAGCGAATCTACAAGGAGCGATCGGTTAGAGAAAAAATAGAGAAGGACGATCTTAGTCAATTCAGATTGCGCTTTATAAATTGGATAACCAGGATATTTTCTCCCCCAGTCCCCACGGGTTGCTTTGAGCGAAACAAAGCAAAACACTGTATATGTATCAGTGCCTATGCAGTGACGATCTAGTAAGCGATCGCGCCAATCGACCAACCTTTAAAGGGTAATCTGGTATTGACGTAAACGCGATAGAACCCAAAGCCCCAATGATTGCGCTTATTCTCAATTGGCTTAAGTCTGCGAGCCGCAAGCTACTAAATTTCTTGCTTCGCTCCGGCACCATCAGAAGCTTGCTCGATATCCTCTGCCCCACCGTAAAGAGTAGCACACCCGCACGTACGCACTGGTAGTGTCGCCACCACCCAAATCCCGTGGGGATCGTGCAGAATATCTTCGGTGGGGGCGATGCCCAAAAGGTCGATCTGGAACTCAAGACCTCAGAGCTAGAAGCACACAAGGCAGGGATTGCCAGCAAACCCAAAGACCGGGTCTTAACCGAGCTGCTAAGGTTCGAGGAGCTACATAACCAGTCAGAATTGCAAGCGGCGATCGCGACGCGATTTAAAGTTATAGAGGTAGGCTACAGGTTGGGCGAAGGCTCGACGGCAGAGATGATAGCTTTGATGTCTCAGTTGGATACACGACTTGGTAGGTTATTCAGACCATCAATAAATTATTTGCACACAAAATCTCTTCTAGCAATATCTAGAAGTAACAGCCTATGACCACAAATGCCCAAGCTTAACAACTTCAAGGGTTTCTTCTCTTGATCTATTCCAATCCTCA
>CALRKB020000107.1:0-13360 GCA_943367755.1 Rhizobium sp. Q54 | reverse complement strand
AGGTCTTGGCAAGGAGATCCGCCCGTGATGAGGTCGAATTGGTTTGACTTGGCATGGAAAGTCCTAATTTCTCTGTGGATGGGGATGGTGGGGAAGTTTTTTCGTAGAACATGGCAGCAGTAGGAGTTGATTTCGACAAATTGCACGGTCTCAATGCCCAATTCTTGGGCGGCAAGGCTAAAACCACCGATGCCAGAGAATAGATCGAGGTGCTTCATCAAGATTCCTTGCCATTTGGCATTGATAGTTTCTGTGTCAGGTCAGAAATTGCGGTTCGACTGCGCGACGCATCGAAATCCTGCCCGTAGTTGAGCCGTTTAGATCTCTGGGCTGCTCTTGTATCCCAATCCGCTTTGTGCCACAGGTGCATCTGTTCGCAGTGAGCGGTAGTCAGGCGGATGTCCCACTGAGCTTGATACTCACGGCTTGACATGGCTTCCCCGCCGTGCTTTTTGGCATATTCCTGCCGTTGAGCGTCAGATAGGTAGTAGGCAGTACGGTATTTTTTGCCTTCCTCACAGTCTGGTCGCTGACAGATAAATGGCTTTCCATTCTCTCCTAGGACAAAACAGCGGAGGTAAGGGTTTGACACCTTGCTAGAGTCACAGCAGCAGAAACATTTCCACGGCGGTCTGACATCGCGATCGCGCACCTGGGCGGGAATCGCTGATATTATGGGCAAGTTTTCTTGAGTTTCCATAGCTACCTCCTGAAGGCAAAGTTGTAGCGTTCTTCGTATTCGGGGCAGTCGGACGGCACTTGTGCCATGAGGTAGGAAACACCGCGCAAAGGGTCATCGAGGATCGCTTGCCACTCGGCATATCTGCTGTCTGGTGAGGCGGTTTGCGGATAAAGCCGCTCGTATTCAGCTTCCAGGTGTTCGAGGCGCGAGAGTATCCAGGCAATCGGATCGGCAGGTCGGTTGGGTAGCTTGTCTACCTGTTGCCAGCAAAAGTTTTTGAGGGTGTTATCCAGGTTTGCCCAGGCGCTGGCGGCGCGGCGAGATTTGTCTTTGCTTCTCGGTTCTACAGAGGTTTTGTCTAGAGTCTCTGAAGTCTTTGAAAAATTTTCAAGATTCTCTCTCTCCACATTTTTTGTTGGCGCAGACAGAGAGAGATCTTTTTTAAGTCCTTCTTCGTTGAATACATTATTTATATGCGTGCGATTTGCCACTTCAAGCTGAGCTACAAGTGGCAAACCTGATTGTTGTTCAGTCGATACATTTTCAATGGGCAAACTGAGTTGCAACACTGGTTCGACAACTGGGGCATGAACTTTTTCAGGAAAAGGATCTATGGGTAGAGGACGCTCGTAAATTTCGTAGTCCCATTTCTCGATTTGTCCCGTCGGCGATCGCTTGACTATGCGACGGGCATACCCAAATTCGATCAGTTCGTTCATTGCCGATCTGATGGCAGTGATGCCTTCGCGGAAACGTCGGGCGATATAGTTGAGGTCGATCTCCCAATCTGTAGGAAAGCTGAGCAGGTAACTGTGAAGGCCGTGGGCACGGAAGGACAAGCGCTCGTCGCGCAAAATGTCATTGTCAATTTGGGTAAAGCGGTTGCTGTGAATGGCATGAATGACAGTCATAAATTACACTCCTGTTCAAAAATCAGTTGTTTTGTTTTTTGGGGTAGGTGTCAGTCGCTATAGGGATCTGCTGGTGGCAAATCTAAGGGGCGCGTGCCTTGCTTATTGCGATACTTGGACTTGCGGTAGTCGTTAGCTTTTTTACGCTGTTCGCGGGTGATGATTTTGCTGCCAATCGCTAAGCGGATTATCTTGACCAGACTCTCTAACTCAGGCAGAACGGCTTCGATATCCGCGTCGGTAACGGTGCGGAAATTGACCTGGGCACGCCATTCCTCAAGTTTTTTGACCGCAACGGTTACAGGTGCTTCTTTTGGCAACAGAGGAATGCGGAAGATTTTGCAGACTTCCTGAGCGTATTTGGCGACAGGAATGCGGTACTTACCGCCCTTGGTAAATTCGGTCATCAGGCGCGTGGCAACGCCGATCGCCCGTTGTCTGAGTGTTGGGTCGATGGGCAATAAGGGTTTGAGACGAGTACTCATACTTTTACCCCTTCGGCAAATAGCTGTTCTAGTTTTTGGGCATAGGGGAGAACGCCATCATCGATGATGCGGCGAATGGGGATGCCCGTTCGTGCAGACACTTGCTTGAGGTATTCGTGTACCTCAATGGAGATGTCAGTTTTGGTGGTTTTGCTAGTTTTGAGCAATTGCGGCATATTTATGTACAAGAATGTATATGTACACAATATTACTTTTTGTGCGTACATGCGTCAACATGTACTTAGACTCTGAGATCGCTCTTAAGATATGTATGATGACCAGCGCGTAAAAATTGATAAGGTGAAGTTTCAGGCGTGGATTGCTTCTGAGGTGGCGAAATCCAGTCAGAACCGCGTGGCAAAGGAGCTTGGGACTACTCATGCAACGATTAATCGCTACGTGCATGGCAAGGTGGATGCGGTGACGGGCAGGCAGATCAATGCGATCGCTGTCTATCGCGGCGAGTCCGTAGAGGATACGTTGCGCTGGTTTGCTCTACCTCTACCAGAGGCGGAGCCTGCGCCTGGGGAGTTGGGCGATCGGGTTATTACATTAGAGGAGAAGTATCAGAAACTTTTTGAGGATCACGAGCTTTTGAAGGAAGACCACGAGTTGCTTGCCACTGAGGTGAGCGATCTGAAGGAATTTGTTGAAGTGCTGATCGAGGAACTCAATGAAGCGAAAAGAGCTAAAGGCAGCAAAAATAAGGTTTGAGGATATCGAAAGATATTTGCGGATTTGCGATCGCGTGACGGAGGAGGAGCGATCGCTGACGATTTCTTGCTCCCAAGTGGTGGCAAAGAAACTCAAAATCAGACTCGATGGTCTCTTATTGAAGTACGATCGCTTGGAGAAAATTACGATTAATGGGGAGATTATTTACAGATATCTACCTGTGCTGCTTGAGTCTCCTGGCAAGGGATTCAGGTTTGAACGGGTAGAGATAGACCTGACGGATTGTGTCAAAATTCCCCTACGGCAGATGAAAAAGAGGTAGATTCTTACGAATTTTTATGTTTTGATATAAACATATGATTTTTGTACGATATCTTATGACTCTAATACCATTGGATATTGATTTATCGGCACAGGTTCTATTACCGCTGTATTTGTGCCCTGTCTCGGCGGGTTCACCGTCGATCGCAGATGACTATGTTGAAAAATATATTAGCGTACCTCGCTGGTTTATCGAGCATCCATCGAGTACGTTTGCATTAACAGTGTTTGGCGATTCGATGATTGGGGCTGGTCTGTGGGATGGTGACATTGTGCTTGTGGATAGTGCAATTGAACCGACACATGGCAGGATTGTGGTGGCTCTGATTGAGGGTGAGGAGACAATCAAGCGTTTGGATATGCATGATGGGCAGGTAAAGCTGGTGCCAGAGAACCCAAATTACGCTACTATTTCGATTCATCCTGAGACAGATTGCACGATTCAGGGTGCGATCGTGGGGATGTTGCGGAGTTACGTGTGATTTTAATGAGCAGTAGGGGATAACAATAGTTTGCCCGTTGCCTTACAAAGTCCTGCGTAATGCTGGAAATGGTCGCGATTGCGAGGCAATAATGGCATTGATGTAGCTGACAATTGTATCTAGCTCGCCAATGGCATCAAGCTCTGCGGATTCCTCTAGTGTGAGCGCGTCAGCTTTTTTATTTTCGAGTAGTTCAGTTAGGAGATCGCCGAGTTCTGGCGTAAATTTAAACAAATTTAGATCGTGAATACGCTCAACTCGAATTCCGTTAACCAGTAGTGAAGATGGTTTAATGGCAACTTGCGTCATGGCATTTTAGGCAATGTTATCCTCTTTTTTAATGATACGTTATTAGAATTTGATTGCCGATCAATTATCATCGAAAAAGCTGAAGATAATTACTCTGTTTAGGTGCCAGATTTACCAGGATGATTGAACTAGGCTAAAATAATCAGCGCCCATGCCCTTATAGAAAATTAAAGGTATGCATTCCTTCAGTCAACTAAGAGATAGAGATGCATGGAGTACTATTCGAGGGTATGTCTATCAGGTTGATCTGACAATCCAAAGATGGCTGGAGTTAGCTCCTCACCAGATTCTTGAGCTTGAATGTGGCGAAGATATTGATATCGTTGGTTGTGCATTGGTTGCCTCTTCAGACAAGCGGGACAGGCTTCTTGAGCAAGTTAAGCATCGTGATAGCTCACTCACCCTAAAACAACCTGAAGCAATTGCTGCGATCGCTAACTTTATTGAGCATCGCCAGACGAATCCTGATGCCGAGTTATTCTTTCTATTTACCACAAATGCAAAAGTAGGTAGAGAGCAACTATCTCCGATGCCGAAACGAAAACCAGCTATTGAGGCTTGGGAATGTTTACGATTAGGAAAATTAGAGGAAAAAGATAGAGGTGAGTTTTTAGAAGGTATTCGTCAGATTCTAGTCAATGCTGGAAAGCCGAGTGGTTTTCACGAAGATGCATGGCAACGATTCTGCAATTTCATTCAAACAGCAACTCACGGGGAACTTTTTGACCTTATTTGCAAATTTGAGTGGAGAACCGAGGCTCCAGAGGCACGATCCCTTAAATCTATTCTTCATCAACAACTACTGGATCGACGGCACGCTATTGACTTACTGCAAGCAGAGGAGCAATACCAAAGGCTATTTTTGTGTGTTTTCCGTTGTCTCTGTGAACGTGGAAGAAAACAACTCACTCTAGAGGAATTAAATGCTCAGCTTGCTTTGCCAAGCCTTAGCAGTAACGATCACGCAACGTTAGAGACTCTGAAAACCTGGTCTTATGAAATTGGGAATCGTGTCACTAATCTAGAGAAAGAACAGCAACAGAGGGATCAGTTGCTCAATAGCTTGAGTGTGGAAGTACAACAGCTAGCCTGGGCGCAGGGGATTGACGCAGCAGTCAATTATGTTGTTGAAACCCCAATCCTAGATGTTTACCCCTTAGCTGAACGTCCAAGCTTGAGAGAAGAAACTGTTCAAGCTCTAGCACAAACTCTCGCGAATCATACTTGGATTGCTATTGATGGCAGTTTGGGTTCAGGTAAAACCCAGCTAGCTGTCCTACTGGTTCAATACTTAATCGGCCAAGGACGTTGTAAAAACTGTATTTGGGTACGCCTTCGAGATTTAACGGTAGAACAAGCTTGTCTTCGTTTCGATCGAGCAGTTGAAACACTAGTAGGTCGTTCATCTGCGGGAAACTTTAGTACATGGTATACCCAACTATGCGATCGCCTCGATCCAAACACAATTTTAGTTTTTGACGATCTGCCTCGACTTGCGAGAGGAGACGATCTTGAGACTCGATTGACCCAGCTAGCGCAAATATGCCATAGCAGAGACATCCGCCTGTTATCGACCAGTTTCCATCAATTACCCCAAAATCTTCAATCTGTATTAAATAGTCAAGTCCTCTATTCAATGCAGGTTCCACCATTTACAAATGGTGAAACAGTGGATCTCTTTAGAGCCTATGATGCTCCTGAACCTTTTCTTAACTCAGATTGGATTGCCTATCTGAATGGTTTGGCGAATTACCATCCATCTTTACTTTCCGCAATTGCTGAGTACTTGCTTAGACGGAACTGGCAGTTCACTTCAGCAGAATTCGATGCTCTTCTGCAGGGTGACCATACTACTGGTGTGAATGAGGAAACTCTTAATCGCATTTTGGCTGCTATTCAGGATGACCAAAGCCAAGAACTTTTGTACCGCCTCAATCTTGTTTTAGGATATTTTTCTATAGAAGATATGCAAGCATTGGCAGAAGTTTCCCCAAGTGTTGGGCGACCTAGACAGCGTTTGAATAATTTGCTGGGAGTTTGGATTCAGCGAGATATAAACAACCGTTTGATGGTCTCTCCACTTGTTAAGGCACTTGGTAGCCAAGATCTGTCTATTTCTGTGCGTCAGGAATGCCATTTAACCCTTGGGGAACGTATCGTTCAGGGTGAACTCAACCAATATAAAGCTTTCAATGCCATAGCCCACTTCACGGTGGCAAAAGCTTTTAACAAAGCGGGAACTCTATTGCTTTTTGCCTTAGATAGACTAGAAGATAGTGAAACTCCAATCGATGATGGAGGACTTCTAATGCTATGGTCTCTACAGCCTCTACCTGAACAGATTGATTTAGGCATTCGCATACTAATACGTGGTTTTCAAATCTCGGTTTGCATTAGACGTAATAAATCTGTCATTTATCTTCTTGATAATCTGGATAGCTTGGTGGAGCAGCTAACAGAACAAGAATCAGTAATGGCAATGGCACTTGTTACTCATCTCAGCAGCAAGTGCTCACGACAAATAGGCTTTTCTCGATTAAATCGATACTTCCAGACAGCCTTAGCTTTTTCTTCTACGGCAAGGTTACCGGATGGAAAGAGCTTATCTTTTCTGCAAGCAGGGGCATTTGAGTCAGTAATTTGGTCGATTGCAAGCATTATTCAAAGTACTAAAGAGTGTGAAGAATGGATTTCTACTCTGCAACAGTTAACATCTAGGCAACGAGAACAAGCATTTTCAGAAAGATTTGCTGAAGCAGGCTGTTTAGTAGTTGCAGATCAAATTTGGGTACGAGAGGCAAGCAAACCAAAAGCTGAGCAAAACTGGCAGGCTGCATTGGCTACTAGCCATAAATTGGCAGAAACCTCTTCACATTTGGGGTTAGAAGTGTTATGGGCATGTGCTATTCGTTCTGAAGTAGTTATTCTCTCTGACTATCAACAAGACTTGAACCAGGCTATCCAAGTTATTGATTCAGCAATAGCTCAAGCCTCAGATGATTTCCGTGTTCAATTTCTTCTCAAAGAACTTTTGGGGAGATTATTCATTATTACTGAATGTCATGATAAAGCTGTTAACTATCTAACTCAAGCCTTAGAACAGCCAACAGAAGCATATCCATTAACGAAACTTTATGCTCTTCTAAAACTCAGCCAAGTTATTGCCGATCAAGAACCATATTTAGCAATTCAACATGCTCAACAAGCTGTTAATTTAGCACAGTCGTCTGAAGAAATTCCCGAAACCGAATTAGTGAAAGCTTTAGGTGAGCTAGCGATCGCAAAATGGCTGGCTATGGATTTATCTTCTGCATTTGAAATTTGGGATCAAGCTGGAGAGTACTTACTGAAGTGTCGAAGAGAGCAGGATGCATGGAAAGACCTTTTTGTTATATATGCTCACATCACTGGTTATTTCACTGCTCTTGCAAGAACGGGGAACCCTCCTGACCATACCGAAACTGGTGAAACCTATGCAGCCCCAACACGAGGCATTTTTCTAACTCAGAGCCCAGCAAGAGTAGATTACTACAATCCTTCACGAGATTGTTTTCTACCCACTCAACTTGCTTCATTGGCTGAGGCAATTGGCAGTGATGAACGTGCTCTAGCTTGGGCAATGAGAGGAATAGACATGGCTAGACAAGCACAACAATTTCTTCCTCTGACTAGCCTTGTTCGTAACATTATTCCTCAACTTGTTTTGGAAAATCGTTATGCTGAAGTTCTTGATTTAGCTGTTGAAGTAGGAACACTGTTGATGGCCATTCAGCAGCGAGATCAATCAGGTGGGAATATTTTAGAGCCAGGAATCGATCTTCAGTCAGTTCTTGGCTCAAGAAACCATGAGGTATACCAACAAACAGAAAGCTATGCCCTGACTCTTGGAGTTCTACCGATCATTTTCCATATAGCTAATCTTGCGATTCGCCAACCTAAACTGTCCAGAAGTCAAGCAAAAGATTTAGCTTCCATGTGTCGCGAAATTGCAGCCATATCTGAGACTCAGTCACTTTGGACAACCGTTGCAACACTCATTGATCAAGTTCATTTACAACAATCAACCTGTGTCGAACTAATTAGCCAGTATCAAAATCTTAGTTCTCCCGATATGATTCTCTCTATCCTTGGTCTTATGACAGCAACTCTACAGGAAAATGCACCACTGCGCGAGGTTTTAAGTATCCATCTATCAGTCATTGAGCAGGTACAAAGACTAACTAATCCTCAATCTACTACATGGAGAAAAATTATTCTTCCCTACTTTTTTAACTACTGGAAAACTTCATTAGAGCAGGTTATGTTCCGCTTTAATGATCCCCAATCAACAGCAGATTTGCTATATCTCTCACAGAATTTACCAGCAGACCAACAAGGGCAAGCAATTCTGAATATTATTCAATGGTCTTTGGTCATTTAGCATTATTTTTTACTAGCAATACGGTAGACAGGCGTTGTTTTGTAGGGCAAACAAATCGTTACAGCGACAGAATAATAAAGATGAGCAGTGGTGGGATGTAATGGTCACTTGCTGACGATGAACTTAATTGTTATTCTATCAGCGATAAATGCAAAGCATCCTACTTCTGCTTTCTACTGCCATAGCATAGGCTAGAGAAAGAAGTCTCAAGTCTGCACTGCGATCACCCACATCCGTCATGTATTGCGCTGCATAGCTCTCCAAATACCAGTGAATATCAGCGCGATCGCCATCATTTACAGGAGCTTTAAATTCAAGAGCGTCTGTCTCGCGATCGTCGAATTTGATTGTAAAGCGATCAGAACTCGTAAACCGCACATTTAGTTCTAAACTCATCAGCAAATTACTCCTCGCCTGTATTTGGTATCTGTCAGCCTGATGCTTCGATTAACTTAACCCGAAAACCCTGCCCAACCGCATTGCGATAAAGTGGACCATCGAGTGTCCAGAGTTCTGCATCCAAACTTTCAGCCAGCGCTAGATATGCGGCATCATAGGCATTTTGCCGCTTTAACAACAAAGCAATTTCTACGACCCGTGCCCCATCATCAAGACTGTGATAGGCGATCGGTAAGCGCTTAAATTGCTCGAAAGCAGCCGATACATCAGCTTGGGCAAATAACTTCGCAGCGATCGCCCTTGTCAAACCATTAGCTACTTCATACAAACATAGTGAAGGTGCATGTAAAGGGATACCCTGTTGCACAGCCTCAGCAAGTTTCTCCTGCACAAATGTTTTTCGTGAGTCTTGACTAACCAAAACGATTAATAGATTGGCATCAATCACAATCGGCATACTCAAAAAATACTCCTCTGAGCCAATTCCTCACGTCCTTCACGAATCAGTTGCTCAGCATCAAAAGGAGCTTGCCTGTCGCCAATTGCGCTAAGCAGCCGCAGTGCCTCTAAAGCCTCCTCAATCGGTTTTGGTTGTAAACGTTCTTGGAGTATATGCAAAACAACCATTTCCTTTGATTGGTTTACCTTCCGCGCTTCAGCCTCTAGCCGTTGCCAATCACGGGCAGAAAGTTCAATGGTTAGTGTTCGAGATTCATTTATCATCGCCATATTCCTCGCAAAACTCCTTGACTCCTATATGCAGAACGAGCGCCGTTGTCGCAACAACAACTGGTATGAGAAAGTCTCCAGATAACCCCTGTCCTGTAGGAAAGCCACCGAATCTGGAATACCTGAACTTATCATAACCAGTTCTTTATACTCTGTTGCCTAATTTTCTCTAAACTATCTTTGCACGCGCAATCAGCGATCTATTTAGAGATGTTATTGTTTGCCTGGTTTAAGTTCAGGGGATGTTGCACCCATCCCCAGCGAAATTTACAAATGAACGGACACCAATTGCTGCATAAAAGCATCTTGCTTCTGCTTCCTGCTGCCATAACACAAGCTAGAAAAAGCCGTCTCAAGGCTGCCTCTGACGGGCGAATGCCAGTTGATGTACTCTTTCACCGATTCGAGTAGTCCATAAGCCGTGTTGTAAGCAGACAGCATATCGCTTCCTTGTCCTTCACCAAGAAATAGCTTGAGGCAAGTTTGGACGATCTTGGGCTGTTCCTCCAGCACTTTACTTGGATCGCCAAATGCCTTAATAAGATGCATCTGAGCCTCTTGCTGAGAAAGTACTACATCAGCTAGCCCATTAGCAGTTTTCTCATAGTCTTTGACTGTTGCCAGAGCATGAGTCAAGATGCCAGCAATACGAGCACTGTTGTACTCCGAGACATGGTTGATAATTTGCTGTCTCTGGCGTACTGGTCGGGTCATGCCATTCGTACAAACAAGGCGATTGAAGTAGAGATCGATCTGCAATCCCCTACCGCACTCGTGCGATTCGGTAATCATTAAGTGTGTCTCTGTAATATCGCCAACTTTCTTCACGTCGATTTCGATGGGTAGTTTGGTAAAAGCAAATAGCTCTTTCCCTGCCTTGAGACAACCGATGCGATCGATCTGCAAGTCGTTCTGTTCGCAGAAAGTGTGGAAGGTTTCGAGAATCTGGCGATTCTGGAAAGGCTTACGCCATTTGCCATAGATGCTCAGCACTTCCTGAGTGTCGCTACGATAAGCAGCAAGATATTCTTCTGTCGAGAGGTCGTCGGCATAGCGAATCGGTGACAGTTCAACTGTCCAATCAAGTCCAGACGTTTTAAGCTGTTCGTCAATGGTCATGCCCTCAGTAATAGGCGTTCCCAAATTGTGATACCAATTTCTTGTGGTCATAATGTGTTGTCTCCAGAAATGTTTTGATGCCGTCATGAAAGTCAATAGAAAAAGCGGTAGTTTTTCGTCGGAGAACTACCAAACTCAAACAGGCTATTCCTTAACTGCTTCAATCATTTGTTGCACCTCAGAAGCTGCCACGCCATCAAGACAGACCATTTCGCGAGTGCCGTTCGTATCGGCAAGCACAGGTTTGCTCTGCATAAAAGCCGCTATTAATTCGAGCTGCTTCTTCTCAGGCGCTACTTTACGCTCTCTCCAATCGAACTTGACAGACTTGTAAGGCTGCCCTTGCGCGTTCGTGTGGCTCAGGAACGAGAGCATAAAGATGCCCTCTGCGGGTTCGCCATTCTCCATCAAGCGAGTGATAGTTTGGGCAAATTGAGCTAGCGATCGCGTTTTGATGTAACTCACGCACACCGTATTTGCGGGGAGAATCTTGCTGGCTGGGGCTGGCACAAAGAAAATTTGCAGCCATTCAGCTTGCTTGGTTTTACCTAAATCGCCGAAGTAACGAGCGACTTTGATAATCGAAATTTCGAGCGAGTCACCCAGAAACTCATTCTCACTCAAGGCGATCTGCCCAGTTTGGCAGTTCAAGCGCACAGCAAAGGGCTGTGGAGGTAGAAAGATCGCATCTTGGGGTTTAGTCCCAAAAACAGTCAGTGCGGTCATAGTTTGGTTTTCCTTTTGATTGCATAGAATTGATTGATTTAGCAGAGGCTTTTAGCGTCATCACTGCAATCGGACGGGAGAATTACCAGTTACCCTGGGCAAGTTCGGTTACTAACCTGTGGCGTTCTTCTTGTTCATCAAGCCATAACTCGTAGTCTTGCCAGTCCTCGACCGTCGGTTGAGGCTCAGGTAGTGGTAAAGCCTTCGCAAAGTAGCCAGTGTTTCTGCCATCAGTCCAGTAAGTATCGAAATCAACGATGAGAAAATGTGTCTCTGTCCCATCAAAGTCGTCCTCGTAGATGTATTCGTGATAGGGCAGAACGGGAACGCGATCGCGATTACAAGCTGAAGGAAACTGAGTGCAAGAAGTAATGTTTTTCATCGTGCTATCCTATTGAGTGAAATGTTTTGAGCCGTCTTGAGTGAGCCTTTTATCGTCTTGCTCCTGGCGGTTTTTTAGTGGTTAGCTTCATGCAATCTCACTGCATAGATGTGCTTACATCTACCCTTACCCCAGAAAGAGAACTGATTTTTATAGTCATCACAAGTGCAGCTATGCTCGTCATTGCCTAATGGAGTCACTACATAGAGAGAGTCTTTCTTAGGATTTTTGACAGCATAGAAACCCTGACACCTAGCCACTTGAAGATAATTAGCCTCCTGAATACGGCGATCGTTGAAGTGTTGATGGAATACTTTTTTCGATACGAACTTAGGGCGTTGACCGTTGATATGCACCAGCACGATTTTCCTGAATACTTCCAGGAGCTTTGCTCCTTGACCGAAAAGACGCTCGGTCGCAGATTGAGAGTAGAGAATGTTTGTAGCGTTAACCATCTGTGAATTTCCCATTCTTTGTGGATATGTACATACTATAACGTACATTCGTGTACAATTCAACAAGTGAAGTATCCAAAAGTCTTATGGGAAAACGGCGATCGATAGCCAGTCTTAATATGTGTAGATGTACGTACAAGTACAAAAGGTGATAGAATGAGAACGAAGTCGAAAGAAGAAACAAATGTCTGTAGTTGGAGTCACTGGATCGCGCAAGCTAACTGAAAGCCAAGTGAAGCAAGCCGTAAGGGAACTGAGAGAGCTACTCGATAAATCCACTAAACTGCATGTAGGAGATGCCACGGGAATAGACGCGATCGCCTACAGATGTGCAAACAAGGGGATGGAAGTAGAACTGCACGAAACAGAAGGCAGAAAACCCTACCAACTCCAGCAACGCAGCAAAAGAATGGTAGATGCTCTCAAGGCTGATAATGGAACTCTGTTCGCTTTTGTAAATAAGCCTTGCCCTACTGGTGTAACTGTGAACTCTTGGGCTGGGTCAGGAACTTGGGGAACTGTGCGCTATGCGATCACTAAAGGCGTACCTGTAGAACTGCACTGGCTGATCGAACCCTGCGAGCTGCCAGACTGGATGATGGAAAAGCAACTAACTTTGATTTAACGGGCAGCATCGGGCTTGACAGCCCTGCTACACGTGCACTCCACATGCACCACACCACATCACAGAAACGAATCGCGTAGCGTCTGCTTGGTTCGCGGAATGAAGCACACGACAGCCGATAAAGCGCGGCACAAAATGCAGCAATGCGGAGCGCAGCGCAGCCAATAAACTATTCGCCCAACAATTAGGATTGCGGACACCGCAGCGGAGCGAGGATGGAAGCCAAAAAACAAATCGTGCCCAACCATAAATAGAGAACATCGGGCACGTCCTCAGACATCTCAAGATAAAAGGGCGATCGCCTTTGCGGAATGGCTGCTGTGCTAGGCTGACGTTTCCTGCGGAATGGAGCGCAGAATAATCGCGGTGGAACCGCGTCAGTTTTCCCCGTGGGGGACATAAGGGGACAAGCCCAGCGGCTTTGGAGCGATCTGCTCGGTGTGAATACTTGCAGCACTGAGCTAATAAATGGACTGAGACGGTGCGATCACTTCCAATACTGTTCGGTTAAGCCAGGGAGTTGGTAAATTAGCTATTGTCGCGCTAATCTGCTTGCCAAGCTTATGCAACTAAAAGAGTTTACCTTGACCTCTGCCGAGATTGAACCAGGAGAGGTATTCCAAGCGCTCGAAACAGTTAT
>CALRKB020000106.1:0-13882 GCA_943367755.1 Rhizobium sp. Q54 | reverse complement strand
CCAGAACTTGTTTACTGGGAAAGGCTTTCAGGCAGTGTCTCCACTGGAGAATTATTCCCTAAAACCACTTGATGAGGAAATTAGAGATCTCAATTTCTCAGAGCTTAGAGATCCCTCAAAGTTGTTCAGTCGATTGGGTCCACTTCAGTCTTCGCCATCGTCCTCATCACTGTCCTGCACTCCAAACAGAGCATCTTCGACAGCTTCAATCAGGTAGTGCGAGAGTTTGAGTCGATCAGCGATCGACATTGATTTAAGTGCGGTTTCATTCACAGCCAGAAAATCATCAAGTGTTGTCACAGGCTATCTCCTAAGTCTCAACGGATTTACGCATGAAAGCTTAGCCAACGTTAGGTGGCGGAGTCCAAGTGCCCGACACATTGCAGATAAACGAGCTGATGATACCTGCGGAGATCGCATTGCCTTGAGCATCTTTGATCTGTCCTGGCAGCAACTCAACCGTGTAAAGCCCGTCATCGCTGGCATCCCATTGCCCACCGGGTGCGCCAATCTGATAGGTGACTGTGACGGTTGAACCCACCTTCTTTGTCTTGGTCGCCCGAGCTAGCTGGCTATAGCTCTTTTCTGTACAGGTGACGCGAATATCGAGATTCTCAGGCTTCAGATCGTCCCTGCCAATCGAACTAGTTAAAATCCCAGTTTCCTCATCGTTGTAACTCACCGTAAATACATACGGTTTATCACTGGCTGTAACGATATTGGGTGTGGTAACACCAGCCACAAATGGTACGGTCTCATCTAGCGCTACATTATCGACCTCAGCCTTAAAAGCCTTATCGATTTTGAACGATGCAGACCACTTCGCCGCAATATTAAGCGGTTCGCCAGTGCTGGGATTTCGCCCTACCCTTGCCGCTTGCGGACGAATCGAAAACGTACCGAAGTTACCCAACTCGACGGGCATTTTAGCGATCACAGTTGCCTTAATTCTGTTTAGCGTTGCCGTCAAAAAGCGATCGGCATCGTACCCGCTGATTTGGATATCTTGCGCGATCGCATTCGCTAGTTCAAATTGATTCATGGTTGTTACCAAACACATCACCATTGATTAAACCCAATGATTCAGCGTCAAACCATGACATCTGATCGATAAAAGTAAAGATCTAGTAAATCAGCTCCCTTTTCTCCCATCCCCTGCAACTCCAGTTCAATCAGCCTTAAAGCCATCGGTGAAGGGTGAGCCTTGCCATTCTCCCAGCGGTTGATAGACGCGGCTGTTGTTCCCAGCGCCGCCGCAAATTGCTCTTGAGTCAGACCCAATCGAAAGCGTAATTCGCGTACTAGCTTAGCTAATGACATATCTTGTACGAGCATCATCCAAAATCACTAGAAAACCATCACTTTCCTATTGTCACCGAAGAAAGGTAGGATTTCACTCTTAGTCTAACCGTGTCTCTTGCTTAAAGGCACGATAGGATAGAGACAAATCTATAGCTCACCTGATGACATTGTGGTCACCTCATCTAATGCCCTCCCGAATAATTTGACCCTTTGGCGCTATAGGCGCACCAACAAAAGCTATACCGAAGATTTGGGCGATGGGGTGACGCTGACGCTGATGTTGATTCCAGAGGGTGTGTTTGTTATGGGCGCACCGGAAGATGAACCAGAAAGTGTGGCTGTTGAGCGACCACAGCAAACGGTCAGAGTATCGCAGTTTTTGATGGGGTGCTCCACAGTTACCCAGGCTCAGTGGCGAGTAGTGGCAGGCTACGATCGCATTAATAAGGAGCTAAACCCCGACCCGTCAGACTTCAAAGGAAATAATCGACCAGTTGAGAAAGTGAGTTGGGATGATGCCCAGGAATTTTGCCAGAGGTTGTCAGCCAAAACTGGGAAGGACTATCGTTTACCGAGTGAAGCGCAGTGGGAGTATGCCTGTCGAGCTGGGACGACTACTCCGTTTCATTATGGGGAGACCCTGACGACTGAGCTAGCAAACTATGACGGAAATTCCAGCTACAACAATGGCTCAAAAGGACAATATCGCAAAGAACCCACGGAGGTGGGAAGCTTCCCGGCAAATGACTGGGGGTTATACGATATGCACGGCAATGTGTGGGAATGGTGTGAGGATGACTATCACGATAACTATACTGATGTCCCTAAGGATGGTAGTGCTTGGGTAGAGTCTGATCGCACAATGACGAATCGCGTGCTGCGCGGCGGCTCCTGGGACCACTATCCTGTGGATTGTCGCTCTGCTTGTCGCAACGACCTTTCGCACATTTACCTCTACAGCTTCGTTGGTTTTCGTGTATGTTGCGTGCCGCCGTTCGCGCTAGCGTCTCCGTAGGAGATGGACTCTTCCTTCTTAGTTCTTCAGCCCTTAGTCCCTTAGCACTTTAATTCTTCTTAGCCCTTTCTCCCTCGCCGTCAGGCGATCGCATTTTTTTCAGGGAAATACCCTTCACAGAATGGGTAGGGCCTGGTTCCGTGGCATGGGATATCTGAAAGTATTTGCAGAACGGCAAAAACAGTAGCAATTGGTGCAATTTAGGGCTTAATATAGAAAAAGACAAAGCAAGACAGCGCATTCATCGTGAAAAAGACCTTATCAATTCGCTTAGCGGACGAACTGCACGAAAGGCTTGATTCCTGCGTGACCATGACGGGTTGCTCTAAAACCAACCTAGTGGAAGAAGCGCTAGTCCGGTTTTTCGAGCTGGAATATCCCGAGTCTTTTGGCGATCGCCTGGGGGCAATTGAGCGACGGGTGGCGATGTTAGAGGCACGAGGGGCAGGGGAATGCTAAATCTCTCGAATGAAGATCGCAAGCAGTTGCGTAAGGCGATCGCCTCAGCTTATCCCCAACCTGCCAAACTCAGAATTTTCGTTGATGCAGAACTCGATCGAAACCTAGCCCTGATTTCTACGGCTGATTCCCTTGACACGGTTATCTTTGACCTCATCCAATGGGCGATCGCTAAAGGCTACATTGACGAGCTTATCCTAGCTCTGGAAAAAGACACCCAAAATTCAGAGATTCAGAAGTTTTGTAGGCGTGTCTTACGGCAACGCTTGAGCCTAAATGATTCAGCAGGATTGGCGGCTGAATCCTCGTTACCTTTTGAGCCAACGGACTGGGGCTTAGAGGTTAGTGACGAAGAACTCCAAGGATTTCTGCCCAAGCAGTTCAGCTTTGAAGCAGATGTAGGAAACCTACGGCGAGGTTTAGAACTGGCGAATTCAGTCTGCAAAATTACGTTCGCAGATCGGCCACCTGGAGCGAATGGCACTGGTGTACTGATCGCCCCCGATCTGGTGTTAACAAACTATCACGTTCTCAGCTTGAAAGATGGTGCTGACCTGAATGCGATCGCCCACTCTGCTCAGTTTGAGTTTGGCTATGTTAGCCCCAAGTTTGGTGAAGTTGCCCGTACCCAACTCATGAACTCCGACGGCGATCAACCCGTGGTTGCTTCTAGCCCGATCGATCGGCTTGATTATGCATTGTTGCGTCTCAGTTCTAAAGACGACTTTTCAATTGCGCCTGTCTCGGTTAATACCTCTGTGTTGATGCCCAAGTCACCCCTAAATCTTCTGCAACATCCTGAAGGGAACGCGATGAAAGTCTCCCTTAGCAACAACGGGGTGGTAAAGACAGACGAGGCGCGAGGGTTAGTGCTGTATGTGAATCAGACTAAGCGAGGATCGAGCGGTTCACCGTGCTTCGATAATGATTGGAGGCTTGTGGCGTTACACCATAAGGGGATGGATACCAGTTTTGGCAGCATTCGCGAAGGAATCCTGCTCAGTGCAATCTATCGACACATCAGTGAAAGCGATCCACAAATATCCAATAGTTTTGTAGTCCAGTGAGGCAGTGTTAATCATGGGTCTTCGTATTGTTTCTGAAGAACTTCAGTCAGGTGCTGAACCCAATATTCCTAAGGATGAGTACCCCGATCGCCTAAGAAAGTATATTCCCACCGAGGCTGTGAGCTTCTGGGTAGCAGTTAGCGGCATGATTCAAAGTGCAAGTGAGAATGTTCCCAAAGTAGGCTTGCTCTGGCTCTTTTTTGTGATTGGGCTGGTGTTTACCTTTGGCTGGACGCGCCGACGCACAACAGAGCCTCAAAAGCCCACAGCTTGGACGCAGATTTGGCTTTCTTGTGGAGCATTTGTGGTTTGGGTGGTTGCAACTGGTGGTCTATTGGTATCCTCTTTGCCGTTTTATCAGCCGCTGTATGGGTCATTATTGCTAATTACCTATACAACTGCCGTTGCTTTTGTCATTCCACCGGAGAAGTAATCCGTGGTCGATTGGAACGATAACAAGAAACGTAAAGCATTCCGGGAAGCCTTGCAAGCAGCATATCCCAGTGGTGCGGATTTAGAGATATTTGTTGATGAAGAACTGAACGAAAACCTGGCGATCGTAGCTGGAGGAGATAACCTACAAGTCACGGCTTACAGTTTGGTGAAGTGGGCAAAAGCAAAGCGCAGACTTGACGAAGTTTATAATGCTTTCAAGAAGAACAATCCCAGTCATGCCGTTATCAAAACAATAGAGAGTCAATCCTTCATCTCCCAAACCTTTAACCTGACACAAGATGATTGGGATATGTTATTTGGACAGTTTCTTCTAGATGACCTAGCGGATCTCCAAAGAGCTTTTTGGCAGGGTTTTAGGGAAGCAATAGGAATAGATTTTCGCCTAGCACAACCGACACATCCGCCCCTAGTCGAACTCACTCAAATTCGAGAGCTACTGGAAATTTATGATGCTGATGAAAAAGGACCAATCCTAGCTGTCCGCTTTGCGGAGTCGGTGATCGCGGAGTTGCAGCGTTCCCGTGAAGGCAAAGATCGAGATCTAAATGCCCTGAAACAATGGCGCGATCGCATTACAGAAAAGTTTGACGTTCGTCCTCCAGCCCCATCTCAGAAAATGGATCGTCACGCCTACTTGCTCGTTACTTTGGAAGAGATCGGTTCCGATGTGAATGTTTATCCTGAACTGTGGATCGTGGGTGAAGAAAAACCCGTCAGTTTTGGAGCGGAACCAACCACTTGCCCCATCGATCAAGTAGCCGATCGAATATCTGAGTGGATTCGTCAGTCTGAAGACTTTCTTCTGGGGACTGACTGTGATGATAAAGAGGTCACCCTGGAAGTGTTCCTGCCCTGCCAGTATTTGGCAAAAGATATTGCGGAAAAAGATATTGCGGAAGATATTGAGACCAACTGGAGGGTGAAGAACGATCGAGGAGAACTGATTATCTTGGGCACGTACCGCCGGTTTTTGGTGCGCTCCTCGGATCGCATCCGCAATGGCAAAATTCAGGCAGCTCTCAAACTTCGGTGGAAAAAACTCGAAGATTGCGTAGAAGCGAAGGATGCTTGGGATAAATTTCACCGGCAAGCAAATTGCCCCCAGGAAAAAGGAAATCTCTGTGCTTTGCTCAAGGATAATAAGGAGGCACCAGTGGGTCTCAAATTTGTGGCCCAGTTGCCCACCGACCCTAGAAAATGCAAGGATTTGTTCTACGATATCATTGATGCAGCTATCCCTATAGCCCTATGGTCTTCCGATCCCGCAAGTCCAGATGCCAGCAACCTCGAAACTGAATTTGATAACCTGTTGCAACAATGCTACCTGACTAACTTTGCCGATCTCGCTCGACAATGGCGACAGCAGCGTCTGTCCCCTGGATCGGCTAAGTACATTAGACTTCTCTGTGACCGCCCCGATCGGTTACCCAGGTTGCCTGACCTCAAGACCCGAGAAGATGAAGATGCGATCGTTGCCTGCTAATCCCCAATTCCCCTAACACCCATGTCCTGGAAATACTTCTACGGAAACTGTGATGAAGAACATCCCCAAGGGCTGACTAAACTCCCCGAACGCCCCCCTTGGCGACAATTTCTGCTCAGGGAAAAGGTGGGCGAGACTCAGGACAATCTGTACTGGCAAGCCCTCCGTCGTCTTGCTGCCGAAGATTCCCGTTCTATTCAGCGAGGTAAGAGCTTTCGAGTGCAGACTGATAAAAATGGCTATCCAGAAATTGTGGAGGCGGTAAATGCGGCCATTCACCTGCGCCGTCCGCTGTTGGTGACGGGCGCAGCGGGATCGGGTAAAACCTCTCTAGCCTATGCCATTGCCCATGAATTGCAGCTTGGACCCGTACTGACCTGGCCGATTACCGCACGGGCAAACTTGGTGGATGCTGAGTACCGCTATGACGCGATCGCACGCCTGCAAGACGCTAACCTCGACAAAATCCTTCAGGGCAATCGAGGTGATGATGAAACACCCAAAAATGAGCCAGAACATAAAGAAGAAACGGATCTAGGGGACTATATCCAGCTAGGTTCAGTGGGTACTGCCTTTTTGCCCTCTTTGCGGCCACGGGTGTTGTTGATCGACGAAATTGACAAGAGCGATTTGAACCTGCCCAACGAACTGCTGAACCTATTTGAAGAAGGCGAGTTTGAGATTCCCGAACTGGTGCGCCTCAAGCGTCGCCGGGGAGACGATCGGGAGAAAGACTTGACGGTTGAAGTGCGGACCGCAGATAAAGGCCAGGTCGCTCCCATTACCAATGGGCGAGTAAAGTGCTGTGAATTCCCCATCGTCATCATGACCAGCAACGGCGATCGCGACTTTCCCCCAGCCTTCAACCGGCGCTGTCTGCGGGTGAAAATGCCCGACCCTACGCCAGAATCACTACTGCCCATCGTGCGATCGCATTTCAACAACGCCGACGAAAGTGGCTGGACAAAGACTGAAGAAAATCTTACAGCTCTGATCGCTCAGTTTTTAGACAAAGGCAACAAGGCAGATCGGGCAACTGACCAGCTCTTGAACGCGATTTACCTGATGACCCGCGACGAAAGCCCTAGTGAAGAGGAAATGAAACGGCTGCAAGCTTTGCTGTTCCGGCGCTTGAGTGAGGTTAACTGATGACTGCGTTAGGAGCGGCAGGGGCATCGCCAGATCCCGTCAGTAAGCTGATCGATTTGCTGGCTGAGGAGCGGAAAAACTTTACCAGCATCGAAATTGCCGAGACGCTTTGGTTAGCAATGCAAATGGAACCAGCGGCTGAGTTTGTCGCCGATGAACCTCAGCATCCACCGCCCACGCCGCCCCATCCTATAAACGGAGGATCAAAGCCTAAATCTCCACCACCGCCTCTTCCTCCTCCTATTCCCATAAATATTACCGCCCCCACTTCCCCGGCAGGCGTGTTGCCGCCTCAGACCTTACCTGTCTGGTTGGCAGATCCAGCCATGCTGACAGATTCCCTGGCGATCGTTCGAGCCTTGAAGCCTTTGTTCCAGAAAGTTGCAGCAGGTATTGGGAAACGGTTGGATGAACCCGCCACCGTGGACAACATTGTTCGCACTCGCCTGTGCTTGCCTATTCTGCAACCGGAACAAGAGCCGTGGTTTGACATTATCTTGGTGGTAGATCGCGGATCGTCCATGCACATTTGGCAGCGGCTGGTGAAGGATATAGTCCGAATTCTGCGGCACTATGGAGCCTTTCGGGATGTGCGAGTGTTTGACCTGGTGGTGAACCCGGCAGGTCGGTCTACTAACGATGTCGTGCAACTTATTTCCAAACCACAAGGCTTCGGCCATCGAGCTAGCGAATTGATCGACCAACGCGGACGACGCATCGCCATCTTGCTGAGTGACTGTGCTGGGGCATATTGGTGGGATGGTACGCTGCTGCCGATGCTGCAAGAGTGGGGCAAAGTTATGCCCACGGTGGTGTGGCAGATGCTGCCAGCTTGGATGTGGAAGCGCACCGCCTTGGGTCGAGGTACCGCTGTAGCGATCGGTAATGACATCCCTGGAGCGGCGAATCAGCGGTTGAAGGTGCGGGTACAAGAGCGTGATGAGCCTGATGATGCTGATCGGCGGCTCTCGGTCCCAGTGGTGACTAGTGAAGTACGGGAACTGGCTCGCTGGAGCTTGATGGTGGCGGGCGATCGCCGTGAGGTTACTCCGGGCTTCTTGTTTCCCCCACAAGGTGGCTCGGTTCCCCGGTCAAAGGGAATTGAAGAGGTTGCCCGCGATCGCGCTCGACAAACCCTTGACGAAGGTAGTAGCGCCGATCCTGATGCTGCATTCAACCAAGCACTAGAAACAATTGCCCGAGATCGGGTGCAACGCTTTCGGGAATTGGCTTCTCTCCAAGCCCAACGGTTGATCGCCTTATTGGCTGCTGCCCCAGTAATTACTCTGCCTGTGGTGCGGTTGATTCGAGATGCCATGTTATATGATGTTCAGTCTCCGTTGCCGATAGCAGAGGTGTTTTCGAGTGGCTTATTGCAGCGCTTACCGGGACAGGAAAAAAGTTATTTGGAGCGGGTGTTACAGGAGGAACGAGATTCCCTCTGGGACGGCAAAGCCGAACGGCTTCAAACCGGCTTGGAGCGGCAAGACCCAGACCAGATGGAAGAGTCCGACCTTAACGAACTAGAACAGATGCAGTCAGATTGGCAAGATCTGGTTCAGTACGACTTTCCTCCCAAAGTCCGAAATATTTTGTGGGAGGTGTTGCCAGCAGTAGATACCATTGAAGTCATTAACAGTGTTTCCGCAGCGGTAGAGCGTCGTTGGAATCAGTTTTCTAACGAAGACTTTCGGGCCTTCCTGACCAATCCCAATGTGGAAGTGCCCGAACGCTTAACAGGGTTACGTTCCTTTGCCAGTGTTACGGCAGATATTCTGGAGCCGTTGGGTGGTGAGTATGCCCGCTTTGCACGGCAATTGCGGGATGGGGGTTCTCCTCCAACCCCTCCGATAAAGACCGACGACTTCCCCCTGCGAGACCTGGAATACGAGGTCGCCAAACTGGTCAACCTCCCACCGCAGCAAACCTGCGAGTACGAATCCGCCACCATCACCGCCATCCTGGATCGCTTCGATTTTGAAACTGCAACACTGGAGAAGAAGAAGAAGAAGCGTTCGTCGAAAGGTCGTGGTGGTTGGGAAATCAGTCGTCGGGCCGCATCTACTTGGGGTTATACCGAAGTCTTGAGCCGCGAAACGGGTGAAGACTTCCGCCTGGATATGATTGCCATCCCTGGTGGCAGCTTCAGGATGGGTGCACCTAAGAGCGAGCCAGAAAGTTGGGATAATGAACGCCCCCAACATGATGTCACCCTCCAGACCTTCTATCTGGGGCGCTACGCTGTGACGCAGGCTCAGTGGCGCGTGGTGGCAGGCTACGAATCTGTGGATAAGGAACTTGACCCCAACCCGTCGAGATTTAAAGGTGATAACCGCCCGGTTGAGAATGTGAGTTGGGACGATGCCCAGGAATTTTGCCAGCGCCTGTCTGCAAAGATGGGCAAAGACTATCGCCTGCCCAGCGAAGCCCAGTGGGAGTATGCTTGTCGCGCTGGCAAGACGACTCCATTTCATTTTGGCGAAACTATCGCGCCAGCTCTGGCAAACTATGATGGGACTAAAACCTATAAAGACAGTCCGAAAGGAGAATGGCGGCAAACAACCACGGATGTGGGTAGCTTTCCAGCCAATGATTGGGGATTGCACGACATGCACGGCAATGTGTTGGAGTGGTGTGAAGATGATTATCACGATAACTATACTGATGCCCCCAGCGATGGCAGGGCTTGGGTAGAGTCCGATCGCACAAAAACGCTTCGTGTGCTGCGCGGCGGTTCCTGGGTCGTCATTCCTGAGAATTGCCGTTCTGCTGTTCGCGGCAACTATACGCGCGGGGGCATCTTCTACGACGTTGGTTTTCGTGTATGTTGCGTGCCGCCGAGTACTCTTTACCGTCAGAACTGGCTGGTGGGAATCAGTCGGGAGTACACAAAGAGTCCAGACCCGTTCCGGTGATGCGTCGGCATCCGAAAATACCCAGCGGTTGGATAGCTTGGTAGGGGTAACCCGAAAAGTCATTCAACCGCGCCTCCAAGATTGCCTAGATCGCCTAGCTCAACCCATAGATGCCAGAAACAACCGCTAGCCCCGAAAGACGCATCGTGATCGGTCGTCAAAAACATCGAGGGCAATACTTCACCGAACTGCTGAACGAGACTACCCACCTCGACATGATGCTGATTCCCGCTGGTACGTTCCAAATGGGGCAACCCGATGCTGAGACAGCAGAGTTGATTCGTTTGGTGGGTGAGGACGACTATCAGAATTACTATGCCAATGAGTTGCCCAGACAGGCAGTGACGGTGCAGTCATTTTTCATGGGTAAGTATCCGGTCACTCAAACTCAGTGGCGTGCCGTGGCCACCTACCCTGCTGAAGGGCAGGAACTGAACGCTGACCCATCCCATTTCAAAGGCAATAATCGCCCTGTCGAGCAAGTGAGTTGGGACGACGCTACCGAGTTCTGTCGCCGACTCTCGAAACGCACGGGACGTACCTATCGCCTGCCCAGCGAAGCGGAATGGGAATATGCCTGCCGCGCCGGAACCACAACACCATTTCACTTCGGTGAAACAATCAGCGACGAACTAGCCAACTATTGCGCCCAAGATCGAGAGATTGACGGCACCACGGACAAAGGCACATACGGGCGCGGCATTCGAGGACAATACCGCAAAGAACCTACCGAAGCAGGTCAGTTCCCAGCTAACCAGTTTGGCCTGTACGACATGCACGGCAACGTGTGGGAGTGGTGCGAAGACGACTGGCATAACAACTACAATGGTGCCCCTAGCGATGGCAGTGCCTGGGTAGAGAGCGATCGCACAGAAACGCTTCGTGTGCTGCGCGGCGGCTCCTGGGACGACCCTCCTGAGTATTGCCGCTCTGCTTTTCGCGGCAGCTTTACGCGCGTGAGCCGCTTCAACGATATTGGTTTTCGTGTCTGTTGCGTGCCGCCGAGGACTCTTCCTTCTTAGTTCTTAAGCTCTTAGCCTCTTAGCGCTTTAATTTTTCTTAGCCCTTTCTTCCTCGCCGTCAGGCGATCGGATTTTTTTGCAGGGGGGAGGAAGTGCAATTTTACGGAGAGGGGCAAAAGCAGAGTCTGTTCCAGCAACCTTGCCATGACTGCTTACTCTCCAAGCCAAGAGACCGATCTTTCTCGGGTGCATCTATGCCACAAAGCCAAACTACACGAAACCCGAGATCTTTAGCAACTGTCGGCGATGGTATCCCCATCGTAGGCATAGAGATACTGGCATGAGATTGGGGCTGTTGCAGCCGAAGTCATTTGGGACAAAATCGCTGGGGCAATCAGCAAAGGTATTATGTGGGGATTCTAGCTAACCTGATTAGGGGAATTGGCATACCTCAATTCCCCACTAAGATCTGGTGAAGACAATTAAATCACCACCCAACCATGAAAGAAAGTGAAAATGACGCTGCACCGTAGTTCAGGTCGATGGCGTCTGGGCTTGTTTCTATCGCTAGTAACGGTAGCGCTGTGGGGGGTGCTGGCCGTTGCCCTCAAGCTAATTTTAAGTGTACTGGATGTTTATACGGTCACTTGGTTTCGCTTCCTAGTTTCATTCACGTTGTTGGGTATCTATCTATTTGCGACACACCAACTCCCAAACTTAAAGAAGTTAAAGTCCTCCTCTTTGGGGTTGTTGGGTTTAGCGACCCTAGGGCTGGCACTCAATTACATTTTATTTTTGGCTGGACTAAATCAGACTTCGCCCAATAATTCGCAGGTTTTAATTCAGTTGGCAGGACTGATGTTTGGGTTTGGCTCGCTGATTATTTTCAAGGAGCGCTACACGAAGTTGCAATGGTTTGGCGTCGCTTCTACGGTGATGGGTTTGGTGATGTTTTTTCACGAACAATTGCGGACTCTGATTGCCAATGCTTCTAGCTATTTATTGGGTAGTTTGATGTTGGTGGCAGCCGCGATCGCTTGGGCATTCTATGCGCTAGCCCAAAAGCAACTTTTGCGAGATCTTTCCTCATCTGCGGTCATGTTTTGCATTTATGGCGGCTCGATGCTGCTATTTAGCCCTATGGCGACACCAGCCAAGATCCTGACGATTAGTCCGTGGGCAATGGGGATATTGGCATTTTGCGCTATGAATACGCTGATTGCCTACGGTGCATTTGCAGAGTCGCTAGAACATTGGGAAGCTTCTCGGGTGAGTGCGGTGCTGAGCCTTACTCCGTTAGTCACGCTGGCTTCTACTTCGCTATTACCGTTGGTATGGCAAAACTCACCAATTGTCGATCCGCTGACTGGGCTGGGATGGATAGGTGCAGTATTTGTCGTGATCGGTTCTCTCACTGTTTCGCTGGGCAAGAACAGCGATCGCGCTTAGCAATAACTCGAAGCTGATGCTAGATTGTAGGTAGTCAATGCTAAAGGTATGTTGCGATGATCGTAGTCATGAAGATTGGTACGCCTGAGGTAGAGATTGGTCGAGTTTGTGACGAGCTTTCTACCTGGGGTCTATCTCCTGAAAAAATTATCGGTAAACACAAGGTTGTGATTGGTCTAGTAGGCGAAACTGCTGAACTAGATCCTTTCCGAATTGAGGAAGTTAGTCCTTGGGTTGAGTCTGTACTGCGGGTAGAGCAGCCCTTCAAACGCGCCAGTCGTGAGTTTCGCCAGAATGAATCGAGCGAAGTCGTAGTCACAACTCCCAACGGCAAAATCTACTTTGGCGAGCAACATCCTTTAGTGATTACGGCTGGACCTTGTTCAGTAGAGAATGAGGAAATGATTGTGGAGACTGCCTTGCGCGTGAAAGCAGCAGGTGCGCACTTTTTGCGTGGCGGTGCTTACAAACCACGGACTTCTCCCTATGCCTTCCAAGGACATGGTGAAAGTGCCTTATCTTTATTAGCGGCGGCAAGAGACGCTAGCGGACTTGGCATCATCACCGAGGTGATGGATACACCGGATATAGACAAAGTTGCTGAAGTGGCTGACATATTACAGGTCGGAGCCCGGAATATGCAAAACTTCTCGCTTCTGAAGCAGATCGGCAAACAAAATAAGCCCATTCTGCTCAAAAGGGCGATGTCTGCCACAATCGAGGATTGGTTGATGGCGGCGGAATACATTTTGGCCGCAGGCAATCCCAATGTGATTCTTTGCGAACGTGGTATCCGCACCTTTGATCGCCAATATACCCGCAATACCCTCGACTTATCCGCAATACCCGTACTGCGCAAGCTCACCCACCTGCCGATCATGGTCGATCCGAGCCACGGTACGGGTTGGTCGGATTATGTGCCTGCCATGAGCATGGCCGCGATCGCCGCAGGTGCCGATGCTTTGATGATTGAAGTCCATCCCAATCCCAAAAAAGCTCTATCAGATGGGCCACAATCCCTTACCCCAGCGCAATTCGATCAACTCATGCAGGAAATCAGCGTGATGGCTAAAGTGGTGGGGCGATCGCCAGAACGGCAGACAGCCGTAGCGTAGATCACCTCCGCTCAAGAAGCCTCAAAAGAGTGGGCAATGCCTACTCTTTTTTCTAAGCTAGCGTTGTTAATTCGCTCGTGAAAACTGACACTCTTTTCTACCAGTTATTTCAGACTTTTCACTCTTTGCTGTTTGAGCTAATTGAGCAGCCATCTTCTATTGCAGAGGGCTATAAGTTTGTTGCGGTCGAGGTCAAGGAAAAAGCCTTTCGATTTGATGGTGTTTTCTTGCCTGATGTATCAGATAAGCCAGTTATCTTTACGGAGGTGCAGTTTCAGCGGAAAGACGATTTCTACTGGGACTTTATAGCTGAGATTTGTCTTTACCTTAGACAGTACAAACCCGAACAGAATTGGCGCTCAGTGAGGTGGACCCCAAAAACTGGACAGGGGGTTAAGCTCTGAACCACTCGAAATAATGATAGGAGTAGTTCATGAGTAACAAACGCAAGCAGTACAATCCCAAATTCAAAGCAAAAGTCGCCCTGGAAGCTATTCGAGGCGAGAAGAC
>CALRKB020000105.1:0-13964 GCA_943367755.1 Rhizobium sp. Q54 | reverse complement strand
GACTATTCCTATTTAGTTCATCCGGTGCCAAATTTGGTAGACAGGTTTCCCGTAATCTGCTGGAGAAATAACCGTCTTCCTAACCCACAACTTTTACATCAACATAGGAATTAATCAGACTCCCTCTGACTTTTCGGATAGGCTCTTAGAACAAGCGCTCAAACTCAGAAATCCACAACGGGTCGTTTACACCGAAATTACCCCGACAGCGATCAACGCCGCGATCGCCCATCCCCGCTCTATCGATCGAGACCTGGTTAACGCTGGTCTCTGCCGCACAGTTCTCGATAAGCTAGTGGGCTATAAAGGCTCTCCCTTACTCTGGCAACTACACAATGGAGCCAAAAGTATGGGACGGGTTCAGAGTGCAACCCTACATATTCTCTGCAATCGAGAACGGCAGATCCAGACATTTGTGCCGCAGGACTATTGGAGTGTCTATGTCGATTATCTAGAGGGCTTCCGCGCCTACTATAGGGGAAATGCCACTGCTCCTACTGCCGAATCCACTCAACCCGATGATGCGACGGTGCAAACCGAAAGCCCTGCACAGGAATCAGAGCAGGTGTTGAGTCAGGTAGATGCAGATCGTCTGGTGCGGCAGGCACAACAATCTCCGCATCAGGTAGTGGCGATCGAAGGTAAGACGACGACTCGTACTCCGCCCCCACCATTTGTCACCTCCACCTTGCAACAAGCAGCCGGTTCTCGACTCCGGCTCAGTCCAGAAACAACTATGCAGGTAGCACAGTCCCTCTACGAAGACGGTCTGATCACATACATGCGAACCGATAGTGTTGCCCTCAGTCCAGACTTTTGCGCGCAAGCACGGTGCTGGCTGGCAGAACACGATCCGGATAATGTCCCCAAGAAAGTGGCGAAGCATCGCAGCAGCAAAAGCGCACAGGAAGCCCACGAAGCGATTCGTCCTACCGATCTGTTCGTCCCTTCTACCCAATTGCGACAGAAACTATCTGCCGATGCATTCTCACTCTACGTGCTGATCTGGAAAAGAGCCGTTGCCTCTCAGTGTCAACCGGCTCGACTGCAGCAAACCCGGATCCTGACTCAGTCCGGGTCGATCTTTTGGCAGGCAAAAGGGCAAACAATCGTGTTTGCGGGCTATACGAAGTATTGGAGCAATTTAGCTGCCGATCTCGTACTGCCTACCCTGCAGAAGGGACAACCACTGGCTCTAGCTAAAGCTGCCGCCGACCAGAAGCAGACGCAACCACCACCGCGTTATAGCGAACCGAAATTAGTGCAAGTAATGGAGCAAAAGGGAATTGGGCGACCCAGTACCTATGCACCAACTATTCAAACCCTCAAACAGCGAGAGTACGTAGAGTTAACTAAAGGAGTCCTGTATCCTACAACGTTGGGGCTGGAGGTCGATCTCTTTCTACAAGATGCTCTACCGGAGCTGCTCGAAGCAGCGTTCACAGCCCAGATGGAGACAGAACTCGACGCTATTGCCCAGGGCAAACAAGACTGGCAGCGATACCTGACAACCTGGAACCGGGAGTATTTTGCCCCCGCGCTAATAAAAGCACAGCAGGTGATTCCCAAGTATCTAACGAATAATCCAGCTCCCCGAAATACCAAACCAACAGATCTATCTAGAACCCGTTGCCCGCAGTGCAAAAATTACCTTGCAAAAATTCCTAGCTCGAAGGTGAAAAAGAAATACTTCCTCAAATGCGTGAGTGGTTGCGAGAATGTGGTGCTGTTCTGGTCTGACCGGGCAAAGGCATGGGAAGTGCCGCACACCAAGTCTGTTAGTGGTGAAAAAGCCCCAGCAGCTTCCACAATACTAACGGAACATTCTTGTCCAGTCTGTCAGATGCCGCTAGAAGAGTATCCCTATGAGAAAGATGGCCAGTTAAAGCGCCTTTTGCGTTGCTCAAATCCCAAAGCTAGAAGCGATTCGAAGCACAAGGATGTCGTCTATTTCTCAACTGCCAATGGATGGTGGAGTCCGAAGTTGGGGGAGTTGCCCAATCGGGATATGTCCAAAAAGCAATAGTCAGTCGGGGTAGTATTCTAGAAATGTTGTTTTTGGTCGATTGGGTTCATCAAGTGTAATTCGTAAGGGTCTACTTCAACCTGTTTGTAGTACCTAATATCTTTAGCCTTGACTAATCGTCAGACAGTCGAGCAAAATGTATGACAACTGACTCGTTTTTCGATGCCTGCTAATCTGCATTTGTCTGTGTAACTCACCTATATTGGTATGTTACCCAGAAAGTTTCTATATAATTGCCCAGCCTACGCTGAGTAGGCTTCTTTACTACCCAACCGATTTCTAAAACACCCTCTAAAGGGATTAATGGAGATTAAATAAATTATGTCTTCCATATCCATTGGACAAGATATTCAACGATACATCCCAGTTATAGGTGACATTAGTACAAAAAGTCCGCTAGCCTATGCAACTACTCGCGGCATTATCAACACAGCTAATGCGGCACAAATGGCACTTGCAGAAGCCTACATTAACGGTCTGGAGGTGCCTGACTCTGTTGTGCGATCGCTGTTGAATACCTTCATACCAATTTGCTTTAAGTCCCTCCCTTCCTTGCTAGTACCTTACGAGTGGGTTCTTAAGGAAACCAACCATCTGGCAGAAGGCTCTAGGGAGTTAATGAAGATCCAGTACGATCTGCCTCAAGCTATGTTAAATCGCATGTTGGGCGATGGGAAACTGATTTATCCCAAGTACAGCATGGGATTGTGGGAAAAAGGAGCGGTCGATCTTGAGCAATCCCAGATGCACATGATCGACGACCTGATCGAGAAATTAGACATTCAGAATGGCGACAACATTTTAGATTTTGGCTGTGGCTGGGGTTGTGTACCCAACTATGTGATGTCCAAGTTTCCCAATGTCCGTTTTACAGGCTTGAACTTGAGCCATGAGCAATGCGAATACATGCGGCAAAAGATGCATAATCCAGAGAGCTATCTCAGTGCAGGTCGCTTCACTTTGATTGAAGGCGATCTCAACGAAGTGCAATTTGCCGAGAAGTTTGACAAGATTCTTTCCGTTGGGGTGTTTTGTCATGTAGGCAATTTAACCAATGCCTTCAAAAAACTCACTTCCTGCCTCAAACCCAGTGGTAAGGTCTTGATTCATATCATCACTGCACGCACGCCCACTAACGTCTTCAGCGCTTACCTGCACAAATATATCTTCCCTCATGCCCGGATCTGGAATTTTGACGCTGTTCCTAGCCGCAATCAAGATCTAAAAACGGTGAAGAGGTGGTACCTCAACGGCATCAATTACTCTACGACTCTCACCACCTGGCTAGACAACTTTGACCACAACCAGGATTCGATCAAAGACCTGAACTACGGAATGGACTACACAAAATTCCGTCGTATTTGGCGACTGTATTTAATGTGGGTGATTGCTGACTTCAATAGTTGTGAAGGGGAGATACTTGGCAACGGTCAGTTTTTAATGGTTCCTGCTTAGTGACCTTACCTCCTTCTGAAATCTGTGGTCAAAAACCCAACACAGCGATCGCCTCTTCCTTATCCTGCTCCGACACCTCCAGATACTTCTGCAAGCTAGCCAGCGACGTATGTCCCGATATCTCCTGGATGTGGCGCAAAGGAATCCCCGCACTACTCATATGCGTCAGGGCAGTCCGTCTAAACGAGTGTGTAGAGACCCCCTTAATCCCCAGGTAATCACAGTATTTGCGCAGGATCAGGTCAGCCGCGCGGGTAGTGAGATGCCCGTCGCCATCCCTGCCAGGGAATAGATAGCCACAATCGGGCAACCCTACTTCATCCAGAATCTGCGCCAATTGAGCGTTAACTTTAACAGTGCGGGTCTTTTGAGTTTTGGTAGTCGTGCGCCTGAAGGTAATTGAGCGATCGCCTACATCTTCCTTCTTCAACTGAATAGCCTCAGCGATACGGCAACCAGTGAAATAGCAAATACCAAACAGCAGACGGTAGCGATTTCGTTCCGAATGCCTTCGGCCGCTCATGAGGTTAAACAGATCGCCCAGGCGATCGCGCGACAAAATTTCGGCTTGACCATTTCTATTGACCTTCATCTCGAACCGACCTTATAACTTCTTAATTTGTTTCTTTTACGAAGTATGTTTTGTCGATTTTACAAGGGTTCAGGACTTTCACGCCGATCGTAGCGCTGTTTGCTGCAAGTGCATTGCAATAGTGTTTGTACTTACTTAATTATTTGTAATTAAGCTAATAATGCAGTTAACTACCCCTTTAGCCAAAATTGGACGCTATGGCCTGGCCGCAGCAGCGATCGAGTGAAGTGCATTACGTGCTCCATAGGAGTTTCAAACCCTCTCAAATTTTCATCTCCCCATATCAAAATGTTCGCGTTTTGAACAAATCCACACCATTTCATCCTCATGATTCTGCCACCAATGAGAATCTACGAGAACGTAACTACCCTGGGATAACCAGCGGGTTACCGCTAGCAGTGTAGTAGCAGAAAACAACAAACCTTCCTCAGAAATCACTTGAAATGACATAATACCCCCCTAAAGTTTTGTTGACAAAGCGGTTAAAGTTAAATTACGCAACAAGCCGAATCAAGTGAAAGACTCACCTATCAGGCATTTAATGCTACTTTGCCCTCTGTGTTTGCGATAAAGTCTCTCGATCGCAAAAAATATACAGGCAAGAATTTTGAAAAGACTCTCCCCTCCTATTCGTAGAACGCCTTGATGCCCTGTAGAAACTTATCTAATACTCGTTGCTCCTCAAAGCAGCTGACAATTTTCCTTACCAAACGACGTTCCCATGTCTCCCAAAAAATCCGCCCTTTCTGGCTTATCAGCGCATGATGTCAGGCAGTAAGGGGTGCAATGCCAAAAGCCTGTTCTGCGTGCATTAAGTGCCGAGCGGCAACCACATTCGAAACTTGTTTTTCATAGATTTTTATCGATCTAATCCGATCCTCCTTAAATCCTACGATCCCATATAGATCTCTACCTTTTTCTTGAAAACTTAACGCGATTGATGGGGTTTCCACGCTTGTTAAGTTAAACTCTCCAGGGACGTGATTAGTTGAGTCAGGGTAGATATGTTTGATTATTTTTACTGCTGCCGTCCAAAAAACTGCATTTTCTTCGCTGGGACTAGCAATTAACTTCAAAGATTCGCTCATATCTATAGCCTCGATGAAAATTAGCGTTTATCAGTATCGAGAGGTAAAGGGGGCTATGCCTCCACGAGTGAATGGAGCCCCTCCACCAAAACTGGGCATCTCACATAAAAAAAATGCTCTAGCTGATTAGATATTTTTGGAAATCCCTACCTAATAGAGTCATAGTTTTGGCGATTCCCAATTCTTCTAAAAGTTTATGACTTGTAGCGAAAATACGCAGTGGGAAAAGGTGGGAATAAAGTAGGTACTTGCGAGTCGATAGGCGATCGCGCCGAAGAATTTCTTGCTGTAACCCGATAATTTAGAATTTTAAATCTACAGTGTGAAAAAACAGAGAAGAATCAACGTACCCCGCCGCAAGCGGACGGGGTATGGAAGTGGAACTGCTCCCGAATCTAAAGAATCGGATTGCATTTTGTCTTCTTCGCCGCAGAGCGGCGGGGAATCCACCCCTAGAGATTGAACCCCACTGTCAATTTCCCACGCACGACCAGAGCACAACAGTATCAAATTCTGATGGCCCACCCAATCTTGACAGGACTGTGTCCGCATTGCCGGACAAGTTACACCCACAACACCGAGCGAGTGCTGTGGAACTGCGAGACCTGCAGATGGATTAGTGCAACCACAATAAAATGACATTATCGGTAATAAAGCGGGCTAAAATGGCTTCAAACGCCTATGTAGCAAGTCAAGGATTTAGGAGTGCCTAAAATAAAACTCAAGGTATCCAGCTATTTAGCCTCATAATTTCATTATCTTGGTTTCACAACTATTAGTTCGCTAACGCTACTTGCAAGGTTCGGCATCTAAATCGACCCACCCGTGGGCACGTAGGAGGATTGCTGCCCAGTAAGAGCCACAAAGATTATCCAACTGCTGTCCGCGATGTTCCTGGTCTAGTACAGCAGTTGGAAGCAATCGCACTGAAGCAATAGCTTCCTGGTTCAACATTAACCCTCCTCAATACTCTTGTTGAGTATCATGAGTTTTATCCGAACTTTAAGTTGACAATACCCTCTATCCGACCAGTCAAAGCATGTTGAGACCAACGACAATCGCTAGAATTGCACTCGCTACTACAGTTGCCCTTTTGGCAGGTCCCACCCTCCTGCCTGCGAGAAGTTTAAGTCAACCGCAACCCAGTCAATCAGCTCTGGTGGATGAGGTGTGGCAAATTCTGAATCAGGAATATGTTGATGCCAGCTTTAACCATAAAGACTGGCGAGCGATTCGGCAGAATTATCTCAGCCATTCCTATCGCTCCAAACAACAAGCATACGCGGCGATTCGCGAGATGGTAGCACAGTTAGGCGATCCTTACACCGACTTCTTCGACCCACAGGAATACAAAGAGCTAGATCGGCATATCTCTGGCAAATTGTCCGGCATTGGTGTCGAACTGACACAAAATGAAAAGACGAAAGCACTGACCGTGGTTGCTCTGCTGGAAGGTAGTCCTGCCTTCACTGCAGGTATCCTTACCAACGACGTCATCCTCCAGATCGATGGCAAATCGACTCACAGCATGAGTTTCGACGATGCTGTCCGGCACATTCAAGGTCCGGTAGGCACCCAGGTGGTACTTGCGATCCAACGGGGCAATGAAGCGCAAACCTTCAAATTAACCAGAGCAAACATCGATCGGTATCCCGTAGCTTATCGCGTCCAGACGACGCCAGCAGGCAAGATTGGCTATATTGAATTGCCTGAGTTTACAGAAACGGCTGCTGAAAATATGCAGCACGCGATTCAAGCATTAGAAGGTCAACAGGTACGGGGCTACATTTTAGATCTGCGTTCCGACCCTGGTGGATTACTAACTGCTAGTCTGGAAATCGCTGGCATGTGGTTGAAGCAAGGAGAGATCGTATCTCTGGTCAATCGCGACAAGGCGACAGAGCGCTACGAGGTAAGCGGGCATCCCTTAACGGATAAGCCTCTGATCGTACTCGTCGATGGCGGATCGGCCAGTGCTAGCGAAATCCTGGCGGGTGCATTGCAAGATAACGCGCGCGCCACGCTCTTGGGAACTCGCTCCTTTGGCAAGGGTCTCGTACAATCTGTAGAACCCCTGGATGATGGTTCGGCCTTGAAATTCACGGTTGCTAAGTATTACACGCCCAAGGGACGAGATATCAATCACGTCGGTATTGCGCCGGACATCGCCGTCGATTTAACAGAGGCGCAGCAGAAAAAGTTGACTCAAACTCACTCCTGGGGGACGCTAGCCGATCCGCAATACGCTATTGCTGTTGAAAAGCTGAGCCGAATGATGGTGGGGGCAACACATCCTTGAGCCATAGAATGACCGTCGCAGGTAATCTTTGAGTCCCTCGTTCTCGCCCGCGCACTGCGTGCTTTTGACTGAGTGCTTCACCACAGCATGTGATTGAGAAAGTGGCGGAGAAGTTTTGGGCCTGGCGGGTCTTTATAGTCTACTGGTAAAAGATCCATCAATGCCTGTTGGAGCACCTGCATGACAGCATCTACCTCTTGTCGTTTCGGTCTTTCGATCGCAGGAAACCGCAATGGTTCGCCAAACCTTAGGGTTAACTCCTTGCCAAGGTAAAGATCTTGCGTGCCGATCAGTACTGCGGGGACTATTGGCACTCCTGCTTTTAGGGCATAGAGGGCGGTGCCGCGTTTGAGCGGTTGATAGAGTTTCCCTTCATCTATGCCCAAACGGCCTTCGTAAAAGACGATCGCCCCATCACCGCGCTTCAAGATACTTTGGACGATCCGGTCAATTTGCCGCAACGATCGGACATCGCCGCCAGAGAGAACATCCTGTTCGATCGCCGCTGATAGCTCCTTCAGGTCTTGTCGTCCTGCTTTCACCGCTGCAACGACAGCTCTCTCTTCTTTCCACCAGCGTTCTATAGGAATGACCCCAACCGACAATCCTAAGATCGAGCGCTTCCAAGCGTGGTTGTAAAGGGTACGGGCATCTCCCAGAACGTAGTAGTAGGGATGTGGAGGCATTTCTGCCAGCAGCAGCAATGGATCGATATGATTCAGGTGGTTGGCTGCCAAAATCGCAGGGCCATCGGGTAACCGTTCTAGATGCTCGACGCGCACGCGAAAAAGCGCGCGAACGAATGAGCGCAACGCGCAGCGACGCAACCTGCTATTCGCCCGAGGTTCGTGGAGATCGGGCGGGTTGGCTTCCAGTTGGAGGAGCGTCTGCTGGATCGTTTGGCAAACAGCGCGATCGCGAGCTGCTGCCACCCCTTCTTTGACTCGATCGATCGTCTCAGCCGTTAGAGATGGCAGCCGATCTGATGAAACTAGATCTCGCTCCATATCACAGCCCGACATGCTGTCTACAGTGTAGCAATCCTGGCCATAATCACTGGAGTTTAACAGTTGTTTTTTGTGCCAGACGCGACTTGGAAGCGGTCGAGCAATGTCAAGTATTTTTCTCGTCGGACTAGAAGTCTCGATCTGTACCTATTGGATAGTCAAGCTCAAAATTGTGAGTGGTCAAATCTTGTAAATGTTTGTCGGCAATGCTTTTAAACGCCATCTACACACAAAATTAAAATTGACTGACCACTATGCTACCAGCTTAATCAGGTCAGGCACGTTCATCGGTTCGATATCCAAATTTTGCAGCAAGAAATCCTTCATCTCTTCTAGATCCTACCGTGTATACACAAGTTGTCTTTAAAACTGGATCGAGCAATTTGGGGTTCTTGAAACCTTGATTTCTCGTTTGCTATTCTCAATAAGCTTGCATTATTGAGAATAAAACTAAATCCCTGAGATCCTTGTATAGCAATGACTTCAGGACTTATGTGCACAGTTTTTAGACTTGTGTGTACACCGTAGCTTCTAGATCGGAGTGGTGGCAACAGCAGACTGTATACAAATTCTCACCCCTACCTGGACGCGATCGCCAAATACGCCATCTCACAAGATCCATGCGTTCTTTATCCTTTTTGGCTAGGCTAGCGATCTGCCTGCATACTGCCAGTACATCGGCTTCATTCACTTGGAACATACACCAAGCGTAGTGGACTGTCAGCTTTGATTTGAGGGGTGTCTCAAATCTATAAAACCCATTTTTAAGATGTTTTGAGGATTTTTAACCCATCAAAACAGTCTTGACAGACCAGTAGTGTCGATCGCATGATGCAGCTCGCCTAGCCCTCTAGGTTTAGGCGTGTCGGGCTCAGCTGTTTGCTCGGGTTTACTCAAGCTTTTGGCGATCGCTCGGTTAGTTTTTGGTGGGGGCAGTTCGTCAGGCATGCAATTTACATAACTGTCTTGGTGTGGTGGCTTGTTGCATATGACTTTGGTGGTCTTATGTATGGTGTGAACTCTCTCCTAGGTTTAAACCCAATAGAGATGTTGTGCCACGCTTCATATCATCTGGGAGTGTTGAAAGAATATTAATCAAAAACTGTCAATTCATCAGGTTTACAGCGTTTGATAGCAACAGCAATGCCTTTAGCCCCTTCCCTTTTAATATCCTCGATAAATCCTGCCTGCGTTTCTTCAGCTTCTGTAAAACTAGAGAATGGACCAAAGTAATAGGTACAACAGGGTGATTCAGTCCTAACCTCAGTCCATACCGCTATACCTAGTTTTTGTAGCAATGATGCGATGGTCATTCTCATGGTAAAAGCTCCAAAACTTTCATCTTAGCTAGTATTTCATACTTCTTAACATAATCCCACACTTCTTAACTAGCAATTCTAAATTCAAAATTTGACAGCTCTGGAGCCCTTACCCCAAGAGGTGTTTGCAATTCTTGATGTTTCGCACGATCTCTGAAGTGTCGCAAAATCGTTCCGAATTTAGAATTGCTGGGGGGGATTGCTCAGTCATGCCAATAAACCTCATTCTTACGTCCGATCCCTTTATGTTTTATCCAGCAGGGTTTACAGCCATTTTCTTGAAAATTTAATTGCGATCCCTCGCAAACTGCCTCTGGACATCTTTCCAAATCGAGGTTTCAATAAAGGTTGTGCCTACTCGCTAGATAAAACAATTGAGTGCGAAAGGGGGGCGATCGTGACCGATACATTCTCACCGGCCGCAGCGCAGGCATCCGCCAGCCGCGTAAGCGCGGATCAGCTCGGCTACTACCCGAATGACCCCGCAAAAATCGCCTATGCCTTTGGCACCACGGCCAGTACCTTTTATCTCAAAAACACTAGCAACGTCACGGTCTACACCGGCAGCACTTCCACCCGCACGGATTTCAGCGATGTCAGGGTTTGCGACTTCACCAGCTTCAGCACCCCAGGCCGCTATTATGTCCAATGCGATGGCACCAACTCCTTCCCATTTACCATCGGTGACAATATTTACGACGAGGCTTTCGGCAAGGCCCTGCGCTATTTCACTTCCCAGCGCGAGGGCAACACCGAGCTGAACATTGAAAGCCGCCCCACTTTTTTGGACGATGGCAAGCGCGCGGACAATGGTGCCCATCTGGACGTGGTCGGCGGCTGGAACGACGCCTGCGATTACCGCCGTTGGACCTATTCCCTGGGCATTGGCCTGCTTACCCTGTCGCAGATCAACAACCGCTTCAATCTCGGCCTGGACATTTTAAATTACAATGCCGTTGGCGCCAACGGCGTTTCCGATCTGCTCGACGAGGCCAAATGGGGCGCGGGCTATTTTATCAAGATGATCGCCCCGTCCACGGGCATGCTCTACCCATATTGCGGTGCGGATGACACCGACTATCTGAGCGACGGCATCCTCTACAATGCCGATGACCGCACGATTGTCGTGACCCGCAACCCATCCGACCCTCAGCAAAAACTCTATATTCAGTATGAAGCCATGGCGGGGCTGGCAATCCTGGCCAAGGACTATTATTCCATTGACCTGGCCTATGCCACCACCCTGAAAGATAAAGCCGTGGCTCTGTGGAATTACATCAACAACGTCGAAGGCCCATCTGATTCTGTGCAGGGCGAACAGCCCTGGAGCTTCAAACTCTGGGGCTGCGCGAACATGTACAAGATGGGAGTAACCTTTGGCTTTTCCCAATCCCTGCTCGACCAATACTCCGCGCGCGCCATCAGCACGGCCGCCAGCCTGCTCAGTTTGCAGCAAACCACTTTTGGCGGAGGGCAAACCTCGATCCGGGGCTATTTTAACGCTGATGTAGGGTATGACGGCACCAAAGCCAACATCCAATCCTTTGCCGGCACCATAACCCTGTTAGCCTTGATCCACCTTTACGAACTCTTTCCCACCCATGCCAATGCTCCAAGCTGGAAAAACGCCCTGGTGATGTATATCAATGAATTTGCCAAGCCCTTCGCGGACCGGAATCCTTATGGGTATATTCCCACCCTGGTGACCTATACCGCACCCACCTACTATACCCGGCAGTTTGGAACTAGCAGCCTGCGCTACCGCTACTTCCAGACCAATACTGACTCCTGGTATGTGGGCAACATGGGCGGTCTACTCAACAAGGCCGCCGCCTTTTTGCATGCGGCTGATTCCACTGCGCTCGCGCTCGACACCATCACGAAAAATAATTGTAAAAAAATGGCGAGTCAGATCGTCCATATTGTCCACGGAGCCAATCCCGAGGCCAAATCCTTTATCCGCGATGTGGGCCAGGCCCAGACCGGTTACTATCCCTACGGCCCGCGGCCCAACCTGGATATCCCGGGTGCCTTGACCGGGGGCAATGTCGGCGACAGCAATGATAATCCCACGCTGGTGAACGATTACAATTCCCAGGAATACTGGACGCTCTACAACAGTTTCTATTTATGGTCCGTGATGAATTACCGCAAAATCGGCTTCAACAGCGGCAGCGCCAACGATCTTTCCCCAGTGGTTCAAAACGCGCCTCTGGTCAGCGACCGCAGTGTCACCGTCCAATTCAATCCGAAGCTGAATGCCTCGTATTACAAGATCAAATACGGCACGACCAGCGGCAATTACCCCAACACCACCTATACCCAGCGCAGTCCGGGGGCGATCAAAAACCTGGCATACAACACTTATTATTTCGCGGTCAGCGCGGTGTGCGGTGGCGTGGAAACCGCTAAAAGCAACGAACAGTCAGCGACCTTTGGCGCGGTGGTGACGGATGAACTGAATGACTTTAGCAAAATGTACAAGCACAGCGCCAACCTCGGATTTGACACCACCAATACTTCGTACTTCAACAATGACACCTCCCGCCTGTACAAAACCGTGTCCGCCAAACAGGATGTCATTTACACCGCCGCCCGCGATCTGGCAGGGTTCGAAGTCGATACTTATTTCTGGCCGAGTGAACCCGTGATTCACAATAATTTTTATACCTCGCCCGATGATGTCACCTATACGGCCTATACCCCGACGATTACCTTGTGGGGCGGCGACTGGCTGCGATATAAATATACCGGTGCCTCGCTGCCCGCCGGTACGCGCTATTTAAAAATCGAGATCGCCAACACCTCGGCCAACAACTGGAATCCGCAGATCGGCCGCGTGCTGGTGTTTGGCCAGGACGGCGGCCCGCTGCTGAGCGCGCCCGCATCCGTCCCAAGCCCTGCGGGACAGAGCGTGCCTAGGCGCTGGTTTCTAACCGAGTGATCGCCTATTTTCGTCGCTTTAGGGAAGCAGGTGAAATGGCAAAATAAGATCAAGCCAAGCCGTTTTGATGAATCGTCAGACCCACCACAATAATCTGTACGCACAAATATCTAAAATTATTTATGTATATGAATTACAGGTGAATATAGGTCTTACTTTTCACGTTAAGTCTTGAAACCGTTACTGGGTAAGACTTATAGCCTGTGAGGGGGGTTGACGTACTGGGTAAGGCTTAGCGGCGTCAACCCTGACAAAATTTGGCAGAAAAAGGTTCCCGGTCTGGGTTTGGGTAAGATGCCTTGAAAGTATTACCTGGCAAGCTTTTCAGAAGATACCGTGAAAAGTAAGATCTGCATACAACTCACACAAAACCCTTTCAGGTGTAAGCGGAGAGCTAAACGCAAACTCCCCTTTAGCCTGAAACGCTCTCATCGCCTGACGGATAGCAAAAAACACCCCAATCCCATACATAAACGGTGGTTCTCCCACCGCTTTCGAGCCATACGGTGCAGGAGAATTATCGTCATTTTCTAAAAACTCGATCTCAATTCGATCGGGCGCGAAGTAAATATCCGGCACTTTGTAAGTCGCCAGATCCTTAGAAAGCAATTGCCCTTGTTCGTCGAAGTGCAAGTCTTCAATCGTCATCCAACCCAGCCCTTGCACCAGTCCCCCCTCTACCTGACCGAGATCGACTAATTCGTTGACCGATCTCCCTAGATCGTGGACGATTTTCACTGCATCTATCTGATACGTTCCGCGCAGGCAATCTAAGGTGACCTCCACAATCGCTGTACCGCAGACATGGTAGGCAAAGGGATGTCCTTTTTCTTGATCGCGATCGAACCCGATCCCTGGAGTGGCGTAGAAAGCATGGGACGAAAGATTAATACGGGCAAGATTGGCAGCTTTGACTAAATGCTCCCAGGTTAAATCGGTTTCCTCGCCGCTATAAACAACTTTCTCATCGGCGATCGCAAGTTTCTCTACATCGCTGACATCTAATTCCTTCCCTGCCAAAACTTTAAGGCGGTCTAAAATTTGCGCGATTGCCAGTAAAGTGGCATTCCCATTCAGGTCGGTGGTCAATACTGTTCGGTTAAGCCAGGGAGTTGGTAAATTAGCTATTGTCGCGCTAATCTGCTTGCCAAGCTTATGCAACTAAAAGAGTTTACCTTGACCTCTGCCGAGATTGAACCAGGAGAGGTATTCCAAGCGCTCGAAACAGTTATTC
>CALRKB020000104.1:0-14114 GCA_943367755.1 Rhizobium sp. Q54 | reverse complement strand
AATCCTTAGCAATCGCAAAGCAAATTGGCGATCGCAGTGGTGAAGCAAGATCTCTTGGCAATTTAGGCAATGCCTACAATTCTCTAGGGCAATACCAGAAAGCGATTGAATTCTTTCAGCAATCTTTAGTGTTCGCAAAGCAAATTGGCAATCGCAGTATTGAAGTAGCCTCTCTTGCCAATTTAGGCAAGGCATACTATTCTCTAGGGCAATACCAGAAAGCGATTGAATTTTCCCAGCAATCCTTAGTGATCGCAAAGCAAATTGGCGATCGCAGTGGAGAATCAAAATCCCTCGGTAATTTAGGCAATGTATATGAATCTCTAGGGCAATACCAGAAAGCGATTGAGTTCCATCAGCAATCCTTAGCAATCGCAAAGCAAATAGGAGATCGCCAATGGGAGGCAGGAACTCTCGATAATTTAGGTTTGGCATACAATTCTCTAGGGCAATACCAGAAAGCGATTGAATTCTTTCAGCAATCTTTAGTGTTCGCAAAGCAAATTGGCGATCGCAGCGCTGAAGTAGTCTCTCTTGCCAATTTAGGTGCAGCATATGGAGATTTAGGGCAACACCAGAAAGCGATTGAATTTTTCCAACAATCCTTACTGATCGCAAGGCAGATTGGTGATCGCAGTGGAGAAGCAAAATCCCTTGGCAATTTAGGCGTAGCATACTATTCCCTGGGACAATACCAGAAAGCGATCAAGTTTTATCAGAAATGGCTAGCGATCGCAAAGCAAATTGGTGATCGTGAGAATGAAGGTATCAGTCTCAGTAAACTGGGGACCTTGCTAGCGAAGCAGAAGCAACCCGAACTGGCGATTGTGTTTTACAAGCAGTCGGTGAATGTTCGAGAAGGAATTCGGCACGATATTCGTGGCTTGGATAAAGAGCTGCGACAGTCCTATACAAATACCGTTGCGGGTACTTATCGCCGTTTAGCCGATCTACTCCTTGCCCAGGGACGCATCCTCGAAGCGCAACAGGTATTAGAACTCCTGAAAGTGGAAGAGATTCGCACGTTTACCCGCAATAGGGATGCAGGTGGAAAAAACGACGGGATCGCCACTAATCCCAGCGAAACTAAGGTGCTAAATTCTCACAGTAGCTTAATCGCCCTCGGTATGCAGGTGGATAAATGCGAACGGTCGAAATGCGCTCAGATCGGCCAACTTAAGGATCGCCGCGAAGTTCTCACCCAGGAATTTAATGCCACTGTCCGTGCCCTTGAGAAAGAAATCCGTAGTCGCCTTGCCAAGGATGATGCTTTCTTCGATCCTCGCAAAATCCAGGCCAAAGCCGAAGCGATTGTCAGCGCTCAACCTGGCACCGTGCTGATTTATCCGCTGGTTCTTAAAGACAAAGTATGGATTCTGTGGGCAGCCAAAGGTGGCATCACCAAAAGCATTGAAGTTCCCAACACGGGACAAGAGCAACTCGGTAAACTCGTTCTGGAATTACGGGGAGAATTAAATCAAACAGGTAGCCCCGAAGATCTAGTAGACCTCAAAGCTACTAGCAAGAAAATCTATGACGTGCTGATTCCTCCCTCCCTCCGCGCCGAACTCAAAGCCAATAACATCCAAAATCTTGTCTTTTCGCTCGATAGCGTTACCCGTTATATCCCCATGGCAGTACTCCATGACGGCGAGCAATTCCTGATCGAGAAGTACGCGATTTCCACCGTTGTCTCCGCCGACCTCACCGATACCAGCGATCGCTTACCCACGGGCTCGCAAAATACTTCCGTTCTCGCTGCTGGTCTATCCCAACCTGTGCCTGGATTTAGTGCCCTGCCCAACGTACCTGCCGAACTCAATGCGATCGTGCGTTCCTCGGCTAGCGATACCAAGGGGATTTTTAACGGTACCAAGTTATTGAACCAAGCATTTAACCGCAAGGCATTGCGCGATCATATCTCCGGTCATCGCATTCTGCACATTGCCACGCATGGTAAATTTGAACCAGGTAGCGCCGATGCCTCCTACCTAATGCTGGGCGATGGGAATAAATTGCCAATTCCAGAAATTCCGACTGCCCTTCAAGACTTAACCAAAGTTCATCTTGTGGTTTTATCTGCCTGCGAAACTGCGCTCGGTACAGCCGCGCAAGATGGTACGGAAATTGCCGGTATTAGCTACTACTTTCTCAATGGCGGAGCTAAAGCCGTGATTGCTTCTCTGTGGGCGGTAGATGATGCTAGTACGCGCTTGCTCATGGAAGAGTTTTATGCCAACCTGGCTAAAAGTACGCCCCAAGTACCAATCTCCAAAGCAGCTGCCATGCGCCAAGCCCAGCTCAGTCTGCTCCATCGCAAGACTAAAAGTGACAGTACTAATTTCTCATATCCCCACTATTGGGCACCGTTTATCCTAATAGGTAATGCACTGTAAATGAAAACAGCATCATTATAATTTCCCGTCAAACCTAAAAACCAAGATCGGCTTTGGCCACTTCGGCGACACGCAAAACCTCGCTAGTGGAGATTTCTTCCCAGGGCACATCACCAATTTCGCGATAGAAGGCTTCATCGTAGGGACGAGTTTGTACGACTACGGGCATAGGCACAGCGTGCCCCAATACCAATGCTTGCTGTTTGGAGTCCAACTTAGACAGCACCGATCGCAGGTTGCCGCTACCAGCTACACCTGTAAAAATTGCTTCGATATCCTTTTCATCATTCAGCAGAGCCGTAATACGCGTACCAATCTGTGACATGACTTCATTATCAATGCCGGATGGACGCTGATCGACGATCAGCAGAGTAACAAAATATTTGCGCATCTCGCGGGCGATCGTGCCGAAAATTGTTTGTTTAGCAGTCATCGGGGCCAGAAATCGATGTGCTTCCTCGATCGTGATCATTAGTTGAGGGGGGCGATCGCAAACATTTTTGGTTTGGAGGAAACGCTCCGCCTTGCGCACATAAGCGTGGTGAATGCGCCGCGTAATCACATTGGTAGCTAACATATACGCCAATAGATTGGATTGGGAACCAAACTCAATCACGACATGTTTTTTCGCTTCAATGGCATCAAGGATCTTTTTAATGTAATTTTCTGGGCAGGTATTGCGGATGTATTTGAGATCGTCAAGGCGGTTTAGCTTGCGTTGCAGCGCCATAATTGACGGCTTGCTACCCATCTTTTCCTCGCAAAACTCCTGAATCTCAGTATTCGACATCGTCAGCAGTCGGGTAATCCAGGTCTTGCCAAATTCATTGCGCAGAATGATTGCATTTTCCAGGCTGGCTTCAGAAAGGTTGAGTTCGTCTTTAATCAGCATCAAATCTTCAACTTCGATCTGGTCAAAGCTGATATAGAGTTCCTGAGCATCGCGAACGCCTCGACGCTGAGTGGAATCTGGATCGAGCGTATAGATTTGGACTTGCCCAGGGAACAATTGCCGCAAACCCTTGACTGTACTGAAGGTTTTGCCTTCCATTGCCGCTTCCCATCCATACTCGGAATGCATATCGAAGATTAAATTGACGGCGGCTTGCTTGCGAATCACGCCGGATAGGAGCAGGCGCGTCAGGAATGACTTGCCAGTACCAGACTTACCAAACACGCCATTACTGCGCTCGACAAACCGATCTAAGTCCAGGCAAATTGGCACGGGCATATCAATGGGTTGCCCGATCGCAAAGTTACGTTTATGCGGATCGTCTTCCCAGCCAAATACGATGCGAAAGTCTCGTTCGGTGGCATCAAATACCTGGCTAAAGTGACTGGGGACGGTTTTGACTGGTAGCAAACTAAATGTACTGGTATCTTCCGGGGTGAGGCGATCTCCGTATTCTTCGGATTTTTTGCGTTTATTCTTCTTACTGGTTGTCAAACTAACACCAGTTAAAATATTGAGTGGATCGGCTGGCACAAACATCAGCATCGGGGTCAAATTAATTGTGCCAAACGTACCCGTTCCGGCCAGAACTTCCGTAAAGAAGGTATTGCTTGGGTCAGGGGGATTCATGGGAATACGGGGGCTGGAAGTACCTAGGGCAACGTCGGTGAGCATGCAAAAAAAGCGCGCGCGACGACCTTGAACAACCAAGAATTTACCAACTCGCATATCTTCTACTGAGACATCGCCATTGAGCCTTACTTCTAAACCCTGGCTCAACGATCCCTGAACAACAATGCCTAAAGGTAATAACAAATTCATGGGCAACCAGATTGCTAAGTCCTGCTCCAGATGTCTACCCAAGCTAGCTGCTAAAAACCTTAGTAGTAGATGAATAGATTGGTATTACACTAGCAGAAATATTTGCATTTGCGTCTTTGGGCGTATGTTTTCATGGAACAAATGGAACAAAGTGTATCCTCCCCTGTCTCTGGTACCGTCGAAACTACCAAAACCAATCATCTGGATGTCCTGCTAGCAATCCGCGCGATCGCTTGCTTTTTCGTCGTTGTTGCCCATTGTTCGCCACCTAGAGATGCGATTATTTTCCAAGGATACGATCTGAGCTGGCTGCTATTTGCGGCTGGTGGTATGTATCTCAGAACCTTCTTTTGCCTATCGGGATATTTAATGGGCAAGCTTTTTTATACGGGGCGCTATCAACTCAGTTTGGATGGCATTCTCAAATTTTGGCGTAATCGCGTTCTGAGGGTGTTTCCCCTCTACTATTTTGCGGCGCTATTTTTGATTATCTTCATGTATACTGGCCTGCTCAAACTTGAGAACTGGGGCTATTTAATCCGCATTTTTACCTTCACCTATAATCACGCACTCCCCCCAGATTTCAACCGTCCCCTCTGGTCTCTGTCAACTGAAGTTCAGTTCTATTTACTCGCACCATTTATCTACAGCTTTGTCAGAGAACGCTTTACAAAACCACGACACATATATACAGCCGCAATGATCATAATTTTATTTACTTCATTATTGCGTCTACCAGTGTGGATCACAGATTTGCGATCGGATGTAATTACCTATTGGTATACACCACTAGTAGGCAACCTCGATGTGTTTTTGTGTGGTTTTTTGTTGAATCCACTCATTAAGTACGATCGGGAAAGGCAGAACTTAAAAACTCATACCCTCAATCAATTAGCACCATTAGAAGTATTACAAGATGGCGATCGCCGCAATGGCCTCAAAACTTCGCTATTTTTTAAAAGCAGATCGAAGTCACCAGAATGGCTGGGGAAATTTATTGCAGTTAGCCTGATGATCGCTTTCCATTTCTACACCGCATATCACATTTATCACTATGAGATGCGCAATATTGCTGGTGCGGAAACTGGGATCAAGACATCAATGAGCTTTTTTATTCTGCCTATCATCACGGCCTTATTAGTTTCATTCCTAATCTACAGGTTTGAGTCGGGAGCTAGTTATCTAGGACATTTATCTAACGAAAAGCTATCGATTCATGCCTGCATTCGCAATCCAGTTCGACTAATTGAAATATTTGGCTATCTCTCCTATGGCATATATGTATGGCACATGCCAATTATTCGACAAATCACTCCCATCGTGACTTCGCAAATTCCACTGGAAGTATTTCTGACTAAAGTAAGTATTGTGGCAATTCTCTGTATCCTTGTCGCCACTGTTACCTACTATCTAGTGGAACTACCCGCCGCGCGTTGGCGATTTGGGGGCAACCAGTTAAAAAATTAGTCGATCGCGTCAGTGCAGGACAGTCACTCAGGTCTGCCCTTACGGCAAGAGAGATTACTCTAATCGCTATAGACTGGTTAATGTATTGCAGATAAACCCACAACATTTACACGCAGTTTACGCAAATATTTTATGCGATCGCCCTTTCCAACAAATTCACAGAAACCCCCACAGAAATTACCGCACCCATTACTGCGACTACTGAACTACGGACACAGTTATAACCAGCAAATTACGTTAGCCAGCAGTTGCTCGATTCTGAATAAAATTTTCGATCTGGCACCACCCGCATTGATTGGGGCGGCAGTCGATACCGTGGTACAAAGACAGAATTCCCTATTAGGCGGCTGGGGGATTAAAGCAGTCTGGTGGCAGCTTGTCGTGATTTCCCTCGCCAGTGCCGTAATTTGGGGTTTGGAATCCGCATTTGAATATGCCTACGCACGACTCTGGCGCAACCTGGCGCAAAATATCCAACACAATCTGCGCCTTGATGCCTATGCCCATTTGCAAAAACTGGAGCTATCCTTCTTTGAAGAACGCAATACTGGCGGTTTGATGTCTATTCTCAGCGATGACATTAACCAACTGGAAAGATTCCTTGATGGTGGTGCCAATGAAGTCCTGCAAGTCACAACCACGGTAATCATCATTGGTGGGGCTTTCTTTATTCTGGCTCCCAGTGTGGCATGGATGGCGATGTTGCCCATGCCATTTATTTTATGGGGATCGATCGCGTTTCAAAATCGTCTAGCACCACGTTATGCCGATGTGCGAGAGAAGGTGGGTCTGTTGAACGGGCAACTCTCGAACAATTTGGGCGGTATTACTACGATTAAAAGCTTCACGACCGAGGACTACGAGCAAAAACGCATCGCTGCCGAAAGTGAGAAATATCGCCAGAGCAACCGCCACGCGATCGCTCTGAGTGCCGCATTTGTACCGCTGATTCGCATTATCGTATTTGTGGGATTTATCGCCACGCTGCTATTCGGTGGGATGGAAGTAGAGGCGGGTCGACTTTCCGTAGGTGCCTACAGCGTGATGGTATTCCTGACGCAGCGACTGCTTTGGCCGTTGACAAGATTGGGCGAAACCCTCGATCAATATCAGCGAGCCATGGCTTCCACTAGCCGCGTCATGAACTTACTGGATACACCCATCAAAATCCACTCCGGTCATCTGCTATTCCCTGCCCGAAGCTATTCAGACACTCCAGATGCGGGCAACAGATATAAAGTGCGCGGTGACATTGAATTCCATCATGTTAATTTCGCCTACAGGGAAAACTTCCCCGTTGTCAATGATTTGTCATTACACGTACCAGCCGGTAAGACTATTGCTGTGGTAGGGGCAACTGGTTCGGGCAAAAGTACGCTGGTCAAGTTGATTATGCGCCTGTATGAAGTCACGCAGGGCAAAATTACGCTCGATGGCATTGATATTAAAGATCTACAACTATCCGAACTGCGATCGTGCATTGGTTGGGTCAGCCAGGATGTATTTTTATTCCATGGCTCCGTACTGGACAATATTGCCTATGGCAGTTTCGACGCTACGGTCGATCAAATTGTGCATGCAGCTAAGGTGGCGGAAGCGCATGACTTTATCAAGCAGTTACCAGAGGGTTACGACACGATTGTGGGCGAACGCGGCCAAAAGCTATCAGGAGGGCAACGGCAAAGGCTAGCGATCGCCCGTGCAGTGTTGCGCGATCCGGCGGTTTTGATCTTAGATGAAGCAACCTCGGCGGTAGATAATGAAACCGAAGCGGCGATTCAAAAATCCCTGGAGCAAATTACTGTGAACCGCACCACAATTGCGATCGCCCATCGGCTGTCTACTGTCCGCAATGCCGACTGCATCTATGTCATGGATCGAGGGCGTATAGTCGAGCAAGGACGCCACGAAGACTTGCTAGAGCAACAGGGCATCTATGCAAGTCTATGGCGCGTGCAAACAGGTAGCAAATGAAATTGGCATAAAAATTAAAAAGACTCGGCATGTATGCCGAGTCCGAACTTTTATCTCCCAGAGAGACAAAGTGAACACCTGAGTTAACTATCGAACGTAGGCGAACCTCCTGGCATCATGCCATCAGGTCACCCGATCGGGTGAGTTGCCTGATAATGGCTGTGCTAGCTCAAAGATGGCATCAAACCGAAACTCATGCACCATCGCTTTGAGCGTAAGCGCCAATTGCTCATCTAATTCTGCAATGCGATTAATCAGAGCGATCGTTGCATTGGCATCTGCCAATAGCGCGGCTTGATGTAGGGCGGTCACCCATTCATTAGGCATAGCAGCAATTGCGGTGTGGGGAGATGCGCTACCAGGCAGGGGTTGGCTGGGGAGCAATTCTCTCAATAGCTGGGAAGAACTGGATGGATGAATAAAAGACAGATCGATAGGTAGTACGGGGATATAAAAAGTAAAGATTGTGCCCTTTCCTAATATGCTGGTGACGCCGATCTCGCCTCCCATCAGCCGGACGAGATTTTGACTAATGGCTAATCCCAGGCCTGTACCTTCTTGCGATCGCCGTCCTGCCTCAGTTTGGATAAAGGGTTCAAATAGAATTTTGAGTTCTTCTGGGGCAATACCATAACCTGTATCCTCGATCTCAAAATGTAGGAGGCAGGGTATTGAGTATGAGATAGAGTTTGAAGCTGCTGGTTCCGAGTATTTGTTCTCCTCTCCTGGCTCTATCTCAGAGGCTGTTCTGATGCGGAGAGTAACGCTGCCTGTTTGTGTAAATTTGATCGCATTCCCCAGTAGGTTAAGCAGTACTTGTCGCAGTTTAGCTTCATCCGCATGAATGTAGTGTGGTATGGTGCCGCACTCAAAAATTAGACTTATACCTTTGGCATCCGCTCTAAATTGCCATATTTCTACCAAAGCATCGAGCAGTTCGTACAGATTGAAACTGTTTTCGTTAAGTGTTAATTTTCCTGCCTCAATTTTAGCCATTTCCAGCACATCATTGATCGATTGCAGTAAATGCCTACCACTGCGACTGATAATGCCCAGGTGCTCTTGATGCTCCTGATTAAGCGATGGATCTTGCGCGACGATTTGCGTAAACCCCAGAATGGCATTTAGCGGGGTACGTAATTCGTGGCTCATGTTAGCGAGAAATTGACTTTTGGCTTTATTTGCAGTTTCCGCCTTTTCTTTAGCTTGCTGCAACGCCTCCTCCGCCAATTTGCGATCGCTGATGTCTGTTAGCACCCCAATATAGTTAGTCAGTCGCCCTGCCGCGTCTCTAACAGGGGAAATGGAGAGCTGATTCCAAAACATTGTCCCGTCTTTGCGATAGTTACGTAAAATTACCGCACATTCTTTCTCTTGTCGCAATGCCTCTTTGATTTCGGCGATCGCAGATTGCTCCGTATCATTACCCTGTAGAAATCGACAGTTTTTTCCCACTATTTCCGCTGATGTGTAGCCGGTCATGGCTTCAAATCTTGGATTGACATACACGATTGGGTGGTCGGGTTGATTGACATCGCTGATCGTAATACCATTGCTACTAGCGGCGATCGCCCGTTCTAGCAGGTGCAAGCGCTCTGCTGCCAGTTTGCGCTCCGTCACATCGCGCACCATACAAACAGCTTCATCAGCACCGCTTTTCACAATACGAGCTTCGTAGAAGTGCAACCCATCCGGTTTCTGCAATTCATGCTCGTAGATCTGGATTTCGTTTTTTTCTATAGCGAGACGAATGCATTGTAGTAGTCCTTGTTTGACACCGCCAGGGATACTCATATCCTGCAATTTTTTGCCAATTAATTGCTCGCGTGGAACGAGCAGAAGCCCTTCCCTAGCTTTAATATCCAGATATGTACCATCGATGCGATGACGAAACATGATATCGGGAACAGCATCAATTAAGGCACGAGTTCTTTCCTCCATTTGCTGGCGCATAATGATATCATTTTGCAACTTAACATTGCTTTCTTGCAATTGTCTCTGGAGGTTTAAGATTTTGAGTTGATTTTGAATGCGTGCCAGCAGTTCTCGAACTTTAAATGGCTTAGTAATGTAATCTGCTCCACCTACTTCAAATGCTCTAACACTGTCTTCTTCAAGATCGGCATGACTAATAAAAACAACAGGAATATGCTTGGTAGACTCATCAGCTTTGAGCATTTGACAAAGTTCAAGGCCATTGATCCCAAAGATATGAGTTTTAAGTAAGATTAGGTCAGGCGGCTCTAATTTTACAGTTCTGAGGAGTTGATTGCTAGTGATTGCCTTACTCACTTCGTACCCCTGACCAGTCAGAATGCTTGCCAGTAGCCTGAGACTATCTGGACCATCATCGGCTATGAGAATATTTCCTTTATATGGCCGAGCTAGATGAGTAGTCATGTAGTAACTTAATCACTCAATTTTTTCGAATAAATGTTCTAATATGAATATACGCTATGCCACACTGATAGACCTAACTGCGATTATAGAGATTTACAATGCCACGATCCCTGGGCGCATGGCTACAGCAGATCTAGAGTCCATATCAGTAGAAAGTCGTCTAGATTGGTTTCACGCACATAATCCTGGCAAGTATCCAATTTGGGTAGTAGATTATCAAGGCGAAATAGCTGGATGGCTTAGTTTACAAGAATTTTATCGGCGACCTGCATATTATAAAACCGCAGAAATTAGCATCTATATTGCTCAAGCTTGGCAGTCAAAAGGACTAGGTAAAGAACTGCTACGCCATGCGATCGCACAATGTCCCAATTTGGGTATTTACACTGTACTTGGGTTTATCTTTGGACATAACTACCCTAGTCTAAAATTGTTTACTAGCTTTGGCTTTGAGCAATGGGGATGTATGCCCAAAATTGCAGATTTAGACGGTATTGAACGCGATCTGATTGTGCTAGGACTGCGAATTACCTAATTTCGTGTTTTTATATTTTTTAGGTTTTATCGATCGAAAATATTGCGATCGCTTTGGAGGCAATTAGCCCCACATCCAGCATGAGTAAATGTACTTAATGGATCGCTACTGGCAGGTTGTTTTGCCAAAATCCGATTTATCAAAAATAGCCGAGATCTTCTCCTAGTAACTGTTCTGGTTTTTTGTTTTTCATGGAAGATCTGGCAGAATCTAGACTCAAATCCGCCCATATTATTGAGAATAGGATCAATAAATTCAAATTTACCCTCACTTGAGTTCTGGACGCAAAATGTCAAAATGGCTGTAAGCTATTTCCTGATTGGATTATAGAAAATCAAAAATCTTCAAAATAACCTGCTGAATGTAGGATTAGCAACCTGTGGCAGCAAAATTGTGAATGTTGTGCCTTTATTGACTTCGCTCTCAACTGATATTGTGCCCCCATGTAGTTCTACTACTTGACGGACAATCGCTAAACCTAAACCTGCACCTGGCGTACCCGGAATTGTATTAGCATTACTAGCTCGGTAAAATTTCTCAAAGATCTTTGTCAAATCTGTCTCTGGGATGCCTATACCTTCGTCATGTACTTGCATAATGTAGGAACTGCCTTGCATCCTTAGTTCAAGGCGAATGTTACCACCTTGAGGTGAATAGCGAATGCTATTGGCAAGCAGATGTGAAATTACTTGGCCAAATAAACTCGGATCGAGATAGATGGAAATATGGGTAGGGATATTGCTGTCTAGGGTAATTGTGTGAGTATCCTGTTTAATTTGCTGATATTTGGCAATGATTTCCTGACAAAATTCTGCCAAATTGATAGGTAACGGATAGTAGCTCAACTCTCCCAATTCTGCTGCATTGGACATGAGTGCATCATCTAATATCTGTGTAATGCGCTCAACACTTGCCCTAATCTGATTAAATTTACGCTCTCTCGCCTGCGGATTTAGATGCTCGTATCTATACTCTAAAGCCTCACTAGCCATAATAATTAAGGATAGTGGCGTGCGAAATCCATGGGATAAAATCGCAATCAATCTAGATCTTAGATCGCTCAGTTCTCTTTCCCGTTCTAAAGACTGTTTAACTCGATCTTCTGCTCGTTTGCGCTCTTCTACTTCAATCTGGAGTTTTAAGATCGCACTTTCTAATTCTACTGTACGTTCCTGGACGCGTTGTTCTAAAGTAAGATTGACTTCTTGCAATGATAGCTCTGCTTTCTGGCGATCGCGAATTTCTTCCTGTAACATTACTTGTTGTCGACGCAAGATTAGTTGAGTCTTTACCCTTGCTAATACCTCTTGCAGTTGAAATGGCTTGGTAATGTAATCTACTCCACCTGCTTCAAATGCCCTTACTTTATCGAAGGTATCGTTAAGGGCGCTGAGAAAAATTATTGGAATAACAGCAGTAGATGCGGATGCCTTCAGTTGACGACAGACTTCATACCCATTCATTTCAGGCATTAAGATATCTAACAAAATCAAATCAGGTGGATGAGTGCTTACTTCTTGCAGAGCTATTTGGCCGCTAGTTGCCTCTCGCACTTTATACCCATTTTTCCCAAGCATGATATTAAGCAACCGCAAGTTATCGGGCTTATCATCAACAACTAATATATCTCCCTTGTGCGGATTCTCTTGCTCTGATTGATCTGAGGGTAAGCCAGTACTGCTGTTCACTTTGTTATTGATCGAGACTGTAATTTACTATTACTATTCCCGTTTTAGGAATGAGTATGTCATAAGAGCATTAAAATCATTCTATTGGTAATTGACCTTTGGGACGCTAACCACCTTATATGATTGCATAGGTTCTTTAATCAGTAAGAGATCGTAACAAGTATGCAAAAGAGAGTTCTTGGTATTTCGGATATCCAGATTAGCCCCATCGTGATGGGAACCTGGCAAGCGGGTAAGCGTATGTGGGTAGGGATTGAAGATGCAGAATCGATCGCGGCGATTAGAGCTGCCTATGAAGCTGGCATTACCACCATCGATACGGCAGAAGTATATGGGGAAGGGCATTCGGAGCGCATTGTCGCAGAGGCATTGGCAGATGTGCGCGATTCGGTTGTTTATGCAACCAAAGTATTTGCCAATCATCTCAAGTACGATCTAGTTATCGAAGCCTGCGATCGCTCCTTAAAAAATCTCAAAACCGATTATATCGATCTCTATCAAATTCATTGGCCATCTGGTTCCTGGAATAGTGAAGTCGTTCCCATTGCTGAGACGATGAATGCAATGAACAAGCTGAAGCAGGATGGTAAGATTCGGGCAATTGGCGTATCAAATTTTTCGCGATCGCAACTGGAAGAGGCTGCACAATACGGACGTATTGATAGTATTCAACCTCCCTATTCTCTATTCTGGCGACAGGCTGAGCGGGAGATTATGCCATACTGCGTGGCCAATAATATTTCTATTCTGGCCTATTCATCGCTGGCGCAGGGTTTATTAACTGGCAAATTTGGACGCGGCCACCAGTTTGCGGAAGGCGACCACCGTGTCGCTAATAGGTTATTTCAGGGCGAAAATTACGAACGTGCTCAACAAGCTCTCGATCGCTTAAGACCGATCGCCACCCGCCACCAAACCACATTAGGTAATCTGGCTCTTGCCTGGTTGATTGCGCAGCCCCAGATTAAACCTTTAGCTAATGCCATTGTTGGTGCGCGCCATGCGGATCAATCTCGCCAAAATGCTCAAGCGGCAGAAATTCAACTATCGGCTACAGATCTCGCGGAAATCGAGGCGATCAGCAGAACTGTCACCGATCGCCTCGACAATAATCCTGTAATGTGGAACTTCTGATAAATTGCATAGGGGAAATAAAGAATCGCCAGAGCGAGACTTTACGACTTTTGATTTAGGAGAAACTATGCCAATAAGAAAAAGCCAACAGTTTGTAAGGTTAGCTGCCAGCATGAGTGTGTTGGCATCCTTAGCGATGCCATGCTTTGCCCAAAGTGTTTTGACCGAGAAACAAATCTCCCTCACTTTGGCTCAGGAAGCAGCAACGGCAGCGATCACACAGTGTCGCAAAAATGGTTATCGCGTGTCGGTTACCGTGGTCGATCGCGCTGGGCAGGTTAAAGCCATGATGCGGGATGATGGTGCTAGCCCCCATACGGTGGATGCCAGTCGGCGTAAAGCATATACTTCTCTCACGTTTCGGATTAGCACTGCCGAATTCACCAAGCGTGTTTCCAGTAATCCTGCTGCCATCAATCTTAAGGATCTTAATGATGTCATCTTACTGGCTGGAGGATTACCAATTCTGGCAGGGAAAGAGGTGATTGGCGCGATCGGGGTAGGTGGAGCACCAGGCGGAGATAAGGATGAGGTTTGCAGTCAGGCAGGAATTGATCGAATTAGCGATCGGCTCAAGTAAGCAAGACAAGTAAGTTGTTGTGTACGCCCAGCATGGGCATGAACTAATGGGGTGCAAGTCCCCTGTCGGAGAACCAACGTCCAAATGATCAATTCTATAGATCCGAGTGACGACAACGACTAGCTAAAGGCAAGGGCGTTTCCGCGAGGAAGGGTCTGAAGGAAGC
>CALRKB020000103.1:0-14437 GCA_943367755.1 Rhizobium sp. Q54 | reverse complement strand
CTAGAACCCTTGCTATACCTTGATTTCAGATCTAAGACTTATTGTCATTAGACTGGGCTTATTGACAGGTAATAACGAGACAATAAGGCTCTTAGGCTGCGATAGCAACTCCAGATTTACCCCTCAAAAAGATAGTAGGAAAAGTCAGGTTCTAATGCCGCATCCAGTTCAGGCTGAAAACTGGTGGCTTTGACCCGTAGGATCTGCTGTTCTCGTTCTGCTATGTTCATGGGAGCTTGCTTTCTTCACTTCTTCCTCCCTACTTTCGGCTATTCTTTTTCCTTGTGCCAGTGGCGAAAAATTCATGACACTAACCAAAATTCAACTCTTATCTCACAAGAAAATAACACCTTGACAGCCATCGGGTTAGCGACTCAATATCGATTTGGGGAAAATCAACTCCGTCAAATTTACCAGAACTAGCCATGTTTCTGTGCTTTGCGGCGACGAGCAGCAATACGCTTTGTAAGAGCAAGCATCTGATCGTTAACAACTGCCCCGCCAGCATCTATCGCTTCCAGCAGTTTTCTAGCGGCAATGCCTGAAATAGGCTTAGATTGGGTATGGAGAGGATATTTCATGGCAGGGCGTAAATCTCTATCTATCCATCATAGCATCGCCACTTCCAGCGATGCTATGAGCGATCTTACTTGATTATTCTCCCCAAGGGCAGCCCTCTTTCGAGATTGTGCCATCGGGCATAATGGTTTTGCACATTTTCGCCTGATTAAAGTCGGCACGAGAAATATCCGCACCCGTGAGATCCGCACCCGTGAGATCCGCACCACTGAAGTCGGCTCTGTACAGATCGGCATTTTGGAGATTGGCACCCACAAGATTAGCTCGATACAAACTGGCTTGACGCAGACTAGCTTTGCTCAAATTAGCGCCCTTCAGGTTTGCATAAACCAATTCCGCATCAATCAAATTAGTCTGGCTGAGGTTAGCTTTAGCCAGGTTGGCATACTTCAGCCTGCTGTTTCGGATATTGGCACCCAAAAGATTAGCGCCGTATAAATCAACGTGGATTGCATAGGAATTGTTGACATTCGCTGAGATCAGGTTTGCATCTCTAAGATCGGTTCTAGACATTTCAGAGCGAGAGAGATTGACTTCTCTCAGTCTGCTAGTTCTCAAGTCAGCATTGTTCAAAAATGCACCAGAGAGATTCGCACTATTGATGTCGATGTTGGAAAGTTCGCACCGCTGGCATTCCAAAGTGCGTAATAGTCTTTGGATGTGTTCGGGATTGTCTGCAAATGCTTGAGCTGCAAAACCCATAGATAAAAGCAAAGTAGCAGAGAAGACTTTAAATTTCATAATTTTGTCCATTCCTCACAATAAAGCCGTTTTCACTTGAGGGATTTAAAATCCCTAGACCTACGCAATCGCATCCTAAGAATTCAAGTTCTTGGCTCAAAGCTTTAGTCATCTAAAGATGACTAAAGAATGGCTCAAAATAACCTGTTTCAAAAGGTTTGAGCTTATAGCCTGCAATGAATTGCAAGACTTTTACGTAAGTCCTATCTCTATATCACTAAGATAGACCTGAGAGTCTACCCTGTATTAAAGTACCTGCCACCAAAATCCTCTATAGATCGCTTTTTGCGAAAAAGCGCATAACCCAATCTTACAACGAAGTCCTTAATTGAGCAAAGGAGGCGTAATTGGTTACGCCTCCAGTTCTAGTATCTAGATGCCAGGACTAATTTTGATTTTGGAAAGGAGTTCTATTACTATCCAAAACCTTCTGTGCTTCAGGGCCAGGTTGATAAGTATATCCCCACTGTGCCGTATCATTATCGTTGATAATGCGCGGTGTGACGATAATAATCACTTCACTGCGTGAGTTTTCGGTTTGTTCGCTGCGGAACAGCGCTCCGATAATTGGCAAATCTCCAAAGAAAGGAACTTTGTTTACTGTCTGTCGATCTGAATCTTGAATCACACCTGACAGAATCAAAGTCTGCCCATCTCTGAGGCGAATTTGTCCTGACTGAAGTTGTCTCTTAGCCAGTAGTGCTACAGTGCCTTCGAAAGTGGTTGAAGCACCACCACCGTTAGTGCTGCTAGCTGAACCTGTTTTTACAAATGATGAGCCTGCAATACTGCTGACAAGTGGTGCAACTGACATATTAATGAAGCCATTCTCATCAACCCTTGTAACGTTGATGCTGAGGTTTAAGCCAGCAGTCTCTTTCTTGATCGTGCCATCTGCGTTCACACCCGAAATGACTTCTTGTCCAACATCTACGACACCTGTTTCACCTTCCTGTACTGTTAATGTTGGATCGGTGAGCACCTTAGCATTGCCATTTTCAATCGTGGCCTGCAACTGAGATAGGAACTGCTTAGGATACTGGAAGATTTGTGGTAACGAGAAAGCGAACTGTGCGGCTTGTCCAATAGTATCCTGTAATACATTAGCATTAGGAGCTGCTGCTGCCACTGCTGCTGTGGAGGCTACAGGCTGTCCAGAAATAGGATCTAAAAGCAGTGGAGTGTTTGCAAAGGGGCCCGTCTTAAATGCCGGGTTTATACCTGGCAGATTGGCATTAATCACACCACCTGGGTTGAGATAATAGGTAGCAGGTCTACCCACAACCCCTGCTGAGCCACTTGTATCAACTACTGGTTGACCATTAGCTGGGTTAATCAGGATCTTAGGTGTATATGGTTGCACTCCTGCGGCTGGCAGTTGTTGTGGGTTAGTAATAGCACTAATACCAGGCGTCAAAGGATTGCCATCAGGACTGAAAACAGAACCTGGTTGGTTGGCTTGACGTGGCACGAAGGCCCCCGTAACTGGATCTCGCACTAACTCAGTACCATTAGGATTTTGGAATAAAGGTGTACCCGCCAGAGGGTTATTAACAATAGGAGTGCTATAGAGCCCATTATCGGCGCGCGCACTGGCAGGAACATTACCCGCAGGAACATTTTGCCCAAAGTTTAATGTTGCCACACCATTATTAATATTAAAGAAGGTGTCATTAATACCGAATGAACTACTGCTGCCGGTTCGCTGGGCTGCTCGTAAATTGACATCAACAATACGCACATTCACTGCAACTTGACGCTTACGTGCATCGATTCTGGCTAGTTGAGCCGCAGCATATTCAACAAGGCTAGGAGAACCAACCAAAGTTACGGAATTTGTCCGCTCTTCTCCAACTACCTGTAGGCCTTTCAGTGGCTGCAAAGAGTTAGCACTACCCTGTACAGACTCTAATACAGGAACAGTTTCCGTCTCCACATTAACGATCGCCTGAGACGCTGTACCAAGTTGGGCAGTCTGTACGCCTGGGATTGGACGCTTCCGATTGATAGACCGTTCCGCTCCTAAGCTTGCCAAAAATGCTGAAGCCTCGCCTGCGCCGATCTGGTTCATCCGAAAGGTGCGTGTAATCGTATTCTTCAGGTTAAACGGCAGCTTGGCGGCAACAAACACGGTGCGACCGATGCGGTTGGCATCCAAACCTGAAAGACGTAGAACGCTATTAAAAACTTCCTGAGCTGTCTCATTTTCTATGTCAAGCGTAATTCTGGAATTGACTCCACCTGATTGGCCTGGGGTACCAGGCTGTGCTGGAGTAGCAGACTGTTGTGACGTATCATCAGCAAATGCCACGTTCAAGCCAGCGGTACGCGCAATAATCGATAGAACTTCACGCACGGGAGCTTCTTTGAGCGAGAGCCTGGGAACGCGGGCAGCACTACTCAAATCGACAATATCAGGACGGAGGAAAGTATTGCTAACCGAGATATCGCCTACGGGTGCTGGTACAGGACGGCGTTGGAATGGAGGCACCTGACCTTGTACTCGTCCGGGGAGACGAAGATTGGTAGGACTAGAAGGTGTGCCAATTGATGGTCTTGGCACAGCGCCAGGCGATGTGACGGGTTGTGTCCGATCAGCTACTCTGGGCTTGCCATCGTTGCCCACAATCGTTACCTTAGACTCGAAAAGAGGCTTTACCTTTGCTGAAGCAATGGGTGCCAGAGTTGATTGGCGAGGAGTTGGCTTGAGGCTGGGAGCTACTGGGGTATTTGCTGGCTTGACTTTTACCGCAGGTTTGGATCTTGCTTGCGCCACGATCGCATCATCTTTAGACTCTTTCTTCGCATCTATATCGGCAACATCACTGCGATCAAGATCGCTTTTATTGATGCTTTTTTGGTTGCTGACCTCAGCACTTACTGCATCAAATTCATTACTACGAGCTGGTGCTGCAAATATAACCTGGGGAAAAATAGTTGCTAGGGCTAGCCAGCAAATTAGAAACTTCCTATTCATAAATTCAACTCCTCATCTAAACCACTTAAACGTCTAAAATCCAGGAATATAGTTTACCTGAATTCATCTAAACCACCCATATCAATTTATTTTTTTTTCGGAGCTTCAGCCTTTTTAGCCTCAAGTTCCTTTAGCTCCGTACCTGAAAGAGGTACGTACGCTACCAAGTTGAAGCTGGTAGAAAGCAATGGTGGCGATTTTGCAAACAATGCTTTCAGTTGCTCAGGGGATAGGGTGGTGGCACGCGAACCCGCTGCCAGATTGAGACTAGTGTTTGGAACCATCTTCACGTCTTCCACTATAAGTAACGGCCTCAACCTTTCTATCTTTTGGATAGCGCTGACTGAATCTGCATAGGTAGCAGAGAACTTGATCCCAAAGCGCCTAGTGCGGAACTGTGTATCACCTCCTTGGGTAGCAGCGACATCCGTTGGCCGAAATTCTTCCAGCGGATTTTTTACCGAAATTGAACCCGCTGTGCCAGCCTGGATCACACTACGCGGAATCTGAGCGTACAGATCGCGCAACAAGACATCCACGCTGTCCGGATTGGGTAACAAGGCCAGCACTTCTTGATTGCGCTGCTGTGCCGCCACTACCCGTTGGGGGATATTTCCTTTACTGGCAACTTCTTTTTCCTTGACTTCTACGCTCGTGCGTTTTTGGGCAATTTGAAGTTGAGTTTGTTGTAAAGAATCAAATAGAGGCAGGGTGAAACTAGCTGTACCATAGGCAGCCACCCCAACCCCAATCACTGCCAATACTATCCCTAAGGTCTTAGAGGAAATGTTCCTACCGAATAGGGTTAATCCAGTCCCTTGAATCTCCTCAGCACCAACACTAGCCGCCATTACTTAATCGCTCCTTTCTGCTGCAACAATTTAATCCGGGTCACTGTCCCCTCAGCTCCAGACTTTTGCAGCTCTGGCAGAAGGTCGGTGGCGCTCTTATCGACTAAGGTTGAGGTAATTTCATAGTCAATCACGCTAACTTTAATATCCTTATTTTCAGCACGCAGCTTGGCACTGTTTAGCTTTGTCATCTCCGTATTTAGGTAAGGAGACGACTGAAGAAGCAGGAGAAAATCATTGACGCCCTCGTAGCTAGTCGATAAACCTACAATTTTCAAGCCTTTACCACTTTGGTCGATACTCGCAATCTGGACATTGCCTGGTGCGCGCGCTCTAATATCTTGCAAGATTGCTGATGGCGGAATTGAGCCCACAAATAGCTTCACCAATGCATCAGTGCGATCGTCGATTGCTTTAACAGAACTCTCAGCAGTAGCTATTTCTTTGAGTTTTGTATCTAAAATTTGCTCCTTGCTAGTTAAAGTAGCAAGCTCTTCTTGCAAACCTTGGGAGGAGTATTGGATAAAGAAATATGCACTTGCCGCTGCTGCGATCGCCACTAAAGCGATTACGCCACCACCGATTAAAAATTGTTTATCCGCAAGGGGTTGGCGCTCTTCACCAGCCTCTGCGGCAACCTCTCGGTCGTTAAGAAAATTAATATCGAGAGAATACATGCTTAAGCCTCCCTGATCCCTAATCCTAGAGCTACTGACAAACCTAGTCTTTCCTGTGGAGAAATCTCTTGTTCGGAACTAATTGATAAAGATGCCATCGGATCGACTGGTGTTGCTGCGATACCGAGGCGCTGACCAAAAAATTCATTGAGCTGGCCAATACAGGCTCCTGGCCCAATCAACAAAAGTTGTACGACATCCGAACCAGCTGTTTGACTGGTATGAAAATCGATGGAGCGACGCAGTTCATCTGCTAAATCTCCCAGTACTCTCAAAATGGCAGCATCACCAGGACTACCGCCTACTCCGCCAGCCAAGCCGGCTGTATCCATTGCCTGTACGGGAACTTTCATGGCAGATAACATATCAAGGTCTGTGTTTCGTCGTGGCGGCAAATTTAAGGCACGTAGCTGGGCATTTTGAATTTGTTCTGTACCAAGCGCCACCGTTCGAGAGAATTGCGGCACACCATCTACAGTGATCGTAATTTCGGTTGACTCGTACTCGATATCTATAATTGCTACAGCTTCAGCCGTAGAGGAAAACTTAACCAACTCATCGCGCAACGCGCGAATGATCGAAAAGCTAGAAACTTCGACTATGTCAACTTGTAGCTGGGCAATTTCCATAGTTTGCAGATATGTATCTGTCACTTCCCTAGGAGTTGCAACCATCAAAATCTCTAGTCTTTCTACCCCATCATCATCAAGGCTAGTACCGAGTTTCTGATAATCGACATCTGCATCTTCACGCGGAAACGGTAGGTAAAGGCTGGCCTCTTGATTGAGCACCATCTCGCGCAGCTCCGTATCGGGAATTTCTGCTGGCAAGCGAATTAAGCGGCTGACTGTCTCTCTGCCTGGAACTGCCGTAGCTACTCTTTTTGCCTTAATTTTTTTTTCTGAGAGCAGACTGCGAATTGTTTCCCCCAAAGCAAATGGGTCATTAATTCTACCCTCCTCCACCGTTCCTTCGGGTAAAAGTGCCGAGGCATGACTGATGAGCTTATAGGACGACTGTCCCTTACGCCGCAGTTGCACAATGTTCACTTTCTCCGAATTAATCTCTATGCCTAAACCACTGGGTTTGCCGCCGAAAATGCCACTTAAGCTACTGAACATAATCTTTTAACTTAGTTGGGAGTGCAGATCGCACTACTAATGCAGGGATTATAGAGCTATAGGGTGCATTGTCAATAGGGAAAACTGCAAAATAGTCTTAAGTATTGAAGATCGGGTTATGGGGTGTGGGGTGTGGGGCATAAATTTTTCTATTCTCTTTGCTATGTTTATGCTTTGTTTTTTACTGGCCAATCCCAAACCAACCTAAATATGTAGTCAGAATTTTTTCTCCCAGAAATAATGATATTCCCCCACCTAAGGCCAGAAACGGACCAAAGGGAAATGCTTGACTGCGACCCAACTTACCCATCGCGATCGCCCCTAGCCCTAGTAATGAACCAATTGCCGCTGCAATGAGGATAGCAAGCAGCACGCCTTGCCACCCCAACCATGCCCCCATCATGGCGGCCAACTTGGCGTCACCTGCACCCATTGCTTCTTTGCCTAGGAAAATCCGTCCGCCCAGGCGCATGATGTCGAGCAACCAAATACCAACTACCGCACCTGTAATGCTGATAATCAATTGACTGCCCCATGTGATATGGCTATCTGAAGCGTTAGCTTGCGTGGCGTAGCCAATCGCAGCGTTGGCTAGATGATAGACCACCCCCAAGCATAGGCCAGACTGGGTGAGGGTATTGGGGAGAGTCATGGTATCGATGTCGATGATTGCTAGAGATAGCAACCACGCTAGGTATAAACAAAATAAAACCGAGATCAAAATGGGCTGTGATGTACCAAAAGCAATGGCTACTAACCAGAAGAGCAAGGCAGTAATTAGCTCAACTAGTGGATAGCGCCACGAAACCGATGAGTGACAATAGCGGCATTTTCCCTTAATTAAAAACCAACCCAAAATCGGGATGTTGTCTCTGGGGCTTAATGGCTTAAGACAGTGGGGGCAGCGCGATGGTGGAAAAAGTAGTGAAAGTCCCGCAGGCAGACGATAGATCACAACATTGAGAAAGCTACCAATACTAGCGCCTAGCACTATGGCAAACACCTGCAAAATCATGCTTTCCACCTTATAATCTCCCCGAAACTAACTAACCACGAATATGCCAACCACATTTACAATACCCTTAGAATTAAGATTGGGGTTTAAGAGAAATAAGCGATCGCATCCAAAAGTCTAAAGAAAAATGACTACAGACCAGAGACTAGACAATGTGGATTCACTAATACGAACGCTGGTTGAGTCCGTAACTCAAGCTAGCCAGAATATCGAACAATTAGTGATGACTACTCAGCTTCTAGAGCCAGCTGTAGCAAATGTTTTTAATGGTATGACAGAGCTAAGAGCCGACATTAACGTTGACCTCAAGGCTGAGTTAGTTGAGATCAAAGAAGCTATTAAGTTACAGGCTGCTGTAGCAGACAAGCAAGCTGAAACAGCCCAAACTCAAGCCGAAAACGTCAGGTCATTAATCCAGATGCTGAACCAAAGACAGGCTTAGCCTTAAACCCTTAAATATAATCAAAAAGAGCTAAAGTCAGAAGCACGCAGCCTGCCCGTACATAAAGTCCAGCAATGAAAAATTTACAGGAACAAAAAATATGACTACTGACCAGAGACTAGACAATATGGATTCACTTCTAAGAACATTAATTGAGTCTGTAACTAGAGCTAGCCAGAATATCGAACAATTAGTTATGACTACTCAGCTTCTAGAGCAAGCTGTAGCAAATGTTTTTAATGGCATGACTGAGCTAAGAGCCGATATTAACGTTGACCTCAAGGCTGAGTTAATTGAAATCAAAGAAGCGGCTAAGTTACAGGCTGCTACAGCAGACAAGCAAGCTGAAAACGTCAGATCTTTAATCCAGATGCTCAATCAAAGACAGGCTTAGCTTTAAATTCTTAACTAATCACAAAATGAACTCCCAATTTGCAGGTAAAAAAGTTCTGGTTACAGGTGCAAGTAGCGGTATCGGGAAGGCTACAGCACTGGCATTGGTTAAGTTAGGGGCTAGTGTCGCATTGGTCAGTAGAAATTCCGATCGCGTGCTAGCAGAAGTAGTTGCAGCTAGAAAAGATGAGAATGTAATAGTTAACGCTTATGCACTCGATCTAGGCGATGTGGGGGCTGTGGCGATCGCAGTCAAAAAAATCGTGGCAGACTTTGGTGGCGTTGATGTATTGATCAATAATGCCGGGATGGCATATATCGGTGAGATTATCGATACGCCCTTAGCCGATTGGCAAAAAATACTCGATCTCAACCTGACTAGCGTATTTCAGTGTATTCAGGCAGTGTTGCCGATCATGCGCCAGCAACAACATGGTGCGATCGTCAATGTAGCATCGATCGCAGCCAAACAAGCATTTCCCAAGTGGGGGGCTTACAGCGCCAGTAAATTTGCCTTATTGGGTATGACCCAAGCCCTGGCCGCCGAAGAACAATCCCATGGCATTAAAGTGATGTCAATTTGCCCTGGCTCAGTGAATACGCCGCTATGGGATACGGTAGAAGCTAATTTTGATCGTGACTCCATGCTCCAGGAAAGTACCGTTGCTGAGAGCATAATTTATCTACTGTCTTTGCCAGCCAATGCTATCGTTACAGATATGGTGCTGATGCCCAATGTGGGAGTGTTTTGACTTTAGTTATTGGTGGCTGTTCGAATCGAATGAAATAGCCTTATGGAACCAACGAAACCCTAGCGAGTTAACCAGTGAATAATGCATCCTTAAAGCAACTAGATAACAATAGGCTTTATGCACTCTCAATCACGCAGGAGATGACGATTGGGCGCGAAACTAGTTGCCAGATTATTTTAGACTCCACAAAATATCTATCTATTTCTCGGATGCATGCTGTTTTGCGTCCCCTAGCCTCCGGTGAATGGGAAATCTGCGACCTCAATAGTGCCAACGGAACAGTAGTCAACGATCAACGCTTGCAAGGATGCCGTAAGTTACGCTCAGGCGATCGCATTACCCTAGGTCAAAACGCTACATTCATCTTTGAGAGCGAAGCACAAGTAGCAGCAGCTCAAGATGCCGCCAGAGGTATTATTTCTCCGCCACCTAGAACGCCTGCCGCCTCAACGCCTGCTTCCAGTGCTCTTTCTTTGTCACAACTCATTCCCATCCTCTCTACGGGCAAAGACCTCAGAAGCAAGGGTTTCCTCATACCTGGAATTGTGACTGTTATTGCTGTTGTAGCGATGTTTTCCACGATCGGCAACTTCCCTTTGTTTGCGGGGCTGATAGCAGCTTATCTGGCACTCGGAGGCTTCTACGTTATTTATCAACTATGTGGCAAGTCAAAACCATGGTGGTTGTTGCTTGGTGCTGCGATCTTGACTGCTGGACTCTTGCTAACGCCTCTGTTTACAGTTTTTGTATTTGTATTTCGTGGCATTTTACCTGGCAATGTGGCTGGCGTACCTGAAGGTGCAGGCTTTTTCCGCAATCTCGTTGCCCACTTCTTCGGTGCAGGCATGTTTGAGGAGCTGTTCAAAGCATTGCCAGTTCTGGCTGCCTATTTTATTGGTTTACGGTTGCGATCGCCCTGGCGAGAACGGATTGGCGTGCAGGAACCTTTAGATGGCATCTTGTTGGGCGCGGCTTCGGCAGTTGGTTTTACCCTCTTAGAAACCCTGGGAGAGTACGTCCCCAACATAGTGCAAACAGTTACAAGTCAAGCAGGGGAGGGGGCAGGCTATTTTGTAGGGTTGCAACTCTTGATTCCTCGGATTTTAAATTCTGTGTTCGGGCACATGGCCTATAGCGGCTACTTCGGCTATTTTATTGGTCTGAGTGCTCTCAAACCCTCGAAGCGCTGGACGATTTTAACAATCGGCTATTTTACTGCATCTGCATTGCATGGTTTCTGGAATGCTTCTAGTTCTGTTAGTGCTGACAGGAATACTGGACTGATCGTGCAAGCAATCGTAGGAGTTTTATCCTATACATTTCTGACCGCCGCAATCCTCAAGGCGAGAGCGCTTTCACCTTCGAGATCTGAAAATTTCGCTACACGGATCAAATTTTAAAAAACCTTAAGCAATGATTTAGAATTGTAAAGAAGTGTAAAAGTTCAGCCTCTAGATAACGGTTCTGATGCCGAAAGGTAGATGACTTTGAAGGCTTCGGTATCTTAGTCTTATCTTTAGAATCTAGTCTAGAAGACTGACCTTAGACAGGCTAGGCAAGGCATTTAAGTATTCCTTTGTAGTGTCAAGCAAAAGTATTCAAATCAACATGACAATTTCTTTATCTCGAACTGCTGCTTTCAACTCTGACAACGATCCAAAACTCACCAAATCCCCCACAGAACCGAAAATTGCGAAGATTCCCATTTCTCAAGTAATCCGTACTAGATTAGAAGCAGCAGGTGATCCATACTTTGCCAATGACAACATTGCGGAGCATATTAGCGATCAAGAAAGAAAAGAACTGAAGCTAGAGATCGAAGCTAAGCTCCAAAGTTTATTTGACTCTTTGGTGATCGATACCAAAAACGATCACAACACTAGAGAAACTGCGCATCGCGTTGCCAAGATGTACGTCGATGAGGTGTTTAAAGGCCGCTATCACCCTATGCCCAAGATCACAGACTTTCCTAATGCTAAGGAATTAGACGAGGTATATACGCTGGGTCCTATTACCGTGCGCTCCGCCTGTTCGCATCACTTTGTGCCAATTGTTGGGCATGCTTGGGTTGGCATTCTACCGAGCGATCGCGTCATTGGCATTTCAAAGTTCAATCGCATTGTAGACTGGGTATTGAGTCGTCCTCACATTCAAGAGGAAGCTGCCGTCATGGTGGCCGACATCATCGAAAACCTGATTCAACCCAAAGGTTTAGCATTTGTGATCAAAGCACAGCACATGTGTATGAGCTGGCGTGGTGTTAAAGAACCTGATACTAAGATGGTCAACTCTATTGTGCGCGGCGCATTTAGAAGCGATCCACATCTAAAAAAGGAATTCTTTGACTTGATTCGCGCCCAGGGCTTTCATGAAAGCTAAGCGATCTTCCCTACAAACATGAAAAATTGCCGGAGTAATTACTTGCATTCCTATCTCGGTCGGATATTTAAGCCGATAGTTTTACTAATCTGTGTCCTGGCTGTTATTGGCGCGATCGCTTTTCCTGCTAACGCCACCTTGAAAGACGATCACTATGACGGCAGCATCTTTGCTCTTTATGGTGGCAATGGTTCGATCGTACCCCCCAAAGTCAGTCTGGCGAAATCTTTAAGCTTGGGTAAACCAGCGCTTTTAGCTTTTTATGTCGATGATAGCTACGATTGCAAGCTATATACACCCGTACTTAACGACATGCAAGCTTTGTATGGTAAGGCGGTAAGCATAATTCCGATATCGGTAGATAGTTTTGATATCACCAAACAAAAGTTTCAGCCTACCGACGAGCCTTATTACTACCGTGGTTTTGTGCCGCAAACGGTACTGATTAGCGCTGAGGGCAAAGTTTTATTCGATCGAGAAGGCAAGCCTGATTTTGATGATATTGAGGCGGTCTTAAAAAAGATTCCTGGCTTACCTTCTCCGGATCCCAAAATTTTGCAGCGTAAGGCGATGTCTAGATCGATCAATGAAGTTAACCCTTAGCTTTGATGCTTTTAGATTGCCATGGCTGACCTAAATGCCGAGCTTAAGCAGAGTTTAGAGAAACAGGTACGTAAATTATCGCTCGATCAGATTCAGCGTCATCTGTTTCTCTGTGCCGATCCATCAGAAGCTTTATGCTGCAAGAAAGAGATTGGACTTGAGGCATGGAATTATCTCAAGCGCCGCATTAAAGAACTCAAGTTGGGATCTACAGTATTTCGTACTAAGGCAGGCTGCCTCCGCGTTTGCGAAAGCGGCCCAATTTTAGTGATTTATCCTGAAGGCGTATGGTATCACTCAGCTACTTCAGAGGTATTGGAGCGTATTTTGCAGGAACACGTGATCGAGGGCAAAATTGTTGAGGAGTACGCATTTGTCGTACCAACCAACATTCAACTGACAGCGGCCAGTGGCATTTGGAACGAAATAGCCACTCCTCCAGACACACAAAATGTGGATTGCCAACAGATAGCGAGATAATTATGCTGGTTTGACTCGCTTGCGTAGAGAATTTGTACGGCGCTTAGCAGTCTCGTTATTGGGGGCGATCGCTAAAACTTTTTCGTAGGCCTCTAATGCCTGCGGCACAAGATTTTTTTGCTCGTAGGAGTGACCCAGGTTATTGAGCGCAAAGATATATTCAGGATTTAGCTCCAAAGCCTCTTTGTAGTGTTTGATCGCTATGTCGTATTGTTTTTGGACAAAATAGGCATAGCCCATGGCATTGTAGATCTCAGGGATATTTTCCCCACCTTCTTTGATCGCTTTTTGAAATTCGCTAATTGCCTTGGCGTAGAGTTTTTTCCTCAGGTAGACGCTACCAAGATCGTAGTACTCCTGGGGGGCACCCTTTTCTTTTTGTAATTTAGGCTGAAGTTCAGAAATTACCGCTTCCAAACTACGGCCTTTGAGTATTTGACGCAGAACCAACCAGGCAACAACTGCCAAAATTGCTACTAGGGTGCCAAGATAGGAAATCGCGAGTAAGTCATCCATGAATGATAAATCGATATATAAGCTTTCTTCATTCTAGTAGTTTTTATAGGCCTGAAAAAAGGCGATTACCTTCGGTATGCGTACCGCCACACTGAAGAGTGATCGCCCTTTTATTGTCTGTAAATTGTTAGTGTCTTTATTTCTTCGCCACCCTAAAATCTGCTTTCTGGAACCCTTGCTGCAAAAGCATTCAAAAATCACGCTTTGCCAGTGGCGAAAAATTCGTGACACTACCGTAAATTCATGGCGGAAACCCGCTCCTCAGATTTCGCCACCTGGTTGTTGGGAGAGCCAATTCCGCTCACCGAACTCAAGCCTTCTGAACTATCCCTGGAGCCAATTCGAGCCGATGCCCTGATTTTGCTACAGTCAGAACGCTTAGTTTTGCATATAGAATTTCAGGTTGCTCCAGATAAAACGATGCCATTTCGGATGGCAGACTACCGCCTGCGGGTGCATCGTCGTTTTCCTGACAAGGAAATGCGGCAGGTGGTAATTTACCTGGTGCCTTCGACTTCAGAGTTGGTATTCCAGACCAGTTTTGCGATCTCTGGTATGACCCATGAGTTTGAAGTCATCCGTTTGTGGGAGCGATCGCCTGAGGAATTTCAGCAACTGCCTGGACTATTACCATTTGCAACACTGGCTAAGACAAATGACCAAACCGGAACTTTGAGGCAAGTGGCACAGCAAATTGAGTCAATTTCCGATCACAGATTACAAAGTAATGTAACAGCATCGAGTGCAATTCTGGCTGGGTTAGTGAAGTGGACCCAATCGACTGAACAACTTTGAGGGATCTCTAAGCTCTGAGAAATTGAGATCTCTAATTTCCTCATCAAGTGGTTTTAGGGAATAATTCTCCAGTGGAGACACTGCCTGAAAGCCTTTCCCAGTAAACAAGTTCTGGG
>CALRKB020000102.1:0-14452 GCA_943367755.1 Rhizobium sp. Q54 | reverse complement strand
TATCAATCTTTCCAAACTGTCTGATTATCATCTAAGCAAATAGGATGATTAATTTACGATGTCCAAAATCTGGAACTACTTATGAAATAAATGGCTGAAACCCACTTGACTCCTCCACGGCTTCATAGTCGGTAAAGTTAAGCGGCGACGAATATCTAATGTAAATGTTGCATGAAATTAAGTCTAGGATTGGACTAAGGAAGTATAAGTTGAATTTTGAATTATATTATATTTTAGGCTGAAATCCAGCATGTTATAATTATTTAGTCGAGGATGAGACGCGATTCGGGTTAAAAAGGCTGGTATTAATCGCATTCTTAGCCCAAAGCGATAGCATAAGCAGAGATCGCCCCACATGACGCATTTCCTTGTAAGGAGTAGCGATCGCTCACCAATGATGCAGCACTTTTTATTCGCAGCGATCACCTGAAGAGTTTGAGAGAATGGAATAGCGATCGCTCCTCTGATTAGATACAGAAAATTGGAGTGAATCGCTTCACCCTAACGAACTTTCTATGTAGGAATCGGCGATCGCTCACCAATGATGTAACGTTTTTTATTCGCAGCGATCACCTGGGGACTTTTTGGGGAATGGAATAGCGATCGCTTTGCGGATAGTTTTGCGGTTTGCCTTACGTTGCTTGGCAACCTGCAAATACGCTTGACGTGCTTGGTAACGGTAGGTACGTGGTGTCTTGTTTAACTGAATTACCCCAAATGGCTATCATCCTTGTATATCAAATGTTCAGAGCTATTCCCTCATATGGCGGAACCAGTGCCCAAATCCTAGCTGCCACCAATGCGGGCGACATCACGGGCATTCTCCTCAAATGCAGCGCTGAGGGCATCATCACCACTTAAACCCGATGCCAGAGCCTTCTGAATTGCCTGGAGGACTCGCTTGTAGTCCTTGGGCATTACCTTGATAAACTTCGGTACCATCTCCTCCCAGTGAGTAATCACCTTGAGCGCCTTTTGACTCTCAGTATACTTGGCGTGTTTCTCAATCATCTCGTAGACTTCACGCATTTCTTCAGGATCTTCGAGGGTTTCCAGACCAACCATCTGCGTGTTGCAACGTGTGGCAAAATCACCCTGCTCGTCGAGAATGTAGGCAACACCACCACTCATACCTGCCGCAAAGTTACGCCCAGTCGTTCCCAAAATCACAACTTTGCCACCGGTCATATATTCGCAACCATGATCGCCGATCGCTTCAACCACAGCATTTACACCAGAGTTACGCACACAGAATCGCTCACCCGCAATACCGCGAATGTAAACCTCGCCGCTAGTGGCACCATAGAGAGCGACATTGCCAACAATGATATTATCCTCAGCTACAAAAGTAGAAGCAGCGGATGGATAGAGAATAATCTTGCCACCGCTGAGTCCCTTGCCGAGGTAGTCGTTGGCATCACCTTCCAATTCCAGTGTCACTCCCTTTGGCACAAACGCGCCGAAGCTTTGACCAGCACTACCCTGAAAATGTAAATGCACAGTATTTTCTGGCAACCCATCCCAATGACGCTTGGTTATTTCATTGCCGAGGATTGTGCCGACAGCACGATTGATATTCTTGATTGGCAGCGTTGCATTCACAGGTTCACCCTGCTCGATCGCTCCCTTACACAGGTCAAGTAACACAGTCATATCCAGCGACTTTTCTAGCCCGTGATCCTGGGAAATCTGACAGTAGCGCCCTACTTCTGGCCCCATGGCTGGCTGATAGAGAATCTTGGAAAGGTCGATGTTTTTGGCTTTCCAGTGCGCGATCGCCTGCTTTGCTTCTAATACATCGGTGCGTCCTACCATCTCATTCAAAGTGCGGAAGCCAAGTTGTGCCATGATTTCTCGCACTTCTTGCGCGATGAATTTCATGAAATTCACCGTATGCTCTGGATCGCCAATGAAACTCTCACGCAGGAGGGGATTTTGGGTGGCAATGCCTGCCGGACAGGTATTCAAATGACAGACGCGCATCATGATGCAGCCGAGCGTGACTAGAGGTGCAGTGGAAAAACCAAATTCTTCTGCCCCTAATAGAGCCGCGATCGCCACGTCACGTCCGGTTTTGAGTTGACCATCGGTTTCCACCACAATGCGGCTACGCAGGTTATTCAACACCAGAGTTTGATGGGTTTCCGCCAGCCCCAATTCCCACGGCAGTCCAGCGTGCTTAATCGATGTCTGTGGTGATGCCCCCGTACCGCCATCAAAGCCAGATACCAGAACGACATCAGCATGGGCTTTGGCAACCCCAGCGGCGATCGTCCCTACTCCCACCTCAGACACCAGTTTTACGTTGATACGGGCATTGCGATTAGCATTTTTGAGGTCGTGGATCAACTCAGCTAGATCTTCAATCGAGTAAATGTCGTGGTGGGGTGGTGGCGAAATCAGACCCACACCTGGAGTGGAATGTCGTACCTTAGCAATCCACGGATACACCTTCTTACCAGGTAGTTGACCACCTTCACCTGGTTTTGCACCCTGCGCCATCTTGATCTGGATTTCCTTTGCTTGGGATAGATATAAACTCGTCACACCGAAGCGACCGGAGGCCACCTGTTTGATCGCACTGTTCTTGGAGTCACCTTGTTCATTTGTCCAGGTGTAGCGTTCGGGATCTTCGCCGCCTTCACCAGTATTGGACTTGCCACCGATACGATTCATGGCGATCGCCAGAGCCTCGTGCGCTTCCTTTGAGATCGAGCCATAGCTCATCGCACCAGTTTTGAAGCGTTTCAGAATTGCTTCAATTGGTTCGACTTCATCGATTGGTACTGATTCACGGGACTTGAATTCTAATAATCCCCGTAGCGTGAAATGTTTCTTGTCCTGCTGGTTGACCAGGGCAGCATATCGCTGATAAAGGTCGTAATCACCTGTGCGGACGGCTTTTTGCAAGAGGTGAATGGTTTCTGGACTGAATAAGTGCGCTTCACCATCTTTGCGCCACTGATAGTCGCCACCGACATCAAGCGTGTGACCGTTCGCGGGGCGATCGGGAAAAGCATGATTATGCCGCGCAATTGCTTCTTGGGCGATCGCTTCGACACCTGCACCCTCAATCCGCGTTGCTGTCCAGCTAAAGTATTTATCAACGATGGACTGGTTTAGCCCGATCGCTTCAAAAATCTGGGCACCGCGATAGCTCTGGATTGTTGAGATGCCAATCTTCGAGGCTACTTTGATTACCCCTTTGGTGGCAGCTTTGATGAAGTTCTTCACGGCGGACTGAGGATCGATATCCAGTAATAAGCCCTGTGAAATCATATCTTCTATCGTCTCAAATGCCAGATAGGGATTGATCGCACCACAGCCGTAGCCGATCAGGGTGGCGAAATGATGCACTTCGCGGGGTTCCCCCGATTCAAGTACGAGTCCAACCCGCGTGCGCGTACCTTTGCGGATTAAATGGTGATGCAACCCAGCCACAGCTAGCAGGGCAGGAATTGGCGCGTTGGTTGCGTTGACACCGCGATCGCTCAGAATTGCAATACTCACACCGTCAGCGATCGCCCGATCCGCTCGGTTACAAATCTCATCCATTGCCGCTTCCATCCCACTCACACCGTCTTGCGGGTTAAATAGAATCGGAATCGTCACTGCCTGGAAGCCACCTTCACTAATCTGCTGCAATTTCGCTAGTTCGGCGTTACTAAGGATTGGCGATTTTAGCTCGATTAGATGGCAACTTTCGGGCTCGGGTTTGAGCAAATTCCTCTCAGGACCGATTGTGGTGGTAGCTGAAGTGATAATCTCTTCGCGAATGGAATCGATCGGAGGATTAGTAACCTGAGCAAAAAGCTGCTGAAAGTAATCGTAAAGCAATTTAGGTCGATCGGAGAGCACCGCCAGAGGTGTATCTGTACCCATCGAACCAACAGCTTCTACGCCATCACGCGCCATCGGCGTGAGCAGCAAGCGCAATTCTTCAAAGGTATACCCAAAACCCATCTGGCGTTGGAGTAAAGAGATCGAAGCTTGCGATTCTGGTTCGCTTTCCTCTTTCGACGCAAGTTGCTCTAGTTTAACCAGGTGTTGGTCGAGCCACTGACGATAGGGTTGCTGCCTAGAGATATCATTTTTGATTTCCTCATCGGTGACAATGCGACCTTCTTCCATATTGACAAGGAACATCCGCCCAGGTTGTAAGCGTCCCTTCTCTGCCACCCGTTCAGGTTCAATTGTCAATACGCCAGCTTCGGAAGCCATAATTACCAGATCGTCTTTTGTGACGTAATAACGCGATGGGCGCAGTCCATTGCGATCCAGCACGGCTCCAATCGACGTGCCATCAGTAAAAGCGATTGAGGCGGGGCCATCCCAGGGCTCCATCATGCAGGAATGGTACTGATAAAATGCTTTTTTCTCGTCGCTCATTGACTCATGGGCTGTCCACGGTTCCGGTACCATCATCATCATGGCGTGGGGCAGCGATCGCCCTGCTAAGACAAGCAATTCTAAGGCGTTATCAAAAATGAGCGAGTCACTGCCATCAATATTGATCACTGGCTGGATCTTTTGCATAGCGTCACCAAACAACTCTGATTCAAACAGAGACTGTCGGGCGTTCATCCAGTTGATATTGCCACGTAGGGTATTGATTTCGCCATTGTGGGCGATGTAGCGATATGGGTGGGCACGCTCCCAACTTGGGAAGGTATTTGTACTGAAACGCGAGTGTACCAGTGCCAAAGCACTCTCGATATCAGGATCTTGGAGATCGGGGAAATACTGGCCCACCTGTACAGGCATCAGCATACCTTTGTAAACGATTGTGCGGCACGACAGACTAGATGGGTACCAGAACGGATCGATCTGCGTGGCACGGATGGCATTGTGAGAGAGCTTGCGAATTATGTAGAGTTTACGCTCGAATGCCAAGTCATCGATCAGAGCTGGATCGCGCTGAATAAACACCTGCTGCATAAACGGTTCGCTGGCTTTAGCGGTATTGCCTATGGTTGAGTTGTCCGTCGGTACGTCGCGCCAACCCAACACCTTTTGGCCCTCATTGGCGACAACTTGCTCAAAAGCCCTACGACTTTGTTCGCGTTGCGCCAGATCGGGGGAGGCATAGATCATGCCAACACCATACTGGCCTGGGGCTGGCAGAGCAAATCCTTCCGCTGTGGCTACCTTTTGCAGGAACTTGTGCGGTAACTGCATTAAAAGGCCCGCGCCATCACCTGTGTTTGTTTCGCAACCGCAGGCACCACGATGATCGAGGTTGACGAGGATGGTGAGCGCCTGCGCCACGATCGCGTGCGACTTTTTCCCTTTCATATGTACGATAAACCCGACGCCGCAAGCGTCATGTTCAAACTGTGGATCGTACAAACCCTGTTTAGGGATCGGTTGGTTGCTATTCATGGTTGATGGCCTAAATTTTGTAAGGTAGCCTTGCACCTAGAGTCTAGGAATCTATTAACTCTAGCTGATCTGGTATTCTCTAACGCATGGAGTTTGTCGGTGTCAGGTCTTAAGGAAATTGTTAGATCTTAAGCAAACCAACTTCAGCCACTGAGATCGCCTCCAGATTCAGAACTTCATGTTAAGACACAGCGGCGATCGCAAAAGGTAATAAATATACCAAAAGTTTTGCTAGGGTTATGTCGAGTAAATTGTAAGGCTGGTATATCATACCAAGGGCGATCGTACCAAAAACTTACCCTAATATTTCACTTTTACTTGCTACGATGCTTGACATTTAGTAGGGATTAGCACTCAAATATATCCAGTGTGTGAAGGGCGTGAATTATGAAATTATTCGGGACTGATGGCATACGTGGTCATGTTGGTAGTTTTTTGACCGCACCTTTGGCTTTACAGGTAGGGTTTTGTACGGGACAGGTACTCAAAAGTCATTATGCTGGAACTACAGCAAAAGTCATTTTAATTGGGCAAGACTCTCGCACTTCAGGTGATATGTTGTCCACCGCATTAGCGGGGGGACTAACAGCAGCAGGATTTGACGTGTGGAATTTAGGTTTATGCCCCACGCCAACGGTTGCCTACTTAACCGCGATCGCGCCTGAAGCGATCGGTGGCATTATGGTTTCCGCCAGTCACAATCCTCCCGAAGACAATGGCATTAAAGTTTTTGGTTGTGATGGCATCAAGCTGAGCGTGCAGCTACAGCAGCAAATTGAGCATTTGATTCACGATCTCGACTCCGGCCTCAGAAATGCCACCCTTAGTCTTAACTCCTGGGGAACCTATCAGGAACGCTCTCCCCTTGTGGATGATTATCAGAACTCTTTGCAGCATTCAATTTCTGGCAGCTTGGATGGCATCAAGGTTGTGCTCGATTTAGCCTGGGGCGCAGCCGCCAAAGTTGCCCCTACTGTATTTCAACAATTAGGTGCAGAGGTGATTTCCCTGCACGATCACCCCGATGGCGATCGCATCAACGTCAACTGCGGTTCCACACACCTGGAACCATTACAACAGGCGGTGAAGCAAACCGGAGCCGATCTGGGCTTTGCCTTTGATGGCGACGCGGATCGCGTTCTGGCGGTCGATGCCAATGGTGGTGTGGTGGACGGCGACTATATCCTCTACCTGTGGGGACAAGAGCTGCTGCAAACCGAGCGTTTGCCCAATGCATCACTTGTGACGACCGTAATGGCTAATCTAGGCTTTGAACGAGCCTGGCAAAAGTTGGGTGGACGGATGGTGCGCACTGCAGTTGGCGATCGCTATGTCCATGCTGAGATGCTCAAATCTGGAGCGATGCTGGGTGGAGAGCAATCGGGTCACGTCCTCTGCCGCCACTATGGAGTGAGTGGTGATGGCTTACTCACAGCATTACACCTGGCCGCCTTAGTCAAGCAACGCGCCCCCTTAGCTGAACTCATGCAGCAGAGTTTTGTACCTTTTCCCCAATTGCTTAAAAACGTGCGCGTCGAGAATCGCGAAATTCGGCTTAATTGGCAATCCTGTGATTTCCTTACCCAGGCAATCGATCTCGCCGAGCAGGATCTAGGCGATCGCGGTCGGGTTTTAGTCAGAGCCTCTGGCACAGAGCCAGTTATGCGTGTGATGGTAGAGGCAGAAACTTTAGACTTAGCACAACATTGGACGGATAGCCTCAGCCAACTGATTCAAGATCGCTTGGTAAATGCTTAAAATTCACATCAAAAACTGTCGCGAATGACTGCGCAATTGCTTCTCTAACCTGCTGAATACCTAGATCGGGAATGAATTGAGCCAGGTGACAGCAGGAGCGATCGCTAATCCCACAGGGCACAATGTGATCGAATCCAGCTAGATCCATATTCACATTCAAAGCAAAGCCGTGCATGGTAATCCAGCGACTGACCTTGATCCCAACCTGGGCAATTTTTTCGCCATCTACCCATACACCTGTAAGTCCGGCAATTCTCTGTGCTTCGATGTTGTATTTGGCTAATGTCAGGATAATTATCTCTTCTAACTGCCGCAGATACCAATGCAGATCGCGCTGATAGAAATTGAGATTAAGAATGGGATATCCTACAATCTGTCCGGGTGCATGATAGGTAACTTCGCCACCCCGCTCAATGCGATGACATTCTATACCTGGAGTATCTAATTCAAATTTGAGAAATTCCAAGCTAGAGCCTTGCCCCAGTGTATAAACCGGTGGATGCTCAACTAACAGCAACACATCAGGTAAACTCGCATCCTGTTTGCGAGCTTCTACTAAATCCTTCTGCCACTGCCAAGCGATGAGGTAGGGAATGGGGCGATCGCTTTGATATAACAAACATTGACGCATAAACTGCATATCTCTATTCCGTCATCTGCAACCAACTAAAGACAAGATCGCTAGTGAGATTTAGGGAGATTGCATCATCACTTTCTAATCTGGCACCTTTCCAAATCTTTAGCTTATGAGTATCTTCCATTGCTTCTTCGCAAAATGCATCGATCAGTAGTTTCTTAGATTCTTCATAGCTGCGTAAGTCGAAGTGTCGTTGTAGACATTCTAATCTTTCCTTAAAGAAATCACTCGGTGCGATCGCTCTACTTTCAAATATCCAAGGCATTAAGGTAATGATGCCTAGCTGTTTATATACCTCAGCAAGACTAAAACTAGAGAAGTTTTTCTTTTTGGATTTTGGGGTCTTTGCTACTTTCATGACTTAATTGCCTCCTTTGCCAGTGTAGCGAAATCTATACATATTTTGGGATCCACTTCAGCTTTCCGCAAAAATTCCTCACGAAAGCGCTCTTGCCTTAAGCTATTAGTTACTGGCAACTGACAAGCAGGTGATTAAATGATCGGAAATTTGCAAGGTCGAGATTTACTTAGTCTAGCTGACTTAGAAAGCGCAGAAGTACAGGCATTACTAACACTGGCTCATCAGCTCAAAACCGGAGAACCTGGACCAGATTTTAGTCGTAAGTCTCTCGGCCTGCTGTTTCGCAAAGCATCAACGCGCACTAGAGTTAGCTTTTCCGTGGCTATGTATCAGCTTGGTGGGCATGTGATCGACCTTGACCCTAACGTGACGCAGGTAAGTCGGGGCGAACCAATTGAGGATACAGCCAGGGTACTCGATCGCTATGTGGACATCTTGGCAATTCGTACTTTTGCCCACACTGAGCTAGAAACCTTTGCCCATTATTCCAAGATTCCGATTGTCAATGCTCTTACTGACTTAGAGCATCCTTGCCAAGCCCTTGCTGACTTGCTCACTATCCAAGAAAACTTTGGCAAACTCCAGGGGTTGACGTTGACCTATGTTGGTGATGGTAATAATGTGGCACATTCATTGCTACTTGGTTGCGCTTTGGTTGGCATGAATGTGAGGGTAGCAACACCAAAAGGGTTTATGCCCGATAGCGAAGTTGTGGCTAAAGCCCGCAGTATTGCCCAAAATTCAGAAGTTATAGTTACCCACGATCCGAAGTTAGCGGCTCAGTCTGCTCACGTTCTTTATACCGATGTGTGGGCAAGTATGGGGCAAGAATCTGAAGCCGACGATCGCATCCCTATTTTCCAGCCTTTTCAACTTAATGCCGATCTAATGTCCCTAGCCGATCGCAAAGCGATCGCGCTGCATTGCCTACCTGCCCATCGCGGCGAAGAGATTACCGATGAGGTGCTTGAAGGCAGCCAGTCACGAGTATGGGATCAGGCCGAGAATCGTCTCCATGCGCAGAAAGCTCTATTAGCAAGCTTGTTGTAGGGGTTTAGGTATTATTAATTAATATTAGAAGGCTGATTACTACTGTTTCTAGCATCTTCTCAAGCATCCCTATTCAATATCAAGGTTTCCTGAACCAATCTCATACAATCCTCATACAATCCTCAACTTCTAGGTCTAGCATAGAAATATAGGCTCAATAGCACTAGTTATGGCTACAAAGAGGACACAGTCTCGGAATGGCTGGATTGTCGCTGCTGTTGGTGCGATCGCCCTTGGTTCGCTCGGATTCGGGATTGCTAAGTTAACGTTGCTGAATCATGTCAGTCCCGATCGCGTTATAGCCGACAATACTATCTCGCAGCCCCAACGAGTCGAAGTGGTTGCCTTAGGAAGGTTGGAACCGCAAGGAGAAGTAATTCGGGTAGGTGGCCCTAGCGGCGAACGGATTCGCTACTTAAAAGTTGCCGAAGGCAATATTGTCAAGAAAGGCGCAGTGCTTGCCTATTTGGAAAGTTACATAGAGCGTTTGGCAGAGCGCGATCTGGTTGCGAGCCAAGTAGCAGAGGCCGAACAGCGCCTCAAGGCATCTACTGACTACAGTCAAGCCCAGATTCAGGAAGCCCATACCCGCATTCAGCAGATCGATCGCCCCAGAACCTTTGAAGTGGATGCCCAAAAAGCCGCCATCCGCAAGCTGGAAGCCGAGCTAGACCTGGCAAATATCGATCTACAACGAAACCAGAGTCTGCAAAGCGATGGCGCGATCTCTAAGCAAGCTTTGGATCGCCAGCTTAGTCAGGTGCAACAGTTACAGGCAGAGGTGAACAGCGCTAAAGCAACCTTAATTAAGTTAGAAACGGGATGGCAAACCGATCTGCAAAATGCTAAGGCGCAAATGCGATCGCAACAAGCCAACCTACCTCTGACGCAGATTCAAGTCGCGCTGCGATCGGCACGGCAAAATCTCAAACTAGCGGAAGCGCGGCTGGAGCGCACCCTAATTCGTGCCACGAAATCCGGGCGGGTGCTGCGCATTTTGACGCACGAGGGAGAAGCGATCGGCAACAACGGCATCCTCGACCTGGGCGATACGCGTCAGATGTATGTGGTAGCGGAGGTCTACGAAACTGATGTCGCTTTGGTGAAGGTCGGTCAACCTGTGACAATTACCAGCCGCAATGGTGCGTTCGATACTCCGCTCAAAGGAAAAGTGGCAGAAATTGGCTGGCAAGTTTTCAAGAACAACGTACTGGATGACGATCCCGCTGCCAATGCCGACGCCCGCGTTGTGGAAGTGAAGGTTCGCCTGGATGACAGCAAGCCGGTCGAGGGATTAACGAATTTACAGGTAGATGTAAGGATTGCGGCAAAATGAGAACTCCGCTTGCCTGGTTGAATTTGATCCACGAGAAACCGCGATTACTCGTCGCGATCGCCGGAGTAGCTTTTGCGGATATTCTCGTGTTTACAAATCTGGGCTTTTTAGGATCGCTACCTGCCACTGCCAGCCTAGTTTATGACCAGATCGATGCCGATATCTATCTGGCTTCCCCCCAAGCTCTAGAAATCACCAGTAGCCGCTCGTTTCCGATCCAGCGGATTTATCAGGTTGCTGGTGTTGAGGGGGTAGAACGCGTCATGCCCCTGTATCTGGGACGCCTGCAGTGGCGCAATCCACAAACTCGCTTGAGCCGCTCCATTTTTGTCTACGGTATTAATCCCCACGATCCAGTATTTCGACTACCAGAATTGCGATCGCCCCAGAACCAGGCAGCCCTGCGCAGTTGGGATACAGTGCTGTTTGATCGCAAATCCCGCGCTGAGTTTGGGCCTCAGGATGTCGGTCATACCACAGAAGCAAAGCACCGGCATGTCAGGATTGGCGGGCAATTTACCCTCGGTGGTGGGATGTCTTCAGATGGAACATTAATTATGAGCGACCAGAACTTTCGTCGCTTCTTCAGTCCATCACCGCTGAATCGCATCCATATGGGTTTGATTAAGCTAAAGCCGGGCGCGGACGTAACTCAAATAGCAACTGTCATGCGCAGGCTGGTACCGCCAGATGTGGTGGTGCTAACGCAGCAGCAAATTATTCAGCGCGATAGAGACTTCTGGATTAACATCACATCAACTGGCTTTATTTTTGGTATGGGCGTGGCAGTCTCCTGCCTGGTGGGTACGGTGATCGTTTATCAGGTTCTCTACACGGACATTGCCAACCACATGAAACAATACGCTACGCTCAAGGCGATGGGCTATCACAATCGCTATCTGTTGGGCATCGTAATTGAGGAAGCGATCGTGCTGGCGATTCTCGGTTACATCCCAGGTTTGGCAGTTTCCCTGGGGATTTACGAACTCACGCTTAGAGCGATTAGCCTTCCCATGTATATGGATGCAGGACGCATTATCTATGTCTTTTGCTTGACCATCGCAATGTGCGTTGCATCAGGTTTAGTTTCAGCCCAGAAAGTAATTACCGCCGATCCCGCTGATGTCTTCTAGCACACAGATGGGAAGAGACATCTCCAAAGCTAAAAGTTCTACTCCTCATACCCTATCTCCCACACTCTAAACCCCAAACCCCAAACCCTCTTATGCTACACCGTACTCCTCTTGCCTGGTTTAATCTCACCTACCGAATGCGTCGCTTGGTGACCGCTCTTTCGGGTGTCTCCTTCGCAGTGTTATTGATGTTTATGTTTAAGGGGTTCGAGCATGCCTTTTATGATAGCCAGATCCAGCTCCTCCAACGGTTAAATGGTGAGATTTTCATTGTCAATCGCCTCAAGTACACCATGTTTATTCCCGAACAATTTACCCGCCGCCGACTGTACCAAGCTCAAGCCTTTGATGGTGTTGTGGCTGCCTACCCACTCTACATGACATCAGGCAACTGGAAAAATCCTATTACAAAGGCTGTGCGTCCGCTGCGGGTGCTGGCTTTTAACCCCCACGATCCGGTCTTGCCATTGCCGACTATCCTGCAACACCAACAAGACCTGCAAATGCCCTGGACAGTTCTGGTTGATGACAAAAGCAAGGACGACATCGGGCCAAAACAGGTAGGAATCGTAACGGAACTTGCCGAGCAGCGCATCCGCATCGTGGGAACTTATAGCATCGGTACAGATTTTGCCTCTGATAGCGGCAATGTGATTATGAGCGATCAAAACTTTCTGCGCTATTTTGCCATTGTCGAAGCGGGAAAGAAAAGTCGCAGCCTGAACACGGTCGATATTGGCTTGCTAAAGGTTGCGCCTGGAACGAATATAGAAATTCTGACCAAAACACTGCGCCAGCAATTACCGCAAGATGTTGCCGTTTGGACGAAAGCAGAATTTCTCCAGATGGAGTTGGATTACTGGCGGAATAATACCATTATTGGATTTGTATTTGCCCTTTTGGCTGGTATGAGCTTTGTGGTGGGGGTGATCCTGGTCTACCAGATTCTCTACACCGATGTAGCAGAGCACTGGGCGGAATATGCGACGTTGAAAGCGATGGGATATTCGAATCTCTACTTGCTGGGAATTGTGTTGCAGGAATCAGTCATCCTTGCCTGTTTGGGGTTTATTCCAGGACTGGCAATGAGCTTTGGGTTGTACCACCTGGCGGCCAATGCAACGGGACTATTCATGCAACTGACAGTTGGGCGCTCCCTTTCTATTTTGGCAGCAACCTTTATGATGTGTTTGGTGTCTGGCGCGATCGCCGTGCGTAAAGTCTTATCAACCGATCCAGCGGAGGTGTTTGCCTGATGGATACCTTACCCGCAATATCAAACGGGAGTTTGCCTGCAAAAGCGATCGCAGCTTCGGAGTCGCTGGTGGTACAGGTGCGTAATTTGAATTACTACTTCGGTCAGGGTAACCTGCGCAAACAGGCATTATTCGACATCAATCTGGATTTGCCCAAGGGGCAGATTGCGATCATGACGGGGCCGTCTGGTTCCGGTAAGACCACGCTTTTGAGTTTGATCGGAGCCTTGCGCACAGTGCAGGAGGGTAGTTTGAAGGTACTGGAACAGGAGATCGTGGGTCTGAGCCAGTCCGAGCTGGTAGAAGTGCGGCGCAATATTGGCTTCATCTTCCAGGCTCATAATCTGTTTGAATCGCTCACTGCTTCGCAAAATGTCGAGATGGCCGTGGAACTCCTGAATGAGTGGCAGACCAAGCGGCAACAGGCGATCGCGATCTTGAGCCAGGTGGGACTAGCCGAACGCGTGGATTACAAACCCAATGCCCTCTCCGGCGGCCAAAAACAACGGGTGGCGATCGCCCGCGCCCTCGTAAACCAACCTAATTTGATCCTGGCTGACGAACCGACAGCGGCGCTGGACAAAAAATCGGGTCGCGAGGTCGTGATCCTAATGCAAAAACTAGCAAAGGAAGAAGGGCGTACAATCTTGATGGTGACCCATGACAATCGCATTCTCGATGTTGCCGATCGCATCATCAGCATGGTCGACGGTCATTTAGAATCAGACGAAAGCCTGGCTCACTTTGTCAGTACCCGCGATCCCAAGATCCTTGATCGCCGTATGTTTATGATGTAACCCCTATGCCTATCTCTTTCGCGAATCCCATCCAGGAACTCACCTACCGCAAGGTGAAGGAGTATCTAAGCACCTCCGAGTTGTTCAAAGCTACCGTCCAACCTGCCGAAGATCGACCCAAATTCGAGTTGAACTACGGCTCGACCAGAGTTAGCGTCAGCGTGTTGTCCTGGGAAGTCAATCCTTGGGACGAACCGGAAGTCGCGATCGTGCGCGCCTGTAGCTGCGTAACCGTGGGCAGTCGCATTGATGGCGAACTCACGGAATATTTGCTGAGAGAGAATCTACGCATGCGGTTTGGGGCATTTCAACTGGGAGAAGAGGATCAGATTTTCTTTGCCCACAATGTTTTGGGCGGGGGAAGCATGGATTTGATGGAGTTGCAGACCTGTATTTTATCCGTGGTGACGATCGCTGATATCTACGATGACATGATTACTGAGAAATTTGGCGGACAAAGGGCAAGGGATGTGTCTGTAAATAGCGATCGCCTTAGCTGAAACACCTGGGGTTTGAATTTGGCGATCGCCTTTTTTACACTTTTAAAATCCTATAGCTTTCTTTAGCAGAATCGCATCACCCACGACTTTATATTTATTGTCCCAGCACGCTAGTCCAAAACTACCCACTTTAGTGGGAGGCTTTAGCTGCTACACACTTCTATTCAGAATGTACGGGATGACAGATCGATATGTTTGCCATAAACCGACTCTTGGGACTTTTAGTCCCTTTCCAACCTCTG
>CALRKB020000101.1:0-14722 GCA_943367755.1 Rhizobium sp. Q54 | reverse complement strand
GCACCGCGAAGGAGCAGGAATAGCTATCAGTTTTTCACCTTCGTCGAATTCGCCACTCATAATTACCTCCTTCTCTGATAAGCAACGGCAAACTGGTAACGCTCCTCGTATTCGGGCGAAGTTTGGTCTATGCCGACTGTGAGCAGATGTGTCATGCCCTTAAACGGATCGGTGAGGATCGCTTCCCACTCGGCATATCTGCTGTCTGGTGAAGCAGTTTGCGGGTAGAGCCTTTCGTATTCAGCTTCCAGGTGTTCGAGGCGGGAGAGTATCCAGGCGATCGGATCGGCGGGGCGATTGGGTAGCTTGTCCACCTGTTGCCAGCAAAAGTTTTTAAAGGTGTCATCCAGGTTTGCCCAGGCGCTGGCGGCGCGGCGAGATTTATCTTTACTTCTGGATTCCACAGAGGTTTGATCGGTGGGTTTTGAGAGATCTGTAAAATTTTCAAAATTCTCTCTCTCCACATTTTTTGTTGGCGCAGACAGAGAGAGATCTTTTTTAAATTCTTCTTCGTGGAATTCATTATTTATATGTATGCGATCGCCCATAAATGGCTCGCCCATTTGTGGTAAACCTGAAAGTGGCTGAGGTGCTTTTGTAGCCAGCGGTAGAGTAAGTTGCTCTACTGGCTCAGGCTGCTGAATTTTTCGACCTTCAGGTAGTGGGTCAATGGGTAAAGGACGCTCGTATACTTCGTAGTCCCAAGATTGAAATTGTCCCGATGGCGATCGCGTGATGACGCGGCGCACGTAACCAAAATTGATTAGCTCGTCGATCGCAGAACGGATAGCAGAGATCCCATCTTTGACGCGATCGGCAATCCAGTTCAAGTCAAAATGCCAATCTGGGGGAAAGGTGAGTAAATAGCTGTGCAAGCCGTGGGCGCGAAAGGATAAGCGTTCGTCGCGCAAAATATCATTATCAATTTGCGTAAAGCGGGTGCTGTGAATGGCATGAACGACGGTCATAGATTACACTCCTGTTCAAAAATCAGTTGAGTAGTTTTGGTCAGCCGTGCGGCAGACAAGTAAAAGTAGGTGAGTATTCTTGCTCAAGAATCTCAGTCGCTGTAGGGATCGCCTTCTGGCAAATCTAAGGGGCGCGTGCCTTGCACATTGCGGTGTTTGGGCTTGCGGTAGTCGTTGGCTTTTTTACGCTGTTCGCGAGTCACGATCTTGGAGGCGATCGCCTGTCGAATCGTCCCCAGGATGGTTTCAAGCTGCGGTAGAACAGCCTCTATGTCGGCATCGGAAATACGTTTAAAGCCAACCTGGGTTCGCCAATCCTGAAGTTTCTTAGTTGCTACCTGAATGGCAGACTCTTTGGGCAGTAGCGGAATTTTAAAGAGCTTGCAAATCTCGCAAGCGTACTTTGCCACGGGAATACGGTAATGCCCGCCTTTGTTTAGCTCAGTCATGAGCTGGGTGGCTACGCTAATGGCACGCTGTCTCGTAGTTGGTTCGGTTCGCAGCAGGGGCTTTGTGCGAAAATCATGCTGTGGCGATAAGCTCATTTCGATGCCTCCAGCTTTCTTTCTAGGGCTTCTGCTTCTTTGCGGAGTTTTTCGACGATATAAAGCTCGGTTAGTCTTTCGACTTCTGGCTTGATCGCGATCGGGATACGAACAACCGTACATTCCGCACTGGTCAATCTTTGCGGTCGTCTCATAAATATACTTACCAGTCATTTGCTAGTAAGTTACATCTTACTTGGCGGTAACTGCCATGTCAATATTGTGTTTGTTATCCTTTACGTACGTGTATGGACTTACCTAGTTGGACTTTGCAGGAGGTATCTAAGGCTGGCAGCCTCAATAAGCTGGCTAAGCTTATTGGTCTTTCCAGGCAAACTTTGATGGATTGGCGCGATGCCAAGGCTAGTTTTCTCACGGATAAGGGTGCCAATGCGATCGCTCGATATTTGGGCTTGAATAAGCCTCCAGAGCAAATTAGGGAAATGTTTGGTATGCCTGCTCATCCATACCTCTCAATTGGTGAAGCCACAGTAGATAAGGGTAATGATGATTCGGTTGCGGCTTTACAGGGGCGCGTTGCTAAACTGGAGGAGGACAACCAACTTTTTCGGGAAGAGATTGACGATCTTAGGGAATTAATCGATACTCTGGCGAATGAACTCCATGAAAGAATTAAATCGCGCAAAGTCAAAATTTAAGACGGTTGGGACTTACCTCCGTCTTTGCGATCTGTCGTTGGTGGGGCGATCGCTCGTCATCTCCTGTTCCGATCTTGTAGCAGATAGGCTCAAGTCCAGGTTAGATACCCTTGTCTTGTGCTTCGAGCATGTGGAGAAAATTGCAATTAATGGCTCAGTTGTGTTCGATGTGCCTTTGCCAAAGATTCCCAAACTACCTGCCCCGCCCAAATCCTCTGGTGGTCTAAAAGTAGTGGCGATTTTGAAACCAACTAAGGAATTATTGGCGATGAAATTTCCGATAATTAATGTGAAGATATAGCGGTTTTCATTAGAGTAAAGTACGTCTTGGCATCTACAACACTTGCACAGCATGGCTTCTGATGTACCTCATTCGTCCTGAAACCCCTATATAACTCTCAATGGAAACGATCATGTAGCGACTTTTGCAAGGTAGTTTTTGTCAGAGAACTACCAAACTCAGAAAATTAGCTTTCGCTTGATTCGGGAAGTTCTGCGATCGCAGGTAGAGAAGCAGACTGCAATGCCTGTAATTTCAAGTCATCCTTGAGCACCAACACGCAATCATCGAGTAGCTTTGCCTCTAATTCATGCAGAGGAAAGCGATAATCGAAATCGAGAACTGCACATTTGTAAGCAGTGCCATCGGGCAGAGAACCAGACTTCTGAACGAACTTTGCTTCCCAGACAACTTCACGCGGATCGTAACCAGACACGACAATTTCAGCTACGCGATTGCCAAAATTCGATAGAGAGCCTTTCCGACCTGATGCTTGATTCTTGATCTTCGTGGCATAGACAAGGTTGGGTTTCAGCACCGATTCGTCCAGTGGTACAAAGTAAATCGTCCCGATTTGAATATTGGCATTCTGAATTTCGGCATTTCTATAGGGATCGTGCTCCATCCCGAACTGGAAAGCCAAAATGTAGAACTCGATGGGATCGTTACCGAGAGATTTTTCTCCCAACACCCAGGAGCCATTTTGAGCGCAGTTCGCTTGCACGAATACAGGTACTTCAGGGATAAAGACCCCTTCAGGCGTAGGAGTTTTTGCAAAGAAAGGATGCCGCTCTAGCTCGGTTTGAGGTTGGACTTTATTCTTGGTTGCCATAGGTTTGTTTCCTTTTCGATGAGTTAAGTTGAGTTAAGTTGAGTTGATTTGTTTTGTGCCTACAGCTTTTAACGTCATCGGTAGGCATTGGACGAGAGAAGACTTATAGATGCACAGATACAAGCTGCTGCATAAAGGCATCTTGCTTTTGCTTGCGACTGCCATAGCACAGACTAGAGAATGCAGTTTCAAGGCTGCCCCTGACGGGTGAATGCCAGTTGATGTATTCCTTTACGGATTCCAAAAGTCCATAAGCAGTGTTGTAGGCAGATAGCAGATCGCTGCCCTTGCCATCTCCCAAAAATAGCTTTAGGCAAGTCTGCACGATTCGGGGTTGTGCTTCTAGTGGTTTATTGGGATCGCCAAAGGCTTTGATTAGATGTAGTTCTGCTTCCTGTTTGGTAAGAGTGACATCTGCAAGTCGATTCGATACTTTCTCGTAATCTCTGACAGTTGCCAGAGCATGGGTCAAGATTCCTGCAATGCGATCGCTGTTATATTCAGAAACATGGTTGATGACTTGTTGCGATCTCCTCACAGATTTAGTTATGCCGTTCGTGCAAACAAGGCGATTGAAATAGAGATCGATCTGCAATCCTCTCCCGCACTCGTGCGATTCTGCAATCATCAGGTGTGCTTCCGTGATATCGCCAACTTTCTTGACATCAAGTTCGATGGGTAGTTTGCAGAAGGCAAATAGCTCTTTCCCTGCCTTGAGACAACCAATGCGATCGATCTGCAAGTCATTTTGTTCGCAGAAAGTATGGAAAGTTTCAAGAATCTGGCGATTCTGGAAAGGCTTACGCCATTTACCATAGACGCTTAGCATTTGTTGCGTGTCGCTGCGATAGGCAGCAAGGAATTCTTCGGTCGAGCAGTCATCAGCGTAACGAATCGGCGAAAGTTCGACTGTCCAATCAAGTCCAGCCGTTTTGAGCTGGTCGTCAATGGTCATACCCGATGTGATGGGCGTTCCTAGGTCGCGATACCATGTTCTCATTGTCATAATCTTGTTTCCTGAAATGTTGAGGTTGAAATGTTCGGATTTGCCAGTCCTTTAATGTCATCCACTGGCACAGGACTAAAGAATTACCAGTTGCCCTGCGTAATCTCGGAAGCTAGTCTGTGGCGTTCTTCTTGCTCGTCAAGCCATAACTCGTATTCTTGCCAGTCCTCTTCAGTAGATTGAGGCTCTGGTAGTGGCAAAGCCTTCGCAAAGTAGCCAGTGTTTCTGCCATCCGACCAATAAGTATCGAAATCAACGATGAGATAATGGGTCTCGGTTCTATCGAAGTCATCTTCATAGCAATACTCGTGATAGGGCTGAATAGGAACCCGATCTCGATTACGGGCTGAGGGAAACTGAGTGCATGGAGAAATGGTTTTCATCGTGATATCCTAGAGTGAAATGTTTTGAGCCGTCTTGAGTGAGCCTTTTACCGTCTTACTCAGGACGGTTTTGTTATGCCTGAGCAGCGATGTAAGAGCGAAGATCGCTAAAGCCAAGCTGAGCCAGCACAGCGTATCCGTGTTTGCAACATCCCTTACCGAAAAACTGCACTTGATTCTTGTAGTCATTGCACGCGCACTCGATACCTATAGGTGTAGGAGTAGCGATGTATTGGGAATCTTTTTTGGGATTGCGTACCACATACCCGCCAACCATAGGAGCGCGAATTACTTGCAAGTCCTGAGCTTCAGACCTGCGCCGATCTACGAAGTGCTGTTTGAAAGCTTTGAAAGAAACCAATCTGGGTCGCATACCTTTGACATAAACCCATACGCCAGTCGCCCAAATCTCGAACTTGACAACTGCACTTGCCGCTACGTTAAAAATCCGAGCGATCACAGAAGCAGAGTAAAGAATGTTTTGAGAAGTAACCATTTGTGAAGTCCTCGATGTATTTGTTTCTATACATGTAATTATATGCAACTTACTATCAAATTACCAGTAACTAACTATTGTTAATGCTTATAGAAATGGCTTTTAGGATAAGTTGCTTATATGTAACTTACTGGTAACTCGTGATATGCTAAATTGATAAGTTAGGAAGAAAAAGCCTATGACTGTAGTTGGAGTAACTGGAACTCGCAAACTAAATGAGAGCGAAACAGCAAAAGCAATGAGAGAAATGCGATCGCTACTCGATAAAGCTACTAAACTGCACGTAGGAGATGCCACAGGAATAGACGCTCTCCCCCACAGATGTGCAAATGCAGCGATGGAAGTAGAACTGCACAAGACCGAGGGTAGAAAGCCCTACCAACTCCAGCAACGTAGCAAGCGCATGGTGGATGCTCTAGCAAAAGAGAATGGAATGCTCCATGCTTTCGTCAATAAGCCCTGCCCTGCTGGTGTAACTGTGAACTCGTGGGCGGGATCTGGAACTTGGGGAACTGTGCGCTATGCGATCGCCAAAGGCGTACCCGTAGAGCTACACTGGCTGATCGAACCTTGCGAGTTGCCAGACTGGCTGACAGAAAAGCAACTAACTCTGATTTAACGGGCAGTATCGGGCTTGACAGCCCTGCTACACTCGCACTCCACATGCACCACACCACATCACAAAAATCAATCGCGTAGCGTCAACTTGGTTCGCGGAATGAAGCACACGACAGCCAATAAAGCGCGGCACAAAAGCAGCGCATTTGATATGGATTGGAACAACAACTTACTGATTTGCTGTCGGAGTGAAGCGGATGTCAGCAAAAACAAGTAAATGTGAGCGCACGTAGCAGCAACAGGGTAATGACAAAATTGCGAAGTGCGCGAACTCCAAACAGTGCGGAGCGATAGTGAAGCTCGACAAATAAAGGTGACTTCTATGACGCGCTGCTGACTGCTGTGCTAGGCTGACGTATCCTGCGTAATGGAGCGCAGAATAATCGCGGTGGAACCGCGTCAGTTTTCCCCGTGGGGGATGAAAGGGGACAAGCCCAGCGGATTTGGAGCGATCCGCTCGGTGTGAATACTTGCAGCACTGAGCTAATGAATAGACTGAGACGGTGCGATCGCTTTTATTGAGAGGCGATCGCTTGTTACAGAAGCAACAAGCACGGACGAATCCGATTCTTATTTGGGTGGTAAGCGGGTCGGCGCGGTTTCCGTGACCGATCGCGGTTGGGGGAGCAGATGCGGCGCGGTGGTGGGTGGGTAAGCCGCAAAAGTAATGGGGGCAAAAGCCCCCACAAGACTAACGAGTCACTGCGACGTAGATGTAACCCGCACGAGAACGAGCCACACGCGCACCAGGGTAGTGAGCGGCAAACGCATGAGCGGTAGCAAAGTCGTGGAACCAAGCCAGGTAGGCATCGGCAGCGATAGCGACCTTGAAAGCACCCCAACGACGAGCAAAACTGAGAGACATATAAGAACCTTGAGAAACTACGCCAAGAGCGATCGCCACATTTTTTAGATGCCAGCGAGGCTCAGGGACGTGGAATAAAGACTTATGCCGCGAAAGCCCTGAACGACTCTTGCATCTTTCTTGTGTGGCAAGCTAAAGGGCGGGTTGCGAGGGGTGATATGTCTGAACAGTTCCTCATCTGGGTGAGGAAGAGTTGCTATGCCCAAATGCCTATTGTGGTTCGCAGATGCTACTGCTGCGTTTTGTTGCTTTCCTTGTGCGTGGCTCCAGAATGCGGGTATCTGTGGCTGTTTCGATAGGCTGGGGGCTTAGCTCTCCGAATTCTCTTAATCGCCTTTCGATAGTGCTTCCAGAATTCCTTCAAGCAAAGCGATCGTTCTGGCTTGATTTTTGGTGGACTGCTCAAATCCCAGTGAGATCGACTGCTGCTGTGTTTCAAAAGCTTCAACCATCCTGGAGATATTTAATTGAGTTACAGCCAGATTTTCCAGCAACTCATGAGATCCCTGTAACTGCTTTGCCAGCATTGTGCTGTATGAATCTGCCAGCAATTTTTGATCGCTGGCATCGCGCAACAGTTCTGCTTTCATCGATTGCTCTTTGTGCAGCAATTCAGCTTTCATGGATTGTTCTTGAAGAGCGATCGCCTGTTCGATTTCTTTTTTGCGAACCTCCCACCTTTGGTTGAGGTGGTCGGGTAGCCATTTGCCAAGGGCGATCGCCAGCGACACCACCACAAACCCAATGATGCCAATATCCTGCCAGACATACGGTGAGAAAGTTATCTGCGGTGCGGGTTCTGCTTGGGTAGTTTGCGGAAAGTGCGGTCTTGGGGTCTCCCCAAGTTGAGCAACTTTCCAAGAGAGAGTAGTTGCAGTCATAATTCATCACCCACTAAACAGCCTTCCCCATCCGCTTTTATTGCCTTCTACTAGCCACCTGGCATTGAGCAAGTTTTTGCTGTAGATTGCGCTCTTACCGTTGAAGACATCGCTGGTATAGCCATCATTGCAATCCCCAAAAGGGTCATTAACGATGTAGTTTCCATCTTCAGTCCTACCAATTATGCAGATGATATGTCCGCCTGTTGGAGCGTCTTCTGAACCGCGATGCAGAATGGCAATAACAACGGGTAAATTTGCAGCTAGGGATTCATCCAGGTCATCGAAATCAAGATCTGTACGCCACTGAGACTCAATGCCATAGTCTGCTAAGGTTTCAGTCTGAGCTGAGTGGTCGGTGGTATCGCCATGAGTCAGCACAATTTGCAAATACTCATCATCACCTGAGATATTAGCCCCAAGATATTTAGCCGCCATTGCACAGCTAGAAGAGTTGCAGGTTCGATCTGGCATGGTGTAGTTATCGGTTTGAGGATAGAAAGGTACATCTAACTTGATCGCAGCTTTATCGACTGGGAAGATGCCTTCATAGGCTTTGCGTCCAACAGGTCTTGTGGGTTGGTTGTTCAACAGCCTGACTACATCGTCCACTGCCAGGTCAAAGTTGTTGAGATCGCCTTCGATTTCAGGGATGCGATTGGCAAGATTCTGAGCAGCTTGCCGCCGCCATTTCTGAACTTGAGTCATCATAAGTATTTCCTCACAGCGATCGCAGTCAAAAGAAACACAATCCCAATCGTGCCAATGTCATGCCAGTTATCTGGCGAGAGAGTTGGAAATTGGATTAGAGCCATCGTAAGTACCTCCATAATTAACGCGGAAGGCAGAAGAATGAAGAGGGAAGTCTGTATTTCTTCCCTCTTCCCTCTTCATTCTTAGTAATCCTCTTCTTCCGCAATCTCGTAGTCTTGGTCATCTTCGCCAATCTCAGGAGCGGTCGAATTACCGATTAAAGTAGATGCAACAGAGTCGAGCAGGCTGCGTGCCAGCAAGATTCTGTCAGTGATCGCCATTGAAAGAATCGCTTCTTCGTTCTGAGTCAGAAAGTCATCAAGTGTTGTCACGGGCTATCTCCTATGTTTCAACGAGTCGGATTCGGAGGCCAACTACACCCTGCTGATGCAACAGAATGACAACTTGCTCGTGGGTGTAGTTCTTGCGGTTGACTTTGTAGTGCCACGCGGTTGTGGCGATGGTATTGCTGGTGATGTGGTCGTAGATCGACTGCCATCTCTGGGCAAACTCTTGCTCGTCTTCACTCATCCAGTCCTCGACATGCCGCATCTTGAAGACGCGATCTATGTCGCGTACTTCACCGCTACTGGGCATTCTGTAGGAAAGTCCGCGTGGGGAGATTTCTACGGGGAAGTCGGATTCAGAGGGGTAAAGTAGACCGTCAAGTAGCGATCGCAAGGTTGAAAGAAATTCAGCGTAGGTCATTAGATCCCTCCGCTACCACCAGGGATTGCCACGTTAAAGTTTCCGACTGTAGTGGACGACAGGAAATTGCCCATCAAGTCCGAAACTTGCGCTTCCAGCAAGTCGATCTGGTATTGACCGTTCGCGGTAAAGTCCCACACGCCACCAGGAGCGCCGACGGCATAGGTGACGATCCTTCCTTTCTTGTCGGCAGTAGCTTTGGTTCTGGTGGCTCTGGCAAGCTGGTTGAAGCCGTTGGGGCCAGTCACGCGCACATCAAGTTCGCCGAGTTCGCTATTCTTGCCACCGATAGTAGAGGCTTTAATACCTACATCGTCGCTGAACTGAACGGTGAAATAGTAGGGCTTGTCGCCAGGAGCGGTGATATCGGAGATAGTGCCAGGAGAGACAGTAGGGCTGGATTGATCCAGCGGTACGGCTTCGACGCGCTCTTTAAAGGCTTTATCGATTTTGAAGGAGGCTGACCAGCGAGCAGGGACATTAAAGGGTTCGCCTGTTGCAGGACTCGTACCAGTGCGGGGAGCGTTAGGACGCATGGCAAACGTACCGAAGCCTTGCAGTTCGACGGGCTGATTGGTCGTTACAGTCGAGATGATTTTTTCGAGTGTAACTTTAAGGAAGCGATCGGCATCGTAGCCGCCGATTTGCAGTTCCTGGGCGATCGCATTCGCTAATTCGAGTTGATTCATAGATTTCCTTATTAACTAAACGAGCTAAACTATGCATGTTAATTATATACGACTTACATGTAACCTACATATCTAATAATTCATATCCTTCAGTCACTTTTGTACCTAGAGCCGCAGAAATTACGCTTGCATCAGAATTCGATGCGGATAGTATCTGCAACGTCTGAGCCTGACATGCCGACCCAGATCTGTAAGGACATCCTTGTTGTAGGTCAAACAGCTCAAATGCCAAGCGAAGTCATAAACGATCGATCTACACCACTTGACTTTTTCGACAAAAATGACAAAGAATCGTCAGATATAAACTACGATTAACAGTCCTCAAGGTTTGTCCAGATACAGCGTTGTCCTGGATTTACTGGCATCGGATGCTAGGGGACAAACCATTTGAGGGAAATCTGCTGAAATGGATGCAACCCCAGAAAAAGGAGTAGCAGACGATCTGCTCAAATCGTTACAGCAACTAGATCGCCTGCTAGAAGAAGCAGTATCTCATGCTCAAACTGCCTACAGTACCGACTCAGCAGTAGACCCATATCGAGGTCTTTACGTCGATCGCTCTGATGTAGAACGTGCCTTGGGACGAAAAGCCGGAGCCTCACCCCTGCGCTCCCAGACACTCGATCTAGAGACATTCTTTGCTGAAGCGATCGGCAGTTCCTCAAGTTTGAACCGGCTGAAACAAGATTTTGGTCTATCGTTATTCGAGTTGGCTCTGGTTTTGATTGCCTTAGCACCAGAAATCGATCTGCGCTACGAACGGATATATGCTTATTTGCAAGATGATGTCACCCGTAAGCGCCCTACCGTAGATTTAGCACTGAATTTATTGTGCGTTTCGGCATCGGAAAAACTGAGGCGGCGAGTGCATTTTGCGGTGGCTGCTCCATTGGTTGGCCGAGGGTTGCTTCACCTCATACCCGATCCAAATCAAATCCAACCACCGCTGTTAGCCCATTACCTCAAGCTGGACGAGCAAGTAATGCGCCTCTTATTGATTGAGAAAGAGCTAGAGCCGCGATTGGCACGGTTTAGTCAGTTGCGAAAGCCAAGGTATCTACTGGAACAGTTACAATTAAGTGCCGAGGTTAAACAGGCACTCGCAGCACTGACCCTGCAAGCCTGCCAAACTCAGCAACCCTTGTGCCTCTATTTTCACGGTCCACAGGGTGTTGGTAAGGAACAGACTGCTGAAGCGATAGCTAACCATCTTGGGCTGTCCTTGCTAAAGGTAGATTTGGTTCTGGCTCTAGAGTTAAAAGTAGACATGGAGTTAGCCCTGAGCATTCTTTTCCGCGAAGCTCGATACCAGAATGCCGTTATCTATCTACCCAGGTTCGATGAGTTAGTGAATCAAGAACAGAGAGCGGTTGGGCAGTGGTTGTTAGATATGCTAGCTGAGGATAAGGGCATCACAATCCTGTCAGATAGACAGGATTGGCAACCTAACATGACTGGCAATCTCAATGTCATTCCTATCAGCTTTTCTGTGCCTGACTTTGCCCAACGTCGCGCTTATTGGCAGGCAAATTTGGCAGAAGTGGACATTATGCTGGATGAGGAAGATCTGAATGCTTTAGGCGATCGCTTCCGGTTAACTCCCAAGCAGATCCAAAGTGCGGTTGCGACAGCTTGCAACCAAAAGCGGTGGGAAGAATTCAAAAATGAAGGGTCAGAAAGAGGTTTCTCCTTGTCTCCCCTGCCCCAATTCAGCGTGCAACCAAGCATCAATGACTTATTTACTGCGGCGCGGATGCAATCGGGGCAAAACATGGCGGCAATGGCACGTAAAATTACCCCCAAGTACGGTTGGGACGATATCATTCTCCCTCCAGACCAAATGGCCCAACTACGAGAAATTTGCGATCGGGCGAAGTATCGTGTTGTTGTATACAGTCAGTGGGGGTTCGATCGCAAGTTATCCCTAGGTAAAGGGCTAAATATCCTCTTCTCGGGTTCGCCGGGAACGGGGAAAACAATGGCAGCGGAAGTGATTGCCAATGAATTGCAAATCGACCTTTATAAAATCGATTTATCGCAGGTGGTGAGCAAGTATATCGGCGAGACGGAAAAGAACCTGGATAGAATCTTTACCGCCGCTCAAAGTGCTAATGCTATTCTCTTTTTCGATGAAGCAGATGCTCTATTTGGAAAGCGTGCGGAAGTCAAAGATGCCCACGACCGCTACGCCAATATCGAGGTGGGATACCTGTTGCAAAAGATGGAAGAGTACGAAGGAGTAACGATTTTAGCCACCAACTTTCGCCAAAATATGGATGAAGCCTTTATGCGGCGAACTCAGGCGATCGTAGAATTTCCTTTTCCCGACGAAGAATATCGACGCAGCATTTGGCAGGTTACTTTTCCTAAGGAAGCGCCCCTTGGCGAAGATGTGGATTTCGAGCTATTGGCAAGGGAAGTAAGGTTGGCGGGAGGCAGTATCAAAAACATTGGCCTAGCAGCGGCATTTTATGCAGCAAGTGAGGGTGGCGCGATTAAGATGGCACATTTCATCAAGGCAGCGTCGCGAGAGCATCAAAAGCTAGGCAGGACGTGGGAGGTAAACGATCTTGCTTAAAACTTCTCGCTACTATACTAAAAACTCATCTCCCCAGCTATGATCGCAACTCCTCCTACTTTAGGCTAGCTCGTCCAAGGTCTCTACGGTCAAGATTGCATCGGTTGGAATTTCTCCGTTGATAACAGCTTGAATACCGGGCAAGTATTTATCCATTAGGCTGATGTTGGTGTAGACCATCTGTTTAATCAGACTGGGGGTGAGCCGATCGCCTTCGACATCGATGCTGGTTTTGTAAAGGATTTCGCCGTTATCAAAGTTAAGTTCGAAGTTACCGATAACCATACCGGAGTTAGCGCGGGTGATGAATTCCGCGATCGCGAGGCGGCGATCTGCTGGAGCAGCGGCGGGGCAAATAGAATAGAACGCGAATTGTGCGGGAGCTTCGTTAGCTCTGGCGTAACAAAGCCATTGGCCATTTTCACCTTGGCACATCATTTGCAGAATGGGCTGGCCCTGTATTTTGGTGAACGGCCAGTCATCCTGGGTAAAAAACGCGACCATGATGTTGGTGATGGGCGTGCTGCCAACGATATTACGATCTGGTTTAAAGGTGTTAGTGAAGTCGCTGAAGAGATCGTTGAGAAATCGATCGGTGGCTTTGGTGAGTTCGGTGGTGGTGAGTTCGGTGAGGAACTGACTGAGGGCTTGGGTGAATTCTGCTTCTGAGAGGGTGCCCGTGGCGAGTTTACTGGGGTTGAGCGTGGCCCAGAGGGTGGTATAGCTGAGGTTGTCTTGGTGGGCGGAGAGGGCAAACCAGTTGTCGAAGTTAAGGAGGGGATGGTTGGGTTGGGTTGAGCTGAGCTGCTGGAGATACTGGAGGGCTGCTTCAGGGGTAGCCGCATGCTCGGCGATCTCTTCCCAGAGATCTGGACTGAGGGTTACTTTGAGGGCGATCTCCGTATCGGGAGAGAAGGTAATTTTATGACTGCGTAACTCTGGTTTCAGGTTAAATAGGCTGTATTTTTCAATTGTTTGGTAGACATCTAGCGGAATCTGGCAAGTTACACAACATTCGATAAGCTGGTTATTTTGATGAGCGAGCGAAATGCTGGCATGGTTGAAGATCGCAGGTGCGATCGCTGCTGAAGCGGCTAAAGTCTCTGGGTCAAGGTGAGTGCGATCCTGCATGGTTTAAATCCAACGGGCGGAGCAAATGGCAGAAAAATTATGTGGAATGGAAATTGATATTGCGGGGCTTTAGAGTGACGATCGCTTCCTAATTCGATCGCAGGTGAGATCGCCCTCCATCAATGCAATAGGCAGAAGTGCAATAGGTAGAAGTGCGATCGCTCCCCTCACAATAGGAATTCGGTCTAAAACCATTGTCACCGATTAATTTGCTTCTTCCCCTACAATCTCTGCCAGTCGTTTGAGGATCTGCAACACCCGATCTAAGTCGTGGTCTTGTCCCAAGATAAACTGCCGCGATCGAGCGTAGCGGGGCACCTCCTGAAACAGCAGCTTTAAAAAGACAAAATCAGTGCCATTGGTGACCAGCCCATACAGGGGAAAATTCTGTTGGGGAGCCGCTAGCATGTAAGACAACACCTGGGGAATCCCCACCTTGGGTGAAAATTCTGCTCTCTTTGACTCAATTACCAGCACCCAAAGCCGATCTTTCAACACCAGGATATCAATGCGACCCCGCACCAGGAAGCTTTCATCCGTGGCTTCAATTTCCACCGAGTCTTCTGTGCTGACGTAAAAGGGGGGCAAGAACAGCCCTGATAAATCTATCAGGGGAGCGACCACCGCCAGCTTGACTGTGTTTTCTAATACCGATCGCCGCTCTAGATTGGCAACGACTGCCCGAACCCGTTCTAGTCGCTGTCGTTCGGCCTTTGTGAGTTCTGGTAAATCTCCCTGCCACTCTGAGAAAAACGACCGATCTTCTGTTTGCTTCAACTGGAATCGCTGCTCTAAGTCGTAGAGTGTTACTTTATCCGCTGCTATTGTTTGTACCACGCACCCATACCTCTCTTATCCCTGGATCGATCTTAACGCTACAGGATCGGCGATCGCACTTAACACTTCTCGCTATCATAGTTAAAAACCTCACCATCTCCCCAGTTATGGTTGCAACTCCTTTACTGTTAAATCCACCCCTAGCAATTGGCGAACGACGGGTAGTATTCCACCACCTGAACTGGCAAGGATATCAGCAAATTCTGCAAGCAATTGGCGAGAGTCGTTCTGCCCATCTTACCTACGATCGCGGCACTTTGGAAATTACTATGCCTCTGGAAGCACATGAATTTTACCGAGAACTGATCGGACGTTTTATCTATTTCTTAGTCGCTGAACTAGGTTTGAAAATCAAAACGATGGGATCTACGACTCTAGATCGGGAGGATCTGGATCGGGGTGCAGAGCCAGATAATGCCTACTACATCCAGAACCAACCGCGAGTGGCAGGAAAAACGGTGAATTTACAGCAAGATCCACCGCCAGATTTAGT
>CALRKB020000100.1:0-14780 GCA_943367755.1 Rhizobium sp. Q54 | reverse complement strand
TTTTTAATGACTTCTCGAAGCTCGCAACGCTCTTCTTCTGTCAATCGGACGATATATTTCTTCTGCATAAAGCACCTCCTACTTTATACACCTTCGCCGATTTGAACACACTTGTTAACCCTAATGTTTAGATGTGACCCTGCACTAGTCGAGTTTCATTAAAGGCTTTTAGGTCTGACTCTTTTTCTAATTCGGCAATTACCGTTGATGGGCTAATCTTAAGCTCACGAGCTGTATTGCGAATGCCACTACCATTCACAGCTATGTCACAGATTTGTTGTTTAACTTCAGGTAGACGACATTGATACGTGTAGTTCAAGATGAAGGTGCTACGCTGACACTCTGGATTGCGACATTTGTGGCGAGTCTTACCCTCACCGGATAGTCCATTTCTAACTACATCTATACCTTGGCAAGTGGGACAAAGTACAGATTCTAATACAATTGCAAAGTTTGACCCCAGAGTTTCCGATCATTATCTCCCTATTCCACAGATTTAGAATACGACCAACTTAATTTTGAAAAAGCTGAGGCATATGCTGTCGCAGCCATTGCTTTACAGGAGGCACCTGTGTAGCCGTAATACCGCAACCTAATATGAATATGATGACGATGAGGGATACGATTAGACTGCGGCTGGTTTGCTGAGGTGGGTTGGATGCTGACTCTGATTCGTCTTCATCAGCATCTTTTGTATCGGGCTCAACCGATTCCAACTCGTGCAGGTTCTCTATTGGTTGAGTAATATCTTCGCTATGTTCCACTTCCAAATCGTCTGTTTTTAGAGGATTCGCTTCTGGATTATCCATAGGGATAACTGTAGGAACCGTAAGGATCTCAGTGGGGATGCTATCTGTATCGTCATCTATTTGGATATCCTCATTCGCGTCCGGTGGGGCAAGGCGACAGCGCATGAGAGCAATCGTGACATTATCGTGACCATTACGACTATTTGCCTCGGCGATTAAGGTTTGACAAGCTTGCCGCAGTGGTAGGTTTTTAGTCAAAATTGGTTGAATATGGCTCTCGCACAACTCATTAACGCGCTCAAAATCGCTCAAGCCGTCAGAACACAGCATTAATAGGCAATCTTCATCCAATTGGAAGCGCTGGATTCTGGGTACAAGGCTCTCAGAACCTCTTGTACCTAGGGCCTGAATTAGTGCCCCTCCATCTACGCGTTGGTGAGAATAAATATAAAAGTTATAGCCTAAGACAGATTCGCGGGTAGCCACATCATCATCAAGCGTTACTTGCCTACAGTTTTGCGGACTTACCCAGTAGATACGGCTGTCGCCTACATGTACGATATAAACCTGATTACAAGGCTTACCTTGGGGGCGAGGGATAATTGCCATCACCATGGTGGTTCCCATACGCTGCTGCGCGGTGCGCTGTTGCTTATCATTAAGCGCGACAATCTGGTCATTTACAACTCGGACAATTGATTCGAGCTGTCGGGAAAAAGCTTGGGGAGAGAAGGGTTCTGGACTGGTCTCCACCTGGTGCAACAGAGTTGGCAATAGTTGCTCGATGGTTTGAATTGCCATGTTGCTTGCGACTTCACCACCTTCATGACCACCTAATCCATCACAAATCACCGCGACGCGATCGCGCAGGTATTCGTTTTGCTGTAAGCGATCTTGTTGCTTAGGATCGGGATAGCAGGTATCTTCATTATGGTCGCGGCTGGGGCCTTGGTCTGTGCCACTAGCGATGCGAATTGTGAATGGTTTGGTCTGAAATTGTGTGGCTGCCAACTCATCGAGTTTGGCGATCGCCTCGTTGATATCTAATTCATTGCGAGCGAGAGCAAAAACAAAGTCCGCCAGTGGTTCATCAATCTCCGGTTGAACCTCGGGTAGCCATTCCTTCCACATATTACCCAATTGCGCCAGTTCCACCCGGGTAACATCAGCCTTCAACTCCAAAAGGCGCAGCCAGGAACCATCCACGCGCAGAAAATTGGGTTGAAGCAGAGTAAGCGTCATGTTTTGCTCGGACAAAGGTTGCCAAAGCTGCAAAACTTGCCAGAGCCAGTTAATTTGACGCAAAGCAGGGGCTTTAGACCACACGGAATCTAGCGTAGGTAGCAGATGTCCATCTAGATCTACTGGTATATTTTCTAAAAGCAAGACTTCAGATAGATTAAGTTCCTCACCCCATCTCAATAAACCGTAGGGTCGGGGTAAGTGCAGTGGCAACCGCGACAACTTTAGGTAAGAGACGACATCGGCAGGAATCTCATCAGGGCTTTCAGGCAAGCGATATTGTTGCGTGTCGATTACCACCTGTGCATCATGTATGAGGTAGCGATCGCCCAACATCGCTCCTAGGGGAAATGCCTCTATATCTAGTCCTACGGCCCAAAGGTAGAGCTGAGGGATTTGAGTGGGTTGTTCGTCTCTATTCATCTAAAAAACCTGCTACTCCTACTAAAATCCTCGAAGTTACTATACAGTTCTGTCTTTTGATGCGCTACAGATCTTTGACTGGCTTCCCTGGCTAGTTAAGGATAGTAGGATTTTAAACATAACATGCAAGTATTTGGGGGACTGGAATTAGTACTGACACGGTAGCACAACTTATTGCCGCAACGTTACTCAGTCAAGATCGCAGTTAATTTATGCTGTCAAAATTTAATCCTGGCATATGATTTTACAAAGAAATATGGTTGCAATCATTTAAATTATTAGGCATCCATAACCATCGATAAATAAAGGATTTTATAGTAGTTGTTTCAGCCTATACCTAATTCTTACTTAATCTGGTTATTCTATTAGCAATGAAACTTTTTTAATTATTTTTTTAAGTTCTACTAATCTCAAGCTTGCAAAGTGACCAAGACATGACAAAGGCTAATTTAACCAGTAGAGAGCAAAAAGTGCTTTGGGCAACTGTAAACCATTATATTGCCACCGCTGAACCTGTTGGCTCTAAGGTCTTGGTCGAGGAATACAACTTCGACATCAGTGCCGCCACTATTCGCAATGTCATGGGCATGCTAGATAAATCTGGCCTACTCTATCAACCCCATACTTCTGCTGGTAGAATTCCCTCAAACTCAGGCTATAGGGTTTATGTTGACGATCTACTTAGCCCTCCGAGTAGTGACCTGTCGTCCCAGATGCAGCAGCAGTTATCGCAGTATGCACATTTAACTGAGAATTGCAGTCTGGAAATGTTATTGCGCAGTGTGGCGCACATACTGGCAACTTTGAGTGGCTGTATTGCCCTGGTGACAGCACCAAATATGCAAGCTGCCAGAATCCGGCATCTACAATTAGTAGCGATCGACGCTCGCAAAGTGATGATTGTAGCTGTGAGCGATACCTACCACACTGCTTCTGTACTAGTAGATCTACCGTCCGATACTGAGGTTAGTTCCCTAGAGGCAGAACTCCAGGTACTGAATAACTTTTTAAACGCGCATTTGCACGATCGCGCCTGGTGCGACCTATCTGATTTCAATTGGCATGAGCTAGATTGGCAATTTCGCCAGTACGCGACTTTGCTAGAGCAGCCATTACGAGAACTGACACGGGCTTGCAATCCGCCTGCATTAGGCCAAATCTTTATCAGTGGTTTGACGGAACTGTTGCGACAGCCTGAATTTACTCAGCTCAGCCAGGTCAAGGCGATCGTGCAACTACTAGAAGAAAACCAGGCAGAACTGTTTCCACTGATTTTTGAGCAGACCGCATCAAGCGATCGCCGCCGAGTCAAGGTCAAAATCGGCTCAGAGATTGCGCTCGAACCAATTCAGAATTGCACCCTGATCTCTTGTACCTATGATAATAATGATGATGTGCCAGTTGGTAGCGTTAGCGTACTTGGCCCCACGCGTTTAGCTTACGAACGGGCGATCGCCTCCGTGCGTGTTGTCGCGGATCGCTTATCGGAAGCAATTAACCAGAGATGATTAGGCATACATAAATAACCCCTTATCTCAACCATAGGATATTCCCAAGCATGGATGTACCAGAACTTAGGTAAATATTACTTTTTACTGCAAAAGCGAGAGCAATTCACAGCTAAAATGCTTGTTGAGAGATAAAACTAAAAAAATATGGACTTTGCAAATCTCAGCACTCTGCTCAATGCAGGCGTGATTATACCTGAGGCGATCGTGATTGTGACGCTGATTGTCGTGCTAGTTGTCGATCTAATCATAACCAGTGCCCAGTCTGCTAAGTCACTGCCCTACATTGCCAGTATTGGTCTAATCGGATCTGTAGCTGCTCTTTATTGGCAATGGGTGAGTCTTGACAACCCCATTTCTTTTATTGGCAGTTTCTACGGCGATAAGCTCAGTATTATCTTTCGCGGTATCATCGCCCTGTCAGCACTGTTGACTATCTTGATCTCAGTCAGCTATCTGCATCAGGCACGAGTAGCGATCGCCGAATATATCAACATTTTGTTGGCTGCGACGTTAGGCGGCATGTTTCTAGCTGGCTCCAATGAAATGGTGATGATCTTTGTTGCCCTGGAAACGCTGAGTATTTCTTCTTATTTGCTCACGGGCTATACCAAGCGCGACCCTCGTTCTAACGAAGCCGCACTCAAATATTTACTAATTGGAGCCTCCAGTTCTGCCATATTTCTGTATGGTATGTCGTTGCTATATGGTTTATCTGGCGGAGAAACGAATCTCCAAAGTATTGCGGCGCATCTACCTACCAGTGGCATCAGCCTGATCCTGGCGATGGTGTTTGTAGTTGCAGGCATTGCCTTCAAACTGTCGGCTGTACCTTTCCATCAATGGACCCCTGATGTGTATGAGGGTTCTCCTACCCCCGTCGTGGCATTCCTATCGATTGGTTCTAAGGTAGCGGGGTTTGCGCTGGCCATCCGGTTTATGGTGACGGTTTTCCCTGGAATTTCAGCGCAGTGGCATTACGTATTTGTGGTGCTGACTGTACTCAGTATGGTGCTGGGAAACGTGGTGGCGATCGCGCAAACCAGTATGAAACGCATGCTGGCCTATTCCTCAATCGGACAGGCGGGGTTTGTGATGTTAGGTCTGCTAATTGGCACCGAAGCAGGATATTCCAGTATGGTCTTCTACACAATGGTCTACCTGTTTATGAATATGGGTGCCTTCGCCTGCGTGATCCTGTTCTCTCTCCGCACAGGTACAGATCAGATTAGCGAGTATAGCGGTTTATATCACAAAGACCCACTCCTCACCCTGGCGCTGAGTGCCTCGTTACTGTCTCTAGGTGGTATTCCTCCCCTAGCAGGCTTTTTTGGTAAGCTGTATATCTTCTGGGCTGGCTGGCAGGCAAAATCCTATGGATTGGTGATTTTGGCTCTAGTGATGAGCGTAGTTTCCATTTACTACTACATTCGCGTGGTCAAAATGATGGTAGTCAAAGAACCAAGCGAGATGTCTGGTTCAGTGAAAAACTACCCTGAACTAAAATCTGGAACCGCATGGCAGGGAATAGGGATGAGACCCCTACAAGTAGCGATAGTCTTGACGCTAGTATTTACTAGCATTGCAGGTATTGCTTCTAATCCTTTGTTTGCAATATCAAATCAGTCGGTACAAGAAACTACTTTTTTGAGATCGGCCTCCATACCTTCAACTGAAACAGTTACTATGGCACCGTCAAAGAATATACAGACGGCCAATTTAACGCAGTAAGTTCTGTTCTCAAATTGTATTTTCTGAAAGGTGAGTTTAACTCACCTTTTTTGTGTTTTAAAGCATTACCTATTGCTTATTTGGTAAACATTTTTCCACAATACGTAACCCGGGGTCTCAGATGTCAGATCTTCAAAAATCGAAAGGCCATAAGGCTTCAAAAAATTAAGATATACTCTTAAGCTTCCTCACCGGGTTCGACAATGCGTTGAAACAGATAACCCGTTCCCCTGGCTGTGAGGATGAGTTCAGGATTGCTGGGATCCTCCTCCAACTTGGCACGGAGGCGGGAGATATGCACATCAACAACACGGGTGTCTACATGCCGCTCAGGCGTGTAGCCCCACACTTCCTGGAGGATGTCAGAGCGAGAGAACGCATCACCTGACTTACCTACTAATAACTCCAGTAAACTAAACTCCATACCCGTCAAGCGAATACGCTCATCACCTTTATAAACCTGACGCTTGTTAGTATCGATGCGAATATTGCTCACATGGATGACACCAGAGCTAGGTATACCTGACGCCCCATTTCGTTCAAACCGCCGTAACACCGAGCGAATACGAGCTTCTAGTTCCTTTGGCGAAAATGGTTTTACTACATAATCATCAGCACCTAACTCTAAACCTGTGATGCGATCAGCAACATCACCAAGAGCAGTGAGCATGATGATCGGAATATCTGATTCCTTGCGTAGTTCTTGGCAGACCCCATAGCCATCTAGTTTCGGCATCATTACATCGAGTACGACTAGATCGGGAGCCTCCTGATGGAACATGCTAATGGCTTCTTCGCCATCGGCAGCAGTAACCACCTCGTAGCCGATCATCGAAAGCCTAGTCTCTAAGATGCGACGGATACTGGCCTCATCATCAACTACCAATATTTTCTCTTTGTGACTCTCCAAGCTACCGACACTCCAGTTACTCTGTCAATTTGTAAAAATCAATTTTTTATATAAACGCAACAACCTGTCATGCATTGTTATACAAATACATTAAGTTACTTAGCGTTGATTGTGAAGGTTTGAGAACTTTCAATTAGGCTTTGTATCTTTATTCTAGTAAGCTTACAAGAAATCGGCAAATACAATTCAAAAACAAAAATTAAGCTTCAAAAAGTTTGCAAAACTTAATTTTTATCTACTATGATTTAATCAAAAGTCATGATCTTTGATTAAGCTTTATTTTATTTGCATTTTAGTTTGTCATTGTTATGGAGACAATTTGAGTTATGACTGAGCCGACACAGACTCCCCAAGCCGTAGATCCAAAGTTTGGATTTAATACCTATGCCGAGCGCCTGAATGGCCGTGCGGCCATGATTGGCTTTTTATTAGCTGCTGCAATTGAATTTGTCACTGGTCAAGGCGTGCTGGCTTGGTTAGGATTGATTAATATTACTTAAGCTTGACGTAGGCTAATGGCTGGCTGCATGCTCCTACATTTTCTGACATGATCAAGAACTTTTTATTTTGGATCGCCGCGTTTATTTGCCTCATTTTCGATCAAGTTAGCAAGCATGCAGTCATGCAGAATCTTCAACTTTATGATTCCTTGCCGATATGGCAGGGGATTTTTCACATCACCTACATTACTAATCCTGGGTCAGCTTTTGGTTTTTTTAAAGGTGATTGGCTCAAGTGGGTATCTCTGATCGTGAGTTTAGGATTAATAGTGCTGGGTTGCACTAATCAGAAGTTAGATCGATGGGAGAAAGTTGGTTATGGGTGCATCCTGGGAGGTGCCATAGGCAATGGTATAGATAGGTTTGCCAGTGGTGAGGTGACTGATTTTTTGAGTTTTAAGTTGATTAATTTCCCCATATTTAACCTGGCTGATGTATCGATTAATGTGGGATTAGCATGCTTAGTAATTGCACTGATGCGCAGTAATTCTAATCGTAATGATCGCGATAGTCGTAGTTGAGTGTGTGCTTAGAATAATTCCAAGATTATCCACTATATCTTTAAGTTGAGGTATAGAGCTGGCAGCTATTACCTCCGCCCTGCTTTACCCGATACATGGCCGTATCCGCATTTCTGACCAAGATATCCACATGGTTGCCGTCCAACGGATAAACACTAATCCCCATACTGGCACTGATGTAGAGTTCATGTCCATCACAGATAAATGGTTGCTTGCACACTTGCAATATTCTTTGCGCTAACTCCAAAATGCGATCCACCGATGTGACTTTGCGTATTAACAGGATGAACTCATCCCCACCCCAACGGGCCAACATATCTTCCGCCCGGAGAAATTCCGGTAAGCGATCGCAAATACTCTGAAGCAAAAGGTCTCCAATGTCATGACCGAGGGAGTCATTGACTAGCTTAAACCCATCTAAATCTATAAAGACCACAGCTAATTTTTCATCGGTTGTGGCTGCCTCAGCTAAAGTTGTGGCCAGATAGTTACTGAAGTGTTTGCGGTTGGGCAAGCCGGTGAGGGCATCATGGTGGGCTTGATATTGAATGATTTCCTGCGATCGCTTGCGTGCGGTGATATCCGCAAGATAGCTCCTAATCAGTTCGCTACCAGGAATGTAGTGGATAAACTGTTCGAAAATTAGTCCGTTTACCTCAACTTCGCGCACAAAAGCTGCCTGGCTAGCATTTTGGCGATCAGCAACGGAAGTAACTAAATCTCTTAGGAGGGGATGGTGCGCACCTAATTCGTATAATTCAGGAAATTGGCTAGCAGCAGCAGGGTTGAGATAGGTAATTGTACCAGAGATGTTAACTTCTAAGATAGGGTTGGGGTTAAGCTCTGGAAAAGAAGCTAAGCGTGCTAGCGCTTCTTCATTGCAATTAGCAAAGTCTGTGTCAGACATGTGAGGGCGATCTCGTTGCATGTCTTGCAGGATTCGATCGGCATCCGTATCACCGGGCATGACTACCTCAGCCGGATGGTTGACAATCTGGTAAGAAGCTCTGGTATCGTTGCTAAAAACGATTTCATCGCCATGACTCAATATGTGGGAAAAATAGTGCTTGCCGTTGATCAGTAAGCCATTTTTACTACGTCTACCTTGTAAATTGCCGTCAATAATCCGAAATAGATGAGAAGATTTTTTTGGTACAGGAACCCGCAGTAAAACAGCGTGCTGGCGGGATACAAGCTGCGATCGCAATACAATACCATTCGTCAGGTTTCGCCCGATGGAGTAAGTAGTTGAGTCTAATAGAATCTTACGTTGCCCCTCGGGATCGGCGATCGCAAAGAAATGGTAGTACTGTTGCGCTTCAGCAAGTGTGGTATCCTCCCTCTGGCTCACTCAAGGCATCCTCCATTTCTAGGTATCGGTCATGTCAAACTAAATAGGAACACCAATCACTCCAGCTACCTGGATAAAGCTTGGCATTAATATCTACCATTTTAAGCGATAGTAGATTTACACAAGCAGTAACTCCCGAACCGCAATAAACGATAACTTCACTCGCACTATCCATTGATGTCCAGCGAGTTTGTGGATTTTGTAATAGGTAACCCTGAGCGTCGCTAGCTTCCTGCCAAGCATAATTTACTGCTCCTGGAATATGCCCAGCAATAGGGTCAATTGGCTCTCGTTCACCGCGATAGCGATCGCCCTCTCTGGAGTCAATTAGCACCACACCAGGTAGATCTTTTTTCGCTTTAACCCCATGAATATCGACAATTTTGCTGGGATTTGGGGTAGGGATAAATAATCCCGATTTGCTGTTTGGAACCCGATCGTCGAGATCGTAGCCAGCCTCGATCCAGGCGCTAAGACCGCCATCCAGGACAGCAACGCGGTTGTGCCCAAAGTATGTCAGCAGCCACCACAATCTAGATGCAAAGGCAAAACGAGAGTCATCGTAGGCAACCACCAGGGTTGGCTCTGTGCCATCAGATGGATTGGAGTTGACTCCCATCGCTGATAGTTTGGCTGCAAATAATTCGGGGTCGGGAAGGGGATGTCGACCGCCGTGACGCCCAACTGGACTAGATAAATCCAGATTGAGATCGAGATAATAGGCTCCAGGAATATGCCCTACCTGATATTGCTGATGTCCAAGATCTGGCTGCATGAGAGAAAAGCGACAGTCGGCGATCGCTACATGCGGATCGTCCAGATGCTCGCGCAGCCACTGCACAGAAACCACAAGATCGGATTTACCAGATCGATCAAAACGATCTTTACTATCGCTCTTCATAATTTTGAGAAATAAATCCTTGTAGGGGGCAAGTTTAGCCTAAATTCAATGATTATAGACGTAGATAGATTGTAAAACCTGACCCTACCACAGCGGTATCTTTTCTCTCAGATATCTATTACACGTAAGCGATCGCATCTTCAACCACATTATGCATACTGCGGTCAATCTCACCAATATAGATACCCAGTCCCAATGCTGTTTTAACCAACGTACCATCCAACTCAACGGCACGATACTGGGCGATCGCTTCCGCAATCGGGACATCAACTACTTGACGGTTTTGCCAAGCTACCATGCGATCGTACTTTTCTTGCACGATCAGATCGACTACGCTCACTCCAAAAGCAGAGGCAATCAGCCGATCGAAGGCGGAAGGAGTACCACCACGTTGCAAGTGTCCTAGGCTTGTTACTCTTGTTTCAGCGCCATTGCAGGTGCTGATGCGATCGGCAAGATACTGACCGATACCACCATAGAGAGTCTGTCCCAAACTATTGGTAAATTTAACTGCTTCATCAGTTTCTGTCTTTACTGCCTCCGCAACAACGACAAGGCTAAAATTGCGCCCACCGCGCTGGCGTTCTTCAATGGTTTGGCAAATTTGATCTACCTTGTAAGGAATTTCAGGGATTAAAATGACGTGCGCCCCACCAGCAATCCCAGCACTAATGGCAATGTGTCCGGCATCTCTGCCCATTACCTCCAGGATCATGACACGGCTATGGCTGGCAGCAGTGTAATTGAGGCGATCTAACGCTTCGGTGGCAACGTTTACAGCGGTAATGAAGCCTACTGAACTTTCCGTGGCCCCCAAGTCGTTATCAATGGTCTTGGGAACTGCGACAAGATTCCAATTACCTTGCTGGGCTAGTTTGCGTAGGATTGCCAGACTACCATCGCCACCCACACCGATCAGGGCATCCAGACCTAACTCGTGATAGCCATCAATAATTTCCTGAGAGCGATCGATCAAACTACCGTCAGGCATTGGAAAGGCAAAGGGATTACCTTTGTTGGTAGTACCAAGGATCGTACCGCCATAGCGCAAAATACCTGAAACTCTTTTGAGATCGAGCAGTTCAGCCTGCACAGGGCGGCTCAAGAGACCAAGTGTGGAATCTTGAATGCCCATAACTTCTATGCCATATGCCTGTGCGCGTCGCACTACAGCTCTAGTAACAGCATTGAGTCCACCGCAATCACCACCGCTAGTCAGAATGCCGATACGTTTTGGCTTACCCATGGATACCTCTATAATACTTACCTAAATACTTGACCTATCAAACGAACTTGCAACGCTATTTGAGGCTAGAACCTTTGCGATCGCTTCTTAAAAAATTGCATGTTGTCTTTAGGATTTTATCGGTTTCCATGCAAATTATGCATATCGTAGGTTACAGATCGGTACAAACATGGCAGACCTATATGTTTGCCCATACAGATACAAATAATCACACTAAGCGAGATGCGGAAAAGTTAGATGCGATCGCCCACTGAGAAAATAGCCATTCAATTTCAGCATGTTAACTACCGTCGCGAACAACAGCAAATCTTGCGCAATTTGCATCTAAATATTTACCAGGGTGAATTACTGGTTTTGATCGGAGCCAGCGGTTGCGGCAAGACTACGACTTTGCGGCTGATCAATCGCCTGATCGAACCGTCTGATGGTGAAATTCTGGTAGAGAATCGGTCTATCCAAAAATGGTCAGCGATCGCGCTGCGGCGTAGGATTGGCTATGTAATCCAGGAGACAGGGCTATTCCCACATTTCAGCGTGGCACGCAATATTGGCCTGGTGCCTGCCCTAGAAGGCTGGGATCGCGATCGCATTGCTAAGCGCGTACATGAGTTGATGGAGTTAGTTGGCCTCGAACCAAAACAATTTGCTAAACGCTATCCCCATGAACTATCGGGTGGACAACGGCAACGGGTGGGGGTAGCACGGGCTTTGGCTGCCGATCCGCCGATTATATTGATGGACGAACCATTTGGGGCACTGGATCTGAGTACGCGGTTAGAATTGCAAAGGGAATTTCGTCAACTCCAACAACAGTTAGGCAAAACAGTTGTATTTGTGACCCACGATATTCAAGAAGCATTTTTCCTCGCAGATCGCATTGGCCTGATGTATGAGGGACGATTAGTCGAGTTAAGTACGAAAAGTGAATTTCTGCGATCGCCCGTTCCCGAAGTGCGGACTTTTGTCAAATGCCTAGAGACACTGAAGCGATCGCTTACCCAAACTGAGGAGTAGAATTTTTGAACGAATTTATCTCTCGTTATGGCATCGAAATTCTGCAACGCAGTTGGGAACATCTATTTTTAGTTGGGATCTCTAGTGGCATGGCAATTTTAATAGGCATACCGCTCAGTATTCTGATTACTCGCCAGCCCAATTTAGTCAAACCAGTATTTGGTATTGTGAACATAATCCAAACAATCCCCAGCCTAGCTCTATTTGGATTTCTCATTCCCATTCCCTTGATTGGTGGCATTGGCCCACGCACAGCAATTATTGCATTATTTCTCTATGCACTCCTCCCAATTATCCGCAATACCTATGTGGGTATTACTAACATCGATCCAGCCATCCGTGAGGCAGGCACAGCAATGGGGATGACCAATTGGCAATTATTAACCCAAGTAGAAATACCGCTAGCTCTGGGCGCGATTATGGCAGGTGTGCGCATCGCCGTCGTGATTTCGGTTGGGATTGCCCCCATTGCGGCGGCGATTGGGGCGGGTGGTTTGGGCGAATTTATTTTTAGAGGTGTGGCTGTGGTGGATAATCAACAAATCCTGGCTGGCGCGATTCCTGCGGCGCTCATGGCTCTACTGATCGATCTGGGTTTAGGTTGGATCGAGCGCAAGTTTACCGTGAGATCTGCGAAGCGATAGATTCCCATTATCTATAAATTTGAGAGTATATTTCTATGATTAAGCAATTTTCTGCTATTCTGCTTTTAGCTTTGACATTAGTGGGATGCACTAATACTCAGGAGAGGCGAATTGCGATCGCCTCGAAAAATTTTACCGAGCAGGTAATTTTGGGCGAACTCTTTGCGCAGCACATCGAAGCTAAAACTAATCTCAAAGTAGATCGCCGTTTGAACTTAGGTGGGACATTTATCTGTCATCAAGGCATCGTCGCAGGTGAGATCGATATCTATCCAGAGTATACGGGCACGGCATTTACGGCAATTCTAAAGAACCAACCAATTAACGACTCTAAAGTCGTATTTCAGAAAGTCAAACAAGCCTATGCTGACCAGTTTGGCCTAACCGTTATGGCTCCCTTGGGCTTTAACAATACCTTTGCGATTATCGTGCGGCAGCAGGATGCCCAACAGCTAGGGATTACTACTATTTCTGATGCGGCAAAGCATACACCAAAGTGGAGAGCGGGCTTTGGTTACGAATTTACGCAACGGGCAGATGGCTTTGAGGGATTGGCAAAGACTTACGGACTCAAGTTTGCCGAACCACCAAAATCGATGGATTTAGGTTTGACCTATCGGGCGATCGCGGATAAACAAGTAGACTTAATTGCGGGTGACTCCACGGCAGGGCTGATCTCTAGCTTGAATTTGGTAGTACTCAAAGATGATAAGCATTACTTTCCTCCCTATGATGCCGTAGCGATCGCGCGTAAAGCGACACTGGAGAAATATCCAGAGCTAAATCAGGCATTAAAAGATTTAGAAGGCAAGATCTCGGAGGACGATATGCGTCGGCTTAATTTCATGGTGGATGGCGAGAAGCAGGATGTCAAACAGGTAGTGAGAGAATTTCGTCAATCTCGGAATCTATAGATAATACACAAATAAACCACTATGCGTCGAGATTCAATATACTTTTATCGAAACCGCGATCGCTTTAGTGATTGGCAAGCGGTAATTATTTATCCATCGCATAGTATCGAGCAAAGTGATACGCATCCTTATCGAGCACTGCTGAATAGTAGTCAAGTGCATCGGATATTTATTTTTAGATGAGTTAGGAGATATTCGGTCTTTATCGCCATGGGTACCACTGATGGTGTTGACTACGGTAGAGGAGGCGTAAGCACCTGAAGAAGCCAGATATTTGTTAAACCGAGCCAGTCAGGAAGGAACACCATCTTCCAGTCGTGCGATAATAGATATGATCGTAACAATAATAGCGTACAAATTTGAAACATTAAGCCAAACAGAGGTAGAGTCTATGCTAGGAATTACACTCAAGGAAACGCAGGTTTATCGGGAAATTAAGGAAGAAGGAGAGCGATCGCTTATTATTCGGCAACTAACTCGACGAGTGGGAGAGTTATCTCAAGACATACGTGATCGCATTGATACCCTACCTTTAGAAGATCTAGAATCTCTTGGAGAAGCATTGCTAGATTTTTCTAATCTGATAGATTTGGAGAATTGGATGATGGAGATGCGATCGCCTTAGCAATTTTCTTGTCTCTCTGTAATCGCTCCAGAAAAAGGTTGGATACATATGTTTATGTAAAGGTAGCAACAGATTAGGTGAAAATGGAAAAGAACGGAACCATTCCTTACATTCGCAAAGTTTGCTTGACTTGAGGTGTCGTAAAGAGATATGAAATATAAAGTTGCTATTTATCGCTCTGAAGAAGGAATTAGTGTTTGCGTACCAGCCCTGCCTGGATGTTGGTCAGAAGGCGATACGGAAGAAGAAGCACTACTTAATATTAAGGATGCTATTCAAGAGTATCTTGCAGCATTACAAGACAGATTGCATGATGTTGAGACCCGTGAAATCGAAGTAGCTTCTGCCTAAATATGAAGTGGACCCAATCGACTGAACAACTTTGAGGGATCTCTAAGCTCTGAGAAATTGAGATCTCTAATTTCCTCATCAAGTGGTTTTAGGGAATAATTCTCCAGTGGAGACACTGCCTGAAAGCCTTTCCCAGTAAACAAGTTCTGG
>CALRKB020000099.1:0-15002 GCA_943367755.1 Rhizobium sp. Q54 | reverse complement strand
GAATAACTGTTTCGAGCGCTTGGAATACCTCTCCTGGTTCAATCTCGGCAGAGGTCAAGGTAAACTCTTTTAGTTGCATAAGCTTGGCAAGCAGATTAGCGCGACAATAGCTAATTTACCAACTCCCTGGCTTAACCGAACAGTATTGCGGCCTGCGGCTCACCGGACGGCAATTCAATTTGCATCATAGCCGACAGAGTAACGATCTGTTCCGAGTGCAGGCGCTTGTTAGGGGACATCAGTTTATAAGAAACATTAGATCCAATTGCATTAAAATTTTACACAGAAGTAGAATTCATTCTGCTCTTTATGTAGGCCACTTCATTTGCAGCACATACGGGCGCAACAGCGGCACTCGTCCCCAAAAATCCTGAAGGTGTTGTGAATGAGGTAGAGGAAGTAAGGTCGGGGCTTGTGAGTTATTCCACGCATCTACTAATTGAGCCAACGTTTCTTGAACCGTTTCAGTCGTCTTGATTGGATCAGCACCAGCACGCTCAGCAAGTGACTCGAACCGTCTTAGTTCTAAAGCGAACCAGTTTTTTGTACCTGCCAGCTTAAGGGCAAGCTCAGAGCTTAACTCTGGCCATGCAATCGTGCAGACTTGATCGTACATGGGTGCAAGGCTTGGTTGCTGTTTATCCAAATAGAGAAAAGACCAGTTTTTTAGGTGAGCGTCTGCATTTCCAGAGGCAATGACAAATGTAAGACGACGAATGAACTCATAGTATGCCTCATCGCCAAGAAGTTGTTTAATTAATCCACCACACTGTTCATACTTTATGTGGTCATACTTAAGTTCTGGTCGCAAGTTAGTAACCTGGGCAAAGTCTTCTTGATGAATGCGGAGTCTTGCTTGCCTGTCGTACCGACGAATCACAAAGACACGATCCCCGAAGTCAGTATGCTTCCTCAGAGAACCGCTAACCGTTTTGGCATCTTGTAAGTGACACTCAGGCACGTCAAACCCAGCAGACATCGCCCACTGCATCATGGCATATTCATTCTCAACAGTAAACGGAAAGCGTGCTGATCCTAACTTGACAATCCATTCACCATCTTGATTGCTTGCAGGCAGTGTTATTCTGTCTGGATCGCGTAAAACAGAGAATTTCATTTGGACACCAGCTAATGAAAATCGAAGTCCAGGTTCCTTTTTCAGAACATCCTCATGATCTGCTACATATGCAGAGACTTCTAAGTCTTCTTGAACTGGTAAATTATCTCCATCTACACGAACGATCTCCACTGCACCAGGCAAATCACGCCCAACAGCCTCTAATAAAGCCAGATCGTCGCCCGGACCAACTCCTAAATTATTTTCGATAAGATCCCGTAATGCGCCATGCTCCGGAATTAAATTAGCGAAAAATGAGGGAAGCAAACGATCCTTTCCATAGTAAGTTCGGGAAAGATCATCCTCAAAAGACTGGCTTAGTACAGGTCGATCGGACATTGACAAATAGGATTCAGTGAAGCGAAATGTAATCTGCCCTTTTGTATTCTGATTTAGATAGCCAATTATCTTTCCATGAAGACCAACTCCTAAAGTGATTGTCACTCGTCTTCTCCTGTTTGTTGCAAGATATAGCTAATACTTGGTCGATCGCTTACACCCCAAGCAGCCAAGCGTGAACCAAAAGAATCAACTGTCTCTATAAGGAGCTTGCCACGGCATGATAAAAATTCATCAAACTTTCCATGCCTAAGAAGTTCAGCAGCATTTTGATCAACGCAGTGTGATTTAAGTACCTCTGAATCCGATCCCTCTCTATTAATTAAGTCAACAAGCTCTTTTCGGACTCCTTTAACGATAGGAGGTAGAAGAATCCGATTCGATGGTTCATATGTTGCTTCAGTACCAACTGAAATAATTTTGCAGAAGGCGTTGAGATCATATTCTTCAATTAATTCAGCGATATCAATAGGCTTTTCATTTTCAGGATGAAGTGGATGAAGTGAACTTAAAGCTACAAGAATAATTCGGCTATCTGCTGCACGAGCATCAAATTTTTGTGGCAAGGTATAATCTAAACCTTTTGTGCGAGGGATTTGACCTAACAGCTTTTGCATGTTTTTTTCTGGTTCATTGCCTTCGATAGCATCTAGGCTGTGTCGAAGTAAGGTTCTTTCATCAACCGACTTTATTCCCAATAGAGTTCGCCACGTCCACCGAACAAGTAAGGTTATTGTTCTACTATTAGGTTCTGGATAGAGACCAAAAAACTTCGTAAGAACAAAGAACGGAAGTGAACGTGGTAGTAGTCTAAGATGAGGAATTTCAGCGTGTGTTTTGAGGAAAATTAGTACTTGTCTAAGTGCAGGTAACGCCTCGCTGACTGCATCACGAAGTATCTCAGGATCTCGACGATAATGCTCTGAAATGCTTCGGGTAGCATCTAGACCTTTAAAGGCAATAATGGCAGAAAGCAGTTGATCTTCCGAAGGTCGCCCGATACCAAGAGCCTTCAATTCATCGGCTAAACCGCTAAGGGTAGATGGCTCATCCGACTTTCGCCCAAAAAGTGCATCATGAATGTCCTCCCATTTCATCTTCTTACCTGAATCATTGATTCGGTAAAAGATATCTCGAAGAAGCTTCTCGTCTCCTGTTTCAACAACATAAAGTGGAATTTCGTATTGGCGAATTCGCGCTCCAGCCTCAAAAACGGATTTTCGAAGATCTGAATCTTTAGCGTGCTTCCAATTAAAAACCCACTCGCTTAGGGTCGATGCATCTAATAACTGTGTAACAGGTACCCATGTTGAGGGAAAAACACCACTTCTGGGTGGAACATGAAATATTTGCTCTTTAGCATCAAAGTAAAGAACCCAAGGATCATCAGGAGTTGCTGGCATTTCTTTATCACGCGCCAAGCCAGCAGCAAGCGCAGTCAACCGTTGTTGTCCATCAACAACCCATAATGCTGAATTTGACTCTGGTGCATCGACTTTAACAGAACCATATCGTATGACAGAAGCAGGAGCATACGCTCTTCTCATCAAAAAAGAGCCAACAGGATATCCTTGATAGATGCTGTCAAAAAACAATTTCACGTCCCCTGATTCCCATCGGAGTGGACGCTGAAAATCGGGAACTCGTATTAAGCCACGCTTAATTTCACGAATTAATGCCTCAACTGTAAGAGTCTCTGCTTGGAGATGAAGCCGTTTTTTTGCTGATGCGGTCATAATTTCCCAGAAAGATCCTCAATTAAAGCGACTGTTGAGGTTCGTTTGTACTCTATATATCTGTATTGTATAAGTTGTACCTCAACAGGTGGTAGCTTTTGCATTCTGAGAAGGAATGACCGAGCTTAGTGTCACCCTAACTATGTATTATACGGAAAGTTTCTGTATAACTACCCAATACTGGATGATTATACGGAAAATCTCAGAGTAACACCCCATATAAGCAAGTTATACCGAAAAAGCGGAATTAAGTTGCGATCTCTTCACTATTTGGTAGTGTTACAGATTTGCTGATCTTTGGGCGGAAAAACCTGTAAAGCAAAGCTTCTAGAGATTGTTGTCCACATGTTTGAAATGCTACTCAAAAAAATAGTTGCTGTAAAAAATCCATTGACGTAGGGGCAGGTTTTGTCCAAACGCTACCAGTGTCAAGAAAAGTCCTAGCTAAACCTGCCCGTACATAAAGCCTATCAATGAAAAATTTACAGGTGGAAAAAATACAGGTTGACAAATAGTAGCAATTGTAATAAAAAAGCAAAGTTTCCTAGGTTAAGGTTAGGTTAACCTATAATGAACAAACTTAATGTGAATGATTAAAATTGACTATGAAAGGAGATGATACAAGCTAGCTAAATTTGGGTATTCTGTTTTTACACTGGATCTGAGGATGTAGTTATCTAACAATACTCAGGGAGGCTGTGGGAATTCAAGCGGACAGGTAGCAACATTAAAAGACTCCTCATTGGAGACAATGGAGATGTTCCTTTTCTATCTGTTGGCAAGCTGAAGTTGAGGTATTAATTATCAAAAAGTAGTTCTTTTAAGTTATTTGGAATTGCCATGAGCAAGTTGTCAGGATTTACGAACCCGCTCCACCGCTACTATGGTGAGTTCACGCCAGAAAATCTGGTATTTGATGCGAATTTGCAAGAGTTTTCCCATCGCGTCAGTATGATTTCTGCGCTCGAAAAAGGTGGGAAGATTTCACCTGTAGAATCCTTTGAGCAAATTGAGTTTTTGTGGAAACAGTTAAAACACTCAAAGCAACAGCTTGGTATTGGTAGTAGTCACGAATAGAAGCATATATGCTGATTTGCCAATTTAACAACCAAACTTAGAGACTCGCTTGCGAGTCTCTAAGAGTTTATAGGGGGTATAGAAGTTTATGGGTCGGGGTTCTCAGTACTATATTGATTAGACATGACTAAACGAGGCCACAGGATCAGGAAAAATCCCATCCAGATCGCAATGGGGATCGCAACTAGAACCGTGAGCCAGACGCTCTTGAATGCTTGCCAACTGCCAACTACGATCGCGATCCCAGTCAATAGAATTGACCAGGGCTGACACCACCAGGGTTTATAGTTCCAAGGACTCTCAGGCTTCTCCACAGTCATTTTGGCTTTGCGATAATTTTTCGTCATTCCACCATAGCAGTTTGCTGGATTGCCTGTTCGACCTGACCCAGCTTTTGCAAAACTTTACCATTGTCTAGTAACTCTGTAGCCAGGGATATACCTGACTCAATATCGTTGCAGAGGCCAAATCGGTACAGATAAAATCCGCCGTTCCAAATCGCGGATTGCCTTAGCTCGGAAGGTTTACCCGCCAATACCGACAACATGTCCGCAGCTAGTCGATCGGTGGGAGCTAAAGGTACTTCCTCGGCACTAAAGCCGTAGTCCCGCGCCGCATAGATGGCGCGATCGCTACCCAAGCCCACAATTGCCGAGCGATCGCGCGGTAAATCGCAACTCCCCTCTGAACCTTTGACGGTCGTGTATAGCTCCACCCCATGCATGGCAAAGGCTTCGCGCATCACCATCTCTGTGGGAGGATGCACAAAACCACAAACTCGATGAGATTTGCCCAGGTATGGCGACCACATTAACTCTAATGTGGCAAACGGAGGCCGCTTACCTACCTGGTCTCGGTAGGGCACAATATCCTGAGCTAAGGGAAAATGCTTTGGTAAGTAAACAAACCCAAGTAGAGTTGCTGCTACGATCTCACGCACTTGCCCCAGATTCAGTTGCGACCACTGGATACCCAAAGCTTGCCAAATTTCGATTAAGGGCAAACCTTCTTTAGTTGGCATGCGATCGCCACCGTGCATAATTACAGGACAACCAGCGGTAGCCAAAATCAGCGCTGTGAGGGGATTAATTGGCGCTGTGCGAGATCTGCCATCATAGGGGGAGCCTAAAATTACGACGGGCAAGCCAAAATCAACAGATTCCATTTTGGGGCCAAGCAGATCGTAGGCATCTAACATCCCCGCCATTTCTTCCGAGGTTGGACGTTTAATGCGGTGGGCAATCAGAAATGCCCCAATTTGGGCAGGCGTAGCTTCCTGTTGCAAAATCATGACTGTCGCATCCCGCGCTTCGGTGCGGGTGAGATCTTTACTGGTATGCCGACCACTGCCTACCTTACGCAATAGGGTTCTAAAATCATTACTCATGCATGTAAGTTTAATTCATGCTTGTTCGCTAATACCTGCGGTGGAATTAATTCACAGACTAATTTGCGGAAGTGTTGAATGGGAGGAACTTGCAGGCGATCGCTGGTAGTCACCAGCGCGACCTGTCGTGTTAACTGCGGCCCTGCTAACTGACGCACTGCTAACCTGGGATCGGCAGACACATCATAGAGTGCAGACTGGGGTAAAAGTGCTACTAATTTACCCTGTCGCACCACCCCACGAAATGCCTCTAAAGAATTTAGCTCTAAGGCAGAGTTTAACTTGAATCCTTGGAGCCTGAATTGATCCTGTACCAAACGCTGAATGCCGTAGCCATCCTTAAATACTACTTGTGGATACATTGCCAACTCTGACCAGGGTACAGCGGCATACCTAGTGAGAGGATGCTCAGAGGACATTAACACCTGAATAGTTTCTTCATATAAGACATCGACAATCATTTCCGGGCTAGCGGTGAGAAAGCGATTATTCATCACGATCGCCAGGTCAATCAGTCCATCTTTGAGAACTTTAATCGCGCGATCGCTACCTAAAGCCGTAGCTCGCACCTGTACCTGTGCAAAATCCTGACAAAATCGTTGCAGCACCTTGGGCAGGTGGTAAGCACACACGGAAGGAATTGCGGCGACGCATAGTTCAGGCTGCTTACCAGCCAGCAAATCGGCGATCTCCTTAGTTGCCACCTGCCATTCTTGACAAATCCGACGGGCTCGTCCAATAAAGCGATCGCCTGCAACAGTTAGTTTGGCCTGCGCGTGGCGGTGCAATAGTTGCACGCCCAAATCAGACTCCAACGATTGCACCTGTCTGCTAATTGTGGACTGAGTAACGCCACATTTTTGCGCCGCCTGTTGAAAATTACCCGTTTCGGCAACTGCCATAAAAGCTTGCAACTGCTCTAAACGCATAGACACTCCCATAGTCGTAATAGGAAAATACGCTATTTGGCAAATGCTTTTAGTAGAAATTGATACACGTGGCTCGGTAGCAAGTTAGATACCCATCTCTTCCACCTTTTTGTCTAATACCAATTCCCTAAAGTGAAGCAATAGATCATCGGAGGGGCGAACGGCTGTTCGCACTTAAGGTGACGTATTTGTAGGCGGCAATGTGGGTCTTTGAGTACAAGTTTTGCTCCCAAAAGATCGGGGAGGAAATAGCACTTAGCTTAAGCCCTGCTTGGATTTGCACCTGAGTACATAAAAACAGTCCTCGATCGCATAAATACTCGCACCTCACCTCAAAAATACCAGTACCTCTACCCCATCAAGTTTTCCAAATGCCACTGCACGGAGAGTCTGAGGATTTGAGTGCAAATGTAATTAGTTTAGTAATCCTAATCTCCAGTCAGGTTGCTTAGCCCCACTTGCGCATCTGCTATACAGGTATAGTCTCGTCCCCAATCCCAAATCAACCATGACAGAACAACGCCAGATCCACTATCTAAATCTGATCGATCGCTTACTCAAGTGTCCAAATGGAGAGGAGCCGGAGATCCTGGATGCTCAGCCAGACTTGCTCGATGCTGGGTTAGTGCAAACAATGGCCGAAGTAGCTACCGTAATGGCTCACCAGGACAACCAGGATGCTGCGAAGTTCTTATTCCACGTTGCTCGCGAGTTAGCTAAGCAACTCGGATTGCAACCTCGTTAGTGTCTTTAATGACATTTCAGACCAAGGATTAAGAGATCGAAGGATTTGTTTTTAGCCGCAACTCTAACTGGGTAAAGATTTCGGTTGGCACTTGACTGCGCAGCGATCGCCCTAGGCGATTTTTCTTGTGGGCTTGTTGCAAGCATGACGCGCTTTGGCATATATATGCCGAACGCCCCATGCCGCGATCGAGTTGGATAGAAGTACTCGGCTCTTCTGTGCGCACGCGCACAACTCGCCAAAACTCTTCTCTAGGGGCAAAGCGCTGGCAACATATACATCGACGATATAGTTTAGGAGCCATGCACGATCCTCCATATCTTATTGATGAGTGCAAATATTACCCTTATTTCTCCATATCCTCTTCTCCAGTTTCGACCGATTCTTCTAACTCTTCGTCAAAATCCTCCATGTCTTCTGCTTCTATTTTTCTGTGAGCATGAACTTGACGGCGCTCTTCTTCTTCCATAGCTTTACGATCTTCAGCATCATAGTCATACTTAGAGGCATCTTTAATATCGATCTTCCAGCCAGTCAGCCGTGCCGCTAGGCGGACATTCTGTCCTTCCTTACCAATAGCTAAGCTGAGCTGATCGTCCGGTACCAGTACATGTGCTTGGCGATCGTCCGCATTGATCAGCCTGACCTCATGGATTTTGGCAGGGCTGAGAGCATTGGCTATATAGGTAGACGGATCTGGCGACCAGCGAATGACATCGATCTTCTCACCCCGTAGCTCTGCTACGACTGATTGAATGCGAGAACCCCTAGCACCAATACAAGCGCCAACTGGATCGACATCGCGTTCCAGAGTGTCAACGGCAATTTTAGTGCGCGGCCCCACGGCATGGGATGCATAGGATGGCGGATTAGCTTCCCGAGCAACTGCCACGATCCGCACAATTTCATCCTCAATCTCTGGCACCTCATTGGCAAATAAGTAAACGACGAGGCCAGCATCCGCACGGGATACCATCAGTTGTGGGCCACGTCGCGAGCCTTCATAAACCTTCTTGAGATAGACTTTGAGCGTAGAATTTGGTCGATAAGGACGTTCGCTCGGTAGCTGTTCGCGTTTGGGCAATTCTGCTTCTACTTCGGGTTGTCCAAAGCCGCTGCTCACAGCCATAACCACCGAACTATTCTCAAATCGTAGCACTCTACCCTGGAGTACAGTGCCTTCCAGGTCTTGGAACTCATCTTGAATCAACCGACGTTGCTGGTCGCGCAGTTTTTGGGCTAGCACCTGTTTGGTTTGAATTGCGGCCATGCGACCGAAATCATTTTGTTCTGGTGTGACATCAACAACTACGGTTCCACCTGCCTGGGCTTCTGGGGCGACTTCGCGCACCTCAGCTAGAGAGATTTGATGGTCGGTGTTATCCACATTTTCCAGGATCATTTTGGTGGCTAGCACCCGAAATCCCTCATTATCGATGTCTAATTCCACATCAAAGTTTTCAAAATATTCTTCGTCAAAATTGAGTTCTTCGGTACGATAGGTTTTGCGAAACTTTTCGTAGCCTTTAAGCAGTGCTTCACGTAGAGCATTTTGGACAGCATGCTTAGGCAAATTGCGCTCTTTGCTAATTACTTCTACCATGCCGCTCAGTCCGGGTAGTTTCAGCATTGACATACAGGTTCTATCTCCTTAAGTAAAAATTCTAGATTCATCTTGCGATCTGCCTTGATATTGGTTAAGTGGCGATCGCACCTAATTACCGACTACTGACTCAACTCAACCCCAATCACCAAATCCCACGGTATTTCGACTAACTTGCCTTTTTGGGAGAGCGTAAGTTTATTGTCATCACGGCCTACTAGCTGGCCTGTCCATATTTGCTTGCCAGCATGGGGAACGCGGGTATTAGCAGTAACGGTAAATCCTCGAAAGGCCGTAAACTCGCGATCGCTTTTTAGGTATCTGTCAGTACCTGGGCTAGATACTTCTAGTTCGTAGATATGGGGAATGATATCAGCCTCGTCGAGGGCGGGTTCGAGCGCACGGCTCATGCGTTCGCAATCTGCCAAGCTTGTACTTCCCTCAGGATTGCGAATATCAATCCGCAGCACAGAGGGATTTTTATGCGTGTAAAACATAATATCGACTACTTCTAGCCCTACAGAAGGCGCGATCGCCTCAGCTATCTGTAAAATTTGTGGAATTAACGGATGGCTCATACGTACAGAAATGCAGTTAAATGCAAGTTAAAAACAGAAAAAGTGGGGCAAATTCCCACTTTTCTACAAAGCCCCTCAGCAAGCTGACCCACAACAAGCGTAGTAGTTACTGAGGATACAGATGAATCTCTACACTACATAGGAATAAAGAAGGCAGTTGCGATGGCGTTGACCTTCTAGCTAGTAGTGCTTTCAAGCCTTGACAGAATCAACGGTACTTCTACAGTTAAATCCTGATTGCTAAGCCTTGCAATGTTCCTGCTTAGTTTACAGATGCGACTATGCTAACACAACTGTCAATCAAGCCAAATGCGCTCTACTTTCTCGATATAGCCAGAAAATTTAGCACTGCTTCTGTAATTCGGGTCTTTCCTCCGGTACGATCGCACCCTTCACTGGACACACTTCCAAGCACACGCCGCAATCAATGCAAGTCTCAAAGTCAACCCAATACCAGGGTGTACCTTTTATATTTGCCCCAGGGCCAGGGTGAATACAGGCAACGGGGCATGCCGGTACACAGGCGGCAACGCCTTCACAGATATCAGTTGCGATCGTATAAGCCATAGGGTTGTTTGGTCATTGGGGGAAGAACAGGACTCCCGTAATATAACTTTACCAATTTTAAGTAGCGCAGAGTTACGCGCGCGCGATCGCAAATTCAGCAACAATATGATTTAGGACTATTTAGGCTACTCAACCACTTTGATGATGGGAGCAAATTCATGTCAGGCAAACGCAAACCCAAAAAAATTAAGCAGCAACTGCAAACAGGACTAGATGCCATAAAGGCAGAAGCCCAACGCAAATATGACAAGGCCCTGCATCAGGCAGAGTTGGAGTTAAATAAACAACAACAAGTCGCCCGTGAAAGGCTAGATCGGGTCGATCGATGGGCACTGGAACATGTTGATGAGGCTTTAGACAAAGCTACTGCAGAATTTAATCGTGCCAAGGGTGTCGCCAAACGAAAATACGACCGGGCAATCGCCGAAGCACAGGGTAGTTTACAAAAAAATCTCAAGCAAGCAAGCTCTGATGTGGGGAAGAAGATCGGCAAAATCAGCGATCGCCTCAAGGACGCAGCCCAGTCCGCATGGCAAAAGTTGGTTGACTAGCTGTTTACTTTCGTCTATATCAGTGTTGTTGGTCTGGCATAGGTGTGCGCTCTGCAACCTTTATCCTTCTATTGTAAACTGGGCGATCGCGTCACTCCAGTAGATGATTACTTTATATCTCACGATCTTCTTGACATCCCAGTTTATATCTAAGAATTACTTCGCGAATTTGCTTAACTTGGTATGCTTTTGCTTTACTACCATTCGGTTGGATATTGAGAATTTCTTCAATTCACCTCTATGTGAGCGATTCGGATGCCACTTATGCAAAAGTGATTCAGGCGGGTGCCACTTCGGTGATGGAGCCGATGGATCAGTTCTATGGCGATCGCAGTGCGGGAGTGAAAGATCCAGTTGGGAATTTTTGGTGGATTGCTACCCATAAAGAGGATTTATCGCACGACGAAGTGGCCAGGCGGGCGAAAGCATGGGAAACCCAACATTCTCAGTGATTTGGCGCTACTGATATGACTGTTGGCTGCCCCCAAATCACGCGCTCTTGTTTGTAGACCACCATGCCAGGTTTCGCGCCCTTGGGTTTAAACACATACTTGGGTTCGGTGAAGATGGTGGGGACGCGATCGCTCAGCCTAGCCTGACTATAGTAAGCAGCCAAATTAGCGGCGGCTTGCAGATCTTGGGTGTCAGGTACCGCGCCTGGTTCGAGCCGTAACAGCACATGACTACCTGGAATCTCCTGGGTATGGAACCACAGATCGTAATCCCCGGCGACGCGAAACGTGAGGATTTCATTTTGGTAATTATTGCGCCCCACCCAGATTTCAAAACCACCAGGACTTTTGTAACGATGGCAATTAAGCGGCTCTTCTTTCTTAGTTCGCCTTTTCGCCTTTTCATCACTACGAAAATTGGTAGCTTTGAGATAGGATTGCACTACTAGCTCCTGGCGGATTTCTTGGAGGGATCTGAGGTCATCTGGCTCTAATTGTGCCGCCAGGGTCAGCACTTGCTGCAAATAGTATATTTCCTGTTGCACCGCTGCAAATAGGGGCGCGATCGCATCTTTGGCACGCTTTAATTTCCGATGTTGCTTGTAGAGATTTTGCGCATTCTGCACTGCGCTTTGCTGTGGGTCGAGGCCAATTTCCACAGGTAGGTTGGTGACAAAATCTAACACCTCGATCGCCTGCATTCCAGGTTGCCAGTCTTGCAGATGTGCCATCAGTAAATCGGCTTGATGTTTTAGCCGATCGGCATGCTCCGATTCACCCAGACGCTGCTGAAAAGCATCCGACTTATGCTGCAATTTGCCAATCTGTACCTGGAGTGCCTGAGAAATTTGCTGCCACAGTTGCTGAAATTCCTGCTGCCCTAGGCGATCGCTATAATAGTTGCGGAGTAAATCATTTACTGGTAGCTGGGAGTTAACAAGCTTACTGGCAACATCAGGAGCGACCTGCAACGAGTCGACAAGCTGAGGGCTGATAGCTGAGGGCTGATAGCTAATAACTGCATAGCCTTTATCCGTTATTTCTGGCGTAAATTGTCGAGTCTCCAAACATTGCAACCAGGTTTGCCAAGCTGTAAACAAGTTTTGCCAGTCTGCGTCGGTAAGCGTATCTGTTGTGGCTTTGCCGTCGATCTTAGAGGCCGCGAGCAGCGATCGCACCAGCACAGAACTCAAGCCGCGATAGTTAGTTAACAGACTGCGCGTAATTTCCTGTGGAATTAACACCAGGCGATCGCGCCAACTGGCAAAGGATTCGGTTAGCGTGGGTATGGTTTCTAACAAACCAGGTGGCAACTCATACAGATCCCCCGTCTGGATGGTACGCACCCTGGACTGCTTACTGCTAACCTGATGCGCCGCCGTCACGATCGCACCATCGCTGTTCACCAGGATCGCATTACTGTACTTGCCCATAATTTCCACGTACAGATGCCATAATGCCTCGTCTCCAGGGCGACGGGCAAATTGCAGATCGACGACCCTTTCCCATGGGCTGACAGTTTGCAAACCCACCAATGCCAAACCTACTACCTGATGCCAAATTTGTTGGCTAAACGTAAATGTATCCGGTTCGTTTGGGGGTGGCGTACTGAGGTGTAGGCGTGATGCTTGGGGATGCCAAGAAACTAACAGCCATTGTTTAGCTGTAAAGGTGCGGAGGCAGAGGTAAAGCGTGTAACGATCGCCTTGATACACCTGTTCTAATTTCGCCGGCAAACAGCAAGTTGCCAACTCATGGCAAACTGCCACCAGTGTAGTTAGATCGACCTGTTGCATAATGAGTTTAATTGCTATGTTGACGCTCTAGCCTGGCCAACAAATCAGGTCTTAATCACCACTTGATGATTCAGGTCTGGGGTGGATTTGTTCTGCCTCAGGACAATCATCGGATACTAAGATATCGTTGGAAGAAACATTCCCCTTTGGTACTGACGCCAGTTTGAGAGTTACTGCACCAATGCTCTCCAGGCGCACCATCTCTTCCCAAGAACAAACCTCGTCCTCATCCTCGGTTTCATAGCGGAGTGTAACCACGTCACCTTCAATGTCCAAGATACGCGCTCTTTCTAGCCAACGCCCTTGATCCCTCAGGTAAATCCACACATCGCTCTTGGCTTCACAGAGTTGATATATCTTGCGATGCAGCATTCGCTTATTTCCTCTGAGTTACATTGGTTTATTTAAACCTAGAGCATACCAGCTAAGTGTAACCTATAGCTTAGTAAACGCATCTAAGTAAGTATATTTTCATTTTAGTAGTTTTTTCAAAACTTTACACAGGGCAACTACTTTGTGGGGCGATCAATCTCGATTTTGACCGATCTGCATTATCCAAGTTGCCTGATATATGCACGGCGATTTTCCTGAAAGTTATAAGCGCGTGCAGGGAATAATAATATCTGAGATAAAGTTGAGTGTGATTGGCTGCTTTATAGCTATACCAGACAAACCCTTGTCTATGACATAACAGAGTATTTGCTAGATATTTGGAGGTTTACCGTGTCTGAGGATGCCAACCGCAACGCAGGGGTTAATGCAGCAGCTAACAGCCACATTCATCATGTCCGACTAGAAGACATCAAGCAGTTCGCACCAGAAAAACTAAACCACTTGCACCGAGGGGGAATACGGCAGGGGGCAAGTAGAGCAGACGTACAGGCACAGCAAATGCTTGACAAAATTCCACCTTCCCAACGAGCAGGGGTTGATGGCCAGACTGCGGCTGCCAGAGCTAAAGATTATCTATCTGGCAAAGATGCCAGTCATATCAAGCCGCATAGTCAAGGTGGATCGAGCGATCCCAGTAATCTTAAGTGGGAAGATGCCAGCCCCAATCGAGCGCGAGGCAGTAAGCCTATGACTCGCCAAGAACAAATTAAACTTGATGCCAAAGCTGGCTTAGAAAATATGTCTGGCGCTTTGCAAAGAGGGCTAGAGGCTGCACCCAAAGGAGCAGTAGTTGGAGCAGTCACAACTTTACCCTTTTCATTACTGAGAAATACTTTGCGCGTCGTACGAGGGGAAATATCCTCAGAGGAGGCAACTCTAGAAACAGTTAAAGACACAGCAATTGGTGGTGCTGTAGGAGGTGCAACAGCTTTTACCGTAACGACTGTTGCTGCGGCCTGTCCTCCTGTAGCAATGGTGCTTGCCGCAATATCTCCAGCATTATTGGTGGCAGGTGGTGCTGGCATGGTTTACGAGTTTTTCAAGATTCTGGATGACCATAAGCAACAGGTCAAGCAATACTATGAATCTTTATCTCAGCAGCAGTTGAGCAATCTACAGCAAATTGACAACGAACTGATCTACGAACACAAGAAAAGTCTTACATTTCTTGCTGAAGCTAGAGAATTAAGCGAAGAAATTACAAACCGTCCTCGCAAAGCAGGCATTGAAAGTGCTTTGAATCGGTTACAGGAGTCTATTGCTATTGCAACATCATTAAGCGCTAAGGAATCAGACAGTAGATTGCTCAGTAACCCAAATCAACTATTCCTCCCTCCAAATAATTAGAGAGAACCTAATTTAGATTTAGAAAATGATTCTTATTATTCCTATTATTTTTGGAGCAATAGGTATTGCAGTTGGTGCTGTTGGTGGAGCTTTTGCGGCTTATGCATCTGGAGAAAAAGACAGGCAAGCAGCCAAGCATCATCGAAAGGTTGAGAATGAACTCAACAACAAGTATTTAGATCTTCAGAAACGCTACTATGAGCTTGCAGATGAGAGTAAGTCTCAAGTTAATCATTTACACGACTTGGAAGGTTAATAGGAGTCAAACCTCTGGGACAATGATGAAGTCGTCATCGGAATAGCCAACAGCATGTATTGGCCGTTAGTGGGAATAGGCGCAACACTCCAAAAATTCATGCTCGCGTACCGAGAGGTGTTCTGCCGA
>CALRKB020000098.1:0-15314 GCA_943367755.1 Rhizobium sp. Q54 | reverse complement strand
AATAATGTTTGGAACTGCGATCGGGTTATTGTTGGCTCCGATTGGGGCGCTCTATGGCGATGTTTCTAGAGCGCTGACATTAATTATTACGCCTTGGCTGCTGTTGACGCCGGTGATTTATCCTGTGCCGAAAAGCGGCTGGTTTGGGGCGATCGTCAATTTGAACCCGGTGACGCCTTTGCTCGTCACAACCCGAGAATTAGCAACCACTGGGATTGTCTCGGATCCGGTTGGGTTTTGGGTGGCGAGTGCGATCGCGGTGGTTGGTCTGATGGTGGCCTGGGTGATGTATCGGCTGGCGATGCCGTTTATTGTGGAACGGATGAGTTCGTAGAATGGGGGAGCATGTCACTTTATTGAGAGATTAAATTATTGAAATAGGCAGAGCGTTGGGCAAGAACTTGAGGGACATTTTCAGCCAGCCAATGTGCCCCTGATATCTGGATACGGCGGTCAATCTGTTTAATGGCGGACTCTACTGCGCCGGAACCAATAGAGCAGATACCTTCAGCTTGGTAGTAATCATAATTCACAATTCTGAGGCGATGATGCTCAAGATATTGACAGAAGTTCTTTGCCTGCTTGCATTTAGAGTCGATAAATAGAGCAATCGTCTCATCCACTTTTCCCGCCCATAACAGGGTTTCGGCTTGTCGTAGACGTTTCATCGAACCTCCTACTTTCTGAAGATTTTGATTGAGATGATACCAGTCGAGAATTTCACGACGTTCCTCAGGTAAAGTCAGTTGAGCAATAATATTCCATATGCCATCATGACCATCCCCAAGACAGGTCAGAGGATTAGCTAAGGGTTGCGCCTTGACCCATTCAATCAGTGATAGATTGTTTCGGAAATTTGCAACCATTCCCCGATCTGTATCAATGGCCTTGTAATCTCGCCAAATTGAAGGCTCACCCACCACCTTACTTTTTACGGCATCTCTGAAAGGTATAACAGAAGGGCATTTCAGACAAAGGGTACGGATGGGGGTAAAGTAGTAAAAATCAAGTAAAAGCAGGCAAGAAAAATGTTGAACTGGTGGGATAAGAATTTTGCAAGTTGTGAATTAGGTGATGAGAGGTTAAGCGGCAGAGCCTACTCAATCGGCAAAAGAATATGTCAAGGATTTGGGAAAGCCTTGTCCGAGATATTCAAAAACGGTAACGAGTTGAAAAGAGCTTATGAGTTTTCGCCAATTGCAAAACAGAATTTGACAAGATCGTAAAACCTCACTGTCAAATTACCTTTGAAGCCGTGGAAGAACAAGAAGTCGTTTTATGCGTGGGGGATACAACCTATCTAGATTACGGCAGCATCAAAGTCAAACGAGAAGGATATGGACCAACAGGCAACGGTGGCAACGGATTAATTCTCCATAGTGCCTTAGCGATCGCCCCCGAACAAGGACAAGTAATCGGGTTGCTATGGCAAAAACTGTGGAACCGAGAACCGAAAGCAAAACCACCGAAAGATGAAACCCCAGAAGCGAAAAAACAGCGACTTGCCATTGCGCGAAAAGCAGCCCGACAACTGTCATTCAAAGATAAAGAATCTTATCGATGGGTAGAAGCCATGACCGAGGTTGAGCATTAAGTAAGCAAAAGCACCCAGAGAATTAATGTCTTCGACCGAGAAGGTGACATTACTGAAGTCTTCGACCAAGTACGTCAACTGAAACAGACAGGCGTATTAGTCCGTGCAGCCCATGACCGTAGCTTAGACCCAAATAGCGAACGTCTATGGCAAAAGCTAGAATCGCAACCCATACGATTTGAACAGGAAATCAATGTACCAGAAACTGGCAAACGTAAAGCCCGTATAGCGAGATTGGCAGTACGATTCTCTAAGGTTCAACTACGTGTTCCCTATCGTTTCGACAATCGTGACCCATTACAAGTTTATGCTGTTTATGCAACTGAAATCAATTGCCCCGAGGGTGAAACCCCTTTAGAGTGGATGCTTCTGACGACCGAAGTCGTAGAAAATCTAGAAACTGCCCTTAAGATTCTGCGTTGGTATACTTACCGTTGGTGGGTGGAAGAGGTTCTTGCTTTCTCTAAGATCTTCTTGTTATTGAGTAGGAAAAATTTATGACGATGACTGTGCCGGATCAAAATTTACAGTACAAGCCTGAAGATAAGGAAGTCGTACTGTCAGTTAAGAATGTCTCGAAGCGATTTTGTCGGGACTTGAAGAGATCGCTATTTTATGGAGTGCAGGATATGTTGGGGGAGGCATTCGGCGATCAGCGGAAAGAGGTGGAGCTACGCAAGAGTGAGTTTTGGGCACTCAAGGATGTGAGTTTTGAACTGAAGCGAGGGGACGCGCTGGGGTTGGTGGGGGCCAACGGGGCGGGGAAAACAACGCTGTTGCGGATTATTAGTGGGTTGATACGGCCGGATCGTGGGTCGGTGGAGGTGCATGGACGGGTGGCACCGTTGATTGCATTGGGGGCAGGGTTTAACCCAATTTTGACGGGGCGGGAAAATATTTATGTGAATATGTCGATTTTGGGGCTGTCGAAGAAGGAGATTGACGATCATTTTGAGGAGGTGGTGGCATTTGCGGAGATTGGGGAGGCGATCGATTCGCCGGTACAGAGTTATAGTTCGGGGATGGCGGCAAGACTAGGATTTGCAAGTGCGATTCATACTCAACCAGATATTCTTCTGATGGATGAGGTGCTAGCTGTAGGAGACATCAAGTTTAGATGTAAGTGCTATCGCATGCTGAATGAGTTGCGGAAGAGCGGCACATCTTTTGTTTTAGTCTCTCATAGCGCCAATGCCATTCTTTCTGTATGTGATTCAGGAGTTTATCTTTCTAAAGGTAAATCCATTGCAAGTGGTGAAGTCAGCGAAGTGATTAATCAATACGAAAGAGATTTATTTGTCAGTGAGCTAGAAACAGCAGTAGGGCGGATTTCTTTCCCAGAAAAAAACAAAAATGAAAGCTTGGGCTTGGATATTGTTTATCTTTGCTTTAAAGATGAAGAAGGAAATATTCTCCAAACTCCTGTTAGTGGTAGGCCGGTCTATTTTTGTATTGAGTGTAAAGCTCACGAAGAAATTAAAAATGCTTTTGTTGATGTTTTGATTAAAGACCAATTTGGTGAGGGAGAATGGATGCTCCGATTAACCAATGTAAAAGACGATCACCAGTTGCATATATTACCAGGTCGCCAGGAAATACAGATGCGAATGCCATACTGTTGCTTAAAACCTGGTGTATTTGTGATGAAACTGAGCATACAACGTGATAAGCTCGACTACCTTGATGCTGTTGAATCCTTTAAATTTACAGTTATTGAATCTGAAAACATGAGTAATTGTATGTTTTATCAGCCAAGAGAATGGAAAATTGTCAGCAAAGATACATTAGCTGTCATCGATAATTTAGCCAGCTAATCCTAATTTATTTGAGCCAGCCCGTAAAGATGCATGAGCATGAATTATGATTACTTTTGCAACATTCTACATAGATCCTAGCCAAGATGCATCAGAGTATATTTCTCATAACAATATTCTTTTAGATGATCGAAATAAGTATTTGCACATGATTGACATGTTATTTCGATCCGCTTCCCTTTTTCATCCAAATTGCAAAAAGGTAATTCTTACCGATCTCAAAACCGATCTATCGCAAGTTGCACCTGACGTAGCTATTTACCGAACTAGCATCAATCCTCATGAGGTTATGCTTGGAAGATTAATTTCACAGATTGATTACCTTAGAAAGGAAGATAGCTGTTCAGATTTTCTATTTGTAGATTCCGATATCCTCGTAAATGCTAATCTTGAGAATATATTCAGCCATGATTTCCATGTGGGTCTAACCTATAGGATTGAACATGAGATGCCTATCAACGGAGGAGTTATTTTTGTGTCGAAAAGGCACAAGCAGCAATCCATAGATTTTTTTGTTCGTGTTCTTCAAATCTACCAAGAAAAATACATTTCCCACAACATATGGTGGGGCGATCAGTATGCACTAATTGAAGCTGTAGGGCATGAAAACCTAACTTCAAACATTTCAAGGAGTAGTTCATTAGGGTTTATCACCATCAATAACGTTAGAATAATACTTTTACCTTGCGGGGTCTACAATTTTTCCCCAGAGAACACGTTTCTTTCTATAGCTAAAGAACTGAAAAGCAAGGAAATTATTCACTTTAAGGGCCATCGCAAAAGACTGATCGATATTTATTGGATGACTTATCTTGCACATCGCGAGCATTCAAGCGTTAATACAGTATTTAAATCAAACATAAGTAAAGCACATATTGCTTATAACGCTTTTATTGAGATTTTAAACCAATTTTCAATGTTAAAGCTACTCAAAAAATAAGCGATCGCTAATGGAATAGGCTCTATAGGAATTTCAGGGATGTATTTTGAGAAAAGTGCTTGAAATGCTTGCTGTTCCTGAATTTCAGCTCCGGAGATCTCCAGCGCCTGGATCGCTTTTGGCTCAAGCCTTTTACTTTTAGCCTTTTCCCCCAGCTCATCTCCCTGAAACAGCTATTAAGCCTTATGAAAATACCTTGATAAGCTAGAAGCATATTATTTCTAATTGATGTATTGCGCTAAACTGCAATTCCAATTATCTTTTATCTTTAATCCTCATCATAATTTCCTATGGGTTACACACTTATCTCACTATCTCGTATATTGAAAGACCAAGAACTTTTTAAGGATAAATCCATACTCACATTAGGTACTCTCTTCCCTTATCTTAAGCCTTCTGAATTTGACATACTACAGAAATATTATCCTAATAAAGATATTGAAAGTCTTCGTCAAGTTTCCAAAGAGAAATTTTCAGAACATCTATTTGGAAACCTTATTAATGCTAAATGCATACACTCAATTGATGTAAGTGATTACCAAGGATCACAGATAGTATACGATCTTAATCAGCCTATACTTTCGTCTTTGGCGAATTCCTATGATGTCATTCTTGATTTAGGAACTTTAGAGCATCTTTCAAATTTTTCCTGTGCATTAGAAAATTATTTTACAATCCTAGTAAAAGGCGGTATGTATTATTTTGGACTCCCCTGCAACAACTGGATTAATCATGGGTTTTTTCAGTTTTCACCTACTTTATTTATAGACCTTTGTATTGATAATGCAAATCTAAAATTATTAAGACTCGATTTTGATGTCTTCGATGGCTCAACATCTTATTGCTCACGATCTTATTCCATTTTTAACGAACAGAATTATGTTCTCAAGTCTATTTATCATTCAAGTGATCGTTTAAATGTATCGGGAATTATTCAAAAGGAGGATACAGGTTTTCAATTGTCCCTTGTTCAATCAAAATATCGCAATCAATATAATACTGTAAAGACTCATTCGCCAGAAGCAATAAGTATAAATTTCGAGACTAGCACCAAACCAACGTTAGCAAATCGTTTAAAAGCTATTAGTAATAGTTTAGTTTCTCGTTATTTTAACTTTATTGCGATGTCGTCTCTGCTTCCATTATCTTTTAAGATCAAATTCTTCAGAATCATGCCCAGATTTTTTAGCTTTCTCAGACACCCTTTCAGCGCAACTATTTACATGTTGGCAAACCGTAATGCCCCTTTGGGTCATCAAGAAAGCAAATAACCATAAATAAAACAGTGTAGATTTTGCTGCCGTAATCGATAAAGCGTTTCTTACTTCTTATTCTTTATCTTGGTTGATAATCAGTGATTACATTATTATTCCGGTTATTCTAGGAATTATATATCTTCCCAAAAAGGGGTTTTATTTTGATGAATAATTGCTTTATTAACTATAAATTATTACAAAGTTTAAATATAGAAAAATTTAAGCAAAACAAACCATTTCCTTGGTTTAATTTTCAGTCTTTCTTAACTCCAGAAGCATTCAGAGAACTTTACTTAAGCTTTCCACCCTTGGAGATTTTTGAAAGCCATGTTGGGATTGAGAGAGGTTATGGTCAGCGGCCTCACAATCGATATTATTTAGCTTATGAAGATTCTATTTATGATAACCTTCATCGAGAAAATAATGAAGGTATAGTAAAAAAAGTCGATTTGCCCATACCTTGGCAAAGATTTATAGAAGAGTTGGAAACCAATCAAATATATAACGATTTTATTAAATCTGCGTTTGAAGTGTCAAACTATCATGTGCGGTATGCTTGGCACCTTGGATTTAATGGCTCAGAAGTTTCTCCTCACCAAGATTCTAAAAAGAAGATAGGAACTCACATATTCTATTTTAATACTAGGGAGGATTGGGAAACAACTTGGGGTGGTTCAACATTAGTTCTAGGAGGAAAGTCAACAAATTCCCAAAATCCAGAATTTGAAGACTTTACCATAATTAAATCTACTCAAGTGGCAGATAACTATAGTTTTCTATTCAAGAATACTGTCGATTCATGGCATGGTGTAAGAGCACTGACATGCCCTCCTGGTAAATTCCGTAAACTATTTAATGTAATCTATGAATTTCCTGAAACACCTGAGCCTTCAAATAAGGTATACCTAAATTCACCTCTAACAGCAGGCAAGAAATTCTTACAAAAAGTTCTGAAAAATCTCAAATGAAATGGCATTTTTAACAATTTCTATATTTTATCGAACCTTACCAACTTAAAAGTTTTTGCGAATATGCTATGGGCTATTTAAGGATAATGCTTGCAGTATGCGTATTTTGGTCTCATTCAGTTCCACTCGGAAAACTTCCTTGGTTGGATGGACAAATAGCAGTCCAAATATTTTTCATAATATCTGGATTCTATATGCAACTAATTCTTGCAACTAAATACACACAGGAGAAAATCGGAAGTTCTTGGATCCAGAAGTTTTATTTATCAAGATATATGAGGTTATATCCCATATATTTTTTTGGAGTTGTTAGTTCATTAATTTATCCGATTGCATTATTCATCATACATAGAGTTGCTCGGTATCCAATAGATCAATGGATATTTATTGCCAACTTACCTCACACCCTAAGCAACATATTTATAAAACTATATGTCGGATTCACTAATCTTTTCATAGTATTTCAAGATTGGTCGTTATTTTTGACTTTAGATATTCAGAAAAACCAAATTTATTTAGATCCACATGGATTTGCCCCATCACCTGATGGACAATTTTATCTTCAAAAGGCATTAGCTGTTGGTGCTGCTTGGACTCTTGCTATTGAGATTGCATTTTATGTACTGGCACCGTTTATATTGAAACTTTCAACCAAAAAATTAGCGATATATTCTATTTTGTTCGTAATATTAAAAATCATAGTCTTATGGAACTTAACAACTCCTTCTGATGGATTGAAATATCGCTTTTTCCCCTTTGAATTGCCATGGTTCTTGGTTGGAGCGATATCTTTTCGTTACAAGGAATATCTAATTTCGCTCTTCTCTTGGGTTAAGAAAGAGCATGAAAGTATAGTAAGTTATGCTTTAGTAAGCTTCTTGTGCATTACCTCAATTTCTTTCACAACTGACTCAAAATTATCGCTAATAACCCGATTATTTTACCCAATAGTATTTGCGATCGTCATTCCTTTCATATTTCATGCTACGACAAGAATAAAGTTTGACCGTTTTATTGGGGAACTTTCATATCCATTTTATATTTTTCATCAATCAACGGTACTAAGCGTAACTTCCATTCTTTTCCCTAGAATGTTCAATTCTGTCTTTGAACCTCACACTGGCATAAAAATTCCCGGTCTTGTTCACATCTATGCACTAATTGCAATCATTTGCGCATTTATTATTGCTTTACTTGCCCATCGCTTTGAAAAAAGATGGGTTGAACCAATCAGACAAAAACTATCACAGCCTATCAGAGTAAGCGAAACGGCATATCTTACATCTCACGCGAAGAAAAATTAATGTAATTTAATCAGTCGGTGTTAAACCGAAATTATTCATAAATAGCGATAAAAGTTTTCTTATGCTCTCTTTTGAAAATTCTGCTTTTGTAGTTTCTGTGACTGAATTACTGAGATTGGAAGCGAATGCTATCCACAAAGCTGCCGATCGACTCTGCGATCGGCAGGTAAATCAGGCGATACTTTTATTGAGAGATTGCAAAGGTAAAGTTGTTCTCATCGGAGTTGGCAAGTCAGGTATCGTAGCGCAAAAAATCGCTGCAACTCTTACAAGTATTGGTACTTTAGCAATCACCTTGCATCCTTGCGATGCCCTCCATGGAGATTTGGGGATTGTCACTTCCAATGATGTTGTTGTCATGCTCAGCAATAGTGGAGAAACGGATGAACTGCTAGAGATCCTTCCCCATCTGAAGCTTCGCCAAGTATCCATCATTGTTATTGGTAACCCTAACTCTACCTTGGCTCGTCAAGCAGATATTGTCTTGGATGCCTCTGTCGATCGCGAAGCCTGCCCCCTAAACTTAGCTCCTACTACAAGCACCACAGTGGCTCTGGCTATTGGCGATGCCTTAGCAATGACCATCATGCAAATGAAAGGGTTTACTCCAGAAGCCTTTGCCATTAACCATCCCGCTGGGCGACTTGGTAAGCGGTTGACCTTAAAAGTCGGGGACTTAATGCTCAGCGGTGTTGACAATCCGATCCTCAGTCCTTTGGCCTCATGGATAGAGGTGGTGGGTGCCATTACCCAGGGGGGAGCGGGTGCGGTCAATATTGTTAATGAAGAAAACCATTTGCTAGGCTTAGTCACAGATGGTGACTTGCGACGCTGGATGCAGAAAACGAAACCCGATGAGTTGGCAACCTTAACAGCCCAAAAAATTATGACGATTGAGCCAGTCGCAGTTACTCCAGACATTCTGGCTTACGATGCGCTCAAGTTAATGGAAGAGCGTCCCTCACAAATTTCGGTTTTACCGGTTATAGATAACCAACAGCGCTGTATTGGTCTGATTCGGCTGCATGATTTGTTACGCAGCGGACTGTAAATCAACCCCTCTAGAGGACTTCTGATGAAAATTCTAGCAGTGATTCCCGCTCGCTACGATTCACAACGGTTCCCAGGTAAGCCACTGGTTAAGATTGGCGATCGACCAATGGTGCAGTGGGTTTACGAAGCTACCAAGAGTTGCCCAGATTTCGCAAAGGTAATTGTTGCCACGGACAGTAAACTGGTGGCGGATTGTGTGCGGCAGTTTGGTGGAGAAGTGGAAATGACTCGCTCTGACCACGCAACCGGAACTGACCGCGTGGCTGAAGTGGCTGAGCGTTACCCAGACATGGCGGCTATTGCGAATGTTCAGGGAGACCAACCGTTTGTCACAGCGCAGATGTTAACTCAGATGATCGCTCCCTATCTGCAAGGAGAGTCCCCAGCAATGACAACGCTGGCCTGTCCCTTAGATTTGGCCACAGGCTACTTAGATCCAAACTCAGTCAAGGTCATCTGCGATCGCCTGAGTAACGCCCTTTATTTTTCCCGCGCTCCCATTCCTTACTTCCGTAATTCTACAGATGTTCCTGTATTTCATCATCTCGGACTCTACGCCTTTGCTCGCGACTTTCTGAGCAAATATGCCCAACTGACACCCACCCCTCTAGAGCATTGTGAAGGGTTAGAACAATTGCGAGTGTTAGAGCATGGGTTTTCGATTCGGGTGTGTCTCACCGAACAAGCGGTTATGGAGATTAACACTCCCGAAGATTTAGCCAAGGCAATTGAGTTGCAAATCTTCTGATTCGGCTTTTGCACTCTTGCTATCGTTTGCTATGGTTTTCAAATCTATGATGTAAAAGTTATTTCTCCCAAAGTGATTATTTTATGACTAGCGCTCAAATTACAAACACCCTCTCCATTGGCGATAACAGCCCGCTGACATTGATTGGTGGTCCCTGCGTGATTGAATCAGAGGATTTTACCTTAAAAATGGCGGAGGAAATTCGCAAAGTATGCGATCGGCTGAAAATTTCATTCATTTTTAAATCTTCCTTTGACAAAGCCAATCGCACTTCAGCTAATTCCTTCCGGGGACAAACCTTAGAAGATGGGTTAGCAGTTTTGCAAAGAGTCAAGGATGAGGTTGGAGTCCCGGTTTTAACAGATATTCATGAAAGCTGCCAGGCGGCGATCGTCGCAGAGGTGGCAGATGTCTTGCAAATACCAGCATTTTTGTGCCGTCAAACCGATTTGTTACTTGCAGCAGCTGCAACGGGTCGAGCTGTCAACGTAAAGAAGGGCCAGTTCTTAGCCCCTTGGGATATGAAGAATGTAGTCAAAAAGTTAGAGGCAGGCGGCGCAAAAAATATTTTACTGACCGAACGAGGGACAAGCTTCGGTTATAACACACTAGTCGTAGATTTTCGCGGTCTTCCTCAGATGCGGGAGTTAGGATATCCAGTTGTATTTGATGCAACCCATAGCGTACAAATGCCAGGGGGACAGGGGGATAAGTCGGGCGGACAACGGCACTTTATCCCCTACTTAGCAAGAGCAGCAGCAGCAGTTGGTATTGATGCTATATTTATGGAGGTTCATGAGAATCCCGATCTTGCTCTCAGCGATGGCCCTAATATGGTTCCCTTGAAAAATTTGGAGGATATTCTAATGCAAGTGCTAAATATTAGGAAAGGGTTGGAAACCACTACCTCGGTGTGCCTACGATGATTGCAATTTCTGAAACAGATCTGCGCCAACGGCTATCCCAAGTTAAGCTCCTGGCTCTAGACGTAGATGGCGTAATGACTGATGGCGGTCTTTATTACACAGATAGCGGTGAAGTAATCAAAAAGTTTAATGTCAAAGATGGTCAAGGGCTGAAATTGTTGATGCAAGAAGGTATAGAAGTGGCGATCATCAGTGCTAATTCTTCTTCAGCAACCTTACACAGAGCAAAGAAACTAGGAATTGTTCACACATTTTTGGGTGTAGAAGATAAATTAACTGTCCTCAAAGACCTCTGTCAGAAATTGAATTTGTCCCTCTCCCAAGTTGCTTACGCTGGTGATGACATTAACGATCTACCTATCTTACAGGTAGTTGGTTGTCCTTTCACTGTTGCTAATGCCATATCTATCAACAAAACTCATGCCATCTATGTGACCGCTCTACTTGGAGGGGAAGGAGCTGTTCGAGAAATCTGCGACTTACTTATCTCTATTTCAAATCCGACTGAATGTGTTTCTTAACAGTGATCGACGGGCGGTTTTCTGCAACCCATTATCAATAAAATCAATACTCCCTAACTCCCTCATACCTGGAGAATTTTTATGAACGATCATCCCAATGTTTCACAGCCCATAAAGATTTTCATCGGCTCTAGCCCCAAAAACATCATTGAAGAAAAAGTTTTTAGATATACCCTGCAAAAATACACAACCAGCCCAATTGAAATTTATATCATTAATGGGAAAGCTGGTTCAGTACAGAACATTAACACTGGGGAAATAAAAGAACTGCCAAACCATCTTATTCCTCGAATCAAAGGGGCTACAGCTTTCTCTTTAGCCCGTTGGGCAATACCTCAGTGGTGTGGATATCAAGGTAGAGCAATTTACTGTGACTCCGATCAAATTGTGCTGAGAGATATTTCAGGACTCTGGAATTATGACCTATGTGCCAGTCCTCTGGCGGCAGTACCTGTCAAAAAGGCAACCTGCTTTAAACATTACAGAGACAACTTCTTGAAATTCTATTTAAATTCTGACGATGATTTCTACCTTGCCAGTGTCATGTTATTTGATTGTGAAAAAGCTTCTTGGAGCTTTGAATCATTAATTAATCTGCTGGATGAAGGTGAGTTTTCTCTTTCTGATTTAATGTACTTAGGAAAGGGTTTTAGAAATTATTTAAAATCCGACATAAGAGAACTTCCAAATGAATGGAATCATTTAGATGTCGCTAATGCAGATTCAAAAATTGTACATTTTACGGATTTAACTAGCCAGCCATGGTTATTTCATCATAATCCTGTGAGTTCTATTTGGGAGAAGTTTTTCTTGGAGTCGGTCGACCAAGCTTTTTTATCGAGGGAAGAAATAGTAGAAGCTTACTCTAGTAAATGGATTTCTAGAAGAATTATGGCTTTGGCATTGATGAACGATCAGTTTCGTCAGCCGATCGATAGCATATGGAGGAATTGGAATGCATTTGTTTTTCTGTTCTTGAGATTTTGCAGGCATTTCATTGAATTAAATTTTTGGAACCGCCAAGGCAGAAAGCTCAAATCATTATTATCAAAGTTTAGGTATGCTTCACTCATGGTGCGAGGGTAGGAGACCTAAACAATTTGTGAAACTTCATATTCTTGTTTGTTAATTATGGCCATCAGTAAATCAAATTCTACTAATGATTGATACTTGATAATAGAATGATGTCTTGTAATGAAGTTTTCGCAGAGGAATTAGATAGCTTTGCCTGGAAAGTGATTTGTGACTGGCCTGCCTACGCCGATATTGATGTCATACATGAGGGATTAGACTATTCTCATCTAACGCGCTTTTTTCTGTGGGATAAAGTTGGCAGAGCGATTCGCAAAAAATATGCTCCGGATAGTTTCAAATTTGAGGAAAAGTTGCTAGATGGAATATGGGGTATAGCTAATACTCTTCCACCCCAACCTCCCTTTAATTTTCTCAAGACTACCAAGCAAACAATTCGTTCTATCTACCAACGGAGTTCTTATGAAAGCTTAAGAATTCATGCTTACTTACACCAGTTGCCAATTCTATTCGTGCCAGTGATTCCCCTGCAGCTATTCAAAACCACTTTAGCAACCCTACAATCTCAAATGACATTGGTTACCACCTCTAGATTTAAGTATGGTGGCGTTAACTATGATGACATTAATGCATATTGGATTAAGACACCTCCTGTGAAGGCTAAACCTAATTTTGACTATGCCGCACAATTACACAGGGGTATTCTTCGAGGCTTGCACAGCATGGGTGTCGATTTGCTAGATGGTGATGCCAACTTGCTCTGGAATCAAATCGTCGAACAGATGAGCCATGTTAAGCTGGTTGAAGCTGAGGTAGCAATGACTCATCCTCGTGCCATCCTAGTTTATGCTGACAATCATTATCCCGTACAAGAGTATGTTTTAGTGGCGCGACGTGAAGGTATCCCCTCTATCATGCTCCAGCATGGACTTGATTGTGAACGTTATTACCTTGATGAAGCTTATGCATCTGCGATCGCTGTGTGGGGAAAAGCTCGTTTGCAGCGGTATCAACAGAATTCAAGCTGGCAACCTAATCTTATCCAGGTAGCGGGTAATCCTGAGTTCGATCATCTACATTTACCTGAAAAAATAGATACTGATGGAGAGTACTGGTTATGGGTAACTCGTCCACACGTACCTAATAAATGCCATCTCCCTTCACGCTATTGCGATGAAGGAGTAGATATCTTAAAAGCACTGTTGGTAGCCCTAGAAAAATCCCCTTCTTATCACCTGACGATCAAGCCCCATCCCTTTGACTATATAGACTTATATCGAGAGCTAGTGGATAGCTGCAAATTGGGGGATCGAGTTGAAGTCACAAGTGCAAGCGTGCAGTCACTACTTCCACGGGCTAGCATTGTGATATCTGAGGATTCGACCACTGGTTTAGAAGCAATGTTTTTTGGAAAGGTTGTTATTCATACTCACTTTGCCGATTCCCCGCCAGTCATGCCTTTTGTCAAATATGGTGCTGCTTTACCTGGTTACTCACCAGAGGAGATCTGGGATTCTTTACAACGTGGACAACAGCTAACTACAATTGAACAGAATAATATGCTACAGGGGCAAATTAATTTTTTAAGGGATTATAATGGCCCATGTGATGGTAATTCACGCCAAAGAATTTCGTCATTCATTTCTAGCGTCTTATCTAGTACCCTGCCACATCAGTCTCGTTAGATTATACCATTTCCCCAAAATAGCATAACTTTGACCATGGGTGCTAAGTTGTGACCGCACAGAATGGCAATATGACTTTCAACCCTGACTTGAGATTTCGCTCCTTTAAAGCAGCGCGATGACAAATGACGCTCTTTCAGTAAGAAGTTTCTGTACTCATTGTGTTGTGCGGCACAGGTGGCGCAGGCTGTACCAAAATATACTGGTTTTTCGTTATCATGAGTTAATATGCAAAACTGAAAACCATTAGAGAGATTAACTACTGTTAGGATTATGATTGCAACACGAGAGTTAAAGAACCCCCAACAATGAACTTTTTGGGTAGTTTATCAGTCAAGCATCTCTAACGTGATTGCAACGCGATACTTTAGTACTGTTTACAACATGTGGTTTAATTGTTAGCAATGCTAATCTATAACCAAATAATCGCTTACTTTTGATTTAGGAGTGGGCTTTGATGGTCTTTATAGATCTCAGTCTCTTCAACGTAATCTTCCCTTTTTCTCTATTTTTTCTTGTGTGGGAGGTCGAATTGCAGAAAAGGTGTGACCGAAATCGGAAGCGTTCTAAACAACGAGCCATCTATTGCCCAATTCACGGCTGCTGTCTCGATAGCGCGAGTCAAAAATATCAGCTGTATGCAGATTGCGCCGAACAACTACAGCAGCGGGGTATGCCTAGACGTAATGCATTAATGCTGGTAGCAAACCAGACTGCAGTTCCTCTAGAAGGGGAATGGGTAGAAGCTTTTTGGTGCAAAGAGTGCCAGCAAACAAAGTGGTATCACGTCCGTAAGGGCGAAAATCGCACCTTTGAAGTTTCACTGGCACCGCGAGACCTTTGGCAGTATGCAACAGGAGCGATCGATCCCGACGGGAATCCTTCTGTTGGCGAATTTACTCGCAAAAGTGCGCGGCTGCTTAGCTATGGTGGCATCAAGGACTTCAAGTTTGTGGGGTAAACTAATTGCACTAGCAGGAATTTACAGACCTTGAGTAAAACGAGCAAGAGTTTCATCCGAGTTGTATATACTCCCGAGAGTCGCATTCGCCATCCTTTGCTTCTGTTCAAAGAGATGTGGCACGATTTGTTGGCATCGCGGGAGTTGGCGTGGCGGTTGTTGGTGCGAGATATCAGCGCCCAATACCGGCAGTCATTGTTAGGAGTTTTTTGGGCTTTTGTACTGCCAATTGTGACGGCGCTAGGGTTAGTGCTGGCCCGGAATACTGGGGTGGTGAACATTGCCGAGACGAGCTTGCCTTATCCGGCCTATGTCATGTTCAGCATGGCTCTCTGGCAGACGTTTGTGGAGGCTTTGAATGGGCCGATCGCGGCGGTGGGTCAGGCTCAATCGATGCTGGCGAAGATCAACTTTCCCCGCGAGGCGATCGTTCTGGCCAAGCTGGGAGAGGTATTTTTCAATTTTGGCGTTAAACTTATCCTGATTCTGGGGTTGTTTATTTGGTTTCGGAT
>CALRKB020000097.1:0-15544 GCA_943367755.1 Rhizobium sp. Q54 | reverse complement strand
ACCGCAAAGCGATCCGCTATTTCCTGCATCGTGCTTTGTCCTGCTTGATATGCTTCGACCACCCTCTGGCGTAAGTCTTGAGAGATTGTTATTCCTTTTGGCATTTTCTCTCGATTTTATCATGCTTTTCTCATTTGAAAACCGCTATATCATTTCATTGCAGGCGTGTTGAATTCGGCTGAGGCACTTTGCGCGATCGCCAATCCGACCGTCAACTCCTACAAACGCATCAATGCCGCTATCACAACCTCAGGTGCAACCTGGTCGCCTAATACTGTCAGCTATAGCGGCAACAATCGCACTCATACAATCCGTATCCCAGATGCAGGGCGGTTTGAATTTCGCTTGCCAGATGGAGCCGCCAATCCTTATCTATTGCCTGCCGCACTAATCGCCACTGGATTAGATGGGATAATTCAGAAAAGCGATCCCGGACCGCGACGGGACAATAATAGCTATACTGATCCCTTGCCTGTAGGTGAGGTGAAAACATTGCCAAGAAACTTATTGGATGCATTGCGGTGTTTAAAATCGAATCAAGTGTTGATGCGATCGCTCGGCGAACCTTTTGTGACTGCCTATCTGAAGCTAAAACACCAGGAATGGAATCAGTACAGTGCTTGCGTCACACCTTGGGAATTGGAAACAACTTTGGACTGTTAAACTCTATTTTTCCGATTGGCAGGAAAAGCCTCAGAAGGGAGACTTGCAGCGATCGCGAAAGTTTGCTAGGCCAAAAATCAGTCTTTTGGGCGTAGTTCAGGGCAAAGAAAGTCTACCTTGACGCCATGATCAGCTAAAGCACTCTCATAATTACGCCAGTCGGAGTCAACGGCATTAGCGATCGCAGGTCTTTGAGGATGAGTTAAGGCCACGGCAACAAATTTGCGATCGGACGGATCGAAGCCTGCAAGAGAAGGCGATCGCGGAAATTCTACAAAATCGTTCTCTGCGAGTTGAGTAATGTGCACCTGCTCGCAATGCTTGGGATTTGTGCGATTAGTTAGCATCCATTTGAGAAAGGCATCTCCAACTCCAGGTTGTCCGCTCTCAGAGTTTTTGCGCCGATACTCGCCAATAATTAGCCAATCGCTATCAATTACCAAAATATCTGATTTTCGTAGATTATTGAGGTGTTCGACGCAGGCAAGTACGCATTCTAGGGAAGCTTGAGGTGCTTTATGATTTGCGACAATCAGGACATTTGTATCTACAACTCGATACACGATCAGCCTCCAACGCTCATCTGACGTTTTATGGATGCTTCTGTCATGGCAACCAGATCGCCCATTTCGTCACCAAAGAAGCCATCAGGCCAGTTGCTGATATTACCGAAAGGATCGAGTTCGAGAGCAACTAGTTCTGAATCGCCGCGATCGCTCATGTTACAGAAATATAGAGCAGCATCTTCATTCGTAAAATCATCTTTTTCTTCGGCAATTCGACGTTGCAAACGACGCAGTAGATGTTCGCTATGACTCTCGATAATAATTTGCAGGTTGCGGGTTTTAATCGCATCGATAAAAACGTCGGCGAGTCCTGCTTGAACTGAGGGATGCAGATGAATTTCAGGTTGTTCTAAGATCAGCGTTGCGCCTTTGGGAGCGTAGTAACATAAAACCAGGATTGGGAGGATTTGGGAAACACCAAACCCGACATCAGTAATTAGGACTTCTGGCGAATTAGGAGAATTCTGTACCAATACTTCATAGTCACCACGATTCTGAGCGATTTTATTCAATCGGAAGCTGTGAATTAAGCCTAATTCTTTTAGAGCTTTTGCTACTGAAGCCTCAACTTCCAGATTTTTTTTGCGCGAAGTAAGAAGTGCAGCAGCAGCTAATTCTCCACGATTGCCAACACCTTGAGGAGTCTCTCCAGACCATTGATATGTTCTTCTTGGATATTCTCTCAACGGTGCTAAATAGTAAGTGTTTTGGAATAAATCCTCAAAATTTGCTGTGAGGTCTGATAAATCTACATCATACGAAATACCATAATTTTTTAATACGTGAGAACTTTCTATTTCCTTTGTCTTAGAGAAAATTTGACCTCTAGAAAGTGTCAGCGCTTCCCAAGCTTCGAAAAATTTTCCACTTTTAGAAAGATTATAAGCTCGCTCACCATTATTGCTCATATAGCTTGTAACGATTATATGATTCAATCCATAGTCCTCTCCCGCATATTTGTATACCTTAAAAGTATATTTAAAGAGATCAAGAGTAATTTGATCTTCTTCAATACTAACCACTGATTCAAACATCAAAGGGTTATTATTATTGAGTGTGTAAAGATGCTCTTGTAATAAAGAGGTTTCCATCATATAAGGAATCCTCAAACTCGGCGTATTAATATATTTAGGTATCCATTTAAATTGAAATTTTATTTTTTGAGGTAACTGATGCCTATGACTAATATTGTAGGTAGTTCCCAAATCAACATAGCTATATTGATCGCCTCCCAAATGCAAAATACGCTGGCGATCGCTTGACTCAACTGTTTGTTTAAGCATCAACAGAAATTGCAGAATTGCTGTTTTACCAGAACTATTCGTACCAAAAAATCCTGTCAAAGGAGCCATCCGAAAGTCTCCAGTATCTGCCCATGACTTAAAGTTTTGAATGCGAAGTTGGGTAAACATAGCTAATTAAGTAGCGTCTTGTTGATTATAGATATTTCTGAGTCTGCTTCAGTAGACTTTAGCTTTGAGCCAAATTGAGTTCTTGGTTAGCTTTCCTCCTGGTAGCTAGCTGCCTGTAAGCGAAACATGCGCTCATACAATCCCTTTTTTGCTAAGAGTTCAGTATGACTGCCTACTTCCACAATCTCTCCCTTCTCTAAAACCACAATCCGATCGGCCATGCGTACAGTAGAGAAGCGGTGGCTGACTAGAAATGTGATCTTACCCTTTGTGAGTTGACGGAAACGCTGGAAGAGATCGTGCTCGGCGATCGCATCGACCGCTGACGTTGGCTCATCTAAAATCAAGATCTGGGCTGGGGTCATAAATGCCCTTGCCAGTCCGATCTTTTGCCACTGTCCGCCCGATAGTTCTGCCCCACCTGCAAAGATTTTACCGAGCGTTGTGGCGTAACCATGCTCTAAATCTTTAACTACCTCCGTTGCCCCCGCATCGGTTACTGCCTGCTGAATGCGCTCCTGGTTATCGTGCTCCCTCAAATTGCCAAAACCGACATTATCGGTAACCGTGAGCGCGTAACGGGCGAAATCCTGAAACAGTACCCCAACATTCGCGCGCAAGTCCTCCAGCGCAAATTCCTGTAGCGGAATGGAGTCGATCGCAATTTGACCGCAATCGACATCGTAAAAACGGGCTAGTAGCTTTAATAACGTCGTTTTACCGGAACCATTGGCTCCAACTAGAGCAATGCATTCATGAGGATGCACGAACAAGTTGATGTGTCTGAGCGTAGGTTCGCTCGCGCCGGGATAGGTGAAGCTGACATCCGCGATCGCTAAACCAGTGCGAATTGGGATGGGAAAAGCCTGAGGAGAAGGGCAATCTACCACCTGTGGCTGCAAACTGAGAAACTCAAAATACTGGGAAACGTAGAGATTGTATTCATAGATGAGCGCGATGCTGGCTAAAATGCCCTGCAATGCTCCCTGTGCCTGCTGAAATGCTCCCGCATACATAGTCAGATCGCCCAATGTAATCGCACCGCGCACCGCCTGATAGAGCACCATGCCATAAGCAGCGTAAAAGCCAGAACTTGCCAGCATGCCAATCCCTAATTTGGCACGCACCTGTTTCCCCGCCAGGGTGCGCGATTCCTCATTAAAGCGATCGCGGATTTCCATATATTGCTTAACCAGGTGATCGCCCAAATTAAACAATCGCACTTCCTTAGCATATTCCTGTTCCGTGAGGACATCACCAAAGTAGTCTGCCAATCGCTTGCTTTGGGTTTGGTGGCGAAGCATCCAGAACCGTCTCCCGGAATATTCAACCCCCACCCAGAAGGAAGGAATTGCACTCACAAATAGTAGCAGCATGACAATTGGACTAAACCGCAGTAGCAGAGTCATCAGGCCAATAAATCCCACGCATTGACCGATCAGGTTAGTGAGCGTATTTAAAACTCGTAGAGGATAATTACTGCCGCTCTGCTGGGCGCGATTGAGAATGTCATAGAATTCTGGTGATTCGTAATGAGCCAGATCCAGACGCATGGCCTGCTGTAACAACACACCATTGGCATAGAGTGCAAAGCGATCGCTCAAGACCTGCGTGGTATAACTATTCGCTTGCTGGAGAGCATCTTGAATTAGCCTCAGACCAAAAGCTAGTCCCACCAGACTAATTAATGGCGTCCAATCCCAACCAGTTTGGAGGCTAACTGTAGAGCTGCTGATATGGGCAACTACGCGATCGACAATTAATTTAGTGACATAGAGTTGCACTGCGGGCAGGAGGGAGTCAGCGAGGGTGACGCCAAGGCTAAGCACCAACCATCGTGGGGATGCTGCCCAGACAAGCCGGAGCAGACGCGGCATATTCCGCACCATTGAACCAAGCGCTGACCCAAGCGTTGCCCCAAGTTTTGACCCAACGCGAGTACGATCGCTACCTCTGGCACGGGTCATCCTCTGTAACTTCCCCCATTAACTTCCAGCCTGCACTGTCCGTGCAGGGCGATCATGCAAGATTTATTCGTCAAGTCAGTCTATTGCCACCGTATTTGCGTCAAAATCAAAGCACCCACGATCGCAATGGCTAACAAAACTGGAAAAGCAGTTTCTACCTTTTGGAAAAAAAGACTGGCTTCTGCCGCAACTACCTCTGGTGTATGGTTTCTATCTGCCCATACCAGATAGCTCAAAATGAAGAATAGGCTAACTATGGCCAGTACAGATATAACAAATGCAAATAATGAAGTGATCATAGTGTTGCTCCTGTACAGAACTGAATCTCTAATAACTTACTTATCTATAGTAGATAAATGGCTGGATTTGTAACATTTAGTACATTTTCTTAAGCATATACGTATCTAGGTAAATATAGCTATGTAAATTTTGATTGCAGTCAATAGCGATCAAAAACACTACGTGTAACCGCTTGTTTGCGGTGGACTAGATCGACAACTGCCATAATCTACTTATCCTCTGACCTAGTTGGTTGCAGCTTGGTTAAAACTAAACTACCCTGGGTGGGGAATCCTAGCACACCGCGATCTCCAAATCGCCAATGTTGCTGGTATTGATTTAAGAAACTTTGGCCGACAATACCTTCTACACCCAGTAAATCCAACAGATTGTTGTTGAGGATCACGACATCCATCTCTGTGGCCTGATGTCCACCCATCTCAAACCGCTGGAGGCGAGATTTTTTACCTGTTTCGCGTCCGCAAAAACCCTGTACTTCTATCTCTTCAGCATTTGCCACATCAAGGGCGAGCTTTTGGGCTGTGCGTTTTGATATCACCATGACATCGGCACCTGTATCTAAGGCAAAGGTGAATGGAGCCTGACCGTTGATGCTCACCTGTGACGTCATCACGCCCATTTTACCTATGAGGGGGATAGCGTTATGGCTAGCTGATGCTTGCAACTGTGAATGAGGTAATAGCTTTAACGCTTTGGCTTTAGGGTCGATCTCCACATCAAAACCACTGAGGAAGTCCATCCCCAATACACCTGATAATTTGCCAGGAATTGATGTCCGCGATAGTCCCATACCCGCCAGTCCTGATACCGTTGCTCGATCGACGCTAAGCGGTGGCAAAACGTGCATGGTGGCATTGACATTCGAGCAGTCATTCCCAACTACAAAATACTTCAGCAAATGATTGGGGAATTTTGTGCCTTTAATCCCTAATTGCTGAGCGGTTTGGGTATCAACGATTGAAGAGGAAGCGCCTGTATCCAGGAGAAAAGTTTTGGACTTACCAGCGATCGCAACCGGGAGCGTAAAAACAGAGCTATCCGGCAACTGTTGCAAAGGCACGGATGCCTGACCATTACTTTTAGGATGCTCAACCGAAATACCAGATGCCTTTACCACGGCAGTTAGGCGTTCCTCGGAATCCGTGCGTACCTTACCCTTTGGATCTAGTACTACCACTTTCATGAAGCAATTTAGTGACGTGGCTTGCATCGCCTCAGGGGTTGTCTGGGAAGGTTTGGCAATCTCGCTCCTGACGCAACCGAGCATCGACTGGAATAACTCTCGCCCTAATTTATCTTGTTTAAGTCGAAGAGAATTATCAGTTTTATCTACTGGAGGAGAAATTTTGGAGGTGTTCAAAGGCGATGATTCGAGGTTTTCGGTGGGTGCCTTAGAAAATGGGTGCGCCAGAATCAGGTACGCGATCGCTCCGACTACAATGGTGACACCAGTTATGGTAATACTCCAGGCTTTTATATCCATTTTTAACTTGGTTTAACTTGGGTAGTTACTTGTGTTAGGTAGGTATTGTAACTGGGATGCTAATCACTTTTGTGAATTTTTCAATATATAGACGCATCACAAATCAAATCAGTTCCGATAGATCTTTTAGTTCAAAGTATTGATGAAACTTATCAGTAACATTTAGCCAATAGGAGCGCCCATCGGATTGCCGTCTTTTCCGCACAAATCCTTGGGCGACTAATTCCTGTATATGTTGATACGCACTAGAACCGCGCAATTCCACTAAATCTACCTGAGCGATCGGATTTTTGAGCGCGATCGCGGCCAAGGTTTTTAGCTCGCCCCGACCTAAATCGGCAGGTACGATTTTTTGCACGAGTTCGGTAAACTCTTGCCGGAGGCGCAGTGCAAAACCCGCATTGGTTTCAACAATTTCTAGGGCGCTGTCGCGGTGGGCATATTCGGCAATTAGATCGATCAACCCTTCCTCGATGGTAGGGCGATCGCAATCAGCGTACTCAGCAATTTTGTCCATACTCAGAGCCTGACCTTTGAGATACAAAATCGCCTCGATCTTTTGCTTTAGGGATAATTCGTCAGTCATGCCAAGATTGTAGCTGTAACGCTAAGGTATTTACGGGAGCTACAGAAACTATGCCAGATTCTATGCTCTAGTACGAAAATAATAAAGCCTGGGGCAAATAAATAGCATGGATGTCCGTGGCGCGATCGCCATAGCATATTGATTGTAGGGGCGAATGGCTGTTCGCCCCTACTTTAGAAATACTATACTAATGTTTCTAGCCAATAAATCGACAGAAACCATGGGAACTTTTATATTAAAACCACTGGGGGCCGTCTTATATCAAGCAGACTTGATTCCCCTAACAGTGGTCGAGCAGGCTTTAAAGTTCCAATCAAAATATAGCGATCGACGCCTGGGTGAGATTCTCAGCTTTTGGGGTAAGATTGCGCCAGAAACAATTCAATTTTTCGTGGAAGAATGGCCTCGGTTATTTCATGAAGTTCCCAAAGATCCGCTCGGAAAGTATTTCAAGGCTGCAGGTCTCTTGGGCGAAGCGCAAATTCAAGAGATCCTTTACGAACAACAACGAGACGGGGACAGATTTGGGATGATTGCTGTTCGCAAGGGCTGGCTTAAGCAAAACACAGTTGATTTCTTCCTGAGACACTTAATGCTGGAATATCGATGGCGGGAAATATTGCTCAGGGATGGATGGCTCGATATCGATCCCAGCGCACCAAAGCAATTTGGAGAAAGTTGGAACCAATCCTTGTCCTCCAGTATGCTCGTTCAACCAGATAACTTCTCCGCGATCCCCGAAATATGGAGACCTACTAGCAACCAAAGTCAGTCGCTAAAACCTGGGAGTAAATCCCCAATGTCGTTAGGTCAGGAGCTAGGGGTACAACCACTCCAGACAGAGTTCGGAGATAATGAGATAGGCTCAATTCAACTACTCATGGAGGGAGTTGTTGCCTGGAACACATGGAGAAAATCCCATTCAAACCAGGTTCCCGATCTTAGTAAGTCTGATTTGAAGGGAGCAAGGTTGCAAGGTTTCGATCTGAGCGTTACAGATTTAAGTGGGGCGAATTTGCAAGGTGCGGATCTCAGAGGAGTCATCTTACGCGAAGCCTATCCACTGGGAGCAGATTTGAGTGAGGCCAATCTGAGTGGGGCTGACCTGAGAAACTGTTACTTGAGTGGGGCGAATTTGAGTGGGGCGAATTTGCAAGGTGCGGATCTGAGTGGGGCAAATCTCCTGAGTGCCAATCTTTGCGGGGCTAATTTTCATCGTGCCAATTTAAGTGGCGCGATATTGACTCGCACTCGGGCATTGGCAACCAATTTTGCCCAAGCCAACCTAAGCGGGGCACTCCTGGACGATTGGCAGATTGATCGAGAAACCGTCCTGGATTTCCTGGTTTAGGTTCCCCAGCCATCCCATAACCCCATCCTGTATAAGGTACTCAAGCATTTACTCACACGATATAGGTTGGCATAATCTCCACTCCTAGCTCGTTACGCCATACTGCTAGTGACTTCTCCCAATTATCTTCCCATTTCTGGGCTAAGAAAGGCCTTGTCTTTGTTCCCATACGATATCCTACCGCAATGTGATCGAGCAAGCGATCGAGGTTTTCTGGCGACTTAAATAGCGTACTCAATAATCCGCCTGCTAGCAAAACCGCTGCCATGGTGCGATGAGTTTGTGCCAACTCGAATGCCTTTAGGCCTAATTCGCCGGTTACATCGGTTGTAAATCCTGCCACGATGTGCCAGATATCATGGGTTTGCCGCATTCTCAGTAGTACATAGCTAACATCATCTTCTACCTCAATCTGACGATAGAAGTTAGGATCGAAGCCTGATTCCTTGATATAAGAGGCATAGGTATAGCCAAGGGAATCCTCCGGCAGCTTTAGCAAGAATTCCATATCTACCTTGGGAGGGGTGTATCGCTCCGCGATTAGCTGAGCAATTTCAGGTTTGGACTTTACAAAATCAACGGCTTGTTGAGTTGCCTTGGAGTGGCGCAATCCATCTTCAACATCGTAAACTGATTCCGTCTGACTGGGATCGCGTAGGAGCATCACCGCTCCTTTTAAGGTTGTAAGGAAATCGATATTTAATTGCCTGCGGCTACCAAAAAGCATAGTAATTTCTCCTTGGGGTTCTAGCCTATTTTCACACAATCCCCGATCGCTTCAAAGGACGATGCTCTTGGCATGCCTGTAACAGCAGTGAATGTATAGGTTTCATTCAGATGTTTTGACAAGCTGAGTTACTATTAAATTCAGGAAATATAAACTCAGTCAGAATGAAGCCTCAATCAGCAAAATGAGTAAAAAACGATGCCAATCTCCATTGCCTGCATAGCCCATGACAGCCAAAAGGCTAACATAGTTGCTCTGGCGCAAAAGTACCGGACGACCTTGGTTCGCTATAGTTTAATTGCAACTGCAAACACAGGCAAACAGATTCAAGCTGCGACTGGTCTTAGCATCGAGCAAGTGCGATCGCGACGCGATGGCGGTGATGTGGAAATTGCGGCGCGAGTAATGGCAGGGGAGGTAGCGTGCGTAATTTTTCTTTTCGATCCCGATCCTCCACTATTGCTCGCATCCGATCTGCTAACTTTATTGCGGATCTGCAAAATCCATAATGTCCCTCTTGCTACCAACCTGGCAACAGCAGATGTTGTCCTGCAATCGCTGACCAAGAGTTGTGTCGCCCATCTGATTTTTAACCCAGTGGCGGGTCAGGGAAATCCCGACTGGGATCTGGCACTGATTCGCCAAATTCTGGAACCTCAGATTCACCTGAATGTTATTTTCACAAAACGCGATCTAGATCCTTCTGAGCAGGCAAAAGTGGCGATCGCCGCGATTCAGAAGCGCAACTCAACAGATCCCAACACTGACTTTATTATTGCTTCCGGTGGTGATGGCACCATTTCAGCAGTTGCGAATGCTTTAATTGGCACAAAAATTCCACTTGGCATTATTCCCAGAGGTACTGCTAATGCCTTTGCTGTGGCACTAGGAATTCCCACAGGTTTGAAGCCAGCTTGTGAAACAATCCTCACAGGTAATACTTGCATTGTGGATGCTGCTCGCTGCAACAATTTTCCCATGATTTTACTTGCTGGCATTGGCTTTGAAGCAGAAACTGTCGAACGGGCGGATCGCGACATGAAGAATCGCTTAGGTGTCCTAGCTTATCTAGTAGCGGGCGCACAGCAGCTTTTGGAACAGCAACTCTTTGCCGTTGAAGTGGAAATTGATGGCGCAGTCAGTCAGTTTCAATGTGCCGCCATGACTATTGCTAATGCTGCTCCTCCGACTTCAGTGTTAGCACAGGGATTGGGAGGAGTCATTCCCCACGATGGGTTACTCGATGTCACGATTGGTATTTCTAAAAATGAGAGTCTCAATCTATCCGATCGCCTGCTAGCGATCGATGCGATCGGCAAGCTATTTACTTCTGCATTGGTAAAAGCCCCAATCGAGCAGGAAGGACTGGTTTGCCTCAGAACTGCCAAAATCAAAGTTACGGCAACTCCACCTCAAAAAGTGGTCGTAGATGGTGAGATAATTGGTATGACTCCTGTTGAAGTAGTGTGTATCCCAGGTGGATTGACACTCTTTGCTCCATTGACTAGCAATCTAGCTAGCATTTGAGTTCAGTGTGGGCATTGTTGATTAGGGCTTCCGCATTCAATGGATATAGTTTGGAGGATTTCTCTGAGCGATCGCAATAAGGCAGGATCTTATCAATCCTGCCCCAAACTCTACAAATCTCCTTTTGCCAACATCTGAATGATGCGCGGCGTACCAGGGTCGAAGCCCCCCATATCCCAAGACATTGGGTCTTGAGGATCGACTAGTGTAATCTGGTAAGGAGCCAGTGTCACATAAACAGCATTCACTTCAGGATTTACCTTTTGGCGATATTCTGCCAATGCTTGACTAGGATGGCGACGACCAGCCCATGACTCTGAGTCAGTCCAGAAGCAGATTACGTCTGCCTTGAACTTATGTCTAATCATCCAGTCGTAGGCCACAGAAGCGTCAGTTCCACCAAAATTTTGGTTGGATGCTTTCTGCAAAGCCGATCTAAAGGAATCCTTCGCAGTAATTCCCAAATCGCGAAAGTCAGTAGCAAAACCACGGATTGCGTAGTTCTTTTCTGCCTTGGCCGTAGCTAGCGCCATCGCGGTGGCAATTTCGCAGCAGGTAAGTCCCACAGAACTAACTGTGTAAGCAGACATCGAACCAGACACATCAACTGCGTGCATAAACACCTTACCAGTTGGTTCCAGCACATCGAAGCATAATTCCACTGCCTTTTCCAGAATATCCACAATGCGTGGTACTGGCTGCCAGGTCTTCTTACTACGTCCCAACTGCCCACCGGATTGGTAGGTCTTGAGGGCTTTGAGTACATCAATTGGATGAATGCGCCCCTTGCGTAGGCGATCGCGATTATTCAGTACCGATTCCAAACGACGAAGATTCTTCGTTACATCGGCACGTAGCACTCCCAACTCGGTTAGGGAGCCTAGGTTGCGTAACATCGCACCAATTGGCATCTCATGGAATAGCAACTGCCATGCCTGGCGATCCATTTTGCCCACCGGAGCTGCCATCTCATGAGTTAGGTGGCCGCGCGCGATCGCCTCATGAGTTTTCTCAGGATTGCGCTTCAACCATTCATACCACCAGATTTGAGCTAGAGGCTCGGAAGGGATTTCAGCAGGAAGTTCTGCCCAACCCTTGACCACCCAGTTATATAGAGCTTGTTGCTCGTCGCTAGTTGGCTTGACATGAAATAGTCGCAGTGCATCGCGGTGAGAGAAGCCCTGACGCTGCAGATATTTCAGCAACTGGTAAGCCAGAGCCTTCACATCAGGGTTAGATAGCCAGGCCTTACCGCACTCGCGCACGATCTTGCCAAAACCACGCATAGACTTGCTGTAGCTCATCCACTCATAGAAGTGGCTACCAGTGCGTACAACCTGTGGAAAGATTTCCGCAAAAGCTCTCTTGGCTGATGGAGTTTCCCCCATAGACAAGAGTACAAGGGCAAAAATCGGAGCGCTGTTGTTAATGGCGCGACCATCACTAGCATAGATAATCTCTTGCGCTACGCGAGCAGGATCTTCATAGATACACTCACGAATAACGTTCGCAAAATCATCGGTTAATTCACGCTTGCCAGCGTAGTAAGTGCTCTTAGCAGTACCAATTAGCAAGCAACGATGCAACATGCTCCAGATGCCTGCGTTAAACATATAGCCACCAGAGCGACCCTGGATCATCTCAGATCCTCTACCAGGGATTGGCTGACTCTGAGGTGTATTAATTGAAGTTTGTGTATAGAATTTATAGTTCATAGTTGTTTTAACCTCCGGCCCTGATGGGCAATAAATGGAGAGGGGGTAGTACGGGAATTGAACCCGTATCTCGAGCGAACAAAGGGGTGAATCGTTAATAGCGATAACCTTCGTTCCTCCGTCCTTTGCAGGCAAATATGGTGCTCTACCAATTGAGCTAACCACCCCATGATTTATTTACCGAGGATGTTCCCTTCGGCTTCATGCAGGAAAATTGGGGGGCGAGATAGGAATCGAACCTATGTACGCCAGATAACCCTCAATTCTTCGGCCTCTTAGCTATTCGTACTTTTGATACGGAATATTAAGCGGCAAGTTGCGAACAAGGATTTGTGTTTCCTCGTCATTACAATAAATAACCAGAAAACTCTCGCCCCATGAAACCCTTAAGTCTTGGTGTAGCGGAGGGGGACTCGAACCCCCGACAACCCGATCTGAAGTCGATAACCCTAATTCTTCGACCCTTGCGGATTAGTTATGAACAAGGATATTAGGTGCTCTACCACTGAGCTATCCGCCACAAAATTCAATGTAACACACGTACTACAAAAAAGCTACAGGTCTGTGGAAATTTTTTCTTCACAATCTTTTATGGTTGCCTCAGCCAAAATACTGGATACATACCTTCTGGAAATGGGTATTGTTTGATCAGGTCATCAGACTACTTTTCACCTATTAGCTCTAACACCTTTACTCCTACGTTTTGGCAAAAACTGTGACTACTCTTCCCACTGACTACGTAATTAGCCTGAGAAACATTCTAGAAGACTTGGTAATAGAAGAAGCTAGATCTCAGATCCAGCGTCTTGGTAGCAGAGTGCGAACCCAATTTGTCCCAGGTGAGGTGGCAGCCTACGCACTCAATCGTCTGCCGCCCCTCTATGCCAGCACCGATCGCGGCTGGCTACAACAGCGAAAACGCGCAAATACCGACCTCAGAGCCCACATTATCAATGCCGTGCAACAGGGAATGATTGCTGTGCGGAAAGATCCCTTAAGGCATCCTAAACCTATGCCTCAGATCGAGCTAGAAAGTACAGCTCTTTCGCTTAGCAAGCTAGGCAAGCTTTTAAACAACCCAGAGTTGAAGTGGAAAGAAGTACCTGCGGCTCTGGAAGAAGCTTTGGTGAATGGTAGTCAAGGAATTGTGCCACTGAATACGGCGATCGATCCAAATCAACGCCGTGTATCTGAAATCATGAGCTACTTGAAAAGATCTAAAATTCACAATCATCAAGTAGGCGATCGCGACTTAGATAGCCAAAACCACGATCGCCATCGACCAAACGAATCGGGCAAAACTACTGATAAGTTCTCTAATCATCACCTTGAGGCTAAAAATGTTCCAGATAAGGAATTTGAGTCCTATATGCTGGCAGCATCATGCTTCTTTGTGAATGCTCTGGAAAAGGTAATCGTACCGATCGCGCAGAAGCAGATGGAACGGTTGGCAATGGTTTTAGCGAGGAAAGTGAAGTTAGAAGATGCTATTGCCTATTCCCTCAATCGCTTACCACCTCTATATGCTACCTGCGAACAAGGACTGATCCAACAGCGTCAGAGGGCTTATGAGGAACTAGCTAATGAAATAGAATCTGTCGTAGTACAGGCGCTCCTAACTTTAAGTAAGGCTCCAAAGCGATTAGTTGGCCCTTTGCCACTAACTAAGTTTAACATTGAACACGAACAGGCATTGATTGAACTCAGACAGATTTTGAAGAGAGATGATATTACCTGGCGTAATGTCTATTTGGTTGTGGAAAAAGCTTTGGAGTACGCGCGTCGCAATCGCACTGGATGGATGAAGCAGTGGCAGACGCTCGGACAAATCTATAAAGACTTAAGCTTGCAGCCAGGCGATGCCGATCTTTCTCTCATTGACGGCTTTCAAGGAGATGGATTAGTAATCAAAGCTAATTCGAGGCAGGTATTTGGAACCCTGGTTGATAATCCGCGTACGCTAGCCGCTAATACATTAGTATCTATGCCCGAAGTCGCTTATATCGAACTGCGATCGCCGCTGTTTGATTTCCCACTCACCTATACTAGAAGAGAAATGGTTGATGATGGCGTGTTGCCAGAGTAAGTCTAATCATAAAGAAGTAAGAGGTTACGAAGCGCAGCACATCCTCACCAAAAATCGTTCGGTCACTGGACGCTTGTGTTCTAAGCTAAGCTTGTATCTGTCAGCCTTCGAGCAATTAGATCGAGCAAATGGATAGTTGGAAATCGCAAGCTTATTCTTATATCAAGTTGTTAGGCTTGACCCTAGCCACTTGTTTTTTGACTTTTTTAACTTTTTTAAATGCAGCTTATTCATGCCAGGCTGCACCATCAGAACGTGGCTTTCTGAAATTGGAGCTGGAGTTTTTACATGAATATCAATTACCCAAACAACAATTCGCTGATACTCCTGTAGGTGGTCTATCCGCGATCGCCTATGACCGCGATCGCGATCGCTTTTATTTACTCTCTGACGATCGCAGCGACAAAGCACCCGCAAGATTTTATACGCTCAAACTTGATATTGATGAAGGGAAATCCGATCAACCAAATAAAACGAATAAACCAAAACTCGATCGCGTGCAGGTGGAGAGCGTTACTTTCTTAAGAAATCCTCAGGGTGAGTTTTATCCCAAAGGGGAGATCGATCCAGAGGGTTTAGCGCTCGCTTTTAAGTCGGTCTATATATCTAGTGAAGGGGTCACCCGTGCTGGGATTCCGGCATTTATTGATGAGTTCGATCTAGAGACAGGCAAGTGGTTGCAAAGCTTACCCATTCCATCCCGCTACCTACCTGCTACCACAGGGGAAGCCCCCAAAGGGATCGAAGATAACCTGGGATTTGAGGCTCTCACCTTAGTACAGGATATCCCTGGCGATCCGTTTCGCATTTTCGCCGCAACCGAGTCAGCCTTGGCTCAGGATAAGGATAGTGAAGTCACGAAGGAGCAAAATAATGGTGCCAAGAGTCGCATGCTGCACTATCTAGTTGGTGCCGGCCCAACACAGGTAGTATCCGAGCATCTTTATCCACTGGAGCCAAATCCTGCCACTGGCATTAATGGCCTCACCGAACTCTTAGCAATCGATCGCGGTGCAATACTGTTCGGTTAAGCCAGGGAGTTGGTAAATTAGCTATTGTCGCGCTAATCTGCTTGCCAAGCTTATGCAACTAAAAGAGTTTACCTTGACCTCTGCCGAGATTGAACCAGGAGAGGTATTCCAAGCGCTCGAAACAGTTATT
>CALRKB020000096.1:0-16297 GCA_943367755.1 Rhizobium sp. Q54 | reverse complement strand
CTGCGATTAAGCGAACTGCGACAACGAGACTTACTTACTGATGAAGGAAAGGTCAGCTTTCTCGATAGCATCAAAGATATCTTTGACAGATTACTCATCGCCCATCTCGATCTCGCCCAAAGAGATGGTGGTGACTATCGAGCTGCTTTAGAAATAGCAGAAAGTGCTAGAGGTAGAGCCTTGCAGGATTTAATGCAAGGAAATAATCGGCATCGCCCCAAGCTTCAGGAAAATGTAGCGATCGCCCCCGAACCAACTGAACCACAGGCACAACAACAGAGACAACAAGCGATTAGCACGCCAGTGGATCGAACCCAAGGGGAGCCAGATCGAAATGTCATTCTTGTGGAAGCCCCAGCGATCGCTCGACTCGTTTTCTACGTTCTGCTCGATCGCATCGCTATTTTTGCCGTTGCCCCTAACGGTCAAGTGTCGGGTCATGTAAGTCCTATAGGCTGTGACGAGATGGAGAAAAAAGTTGCCCGTTTGCGCAGAGCCATGCATGTGGATGAAGCATCCCGTGGCATAGATCGCAAGTTACTCGCAGTGGAAAGCTTAGAGCGAGTAGAATTTCCGCCTGAAGATCTAGACACCTTACTGCAAGAATTTTATACCGATCTCGTTGCCCCAGTAGTGGATTCTCTCCCAACTGATGGTAGCACTCTCGTTATCGAACCCCACGCCTCATTGTGGTTAGTTCCCTTTGCCGCGCTCCAACTACCCGATCGCACCTGGATGAGCGATCGCTGGTCGTTACTTTATACTCCTTCTGCCCAGACATTAGCAGAAATCCGCAGCGAACCTTGTTATGCCACCTTAGCGCGATCGAAGGTTTTAGTAGTGGGCAATCCTCTAATGCCTAGAATTACCACTCAAGGCGGTGAGGAGATCGAGCTATCACCTTTATTGGGTGCGGAAGAAGAAGCGCGATCGATTGTTGAGTCTTTAGGCGATCGCCAACATACCTTACTCCTTCGCGAGCAAGCCACCGAAACAGCAGTTAAGGATTTGGCTCGAACCCACAACATCATTCATCTAGCCACCCACGGTATTGCCTATATGGACAATCCACTGGAATCCTTTGTCGCTTTTTCTCCCAATGCACCCGAAGACGGACTGCTTACTGCCAGAGAAGTAGCCGAGAATCGCGATCTGCCAGCCGATCTGATCGTTCTCAGTGCCTGTCAGACAGGGTTGGGGAAAATTTCTGGGGATGGAATGCTGGGTTTAAGCCGAGCTTTTTTGATTGCAGGGGCAAGAACTGTGGTAGTTAGTCAATGGAGTGTCAGCGATGCCGCCACAAAAGAATTAATGGTAGCTTTCTATCAACATTATTTGATATCGGGCAATAAGGCGATCGCGCTTCAAAAAGCGATGCAAATCGTGCGTTCTATGCCTGAGTATAGTCATCCTCGTTATTGGACAGCTTTCTTAGCGGTGGGTGCTGAAGTTTAAGCTTCCCGATCTCAATCTTGATGAAGGAAAATCTCCATCGCGCGATCGAAAAACGAGTAGGTGTATACGGGAGATAAAACTATGCCATTATTTTAATTAAACAGCATTGAAGAGCCTTGGAACACCTCAACCATCATGAAGATCCTGATTCTCGCGTCTAACCCCCGCAAAGACCTCAACCTCGATCGCGAGATTCGAGATTTGAAAGATGCGATCGTAAAATCTCGTGGCAGACAGGAATTTCAAGTAGAAGATGCTTTGGCGGTGCGCGTTGGGGAGCTGCAAGATCTGCTCTTTCGTCACCAACCGCAGATAGTACATTTTTGCGGACACGGTAGCGGTCAACAGGGACTGGTGTTTGAGGGTAATGATGGAGGAGAGCAGTGGGTAAGGGCGGATGCTCTGTCTGATTTGTTCAGGCTATTTTCCAGAAATGTTGGCTGCGTTTTGCTGAATGCTTGCTATTCGGAAGAGCAGGCTAATGCCATTGTCAATCACATTGATTACGTGATCGGCATGAACCAGGAAATTCGAGATGATGCTGCCATTGCTTTCTCAAAAGGGTTTTATCGAGCACTGGGATACGACTGTTCGATCGAGGAAGCCTACGAGTTTGGCAAAAATGCCATTCAGCTTGAGATCTCCGGTAGTTCAAAGGTACGATCGGCGGTAACCGAGGTGGATCGCAAACTGGAGGTGATAAATGTGGTTGAGACCACCGTAATTCCAGAACACTTGAAGCCAATTCTCAAAAGAAAGCCGTCCCTCGTCTCTGTTCCTAATTCAACGCTCTCTGCGGAAGGACGGGCTGCAATTCATCTGGATATCGACAAGTCCTTGGAGGCAGACCCCAAGATCGAACAGTACCGCAATCAAGTTAGAGAGTATTTAGAAGATCGTAAATTAGCGGATTACGAAAAGCTTCTTCTTGATGAATTGAGGGTTGAATTGGGTTTATCCATTGAGGAAACTGAAAAGATTTTGGAGGAGGAGCAAGTCCCAATCGAACAAGCCAAAGACGCTTATAGACGAAGGCTCAATGCTCTGATTCTAGGCGGCTTTTATCCGTTGAGTGAACCCGTCAAGAACGAGCTAAAAAAACTTCAAGCTAAGAAAAATCTGACCGATGGAGAAGTTGAGGAGATTTCAAGCCCTATCCTAAAAGCCGCAGAGGTAGCCTATCAAGAGAAGATGAGGCAGCAAGCACAGCAGGAATATGAAGCTAAGTTACAAAGCTACGAACAGGAGTTTCGTACAGCGATCGCAGCAAAGTATCCAATCGAGGAACCTGTGCGTTCTGGATTGCAAAGTTTTCAGCAGTCATTGGGATTGCGCGATCAAGATGTGACTCGAATTGAGCAACCGCTAATTGCTCCTAAAGAAGTAGAGTATCAACGAGAGCAAGAGGAACTCAAACAGAAACTAGCGTTAGAAGAGCAGTGTGAATTCGAGCAACAGCAGCGCATAGAGGAACAACGCAAACAAGATGCAGCGAAACAGTTATCTATACTGAAGAATTTTGAATTCCAGGTTCCTATGGTGAATGTTATCAGAAAGACAATCGAAAAGCAGGGGTGGTTTGGCAAAAAAATGGAGGAGATTAACATTTGCAACATTTCCTATAATCGTGGGCAAGCAAAATATTTTGTGGAAGATCTAGGCTGGAGTGTAACGCTGGAGATGGTGGAGATCGCAGGTGGAACGTTCCTGATGGGATCGCCTTACGACGAACTAAAGCGAACGAATAATGAAGATCCCCAGCACAGAGTCACAATACAACCCTTCTTTATGGGCAAATTTGCAGTCACCCAGGCTCAGTGGCGGGCTGTTGCTTCTCTACCGAAAATCAAGATTGATTTAGATCCCGATCCATCTGAATTCAGAGGCTCCAATCGCCCGGTCGAGAAAGTGTCCTGGCATGAGGCGGTGGAGTTTTGCGATCGCCTGTCTCGGAAAACAGTAAAGAAATATCGATTACCCAGCGAAGCTGAGTGGGAATATGCCTGTCGGGCTGGAACGACAACTCCTTTCCATTTTGGCGAGACAATTACACCAGAGCTAGCGAATTACAACGGCGACACCTATGGGACAGGTTCCATAGGTGTTTATCGAAAGCAAACAACAGAGGTAGGCAGTTTCCCAGCGAATGCGTTTGGCTTGTATGACATGCACGGTAATGTGTGGGAATGGTGTGCCGATTGTTGGCATGATAGTTATCGAGGAGCACCGATTGATGGCAGTGCCAGGATAACAAGTGTAGGGCCTAGACGGCTGATGCGCGGCGGTTCGTGGGACTACGATCCCGGTTTCTGTCGGTCTGCGTGTCGCAACCATCTCTATCCCATCTTTCGGCTCAACGGTCTCGGTTTTCGGGTGGTTTGCGATTTGGCGTGAATACTCCCAACTCGTCAGAACTGGTCGAAGGGATTCGGTCAGGCGTACACCAGGGAGTCCAGTCTGTTCCGGCGGCAGAGATAGCTTTGTCCGAAAATAAAACCGGGTCGGATAGCTTGGTAGGCGCAAGCCGAACAGTTATCCGACTCACAACGATCGAGACTTTACGAATCAATTTGCAGGAGATTCAGAAGTTGGAGGCGTACTATCAGGAGTTCCTTCAATATTCTTTTTCCAAGTAGTGCAAATAAAATCACCTGCTCCGTGCGCTAACTGTTTCACCAGCAATGCCCCAACAACAACCGCGAGCGATTGCGGTAATCCACTACTTGCCAAAACAGGAGTGAGTAAAGCCGCCACTTTGGCAGAAGCTTCAGTAGTTTTTTGATCCATTAATTTAGTCAGTTCTTTAGCCAGATCTGAGTCTTTTGCTAAGTCCTCTACGTCAGAACAGAGGACTTTATAAGCTCCAGCACTGGCAGGACCAAAAATATTCTGACCAGCCTTCAATAAATCGCCAAGCCCAGCTCTTGGTACGGGCAGATCGATCAAATCATCAATCGAAGTCGCACTCCTCGCACCGGAATTCAACTCGCGATCGAGCAATCCCAGCCTTGCCGTGAGATCGTCTTCATCTAACTCTAGTAAACCTCTAGCTACAGCTTCAATCTCAGACATGTTTGCGCACCTTATGATGAATTCACTTAGGATTTTACTGGGTTTAGGGGACTGCAATTATAAAAAATTCTAAAGATATTCCTTGGAATCAATATGGAAAATGATATAGATTAGAGACACAGTTCCCGTGACGAGTAAATCCTCCTAAAACTGATTTACAAGTTTTTGCGTGTATATGAACGCCTCAGAATTCAAACTCAACCTCGCAGTAATCATTGGCATTAATGATTACCAAAACGGCATCCCTGCATTGGGAACAGCCAGACAAGATGCCGAAGCGATCGCCACAATTCTACAAACCAAATATCACTATCAAGTCCATCTCCTCACAGAAAGCCAGGCAACCTCCCAGAATTTAAAACAATGGTTAGAAACCGACTTGCCAGAAGCCATCAAAACGGCAACCCCTAGCCGCCTACTGTTTTACTTTGCCGGACATGGCATTGCCCTCAATGGCGATGACGGCCCCCAAGGCTATCTGATTCCCCAAGATGCCAAACTAGGAGATGCTTCTACCTATCTCCCCATGCAACAGGTTGAAGAAGCGATCGCAAAACTTTCCTGTCGCCATTGCTTAGTGATTCTAGACTGCTGTTTTGCCGGAGCATTCCGCTGGTCGAGTACCCGCAAACTCATCCCGATCGCCGAAACCATCCACAAAGAACGCTACGATCGCTTCATTCAAGATCCCGCTTGGCAGGTGATTACCTCCGCCGCATCTGACCAGTACGCCCTGGATAACCTCTATCTAAAAGGCGATCGCGGCATTGCCAAGAACAACACGAACCACTCCCCCTTTGCGGCGGCTTTAATGGCAGCTCTCAGTGGTGCAGCCGATGCTTATCCCCCAGCAACTAATGGGAAACCGGCGGGCGATGGCATTATTACCGCTACCGAACTCTATTTGTACCTGCGCGACTCGGTTGAAATTCCCACCGATGCCAAACATCAACGTCAAACTCCCCAAATCTGGTGTTTGAAGAAACACGACAAGGGCGAATTCATTTTTCTCCCTCCCGGACACGAACTGAATCTGCCGCCTGCCCCTTCCCTCGATGAGTTAGAAGACAACAATCCTTATCGCGGCTTAAAGTCCTACGAAACCAAAGATAGCGCTCTTTTCTTTGGCAGAACTGCACTGATTGACAAGCTCTGCGATGCCATGAGCGATCGCCCTTTTACCGTCGTCCTCGGTGCTTCGGGTTCGGGTAAATCGAGTTTAGTCAAAGCGGGTTTGATTGCCCATCTAGACGGCTCTGCCCAGACCCAGCAAGCCCAAAACCAAAAACTAAAGCCTCAAGAGCATCCCCATCAATGTAAATACCAGACATGGAAAATTTTGGCTCCGATTCGTCCTGGTGAATCGCCACTCAATAGCTTGAACGTTGCTTTGAAAGAGTTGGGAGGATCGGAAACCGATCGGGTTGACTCACAGATTTTTACAGAAGCGATCGCAAACTGGACTCAAACCCATCCCCAGACTAAATTATTGTTAGTGGTCGATCAATTGGAAGAGTTAATTACCCTCTGTCGCAGCGATCGAGAAAGACAGCAGTTTTTAAACTTACTGGCAGATCTGCTTAAGGCTCATCCCGATGTATTGCGCTTAGTGGTGACGTTGCGATCGGATTTTGAACCGCAATTTAGAAGCACGTCCCTAGAACCCCTTTGGCAGGATGCACGGTTTGTGGTTCCAGCCATGACTCGTGAAGAATTACGGGCAGTAATTGAAGAGCCAGCTTCAGCGAAAGTGGTGTATTTCGAGTCTTTGAGCGATCGAGGAGATCTAGTCGATCGGTTGATTGATGAAGTGGCGGGAATGCCTGGAGCTTTACCGCTTCTTTCCTTTGCCTTGAGCGAGTTGTATCTAAAATTAGCTCGTCGCTATTTAGAAGCACAGAAAACAGGCGATTCAGTTGAGCGGGTAATTACTTGGGCTGATTATGATGAGGTTGGGGGAGTAACGCGATCGCTCACTCAACGAGCAGATCGAGAGTATGAGTCATTAGTAAAACAAGACCCAGCATACGCTCAGATCGTCCAGCACATTATGTTGCGGATGGTAGCAGTCGGTGACGAGCTGGCACGAAGACGGGTAATTTTGGTTGAATTAGAGTATCCTGAGCCCAAAAAACGACGAGTGCAAGAAGTTCTTCGACGGTTCTTAACAGCCCGTTTGTTAGTTAGCGGTCAAGATATGGAAGAGAGACCTTATATCGAACCAGCTCATGATGCGTTGGTACGTGGATGGCAGCAATTATTGGAGTGGAAAAAGAACGAGCAAGAGTATCTCATCTTGCAAAGACAGTTAACACCTGCAGCAGAAGAATGGAAGCATCAACAGAAAAGCAATTTTCTTTGGAATGCAAATCCACGATTAGATTTACTCAGTCAAGTACTCGAGTCACCTAATACTTGGTTCAATCAAACAGAAGCAGCGTTTGTTCGACGCAGTGTGAATCAAAAAAGAAGAAATATGCGCTTGCGATGGGGATTGGCAAGTTTTGCATTTTTGGCATTGAGTATTTTTACGACTGCAATTTATATTCAGTTGCAGCAAACGGACTTACGAGAAAAGGCAGCTAGAGCAGAAATCTTACTAACAATCGATCCCGTTGATAGTTTAGTACTGGCAATTCAGGCAATAGGACAAAATCGTTCCAGAATGCTTTGGAATATGCAAGATGTAGTTGAATCGAGTTTACTTAAGGCTACGCAGGTTTCTAGAGAGCGCAGTCAATTTGTTCAGGAAAATCGGACTATCGATGCGTTTGCGCTTAGCCCCGACGGAAAAGCCGTTGCTACAATTTCTGGAGGATATGCTTCTTTATGGAGTCTGGAAGGAAAACTATTACATGAATTCCCGAAAGAGATAAATGATACATGCGATGCAATTACATTTAGTCCTGATGGTAATACAGTCGTTTGTACTAGCATTCTAATGCCCTACCCAGTGAAATTATGGGACTTGAACGGTCAAGCAGTCTCATTACCTTTTCAGCAAGCATCTACCACAAAAATAGCTACGGTTAATTACAGTCGAGACGGGAAAAAAATTGTTACAGGAAGTGAAGATGGCAAAATTCGTATTTGGGATCGGCAAGGCAAGCCCTTGACACCAGACTTTGGAGGTCGAGGAGGACGCATTACCGCTCTGGCTTTTAGTTCAGATGGATCTACAGTTGCAAGTGCTGCCGAAGATATGCAGATACGATTATGGACCACAGAAGGTAAAGCTCTCGGCGCTCTACCACAACTGCAAAAATCATCGATCAAAATCATCACGTTCAGCTCTAATAGCTTGAAAATACTTACTACAAACACCAACGATGAGGTTTTCCTCTGGCACTTCCAAAAAAATGCATGGGTGGGAGCCTTATTTGAGGAAGAAAACTTCACGGGTTTTACTATTTCAGCAATTTTTACTGTAGATGGGAAAAGCATTATTAGTGCGAATCGAGATGGAAATATCAAAATATGGAACTTGGATGCCAAGCTAAATAAAAAACTTATTACTCAATTGATGCCTAAACATTCTGTTCAAGTATCTGGTGTTGTCTTGAGTTTAGATGGAAAGCTTCTTATAAGCGGAGACACAAATGGATTAATCAAGATTTGGGATCTTCAAATAGTAGATGACTTGACAACTCAATTTTTACCTAGTCCAAATCTAGGGGGAAAATATTCTAGCGTTCTAATCAGTCCCAATGGAAAACTCATTGCGATTGAAGAATATCGAGGCAGGGATGCAGTGATCGTTTTTAGATCGGTAAAAGACGGTCAAATTGGCCAGTCGCTTGCAGGATTTAATCAGCCGCTTCAGAAATCTAAAGTCGGAAGAAAAATAGATTTTGGTGTGAACCTTCTTGCTTTTAGTGCTGATGATCAACAAATCATTGTTGGCAGTGCCGATGGAATAATTCGATTGTGGGATATTTATGGCACACCAAAGAGCGTAGTGATTGGTGGTGGCTCTCAAGGCATCTATTCTGCAGCACTTAGTCCGAATGGACAAAGAATTGTCACAGGAGGGATAGACTCTAATATCCGTTTATGGAACTTACAAGGAAAAATGCTAAACGAGCAAAAAATAATGCACTCAAATGCTACTGTACAAATTGCATTTAGCCCAAATGGGCAAAATATCGTAGCTGGCGATATAGCTGAAGTATGCATTTGGAGCTTACGACAAGATACCTTGGTCAAACTTTCTTGCAAGCCAATATCGAAAGGGAGTGCCACTGCTTTTAGCCCAAACAGCAAGATACTAATCGTTGGTGATGAAGCTGGAAATCTTCATTTTTGGAACGTCGAAACAAATGAGATTCAACAATCCTTTAAGGCACACCAGAAGCGGGTTTCATCTATAGCCTTTAGCCTTGATAGCAGCAAGCTTGTTAGTAGCAGCGAAGATGGAAGTATACAGCTATCCACCATCCAAGGAAAACTACTTGGGTTCCCTCTGCAAGAACAAAATGAATTTGTCTCATCAGTTGCCTTTAGTGATGATGGTAAAAAAGTTATTAGTGCTAGGCTTGATGGCAGTATCAAAGTGTATCAAGCAAGTTGGGCAAGTTGGCTTAAGGTCGGATGCGATCGCTTGCGAAATCATCCAATTTTTCGAGAGCCAAGAACTATAGAACAAAAAGAAGCAAAGATAACATGTGAGCAATATGTCTGGAGTAGTGAGTAGGTGAAGTAAATATTTATGAAGCGTTCGTATCAATTAAATAGAAAGGTTAAATCAAGGTAATACAATCAGTCGATTGAGGTATTTAATAAGGCAAAAATAGATAGGTAAAGGAGTCGCAGAAATGCAATGGGAACATAATAGAACCAACTTCGAACGCAATCTAGCCATCGTCATCGGCATCGATCGCTACGAGGACGAGAAAATCCAGAACCTAAGTACACCCGTCAGTGATGCGAGAGCGATCGCCAATCTCTTACAGACACAATACGGCTACAAAAAAGAGGACATTTTCTACCTGTTTTCTCCTCGTTTTGATGATGAGACTTTCAAGGACTTCCCACAACCCTATCTACCAGCAACATTAGAAAACCTCAAGGACCTACTCACCAAAAACCTTCCCAATCAACTCAAGACAACAGAAAGCAATCGCCTGATTTTCTATTTTGCAGGTCACGGACTCCCCAAGAATAGCGATGAAGGGCCGACGGGCTATCTAGTCCCTCAAAATGCCAAGCTAGGACAAGAGAGATCCTTTTTGTCCATGAGTGAAGTCTATAAAGCCTTGAGTGAACTCCAGTGCCATCATTTGCTCGTGATTCTAGACTGTTGTTTTGCAGGCACGTTTCGTTGGGCTAGCAGTAGTCGCAAGCTGATCGCCCAACTAGAAACCATCCACCGCGAACACTACGATCGCTTTATTCGCTTCCCTGCTTGGCAAGTGATTACTTCCTCTGCCCACGACCAGGAGGCATTAGATTTTGTCAAATTGAGTCAGGATCGACGAGGACAAGTCAATAACGAAAAACATTCTCCCTTTGCTTTGGCGCTGCTAGAGGCTTTACAAGATGGTGAGCCAGATGCCAAGGGAAGGCGATATCAAAACGCAGATTACACCAAAGATGGGGTAATCGTCGCGCACGAACTGATCGTGTATCTGAGCGATCGCGTCAGTAAATTATCTAAAGATCGTCAAGCACCCGGACTCTACCCTCTGAAACGCGAGTACGACAAGGGCGAGTTTATTTTCGTCAAACCTGGATTCGATCCAACCCAACTCTTACCCGCCCCCGCGTTGAATGAAGAAAACAATCCCTATCGAGGCTTGAAATCCTTTGAAGAACGACACGCTGATTTCTTCTTTGGTAGGCAGAAACTGGTTGAGGAATTAAGCGATCGCCTTGTAAGGGACTTGCGGTTTAATACCATACCGATTACTTGGCTGCTTCTACGAGAAATCAACTCTCTAGCTGGTATTCTATTTCTACGCAAGTCCCTAAAGTCTCACCGTCCCCTCACCGTTGTATTAGGTACTTCTGGTTCTGGCAAGTCCAGTTTAGTTAAAGCGGGATTAGTGCCTTATCTTCGACAAAAGCAAGAAAAGGACAAATCAGCCCAACGTTGGTACATCCTCGCTCCCATGCGCCCAGGCAAATCTCCCTTTGCAGAGTTAGCCAGAGCCGTTCTACCCATCGCCAACTTTAATCTGATCGCTCAATTGGCTCAAGTGAGCTTTTTGGATGCAATAATTGCAACAATTCTCGATCCCAAATCCGAACAAAAGCCAAAAGTTGCTAGTTCAACCTCAACTACACCTGATAGTCGAGAACAATCTTCAGACGATAAAGCCCTTGATGTAACTAAACTGGCGCAACTTTGGCATACCGCCACATCTGAAGCTAAATTGCTGCTAGTAATAGACTATTTCGAGCAGTTGAAAGGCTTTTGTCATCAGCCCCAAGAGCAGGCACAACTCTCTAGCCTTCATAGTGAAATTGATCGTACTCTCAATCCGCTTACTCAAACTCTCCAGCAAGAGCCTGAGGCTTTCGCTGATTTAATGGCAACATGGATTCAAGCGAATCCTAATACAAAGCTCCTGCTTGTCATCGACCAATTTGAAGAACTCATTACCATGAGCCAGGACGATCGCGGGAGTGAGGAACAGAGCAATTCGCAGGAGCAGAACGAACAGAAGGAGTGGCAAAGATTCTTGTCACTTTTAAGGATGGCTTTGGCAAAATATCGTCAGCGACTGCACGTTGTAGTGACGTTACGGTCTGATTTTGAGCCTCGGTTCCTCAACTCACCCCTGAAAGCTCACTGGAAGAACGCGCGGTTTCCGGTACGGGCGATGAACTCGGATGAGTTGCGGGATGCGATCGAGGGACCCGCCCTCAAGCAAGCGTTATATTTTGAGCCACTGGAGTTGGTGGGCAAGCTGATTGATGAGGTAGGGCAGATGCCAGGAGCATTGCCGTTGCTCTCGTTTACCCTCAGTGAATTGTACGTCAAGTTGTATGAGCGGTGGAAACCAGGTAGCACCGATCGCGCTTTGCGAATCAAGGACTACGTGGAACTAGGTGGAGTGGCAGGAGCGCTGACCCGTCGAGCAACGGAGGAGTATGACAACCTCGTTAGAGATTTTGGTGAAGTATCGGGCAAGGCATACCAAGCCACCATGCGACGAGTGATGCTGCGAATGGTAGCGATCGAGGGAGGAGGAGTTGCACGGCGACGGGTGCCAGAGTCCGAATTGGTGTATTCAGATTTGGAAGAGAACAAGCGTGTAGCTCAGGTGAGCGATCGGTTGATCCAAGCCCGTTTGCTAGTGAAGGGGCAGGAGACAGGAGAGCCTTACGTAGAGCCTGCTCACGATTTCCTGGTGCGTGGATGGGAAAATTCACAGAAATGGATCAAGGAAGAGCAGGAAGACTTAGCACTGCAACAACGCTTAACACCTGTTGCTAAAGATTGGAATTTGGGAAAAGGTAAAGGTGGCCTTTGGGATGCAGAAAAAGAGTATCTTCCTCGATTAGAGAAGATACTTGAATCGTCTGAAATTAACTGGCTCAATAAGCTAGAAACGGAATTTGTCGAACAAAGTAAGAAACAAAGACTTGATAAACTAAAAGAAGCTGAAAGACAAAGAGATGAAGCCATAGAAGGGCAAATTAGTGCCCTCAATTCCTTGGCTGAAGTTCGTTTTCGCGCCAACGATCAGCTAGGAGCACTGATTGCCAGCATAAAATCTGGAAACAAACTCAAGGAAGCACCATCCACTGTACAGGAGAGAATGAATTCTCAAAATTTTTCTACTCTTCAGGAAATCATTGCTGGAATTCAGGAATATAATCGTTTCCAGGGGCATTCTGGCATGGTCTGGGATATTTCCTTTCATCCAGAAGGAACATTGCTAGCCTCAGCCAGTTATGACAAGACAATTAAAATTTGGCATTCTGATGGCACTTTAGCTAATACCTTGACAGAGCATAAAGCTGATGTAGTCTCTGTTTGTTTTAGCCATGATGGTTCAGTGTTAGCCTCAGCCAGCTATGACAAAACGGTCAGACTTTGGTATCTTAAGGGTACGACTGTGCAAAGGGTTGATGTGCTTGGAGGAGATACAGGACATACAGAGAAAGTCACGTCCGTATGTTTCAGTCCTGACGATCGATTTATAGCGTCTGCGGGGGAAGACAAAACTGTAAAACTGTGGGATCTAAATTATTCTCCCCCCACCCTCAAATCTCAAATAAGTAACAGCAGTCGGATAGGAGATATTAAGTTTAGTCCAGATGGGAAATTAATCGCTTTAGCTTGCGCTGATAAAACAGTTCGACTCTTAAAACACGATGGTTGTGTGCTTAGAACCTTTAAAGGCCATACTGATGAAGTTACAAGTATCAGTTTTAGTCCAGATGGAAAATTCCTAGTTTCTGCAAGTGCAGACAAAACTGTCAAGGTGTGGACACTTCAAGGAAAGCTAACTAAAACCTTGGAAGGTCATAGTAATCGTGTGTGTAAAGTTGCAATTAGTCAAGATAGCCAACTTATTGCATCAGCAAGCTGGGATAATACTGTTAAAATTTGGCAACCAGATGGTCTCCTCGTCCAAACTCTAGAAGGTCATAATAATATAGTTTGGAGTGTCAGCTTCAAGCCTAATAGCAAAGAGAAAGAGATTGCATCTGCTAGTGCTGACAACACCATTAAACTATGGAAATTAAATAGTAACCTAATTAAAACTTATAAAGGGCATCAAGATGCGGTTTGGAGTGTAAGTTTTAGCCCAGATGACCAATTAATTGCTTCAGCTAGTACAGATGGAACTATTAGAATATGGAAAGATGGTGATACGCCATATCAAACTTTAGAGGGGCATGAAAATCTAGTTGATAGTGTTTGCTTTACAAATGATGGTCAAATTCTAGCATCTGGAAGTGCTGACAACAAGGTAAAGCTATGGCAATTAGAAAGCGGAAAATTCAAGTTATTTAAAACTTTAGAAGATCATACCGATCGAGTGAGAGGTCTAGCTTTTAGTTCTGATAAATCTGGTGGAATACTTGCTTCGGCTAGTTTCGATGGCACAGTCAAGTTGTGGAATGAAAAAGGTGTTTTTCTCAATAGCCTCGATCTGACTGAGAAAGAACACCAAAACGAAGTAATCGCGGTATGCTTTAGCCGTGACCGTAAATGGTTAGCCTCCGCAAGATACGATCGTACCGTTAAATTATGGGATTGCCGCAGTCAACCATATACTTTACGAGGTACGTTGATGGGGCATAGCGATCAGGTTATTACTGTTGCATTCAGTCCTGACGGTCAGTTACTGGCTTCAGGTAGTGACGATCGAACTGTGATTTTATGGAAAATAGAAGACCAGCAATTTATTAAGTTAAGAACTCTAGAAGGACATCAAGGTTGGGTATTAGGTGTTAGTTTTAGTCACGATGGTAAACTTCTTGCTTCAGCAAGTGCTGATAATACGATTAAGATCTGGGATACTCAAACTGGCGATCTTTTAAAAACCCTCAAAGGACATACAGGTTTGGTTTATGGAGTTAGCTTCAAGCACAAAGAAAAAATCCTTGCCTCTGCCAGTGCCGATTACACTATTAACTTGTGGAACCTCGAAAAAATTAACTCAGCTCTAGATTTCGAGCATCTTTTATCCTATGCATGTAGCTGGGTTCGTGATTATTTGAGAACAAATAAAACTCTCAGCGATGAAGACCGTCTTCTCTGTGCTATTCAACCTGTTGACCAGTAAATATATACGGATAGTCGAAATACCGTCCCTTTCGCGAGATTTATTATGGCAAAACAGTATTCCAAAGCTAAATATAACAAAGCCTTAGTACATCTACTCGTTTAGCAGTTCAACAGGTATAATTTTCTGCTAAAAATCAGGCTTTTGTTTTTGCCTGAAGTTCGTTATAGATTCTGGTTACAATAATCGTATTTAGAATAAACTGTTGACATTATCAGCTAAACTGCTGGCATGTACCTGCACTGTTAACTTTTTCTGCCGTGAAAGCCGACCTGCTCAAAAGAATGTTTAGAGCGATCGCCACTGATGATGAAGTGGCGGTAGAGCGGCTTTTGGACTCAATCGTGGAAGAGAACTATTCGATGGCATCACGGATCGTCAAAGATACGCTGGATGTCGGCTTGGTTAAGCCTTATGACCCAGAAAATACCTCAAAGAAGCACACCAAGTATGTCCCATTCTGGGCATAAGGAGCATAAGGAAGCTTTATGTGACCGTTATGTGACTGAGACAGTAACTAGCTCTGTGACGATGGCTGTCTCGATGGGTGTAACCATCATCCTGATTGCATTACGAAGTTTAACGCTTATATAGCCTTAATGTGACTGACAACGGCGATCACCTGCCAAATGCCCTTTCATCGATCAGGCGACAGCAAGTTGAGCATCTGGCAGAAAAGCCAGAATGATGTCTTGTTCGGAGATGCCTTGGGCAACTAAATCTTGGGTAATACCGCGTTCCATACCGTCGTATTCGATATAGACCTTCTGGTTCAGCAGAGTTACGTAGATCAAATTACCACGCACGCGCCGCCCTCCATCCCAGCCAACTTGCATGAGCGCAAAGCGGTTTTGCTTATCATCGAATACAGTCTCTAAACGAATGTCTCCGTGAGAAGGACGCAGTTGCGCGTAATGAGAAATTACCTGCTTGACGATCGCTTGATAGGTCTCGATGGTATCCATTGGCTTACCTCCTTTCTCTCTAAGTTTACAACAACAAGTTTGAGTGGCAGTTCAGCGATTACTAGCGTACCAATCGGCTCGCTGAAAATGTCACTGTAAGTTGCTTCTGAAACAGCCAGGTACAGATCGCGTTCCGGATCGACCCGATCGAGCAACAGACGATACAGCGTGTACTGCCCGATCGCTTGCTCTAGATCCGCAATTTGAGACTGTCCTCGAAACTCTTTAATTTCGATCGCAATGCGAGTGTCTCCTTTCCTGGCACCAATAAAGCCCGTGCGCGTAGTTGCAAAAGCCCCAAGATCGACGAACAAAAACCGCTCGCCATAGGAGATGACGTAGGGATCGTCGGTGACCTCCCAACCATCTTTTGCGATTGCTTCCTTAACAACCTCGTGAATCGAGTCTCTAACTGGCACTTTACCCCTATATCTCTACATCGTGAATCACCTTGACAACCACACCCCAAATCGTAAGTTCCATGTGCTTAGCAATATGTAAGGGTTTATAGTCATCGTTTTCGGGTTCGAGCGTAATCCGACCGTTGCGCTTCCTCAGCCGCTTGACAGTCAACTCATCATCGATGGAAGCAATGACGATACTACCATCCGATGGCTCGATCGCCCGATCCACAACCAACCAATCCCCAGAACAGATATGGGCATCGATCATCGAGTCTCCCTCCACTGGCAAGATGAAGGTCTCATCGGGATGCCTGGTCAACAAGCAAGCATCGAAATCATTATCGCGGTAATCCTCCGTATGCACGGGCTGTCCCGCCGAGATGGGGCACGTAAACATCGGTAATCGAGCCTTACTTAAAGGATCGAGTTTAAGAACAGTCTTAACTCGCATATAAACCTCACTTTCTGATACTCGTACACTTATCATCGAACCACAAAGTTCGTTGAGTGAGGTGGACCCCAAAAACTGGACAGGGGGTTAAGCTCTGAACCACTCGAAATAATGATAGGAGTAGTTCATGAGTAACAAACGCAAGCAGTACAATCCCAAATTCAAAGCAAAAGTCGCCCTGGAAGCTATTCGAGGCGAGAAGAC
>CALRKB020000095.1:0-16394 GCA_943367755.1 Rhizobium sp. Q54 | reverse complement strand
AGAAGGCAACCGGAATCGGGAAGAAAAAGACGATGAATCCGAATGAACCCACTGGCCTGACGATTATTGCTAATTGTATAGCGAAGGCAAGATAAAGCACAACGGTATATAGTAGGGATGGATGCCCCGCGATCGGCCAACTGAATAGGAATGCAGGCAGACACCAGGCCGCCCAGAACAATCCTGAAAGCCAGAGTAGAACCGCCAGCATCCGCACCCAAGAGACTTGCCCGGCTGCCGTCGCAAAGTTTTTGTCGAAACCAACAACAAGGTCGCGAAGTCCACCGGGGTACATACGATAGTTCAGTTGGCCATGACCAATGTATGCACTAGCTGGCAGTCCCGCTCTCTCATAGAGATGAGCTATGAACCAGTCCTCTACAACATATCCTGCCACAGCTTCGTGGCCACCGACCTTCTCATAGTCTTCCTTACTGGTGGCCATAGCCGGTCCGAAGGCCACACCCCCTTTTGCTCCAAGTTTGATGGCCATCAAGCCGACAAGATTGAACAGAACGGCTAGTAGTTCGTAGGGCTTTTCCGTGCGGTGATAGGGCTGAACCGAGACGAGACCACCTAAGTGTTGAACGGTTGCCACCAGCCTACGGAGCATATCCGTTCCTGGCTCAGTGTCAGCATCAAGAAATACGAGAATGTCGCCGGATGAGGCTGCATATCCGGTTTTGAGTGCCCAGGTTTTCCCTGTCCAACCTGTGGGCAAAGGGTCACTCTGCAATACTTTCACCCCTGCCTGTTCGGCGATCTGTGCGGTAGTATCAATGGACTGATCATCGATTACAATGATTTCGTAGGGCTTGAACGTTTGGCGCTTTAATGCTTTTAGCAAATGGGGGAGAGTACTCTCTTCATTCCTAGCCGGAATCAAGACCGAGACCTTAGGCGAGTCAACCACTGAAAGGTCTGGAAGTCCCGGCAAACGCCACATCAAGCTCCAACCTATTAACCAGCGTACCACCAGAGTGATGGACATCAGATCCATAATGATTCAACCTTTCCTCCCATCTAAAACATCACCTTTATTATCTACGTCGTGCTTATTAGGTAACGGTACACGGTTGTGCTTGTTTTTATCTTATACGACCGTCCTACTAAACAGGGCTCCCACAGCAACATTTAGCCCCATCGCAAGCGCACCCAAAAGGTAACTCGAAAAGCAGATTTCATCACTGGTGTTCCACGGAAGAGGCTGTGTTCAAGACCTGTGGATTCAGAGTCGATCAACTCTGAATCCACAGTGGAGTTAATGGATCGTGGTTTCAATCTTCCTAGCCATGGAGCGTGCTACTGGGCTAGCAGTGCTAGCCCAGTAGCGTTAAGAATCTATCTAAACTCAAACCCACATCCAGACTTCACCAATGACCGGATCGCATTATCTTTGATCATTAGCAGTCGTAACGATTCAATCAATAATTCTTGAGCCTGAGCCTGACTTAAGCTTGCAACTTGTTTCTCATGTTGTATTAGAGAAAACTCTTGTTCTAAGCTGAGTTCCAATGCTAATTCATTATCCATGGCTTACTCCTTAGCTATTAGTTAGTAATAGGAAATAGTTTTATGACTTCACAACAGCTTTGACCGTAACGCTATGAACACCTTTGATTTCCATTGCTAATGGTTGAATTTTATCCAGATCTTTCTGTGTTGCCACCACTCCCGATACTGTAACATCCGCGTTCTTTGCAGTGACAGTGAGCTTGCCAAGAGGGATATTTGCCTCTAGCTTGCTGCGTACTTCACTGGCCAAATCTGTCTCAGCACGTTTTTGCGGATCGCCTCCTAGATTATTCCGTTGTTCCCGTGCCCGAATATCTGAATCTAGCTGTTTTAGGCGCAAATCACTTTGAGCATCATCTTGGGTGGTTTTAGCATTTTTTGTTGTCGAAACCTGCCCATTATTATCTGTCGAATTGGGGGCATCAGATGCCGTTTTAGCTCCGCTGCAAGCCGATACAGTTGCCATCAGCAAAACGCTGAGCAGTAGGGGCAGGGTAGAGCTGATTTTAGGGATCTTATTCATATTGTCATCCTTAACTATAGTTATAGTTATTGGTAGTTATTGGTGTTAACTCACTGCTAATTTTCTAGATCTGTGGGTGATGGGTAGAAATTGCTGTCTCAGCCCGCACCGAGCCGCCAGGTAAATCATAGACATACCAGTCATGAGTGCTACGATTACTGAAAACTGACTTAACCAGGGCGATATCTGTTTGTGACCCTTCAACCATGACTATGTAGTCGCCCTGAGAAACTCATAGACATGCCACTCATGGATGTCATGATTTTTGAAAACTGACTCAGCCAGGGCGATATCTGCCTCTGCCCCTTCAACCATGACTAGATAATCACCCTGAGCAACTCGATCGCTATAGATCTTAGCGCGATCTTCGGGGATTCCTAAGCCCACTAGTCCACCGGCCAAGCTACCAGCAGCAGCACCGATGACACCGCCTGAAACAGCCGTAGCTATAGCAGTTGCCGCAGCACCTGCCAGCATTACTGGACCGATACCAGGAATGGCGAGGGCACCCAGACCGACTAATAAACCAGCAAAACCCCCTATAGTGCTACCAGCTATAGCTCCATCTATAGCAGTCTCTCCCGCTTTATTTTCTTTAGTATCCAGGTTACCGACATCTGCCAGCCGTTTACTTGTACCAGCTCCTGTAAATTCAGTATGGTGGTAGATATTACGCCCCACTACTGCAACTCGATCCATCGGAAAACCACTATCTTTTAATTCATGCAGGGCGAGTTCTGCTGCTTCATAACTTGAGAATGTACAGATAGCGCGTTGTTTTAAAATCATTTGTTCCTCCTGAAATTTCTCATTTGTTGGCTTGCATAATATCCAAATGTCACCATGAGGATATTCGCTTACATGTCTGGCATGTCTGACCGCTCTGGGCAGTTATAGCTTCTGCAATACCCTAAGCAGTTGAGATTCATATGCTTGAAGCTTTTTTCGGCACAGATTGAATGCTTTCCTTTAGCGATTCTCTCTGGTCTTTAACAACTTCTGAAACGACTTTTGCCTCTGCCTGTTTTTCCTTTGGTTCCAGTGTAATAGGCGGGTGTTTTATTTCCTGAATAAATTGATTAAATACGATACAATTTGTCACTTCTTTGAGCCTAATTAGATCGTTTCTTAGGCGTATGTTAGAGACCGATCGGAACTTTGTGTATAGAGCCTCTGAAGTATCGCAAATACGTACTTCGGAACCCGATTTACACAAAAAACGAACACTCTTATATAGTTGTTCAATGCCTCACTGGTTGAAATGGCGATCGCGGGCTTGAAATGAGGCGATCGCAGTATGCAAGGTAAGGTAAATGTTTTCAGAGCCAATCTTTTGCAAAAGCTGCGATCGCTTTAGCTGTTTGTAGAGATCCTGTTTCACACGTGTCATGGCAAAGGTGATACCTCTGGCGGCTAGTTCGCTGTGCAATTCTGTTAATGTGTCTATGGCAGTAATATCAACTTCGGCAATTGCTTCTGTATTTAGCAGGAACCACTCTACTGGAGTTGTTTCTGCCTCAATTGCATCCAATGCTCGTCGTTGGAAATTTTCCACATTGGCAAAGCAAAGGGGAGCGTCATACCGATAAATTACCAAACCTGGGATAGTTTTGGCTCCCTCCCAATCTTCAATGTCATGTAATCCAGGTAACCCTGGCACTTCTCCCAAAATTGCATCGTGTGGTCGTGCTACCCTGGCAAATAAATCAATCACAGATAAACCCACTGCAATACCAACACCAACCAAAATATCTGTGAGTAGAACTCCAACTGTTGTGGTCAGAGCCAAGAATAACTCGCTGCGTCGAAATTGTTTCAATCTGAGAAATTCTGGGATTTCAATCAGTTTCGTAGCTGCATAGACCACAATCGCCCCCAACGCCGCCTTCGGAAACTGTGCCAGCAAAGGTCGCAGGAATAATAACACCAAGATGACTACAACTAGAGCAACTAAAGAGAACACCTGGCTTTTGCTTCCTAATGAGTCAGCAAGTGCAGTGCGGCTACCGCTACTACTAATTGGGAAACCCTGCATCAATCCGTTTCCCAGGTTCGAGCTTCCTAGGGCCAACAGTTCTTGGTTAGCGTCAATTTTGTAGTGATTGCGGGTAGCAAATGCCCTTGCTGTCAGTATATTATCTGAATAGCCAACGATCGCAATCCCAATGGCTGAAGCTACGAGTGTTGATAAGTCTTGAGTCGATACTTTGGGTAAAGTCAAATGCGGTAAGCCAGCCGGAATCTCTCCGACTACCGCTACCCCTTGCCGGTCGAGATGGAATAACGCTACGCTAGCCGTTGCTAGTAACACCGCTAACAGGGGACCAGGCGCAGTCGGAAAGCGCCGCTGAATGATGAACAGGAAAGCTAAGACCACAGCTCCTAAAATTAGGGTTGGCTGATGAATTTGATCCAACTTGCTGAAGAATTCACCCACTTCTCCAAAGACCGTATTTGCCTCAGTGGCAATGCCGCTAATTTTACCCAATTGCCCCGTAATCATAATTACCGCAACCCCTGCCATATAACCAATCAGAATTGGTTTGGAAAGCAGGTTTGCGAGAAAACCCAGGCGGGCGATGTAGCCAATAATGTAGACAATACCGACCATTAAAGCCAACAGAGAAGCGAGACTCGCATAATTGCCGCCATTCGATGCGACCAAAGGAGCGATCGCCGCCGCCGTCATCACCGCCGTAGTGGATTCCGGCCCTATTGAGAGTTGCGGTGATGACCCTAACAAAGCATAAATAATCATTGGCGGCAGAATTGCCCACAACCCCACCACAGGTTGCACCCCTGCTAACTCCCCATAAGCCATGCACTGCGGAATTAAGTAAGCCGCTACCGTTACACCCGCCAGCATATCTCCACGCAACCATGCTCGCTGGTAAGACAGCAAACTTTTCAACCCCGGTATGCGTAGCAAAGTTACTTGATGCTTTTTTAACATGGCGATCGCAGATAAGGGAGATACAGCAAAATAAGGTGCCCTCTAAAGAGGTGCATTTCTAGCCAGGTCTTCTGCTTCTGTCCCCTCTGAGATCAGCTCTACAACCAATAAAGGACTCTTTCCTCCATCCCATAGCACGTAACTTTGACGCAACTCTCTATTTTGATATAGCCTTGTGCCACCTACCACCATAAACCAATCAGGGCGTTTGTACCAATTCAGGTGACCAAGATCGTAGTAAAGGTTGAGATCGCTAGCAATAAAAACGCGATCGCTCCCATAGATTGATAGCTTACAGGTTTGGCTGAGTACCTGGGGTTGGTAAAGATGAAACTCGTCAGGCAATCCTGAATCCTCTGGATAATCACTGGGCAGATCGTACATTGTTGGCAGTGCTTTGCCCACAGATGCCACAGATGGTGTTATGGGTTGCTACATCGTTTTTTCTCCAAAAGTATCCAGCTAAACCTATGATAAATCGAATTAAAGTAGACTGCGCTCCGGTTACTATTGCCTCAAAATATGTCAAGTCTTAGTGCTACAACTCTTATAACTGCCAGCATTATAGATTACATCATTGGCGATCCCTGGGGATGGCCGCATCCTGTGAGACTGATGGGATGGGTGATCGCTCTTGGCAAAAATATGATCCTGAGATATATCAGAACAGCTACTGGTCAGAAAATTGCTGGGACGCTACTAGCTATTCTAATGATTGGAGGCAGTGGGTTGGGAAGTTGGGGATTAGTTTACCTGGCTTTCCAACTAAATTATTGGCTAGGGCTCATGCTCCAGTGCATTCTACTGGCCTCCTGTTTCGCCGGAAAAAGTCTTAGAGATGCGGCGATCGCTGTCCTCCTACCTCTAGAAGCAGGCGATCTTAGTCAAGCAAGAACGACTCTCAGCTCTTATGTTGGCAGGGATACGGATAATCTCGATCGAACAGAAGTTCTGCGTGCTGTCTTGGAAACCGTTGCCGAAAATGCCACAGATGGAGTAATTGCACCATTGTTCTATGCAGCGATTGGTGGCTTACCCCTGGCGATCGCCTACAAGACCGCCAGTACACTCGATTCCATGATTGGCTATCGAGAAAGCCCCTACACTTACCTTGGTTGGTTCAGCGCCAAACTAGAGGACATCCTAACCTGGCTACCTTGTCGCTATACCGTGCTATCAATTGCCATACTCAGTGGTCATCCCTACAAAATATGGCAAATCTGTTGTCGTGATGCTCCCAAAGATCCTAGTCCCAATTCTGGGTGGAGCGAATGTGCATTTGCTGCTGCACTAGGAGTACAACTGGGAGGAATAAGTACCTACAAGGGCATAGCCAAGTACAAGCCCTTGTTAGGAAATGCGACTCAATCGATCGACATCGAGACCATAAAACAGGCAACACAGTTGATGCAAATCAGTGTATTGCTACTGCTAGCAATCGCTATAACGATTCAGTTAGCGACCTTGGGCTAAAGCTGCCTCTACACGATCTAGTTCTACCAAAACGCGATCGCGTACTTTCTCAGGCACACCCCGTCTAGTACTACCGTTGTAATAGCTAGCGAGCGCATTAAGAGCTGTACGGAGAGTTGTATAGGAATATAGAGTTGAACTTTCTGTATTCGCATGGTAACGTGCCGCAAAAGCACTGATCTTAGAGCGGGCATCGGCTTGAGCTGTAGGGCGATCGGGTGCATCCTTTGGCAGTTGCACCGTATAGCGGAGGCTTTTTACTACTGCTAGCGTATCTTCAGCGTAATTTCCGGTTAACCCACCAGGATCGGCACTACATCCTACTAAAGCGATCGATGCCACAAGCAATAGGCTAATTAAGCGTGGTAATAGTCCGGTCAAAAATTTGGCAATGTTTCTTTTCATACGAATCTCGTTAGGCTCCCTTTGATCTTAATAGTCTTAGGCCAACTAATCTCCCAACTAAAGACGCATTTCTGGATTTTTACGTGTCATATGCCGAGCTAAAAACAGCTTTGTTTTTACTGTCATCACAAATGTTAGGAAATCATGACATTTAATCCTGAGCGATCCCCAACCTCAACTTAATTGCATTATCGAGTAGGAGAGGGTTTGGACTAGGTATTTACCCTCATTCAAGTATTTGTAAATACTAAAACAGTTACAGAAAAGGGCGATCGGTGATTGACCAGACAATTTTTTTCTGCAAACAATAGATTATTAAGCTCAGTTATTAAAAAGATCCGATGCGATCACTAGCGATGAAAACCATCCATGCGGAAGTAAAACGAATGGCTAAAGACCGTCCACCACTTGAAGAAATGACTTTACGCCAGTTGCGTAGAGTAGCGCAGGAATATGAAATTTCCCGCTATAGCCGCATGCGTAAGTCTCAATTACTTGAGGCAATCTTGATGGCGAAAGCTCAAAAGAGTGGATCGCTATCGCATGAGCCCAACTCCCATCGCCACTTGGATATAGATATACAAGAAACCATAGAAGCGAAGAAATTTGATTTAGGAAGTGAGGAACCAGTGTCGGTATTATTAGCGCAAGTGGATGAAGTCTTGGGGGATTTACCTGAAGGGTATGGAGAAAGCCGCATCGTCCTTATGCCAAGAGATCCCCAGTGGGCTTATGCATATTGGGATGTGTCTAATTCTGAAAAGGAGAAAAAGCGCCAGCAAGGTGGCCAAAAACTCGCACTGCGTCTGTACGACTCAACTGGTATTAATTTGGATCGTCAAGTTCCACACAGCGTGCAGGAATACGGCTGTGATGAGTTAGCAAGAGAGTATTACCTCCAAATACCAGTCAGCGATCGCGAATATATAGTTGAACTTGGCTATCGTTGTGCTGACGGGCGTTGGTTACCTCTGGTGCGATCGGCATCTGTGCGTATTCCCCCCATGTATCCATCTGACTGGGTAGAAGATCATTTCATCACTGTTTCCTGGGAACAAGGATTAAAGGGCCAGAACATTTTTGCCCTTGTGACTCCCGACCAGTTAGAGTCAATCAATGAATCTGAATTGGCAGACAAGAGCACTGCTGAGTCTCAACATGTAGCGGGTTCCCTCTACGGTGAAACGTCGGGTGCTGGCATGATGCAGGAGTCAGTTAGTTCCTACATATTCCCATCTGGTACGGGGGCATGGGCTAGCGGCAGTGGTATGTCTGGTGTTGGTATGTCTGGCGTTGGTATGTCGGGCGTTGGTGCTGGTATGTCTGGAGTTGGTATATCTGGTGCCGGTATGTCTGGTGTCGGGATGTCGGGCATTGGTGTCGGGATGTCCGGCGTTGGTGTCGGCATGTCCGGTGTCGGTATGTCAAGCATAGGTATCGGTATGTCAGGCGTTGGCATGTCTGGTGTCGGTATGTCGGGCGTTGGTATGTCCGGTGTCGGTATGTCGGGCGTTGGCATGATGTCAGGTGTTGGTATGTCTGGTGTTGGCATGTCCGGCATTGGTATCGGTATGTCTGGTGTTGGCATGTCAGGCATTGGTATCGGTATGTCCGGTGTCGGCATGTCAGGCATAGGTATCGGTATGTCTGGCGTTGGCATGTCAGGCATAGGTATCGGTATGTCTGGTGTTGGCATGTCAGGCATAGGTATCGGTATGTCTGGTGTTGGCATGTCTGGTGTTGGCATGTCCGGCATAGGTATCGGTATGTCAGGTGTCGGCATGTCAGGCATAGGTATCGGCATGTCAGGTGTCGGCATGTCCGGTATCGGCATGTCAGGCATTGGTATCGGTATGTCAGGCGTTGGCATGTCAGGCGTTGGTATCGGTATGTCAGGCGTTGGCATGTCTGGTGTCGGCATGTCTGGCATTGGTATCGGTATGCCTGGTATCGGCATGTCTGGCATTGGTATGTCAGGCGTTGGTATGTCTGGTGTCGGCATGTATGGGCTTGGTATGTCGGGTATTGGCATGTCAGGTATTGGCATGTCAGGTATTGGCATGTCGGGTATTGGTATTCCACGTCAATTCTGGCTGGTGGCTGATGCTGAATTGATTGTTTATGGCGCAACAGAACCAGATGCCAATGTCACAATCGCTGGACGCCCAGTTAGCCTCAATCCAGATGGCACATTCCGCTTCCACATGTCATTCCAAGATGGCCTGATCGATTTCCCCATCTTTGCAGTTGCTGCGGATGGCGAGCAAAACCGCTCTGTTCACATGAGGTTTGAGCGCCAAACCCCTGAGCGGCGTACTAACACTAAAGAAGAGGCAATTCCTGAGTGGATTAGGTAATCTTCCTCAGCCTATTTTTCCTACATATATCAAAGCCTGTCGGAGCAATCCAACAGGCTTTTTCTTGATAGTTATTTCTTTGCATCACCTAAGGAGCTTAACAAAAATTAACAGAAATTTCCTGGCAAAACTTTGATATTAGTAGCTTTAGATACAATTTTATATTAATATACTCTTACAGATAAAAATAATTCACTAACTAAGCGAGGTATAGGACTATGTCAGTTAAAGATCAAGCTCGTAAAATGGCGGCTCGCAATCGCAATCAAGACAAACAACGCGAAGAAAAAATTCTTGGACGTGCGGCAAATGAAGTAGGACTCTCCGTTGAAGAAGCAACGAGCCATAACTGGCACTCTCACATTAATTAGTAATCCTCCCAGAAGTGAGGATAAATGATGTCAGACTCAATCGGTAGAACACCAAACTCGATCCCTGTGTCTTAGCGCTCTAAGCACAGGGATTTTGCTTAGCGATTAATTTGAGGTAAAGTTTGTGGTGATCGCCAGTTGGAGCGACTGCTGCCAGTGGGGTAAGCTCAGACCAAAAGTTTCCTGGAGCTTAGTATTATCAAGCAAAGAATATTGGGGGCGTCGAGCAGGGGTAGGGTAATCAGCGGTGGCGATCGGCAGTATAGAAGTAACTACTTGCTCGGAGCGCTGGGGATCGGATGCCAAAATTGCGGTGGCAAAGCCATGCCAACTTGTCACACCACCAGCACTGAGGTGGTAGGTGCCGCTACGATCGCGCAGAAATTCTGGGAGGTTGCGGATGCCCTGGGCCAGGATTTGTGCTGTAACTTCGGCGATCGCACGATTCCATGTAGGTGCGCCAATTTGATCGCTGACGATACGCAATTCCTGACGCTCGCGTCCCAACTTGAGCATTGTCAGTAAAAAGTTTTTACCCATGCGGCTGTATACCCAGCTTGTGCGCAAAATCAGGTGGGGGATATCCACAGCTTGAATTGCTTTTTCGCCTTCTAGCTTCGTTTTGCCATATACGCCCAAAGGATTGGTGGCATCGGTTTCTTGATAGGGTGTAGAGCGATCGCCATCAAATACATAGTCAGTAGAGTAATGCACGATTGCTGCACCAAGCCTGGATGCTTCTTCAGCCATGATGCCGGGGGCAACGGCATTGATTGACTGCGCCAATTCTGGCTCTAATTCGGCCTTATCTACGGCAGTATAGGCGGCTGGATTAACAATCAGGTGCGGTGCAAATTTACGAATGGCGTTACGAATGCTATCGGGACTCGTCAGATCCATTACTTCTCGTCCGGCGGATATCACTTCTCCTAAGGGCATTAGCGATCGTTGAAGCTCCCAACCCACCTGTCCGTTGATACCAGTCAGTAATATTTTTAGTTGCTGTCCCATGAAAGTTCTTGTGCGAATTTTAATTTTAACGATCTTGTGGCTCGGCACATCCTCAGCGCTTTAGCTAGATGCACTGGTATAAAAGCGCAATGCAAAGCGCCAAAAAATTCGAGAGGCAAATAAAAGCGATACGGCCAGGATACCTGCACCAATTATCCAGACCATTTCCCCGCGACCGAGCAATGTCTCAGAAGGAACTGTGGTTAGAAATGCGACGGGAATCACAAATGTAAAGAAGAAGCGATAGGATGCTGGATAAGCAGCCATTGGGTATCGCCCCGCTTCTAAAAATCCCCGCAGCACTTCAGTAACGTTATAGATTTTGACAAACCAAATGCTCATCGCGCCCAGCATAAACCAAATGCTATAGAGACTGATAAACCCAAATAGTAAAGGAACAGCACCAAACAAATAGCTAGTAGTTTCTAGATGTAGATGCGTTCCCGCATAAATCAAGATCGAGAGTCCAAAGATACAGTCCGGCAGTCCCCAGGGCGAAATCGTGCGAGCAGACAACCAAAATTGGCTATTGATTGGTTTTAGCAACACAAAATCCAGCGTTCCCTGTTGGACGTGATCGACAATATGGCTGAGATTAGGAGCCAGGAAAGTGGCGGCAAATCCTTGCAATATCGTGAATATTCCCAGTACTACTAATGCTTCTTCCCATTGCCAACCAGAGAATGTATAGCCCGTGCGATAAAACAGAAATAACCCGAACAAACTACCGGCAAGATTGCCCAGACTGCTAAATGCTGACAGGACAAAGTTGAGGCGATACTCCATCTCCGCCGCGATCGCCGTACTCCAAAACAAGCTCAGTATGCGCCAGTATCTTTGCATCTATACCCTAGACTTTTCTAGTTGCTGCCAAAGCGATCGCATCCCCCAAAAAATCAACTGATGATCTAGTTTGCCACCCTGAAGATAGCTACGGATGTATTCACCTTCACCACCCGTAATAATCACCTGACTGCGCGGAAACTGTTTTTGCCAGTCTGCAATATAGCGTCTTAGTCCCGCCACAACAGCATGAATCACACCGCTTTGCATGGCGGTAATAGTATCGGTGGCCCAAAGAGTCGGTAATTCGCTGGGAATGCGGGCTAGGGGTAACAAAGCACCATTCTGGCGCAGACTATTAAACTGCGATCGCAACCCAGGCAAGATCGCGCCACCGACCAATGCTGGGGTAGTGTCAACGCCAGTAATAGTTAAAGCTGTGCCCGCATCAATTACTAATATGGGATAACCATAGGTAACGCCAGCCCCTAATACCACCAACGCCCGATCGACCCCCATGCTACTGTAAATGCCCTGGAGCGGTATTCGATCGCTTGTAATTTCATGCGTATGCGCTAGTCCATGCCAGGGAGTCACCAGGTCTGGGACGACAGAAGCAAGGGCAATGCGATCGATCGACCACTGTCCCAATTCGTACTCCAGTTCAGGTAACTCTATATGCGGTTTGACATACTCCGCAGCTAGCTCCAGACCATCAAACACAGCAGCGCGAATGTGAGTATTACCAATGGCGATCGCCAGCCACATTCCTTTAGTCATTTACGTTAGTGATTAATTCGGCATAATATGACGTGAAACTCATTTCTACCATTAATTATGCCTAGAGAACCCAGAAAACCTGACGAATATATCGTGCATTTAATGCTTGAGGGCAACCACGTTGCCAACCTCAGGTTTAACACAATTGAAGAAGTTAAATCCTGGTATGCATCTAAATTTAAGCCTAAGGCAGAAGATGATGAAATGTTATTGATGCCAATGAAGGTAGATAACGAAATCCTCTTCGTGCGGCCTAAGCGTATTAACGCCATCCATGTCGAGCCTATTTTCTCCTCTAGCGTCGAAATGTTTTGATTTACCCAATTCATTCTAGTAGTTTTTATAGACCTGGGGAAAAGGCGATCGCAATTGGAAGCGCGATCGCCCTTTTATCAACCAACTTCTTTCAATAGATCATTTTCCTGCTTGAGTTCATTGAACAGTAGCCGAGTAACCTTGAACAGAATGCGAATAACCTTCTGTTTACCACTGATTTTGCTTTCCCTCAGTTTGTCTAGAGTCCAGCCATCACCAGATTTTTCGTTAAGTCGCTGATTGAGCCAAGTTGAGTCATGGCGCTTGGGTAAGATGCTGGTCATTACCCAGGCATAGAGTTGAGATCGACACACTTCAGAACCACCCAGCGCCTTTGTAGATTTGTCACCAGATGACTTTTCTACATAGCCCAGACCCAGAAACAACTGGAACGATCGCAAAGAACGGGGGCGCTTTTGCATTTTGGGATTACCTTCGCGATCGCATCCTTCCTCGTAGTCGATCCACGGCTTACCATCCAGCAAGAAGCGATCGAATGGGTAGCACTGGCAGAGCATTAATGCTTGGTTGCGAATGCCAAACCTAAAGCGTTTAAAGACCTTGAGATATAGCTCAAATTCTGGCAGTGATAGAAGTTGTTTGAGTTGAGTTTCTTTGTCGAGTAAGCGTTTTTCTAGTGTGCAGATTTGCTCTGCATGGAGCTTTGTGTAATCAGTAAGGTCAAGTCCTACAGATTTAGCCACGCTGTTTTTATGGAGCTTGATGATTGCGCTGTACTTGTGCTTCCCTGCCAGATATCCCCACATTGGGCTATGCCCTAGCTTGGCTGTCACGTTTGTTTTCCGCTGGCATAATTCAGGAAACTCTGTGGCAAGCCGCTGGCGAGTTTGGTTGATCGTTGCATTCAGAAGCTTATCGATCTGCTCTGCCTCAAAGAAAGCGTCTCTGACAGCGGTTACTGTGCCCGTGGAGAAGTTTAGATATCGTGGCTTCCCGTGAACATTGACAAAGCGATCGTCAAAGTATGTAAGTGCCAGAGCAAAGGCATCTTCATCATCGCGTTTGTTCCTAAAGCCATAGCTTTTGCGTTGTGCAGCTAAATCACCGTGACCAATCCAGTAGATCGGAATTTTGTGATAGGTAGCCAGGTGTTTCCAAAAATTGCTGTACCAGATACCTGTTGGCTCCATCACGATGCCAATTGGTTTGAATTCTAGTACAAGAGCGATCGCATCCTCATCAGCTTTAAGCTTGATGATTTCCTTGCGATGGGTTTGGAAGTAGCGCAATGGTTGTTCTGGATATTCATGCAAAGCACAAACAGTGGCGCTGTTGCGACCGATATCAATTCCGAGGATATTCATGATGTCGTTGGAGATATATGGATATAGACCTGTGAATCTCCCGGAAGCCGCGCGACTGTGGCTTAATTCATTCTGTAGGTATAAAGGGCTTCGGTCTGTGAATTGGGGAAAGCCTGACGGCTGTCTTCTAGCTCTAGACCTAAAGCCCTTACCGTGTGGTTTTGGAAGCCACACAGCAGACCGCTGACTACATGAGCCAGTCGGGTGCTGTGCGATTAGCGTATGTATGGGGAACTATGCAGAGGAACAGGTAGTTCATATTCTGTGATCGCATATTGAACCGTAGCGCGTATAAGGTTTTGCGCGAACTTATTCAGGTCTGGCGCATAGGTAAGCGCAAAGTCTTTGGGGTCTGCACGGCGTATCAGTAAGGCCAGGTGGCGACCATCGTTTTTGCTCCTGATCACCCACTCATCACTACCGATTTTGCGGCATAGATACCCGCGTTTATAGAGCCACAGCCTGATGTTGCACGAAATCTTGTGTCGTAGACGGCTATCCATGTTTGTCCCTCTTAAAGTGCTTTGCTACAGGGCAAGTACCCCAATGTGGCTCAAGACTGCCAGCATCAAGGGGCATTTTCTTGCCTGCGTTGGTAATCGCCCAAAAGATACGAGCGTTACAGCCTTTGCAGAACGTGCCACGCTCTTCAATAGATTTGATAAAGCTAGGTTTCATTGTCGATCTCCTTCTCCTGGTCGTACTCTTCAAGCCAACCTCGTCTAATGCTTTCGCTGACCGCTGGACAAAGCTTAGATACATGGATCGCGATTGTATCTACAAATTGTTGTCCTACTAGGGCTGAGCTACCTGTATTTGATGGATGCCTAGCGGCTAGCTGTATTTGGCCACAAACTGCAAATATTGTTGCTAGGTCTACTTCTAGCGGCATTAGCTTCCTGCCATTTTGATTCATCTCTACTAGGAGCATTTCTAGTAAGCGATCGCTATCGAGTTGAGTTAATTCATTCTTCATCGCGTACCTCCTCAGCTTCCATGCGGTAGTAGAGAGCTGCTGATAGGTCGATCAATTCGAGTTGATTCAGTGCCAGCTCGTCAATCAGGTAAATCAGGTTAGTTACACTCTGGCTTACCTGTACATCGTCATCATCGTCATTACACATGGGTTTTACCTCATGGGATGATGGGGTTAATTAATGCAGCGATCTCCTTGTTTGGGCGATCGCTGTTTTATTAGCAACCTTAATGTAAACTCAACCCGACATTATGTCAATCAACAAGACAAAGTGTCTGGCAAATCTGACATAATATGACTGAAGAATTAGAATCACCAATCATGAGACTTAGAGTATTGAGGCGTATGTCACAGCAGCAATTGGCTGATGAGGTTGGTGTGACCCGTCAGACTATCAGCGCGTGGGAAAATGGCCATCAAACGCCAACACTAACTGTTTCTCAAATGAGGAAACTATGTGTGGCACTGGGTGTTTCTTTCGACCAACTGCCTGATAACTTTGGTCCTCAGCCCATACACACCACCGAGCGCGATCGCTGGTAACGAATAGCTAGTCCGCTCTTACTCATGCTCAAAACCTACACGCAACTGAATATTGAGCAGTATTTGACATCGATGTCTTTTGACGGTGCAAATATCCGTCAAGCTGTAAATAATTTGTTTTCACCTGGCGCTGCTCCACAACACTTTTCTTTGCGAGCAGGGCATTCTAGCGGTTGGCTAGAGTCTTATATGGTGAAGCGCTGCGGGCGCGAGTATTGGTATTGGCGGTGGTGTTACCGCATGGATGCGAAGATTCATCACAAGTATGTAAGTAGTACGAAATTGCCAGGTGTGCGTTACCTGATTGCCGAGAAAGCTTCTATAGATAGGGTGCTACAATTCTTGAAAAGTAAGCCCAGATAGCATAGTTGTTGTGGAGCAGGCATGTTAAAGATTGCAATTGCAGGCTCGTTGGTGGTAGTGGCGATCTTGATGTGGCAAGACCATCACTCAATAGAGGATTGACTATGCTACTGGCTGATTGTTGTGCTGGTTTCCTATGGAGTTACCCGGTCAGAATTGCTTTAGAGACTAAACTTCCTCTGCGCTGCGATGTACAAAGACGCGGCTGCACATCTGATACTTTCCTCTGTATAGGCAACCCCATCTAGTTTTTTACGTGCCGTCACCCAACAAAATTTGAGTAAGTCTCCTTGTTCGTCAACATAAAGTGCGATCGCTTTCTTCTGGTCTGCTGTTAACTCGGTGGTAACTGGCTGTTTCACCTGTGCCGGCTGTGAATCTGCTACCAATTTGTAGGTCTTGCCGTCGGAGAGTAGTGTTACTTGTTGTCCTTTGGTTAACTGTGCGATCGCATCGGTAGGTCTGCCCCAGACTTTGATATCGTCACCACCCGTTACAGGCGTAATCACGACGTTCACGCGTTCCCCGTGACCGAAGTCCTTGGGTGTGCTTGCAGGGCTTACGCACACGTTTCTTAACAATTAAGGGAAGTAAAGGTTGACAAGCGTTTGACCAGCATAGGATAAGGCAATAACTATACAGGGTCACTCCTTATTTCTATGACTGATTCACCCGTTGCCGCGCTAGCAGAACATTTCAAC